>NZ_NMOJ01000001.1 GCF_002251635.1 Pseudomonas mandelii
GCCGCAGGGCCTGTCGTCCCGTATGCCCGCCCCAAAGGGCATCCGATGAAAACACTGGCCAAACTCCCCGTCACCATCGTTACCGGCTTCCTCGGCTCGGGCAAAACCACCTTGCTGCGCCATATGCTCGACAACGCCCAGGGCCGTCGCATCGCCGTGATCGTCAACGAGTTCGGCGAGCTGGGCATCGACGGTGAAATCCTCAAGCAGTGCTCCATCGGTTGCACCGAGGAAGAAGCCAACGGCCGCGTGTACGAACTGGCCAACGGCTGCCTGTGCTGCACCGTGCAGGAAGAATTCTTCCCGGTGATGCGCGAATTGGTCGCCCGTCGCGGTGACCTCGACCATATCCTGATCGAAACCTCGGGCCTGGCCCTGCCAAAACCGTTGGTCCAGGCCTTCCAGTGGCCGGAAATCCGCAGCGCCTGCACGGTTGACGCGGTGATTACCGTGGTCGACAGCCCGGCTGTCGCCGCAGGCACCTTTGCCGCGTTCCCGGATCAGGTTGATGCCCAGCGCAAACTCGACCCGAACCTGGACCACGAATCGCCCCTGCACGAGCTGTTCGCCGACCAACTGGCCAGCGCCGACCTGGTGATCCTCAACAAAGCCGACCTGATCAGCCCTGAAGACCTGGCACGCGTGCGCCTTGAAGTCGCCGAAGAGCTGCCGCCGGCCGTGAAAATCATCGAGGCCAGCAGCGGTCGCGTGCCGCTGGACGTGTTGATTGGCCTGGGCGCCGGCTCCGAAGAACACATCGACGGTCGCCACAGCCACCACGATCATCACCACGAAGGTGAAGACGACCACGACCACGATGCGTTTGATTCCATCTCCATCGACTTGCCGCAAGCTGATGAAGCGCTGCTGCTCGACGCCCTGAATCAACTGGTGGTGCAACACGGCATCCTGCGTGTCAAAGGTTTCGCGGCGATCCCGAACAAGCCGATGCGCCTGCTGATCCAGGGTGTGGGCACGCGTTTCGACAAGCATTTCGACCGTGNNTGGGGCGCCGATGAAGCGCGCACCACGCGCCTGGTGCTGATCGGCCAAGAACTGGACGCCACGCTGCTTGAAGCGCAACTGCGCGCTGCGCTCAGCGTTTAACCCATGCACCTGCTCAGGACCCAGCCCGGCGGTTTCGTCTCGGAAGACAACATTGCCGACTTAGGCCAAACCCCCGCCGAGCTGGTGATTCTGTGCAGCGGCGATTCCAGCCTGGCACTGCTGGCCGAAGCGGCCCAGCAGTTGCCCGACGATTACCCCAGCTTTCGCCTGGCCAACCCGATGCAGGTGCAAAACCATGCCTCGGTCGACCTGTACGTCGATGAGGTGCTGCGCCACGCCAAGGTCATCCTGATTTCGCTGCACGGCGGCATCGGTTATTGGCGCTACGGCATCGAGCGCCTGGTGGAATTGGCCGAGCGCGGCGTGCAGCTGATCCTGGTGCCGGGTGATGATCGCCCGGACCCGGAACTCAGCGGCTTGAGCTCCGTGGCCGCNGACGACCGCGACCGGCTCTGGCAGTTTTTGCGTCAGGGCGGTATGGCCAATGGCCTGGATTTTTTCCGCTGCCTGGCCAATCGCTGGCTGGATCGCGATTACGCCTGGGCCGAGCCGCAAACCCTGCCGCGCACAGCGATTTACCACCCGCAAAAGAGCCCCGCTGACCTTCACGATTGGCAAGCCGACTGGCAGGCCGGTCAACCGGTGGCGGCGGTGCTGTTCTATCGCTCGCATTTGCAGGCGGCGAACACCGCGTTCATCGATGTTTTCTGCCAGCGTTTGCAGGCGGCGGGTTTGAACCCGTTGCCGATTGCTGTGGCCAGTCTGAAAGAACCCGGCTGCCTGTCGGTGGTCGAGGACCTGCTGGACGAAGTCGAGGCGGGGGTGATCCTCAACACCACCGGTTTCGCTCAATCCAGCCCCGAAGCGCCGCATCTGCGGCCATTTCGCCGCAATATTCCGGTGATCCAGGCGATTTGCGCCCAGGACAACCAGCCCGGCTGGGAGGCCAGCGAGCAAGGCCTCGGCCCGCGTGATCTGGCGATGCACATCGCGTTGCCGGAACTGGACGGGCGGATCATCAGCCGGCCGATCAGCTTCAAGGACTTGGCGTGGCGCAGCGAGCGCAGTCAGTCGGACGTGGTGTGCTACCGCGCTGCGCCCGAGCGCATGGATTTCGTCGCCGAGCTGGCGCGGCGCTGGGTCGAACTGGCACGGGTGCCGAATGCACAAAAGCGCATCGCACTGATCCTCGCCAACTACCCGACCCGTGACGGCCGCATTGGCAATGGCGTGGGCCTGGACACCCCGGCGGCGGCGCTGAATATCCTGCGCGCGCTGCAAGCCGAAGGTTATCCCGTGCCCAGCGAGTTGCCGCACAGCGGCACNGCGTTGATTCAACAATTGCTCGGGGGCGTCAGCAACGACCTCGACACCCTTGATCAGCGTCCCTGCGCGCAAAGTTTGGCGATGGACGACTATCGGCTGATGTTCAACCGATTGCCCGAAGCCAATCAGCAAGCGGTGCTGGAGCGTTGGGGCACGCCCGAAAGCGATCCGATGTGCCGTGACGGACGCATGATGATCGCCGGGTTGCGCTTGGGCCTGACTTTTGTCGGCATCCAGCCGGCGCGGGGTTATCAGGTTGACCACAGCGCGGTGTACCACGACCCGGACCTGGTACCGCCCCACGGTTATTTGGCGTTTTACTTTTGGTTGCGCCATACCTACGGCGCCCATGGCGTGATCCATGTGGGCAAGCACGGCAACCTCGAATGGCTGCCGGGCAAGGGTGTGGGGCTGTCGGAGAACTGCTGGCCCGACGCGCTGCTGGGGCCGTTGCCGAATATCTACCCATTTATCGTCAATGACCCGGGCGAGGGTGCCCAGGCCAAGCGTCGCACTCAAGCGGTGATCATCGACCACCTCATGCCACCGCTGACGCGTGCCGAGACCTACGGCCCGCTGCGTAACCTGGAGCTGTTGGCCGACGAGTATTACGAGGCGCAATTGCTCGATCCGCGCCGCGCCCGAGAGTTGCAGCGCGACATCCTGCAACTGGTGCGCGACACGCACATCGACCGTGAACTGCAACTGGACGAAAAACTCAACAGCGACGCTGATGCGGCGATCTGGTTGCCGCGGCTGGACACGTACCTGTGCGACTTGAAAGAGTCGCAGATACGCGATGGCCTGCACATCTTTGGCGAGTCGCCGACCGGGCGCTTGCGCATTGATACATTGTTGGCGCTGTTGCGCATTCCCCGTGGCGATGGACGTGGNCCGCAATCGAGCTTGCTGCGGGTGCTGGCCAAGGCGTTTGAACTGGGCTTTGACCCACTCGATTGTGCCCTGGCCGAGCCATGGACCGGGCCGCGGCCCGTAGAGCTGCTGAGCGTTACTGATCAAGTGTGGCGCACGGCTGGCGATACCCGCGAACGGCTGGAGCTTTTCGCCGCCCAGTTGATCTCGCTGACACTGACCCCATCTCAAGCCAGCCAAAACCCCTGTGGGAGCGGGTTTGCCCGCGAAGGCGGTGTATCTGACAANNNGGGAGCGGGTTTGCCCGCGAAGGCGGTGTATCTGACAACTCATTGTCGCCTGACACTGCGCTTTCGCGGGCAAGCCAGCTCCCACAGGGTTCTATGTGGACTGACGTTAGCGCCATCCTTGAGAGTCTGCGCGAAGTGGTCGCACCACGCCTGGACGCCTGCGGCCCGGCAGAAATGCGCGGCCTGCTCGACGCCTTGAGCGGCCGCTTTGTCCCGGCCGGCCCCAGCGGCGCACCGAGTCGCGGTCGACTGGACGTGCTGCCGACCGGGCGCAATTTCTACTCGGTGGACGTGCGCAATCTGCCAACCACCACCGCGTGGCGCATCGGTTTCCAGTCGGCCAACCTGATTCTCGAACGGCATCTGCAAGACCACGGCGATCACCTGCGTCAGCTCGGCCTGTCCGTCTGGGGTACCGCGACCATGCGCACCGGCGGTGATGATATTGCCCAGGCCATGGCGCTGATGGGCGTGCGCCCGGTATGGGCCACGGGCAGCCAGCGCGTGGATGACTTCGAGATTCTGCCACTGAGCTTGCTCGACCGTCCGCGGGTGGATGTGACGTTGCGCGTGTCCGGATTCTTTCGCGATGCCTTCGCCAACCTGATCCGCCTGTTCGACGCCGCCGTGCAAGCGGTCGCCGCGCTGGACGAACCGGACGACCTCAACCCGCTGGCCGCCAAAGTGCGCGCCGAACGTGAAGCGCTGATGCAATCGGGCCTTGATGAAGAAGCGGCCAAGCGTCAGGCCGGTTGGCGCATCTTCGGGGCCAAACCCGGTGCTTATGGCGCAGGCGTGCAGGGTGCGATTGACGGTCGCCTGTGGCAGAGCCGCGAGGATTTGGCCGAGGTCTACCTGAACTGGGGCGGCTATGCGTATGGCGGTTCCGATGAGGGCACTGCCGCCCGCGAACAGTTCGCCCAGCGCCTGAGCCAGGTGCAGGCGGTGCTGCAAAACCAGGACAATCGCGAGCATGATCTGCTCGATTCCAATGACTATTACCAATTCCAGGGCGGCATGCTCGCCGCCGTGGAAAGCCTCAGCGGCGAAGCGGCGGCCAGTTACCATGGCGATCACAGTCAGCCGGACCTGCCCAAGGTCCGCACCCTGAAGGAAGAGCTGAACCGGGTCATCCGTTCCCGTGCCGCCAATCCCAAATGGATCGACGGCGTGAAGCGCCATGGCTATAAAGGCGCGTTCGAAATGGCCGCGACGGTGGATAATCTGTTCGCCTTCGACGCCACGACCCAGCTGATCGGCGATCATCAATACGCATTGCTGGCGGATGCGTATTTGCTCGATCCGGCGACCCGGGATTTTGTGCGTGAGCATAATCCGCATGCGTTGCGCGACATGACCGAGCGCATGCTCGAAGCGCAGCAGCGGGGGATGTGGCAGGAACCGGGCGCGTATCGCGAGGCCCTGGAAAACCTGTTGCTGGATATAGAAGAAGACAGCTGAAATGGACCTGTGGCGAGGGAGCAAGCTCCCGCTCGGCTGCGCAGCAGCCCAAANCTGCTTCGAAGCCGAACGCGAGCAAGCTCCCTCGCCACAGGTTTTGAGTGTGTTCTTGAGATCGCTGTTACCGACCATGACCGAGTATTGAAGATGACCGACACCCCACATTTCCCCCTCTCCGCCGTGGTCGGCGCCGACGACTTGAAACTGGCCCTGTGCCTCACCGCCATCGACCCGAAAATCGGCGGTGTGCTGATCGAAGGCCCGCGCGGCATGGCCAAGTCCACGCTGGCGCGAGGCCTGGCAGATTTGTTGGCCAGCGGTCAGTTTGTCACCTTGCCGTTGGGCGCTACCGAAGAGCGGCTGGTGGGCACGTTGGATCTGGACGCTGCGCTGGGCGAAGGCCGCGCGCAATTTTCCCCCGGTGTCCTGGCCAAGGCTGACGGCGGCGTGCTGTATGTCGATGAAGTCAACTTGCTGCCCGATCACCTGGTGGACCTGCTGCTGGATGTGGCCGCCAGCGGCACCAACCTGATCGAGCGCGACGGGATTTCCCATCGGCATTCGGCGCGCTTTGTATTGATCGGCACCATGAACCCGGAAGAGGGCGAATTGCGTCCGCAACTGCTCGACCGTTTTGGCCTGAACGTCGCCCTCAGTGGTCACACTGCACCGGCCGAACGTGGCCAGATCATCCGTCGGCGTCTGGATTTCGACAGCGATCCGCAGGGTTTCTGCGTCGAGTGGGAAAGCCAGCAGCAGTCCCTGCGTGAACGCTGCCAGAAGGCGCGCGGCGCATTGGCGAACATCCCGCTGGATGATGCCGCACTGGCGCAGATCACCGAGCGCTGTTTTGCCGCCGGTGTCGATGGCTTGCGCGCAGACCTCGTGTGGTTGCGCGGCGCGCGCGCCCATGCGGCCTGGCGAGGGGCGAGCGCCATCGGTGAGGAAGACATCGACGCCGTCGCCGAGTTTGCCCTGCGTCATCGTCGCCGCGAGCAATCGCCCCCAGCGCCGCAACACAATCAGTCGCCCTCGGCGCAATCTTCCAGCCCGAGCGAAGGCCAGGGCCAATGGGGCGAAATGCCCGCTCAGGCGCTGCCGGTCGGCGCACGCCGGGATGTGCCCACCTGGCCAAAAAAGCCCTAGGCATTCGCCCCCGACCTGACGCGGGGGCGGATGCCCGGCCCCGCGCAGGACGGCTGGACAACGGAAAGCAGGGCAAGCGTCACGCTGCGCGCAGCGGCTCGATCAACTGGCCCGGCACTTTGCTCAATGGTCGGCCGCGTCAGCGCAAAGATGTGCTGTTCCACCTGCGCACGCGTTCCTCCCATGAGCTGTGGCTGGTGATCGTCGACGCATCGGCCTCGACACGCCGTCATCAGGCTCTAAGCGATGCCAAGGGATTACTTGCTCAGTTGTTCGACGACGCGTACCGCCAACGCGCGCGCCTGGCCTTGTTGACCGCTAGCGGTCAGGCGCCGAAGTGGCAGGTAGAAGGCTTGAAAGCGTCAGCGGGGTTGCGTGCCTGGCTCGATGGTCTGGGTGCGGGCGGCGGGACGCCGTTGTTGGCGGCGCTGGGCGAAGCGGGGCGTTGGCTGGCGATACGGCAAAAACGCTTTCCGGCGGAACAACAAAGGCTGCTGCTGGTGACCGATGGGCGATTGAAGGACTGGCCAGGGTTACCGGTGCTGGATTGCCCGGGGTTATTGATTGATATCGAGCGCGGGCCGATTCGGCTAGGTCGGGCCAGACAGATGGCTGCAGCGCTGCAAGCGGATTATCGGCACATTGATGAGCTGATCTCCGGCTGAAAATTGTGTTATTTGCAATGGCCCCATCGCGGTCCCGGAGAATCATGGCGAATCCGCATCGNNTGAAAATTGTGTTATTTGCAATGGCCCCATCGCGGTCCCGGAGAATCATGGCGAATCCGCATCGCTCCCCTATGCTCTGAGTGCATTCGATCACAGGAGTGAATCATGCGCGCACTTGCCGTTAATCATCAGAACGATTTCCGCGTCAAAGCTTATGCCGGCACCAATGGCGTGCTGTTGGCCATGGATGTGGCCGAACCCCGTCGCAAAGGCCTGCTGGGTTTCGCCATCGAAAAGCAGCAGGGCGACAAACCTTGGCAGTTTCTATTCAACAGCCTGACGTTCCCGGGCAAGCCCCATACCTTCCCTCAATACCACGCCACCCCCAGCAATATCGCGCCGTTGCAGAAATTTCGCTGGGCCGATTACGCGGTCAATCCGGGGCTGACGATCCAATACCGGGTCTATCTGGCCTACGGCAGCGCCAATGCGCCGCAACTGGGCGAATCCCTGGAGGTGACGGTCACTTCCGACGACGGCCATCCCGGCAACCAGAGTGTCAATTTCAACCGCGCCGTGGCCGCCAGTCAGGCGTTCCAGCGCAAGTTTCCCGAGCTCGACGCGCTCCTCAGCGGCAAAGAAAAGCCGTCTATCGAAGACTGGCCCGATGCCCCGCGCCAATGGCTGGAAAACGGTTTACTCGGGCGCATGCTCGGGTTTATCGCGCGGGCCATCGACAGCCAGTGGGCTCTGGATATCGCCATCTACGAGTACCAGTTACCGGTGATTGTCGATGCGGTGAACGCGGCGCACGAACGCGGCGTGAACGTGCGCGTCCTTTATCACGCGCAACTGGGTGAAGACACCACCGCCATGAACGAAGCGAGCCTGGAAAAGCTTCCGGCGGCGAACAAGCGCGGCCGGGTCACTCACAGCATTTTCCACAACAAATTCATGGTCCTGAGTCGTCTCGATGCAACGGGGCTGCGCCAGCCTGAAGCCGTGCTTTGCGGCAGTACCAACTTCACCCCCAACGGCATCTACCGTCAGGCCAATGTGGTGCATGTGCTGGACGATCCTCGGGTCGGCGCCAGCTACCTGGAAACCTTCAAACAGGTCTGGAACACACCGGCGGATGTCGGCACCACGCGGCAATGGATCACCCAACACAACCCGATGGACCCGAGCCAACCATTGTTCGCCGGATTCTCACCGCGCTCGGGCAAGGGCGACTTGCATGAGTTCGTCGACATCATCACCGAGGCAAAAAAAGACGTGCTGTTCGTTACCGCGTTCACCTTGCCCGACGCTATCCTCAACGCGTTGCTCGGTAAGCCCCACGACGACATCCTGCGCTATGGCCTGCAAAATTCCGCGAGCAAAATCACCGGGTTTCATGCCGACCGCAGCGCTGAATTCACCACGGTTGCGCTGCTCAACACCGGGCTGGAAGGCTGGCTCATGGAAAACAAGAAAGGCCAGAAGGGCAACCTGCTGGTGCACACCAAAGCCATCGTCACGGACTTCACCAGCGACTCACCGACGATCATCAGTGGCAGCCATAACCTCAGTGCGGCGGCCAGTAACAGCAATGACGAGAACTACCTGATCATTCGCGGCGATACCGATCTGGCCGATCGTTATGGTCTGGAATTGCTGCGGTTTTATGAGCATTACCGGTTTCGGTATTTTGCGAAAAAACTGGCGCTCAAGGAGGTGCATCCGTTGGTGGCGGATGACAGTTGGACTGATGATTATTATGTCGAGGGGGATTTGCGTCAGTTGTCCCGACTGCGTTTTTCCGGGCAGTAATCGTTGGTCTCATGGGCCCCATCGCGAGCAGGCTCGCTCCCACACTGGATCTCGGGCGTTTACAAATCCTGTGGGCGCGAGCCTGCTCGCGATGGGGCGACGCGGTTCGGGCGCGTCAGCGGAACAGATTCGTTCGCGCCAACTCGATCACTTCATCCCCACGCCCGCTCATCACCGCTTTGAGCATGTACAAACTGAACCCTTTTGCCTGTTCCAGCTTGATCGTCGGTAGCATCGCCAATTCCTGAGTCGCGGTCACCACGTCCACCAGCACGGGCCCGTCATGCGCCAGCGCGCGGCGCAAGGCCGGTTCCAGCGCCTCGGATTCCTCGACACGAATCCCCAGGATCCCCATGGCATTGGCCATCGCCGCGAAGTCCGGATTGTGCAGGTCCGTGCCGGTGTCCAGCAGCCCGCTGGATTTCATTTCCATGGCCACGAATCCGAGCGAGGCATTGTCGTAGACGATGATTTTCACCGGCAGTTTCAGTTGCGCCAGCGAAATGAAGTCCCCCATCAACATGCTGAAGCCGCCATCGCCGGACAGCGAAATCACCTGCCGCCCAGGAAACGCCGCTTGCGCGCCAATGGCGTGGGGCATCGCGTTCGCCATGGAGCCGTGATTGAACGAACCAAGCAATCGGCGCTGGCCGTTCATTTTCAGATAACGCGCGGCCCAGACTGTCGGCGTGCCCACGTCGGCGGTGAAGATCGCATCGTCATCGGCCAGTTCACTGAGCAGGCGAGTGAGGTATTGCGGATGAATAGGCCGGCCCGGCGCCGACGGTTGAGCCAGGTCATCCAGACCCTGTCGGGCCTTTTGGTAGTGTGTGAGGGATGACTCGAGAAAGCTTCGATCACCACGATAAGGCAGGCGCGGCAGCAACGCGGCGAGGGTTTCGCCAACATCGGCGGCGATGCCCAGATCCAGCGTGGTGCGCCGTCCGAGGGCTTGCGGGTCGTGGTCGATCTGAATGATGGTGGCGTCGGTTGGGTAGAACTGCCGATAGGGAAAGTCAGTCCCGAGCATGATCAGCGTGTCGCAGTTGAGCATGGCGTGATAACCGGAGCTGAAACCGATCAAGCCGGTCATGCCCACATCAAACGGGTTGTCCCACTCCACATGCTCTTTACCGCGCAAGGCATGCACCACCGGCGCGCCCAAGGCATCGGCCANTGCCACCACCTGATCGTGGGCACCCGCGCAGCCAGCACCGCACATCAACGTCACGGCTTTGCTTTGGCTCAGCAATTCGACCAGACGATCCAGGTCCTGAGGCGCGGGCAGGGTGCGGGGTTTCGACAGCGCAGGCCAGGGTTTGAGGTTGTCTTGTACTTCCAGCAGCGACACATCGCCAGGAATCACCACCACCGCCACGCCACGGTTGAGGATCGCCGAGCGCATGGCGCGGTGCAGCACCTGGGGCATCTGCGCCGGGTTGCTCACCAGTTCCACAAAGTGGCTGCATTCCTTGAACAGTTCCTGCGGGTGGGTTTCCTGAAAGTAATTCAGGCCGACTTCCGAGGACGGAATCTGTGCGGCGATGGCCAACACCGGCACATGGTTTTTATGGCAATCGAAGAGCCCGTTGATCAAGTGCAGATTGCCCGGCCCACAGCTGCCGGCGCACACCGTCAGTTCGCCGGTGGCGGCGGCTTCGGCACCGGCGGCGAAGGCGGCGACTTCTTCGTGGCGCACGTGCATCCACTCGATGCTGTCCATGGTGCGCAGGGCGTCGGTCAGGCCATTGAGGCTGTCGCCGGTCAGGCCCCAGATGCGTTTGATGCCCGCCTGTTCAAGGGTGGTCGCCAGTTGCCGGGCAAGGGTGATTTTCGCCATGGGATGCTCCAGTGATCAATGAATTGTCCTCGGGGGTTAAAAGAGGACAACACTGTGGCAACCATGACTCACCCGGATGTGTGATTACTTGCCCATCGCCTGTCGGTACTGGCGCGTGCGCCGGGCGATGTACAGCTGATCGAGAATCAACGCCCATAGCGCCGAAACCTGTGGCCGGGTCTTGCGCCCACGGCTCAGGCGATGCAGCTGGAATTTCACCACGGCCATGCTCGCCAGGGCCGCCAGCGGTTTGCGTTTCCAGCGGATCGGCGGCAATTGCGGGTGGCTGTTCTGGCCTTCGCGCCAGCGTTTGACCAGTTGCGGTTCGATGGCCAGTGCCGTGCCGATACCGGCCATGGCGATGCCGCTGTCGAGCACCTGTTCGACGATGGCCAGGCGTCGGATCCCGCCCGTCACCATCACCGGCATGCTCGCAACGCTGGCCAGTTCGCCGGCCATTTCCAGAAAGTACGCCTCCCGGGCCAGGGTCCGGCCGTCGCGGGCTTCGCCTTGCATGGCCGGCGCTTCGTAGCTGCCACCAGAGAGTTCCAGCAAATCCAGTGGCTGGTCGTTGAGCCACTGGATCACTTGGCGGGCGTCGTCGGCGTCGAAACCGCCGCGCTGGAAGTCTGCGGAATTCAGTTTTACCGCGACACAAAACTGTGGCGACACGGCTTGGCGAACGGCGCTGACCACGTCCAGCAAAAGACGGGCGCGATTCTCCAGCGAACCTCCCCAACGGTCCGTGCGACGGTTGGTCAAGGGCGAGAGAAACTGGCTGAGCAGGTAGCCGTGCGCCGCATGAATCTGCACCCCCGTGAAACCGGCTTTTTCCGCCAGGGCCGCACTGGTGGCGAAGCGCTGGATGACCTCGGCGATATCGCTTTCCGACATCGGCTTGGGTTCGGCAAACATTTTGGAGAACGAACCCAGATCCAGCGCCACGGCCGACGGTGCCCAGGCTTGCTGGCCGAGGTTGGCCATGGTCTGGCGGCCGGGATGATTGAGTTGCACCCAGAAATGCGCGCCACCGGAGCGGCCGATGGTAGCCCACTGACGGAACTGCTCAAGATGCCGTTCGTCTTCCAGCACGACACCTGCGGGGCCGGTCATGGCGCGGCGATCGATCATCACGTTGCCGGTCAGCAGCAGACCCGCTTCGCCCTCGGCCCAGGCCTGATACAGCTGAAACAACGCGCTGGACGGCGCCTGGCCGGTATCCGCAAGGTTCTCTTCCATCGCGGCTTTGGCGATGCGATTGCCGAGGGTCTGGCCGTTGGGCAAATTCAGCGTTTGAAAGGGCGACATGCTTGACTCCTCATCAGTGATGAGTAGAGGCTAAGCTTAAAGTTAACTTTAATGTCAAGCAGGCAAATGAGGCCGAGATGAAGATTGGTGAATTGGCGCAATTAAGCGGGTTGAACGCGTCGCGCATTCGGTTTTATGAGGCACAAGGCCTGATCCAGCAAGTGGAACGCCTGGCCAACGGCTATCGACGTTACCCGCCACAAGTCCTGCAAACCCTGAAGATCATCCAGTGCGCGCAGCAGGCCGGGTTCAGCCTCGAAGAGCTGAAGTTATTGTTGCCGGACACGGTGACAGGCGAGTTCAAGCACGCTGAACTGGTGGCAAGCCTGGGGCGCAAAGTCGAACAGATCGAAGCGATGCAACTGCACCTGGCGCAGAGCAAGGCGCAGTTGCTGGGGTTGATCGAGAACATCCAGGCGCGGCCCGAAGGAATGGCCTGCGGTGAGAATGCCGAGCGGGTGCTGGCGTCGATCAAGCATTAGTTCTGACCGAGGCAGTTTTCGCCAAAGGCCTGGTAGCGCAGGACATGGGTGGTGCCCGCGGTATCAATGTAGGTCATCTCCCGCGGCAGGGGGCCGCAACCATCGTCGCGGGTCATGTTGAGCACTTTGGCGATATGGAGCGGCGTCGAATACTTGTAGTCCTCGACTTTCGGCGTGCTGGAATTGTCGACGGAAGCGGCCGCTGCAATACCGCTCAGACTGATAAGAAACAGGGCGGACAGAATGCGTTTCATGATGGGGCTCTCGTAGTGGCTACTGAACGATTTCAGTGGCAGTACGACGAGCCCCGTTGGGGTTTATTCCAGGCTCAGGGAAAAACTTTTCGGCGCCGGGATTGGATTGCGCATCAGCGTGCCGACCACCAGCGCCCCCAGTAAGGCCAGCAACCCGGCGACCAGAAGCAGCAGACTGAAGCCGCCGACGAAGGCCTGACGCGCCAGTGGCTCGACCAATGCACGCGCGGTTTCCGGCAGCAGATTCATCGCCGCCGTCATGTCACCGGCGACCACCCGTGAGGCAATGCCCTGGGTCTGGCTAAGCCATTGCGTGCCTTGAGTCGACAGGCTGGTGCGTAACAGCAATTCGGTGTGGCTGGACAGCAACGCCCCATACACACCAATGGCCAACAGGATCGCGCTGAAGCGCATGGTGGTGCTCATGCCCGACGCCATCCCCGCCCGGTCGCGTGGCACGCAGGCCATGATGTTTTTCTGCGTGTCGCCATTGAGCAGGCCGGCCCCGGCGCCCGTGACGGCAATCGCCAGCGCGAAGGCCAGGTAGCCGCCGACATTGACCGCCCAGGCGCTGAGCAGGTTGCCGCTGCCGACCAGGGTCAAACCCACCGCCATCAGTGTGGCGGGGGCAAATCGATTGGCCAGTCGTGCACCGATGCGTGGGCAGATCAGCATGGTCAGGGCAAACGGCAACATGCCCAGGCCCGAAGCAATGGCCGAGAAGCCCAGGCCGTTCTGCAAGTAGAACGGCAGCAACGTCATCATCACCTGGGCGCAGCCGGCATAGGCAAACATCCCGAGCAGGGCGCCGATGAAACGCGGATGCCTGAACAACTGCAGGTCGACCATCGGCCGCTGCTGCATCCGCTCAATCAGCACAAACAGCCCCAACAACAGCGCGCCCCCGATGATCCGGGCGTAGGTGAGCGGGTTGCTCCAGCCGATGCGGTTGGCTTCGATCAAGCCCCAGATCAGGCACAGCAAACTCGCACTGAACGCCAGGCTGCCCCAGGGATCGAGCCGCGCCGATTGGGTGTCCCTGGACTCCGGCACGGCGCGCCAGACCATGAACATCAAGAACGCGCCCACCGGCAGGTTGAGGTAGAAGATCCAGCGCCAGCCGACATATTCGGTGATCAGCCCGCCGANCGTTGGCGCGGCGGTCATCGCCACGCCCATGCATGCGCCCCAGAACGCCCAGGCTTTGGCGCGTTCCACTTCATCGTGAAAGGTATGGCCGATGGAGGCCAGGGCCGACGTCAGCAGCAAAGCTGCGCCGACGCCCTTGACCGCCCGCGCGATGTCGAGGAACAACGCCGTGGGCGCCGCACCGCAACCGATGGAAGCAAGGATGAAAATGCCCAGGCCCCAGAGCAGGGTTTTCTGTCGGCCAAAACGGTCGGCAATGCTGCCCGCCGGCAGCAACAAGGCCGCGAACGCCAGCATGTACGCGCTGACCACCCATTCAATGTCGGCAAAGTTCGCGCCCAGGTCCCGGGCAATGCTCGGCAGCGTCACGGCGACGATATTGGTGTCGAGCACGATCAGCGAACAAACGCCGGAGGCCGTCAGCAGTGTCAGGCGTGGACTGACCCGGCTCATGACGTGATTGCCTTTTGGGCAAGATCGTTGATCGTGGCGGCGAAAAGGGGTTTGACGTACATGGCGTTGGCTCTCTACTGTGATTGCCAATGAGCTTATCGCGGTCGATTGTCGGCGTTGTTAGCCAGGCATCGGGACTTCATTACCTTTGAGCTAATGCACCCATGGACATACGGCATTTCCGCTACTTTCTGGCCGTTGCCCGGCAAGGCAACTTTACCCGCGCCGCCGAACAACTCGGTATCGCGCCGCCGACCTTGACCCGACAGATCCAAGACATGGAGAACGAACTCGGCACGCGACTGTTCGTGCGCCAGACACGTGAAGTCAGCCTGACCGAGGCCGGTGCCGCGTTAATGATCGAAGCCGAGGCGACGGTGCGGCAGTTCGAATACGCCCAGCACAATGCCCAGCGGGCCGGGCGCGGGGACATTGGCCATATCGAACTTGGCTACGTGGCGTCGGCGGTGTACTCGGGCTTGCTGCAAAAACAGGTGCAGGCTTTCAGTCGCGAGTGCCCCGACGTCAGTTTGAATGTGCGGGAAAGCCCCATGGCTTCATTGCCAGCCATGGTGGTCGAGGGGCGATTCGATGTGGGTTATGTCCGCTCACCGATTACCCTGCCCGACGGCCTGGAGGCTATTCGTCTGGACTCAGAAGGCTTTGTGCTGGCGCTGTCCTCCGAGTCCTGGCTGTGCCGACTGCCGGAGATTGCTCCGGAGCATTTGCAAAACGAGACGTTTATTCTGCCGGAGCAAATCAGTGGCACGCTGCAAGTCGCCGCCGAGGGCGGGTTTGCACCGAAACTGGGTGCGCAGCCGGGCGGGCTGGTGGCGGTCATTGCGCTGGTTTCGCTGGGGCAGGGCGTGGCAGTCGTGCCGGAGTCGGTGGTCGGGCATGTCGGGTTGCCCGGCGTGTTGTACCGCACGATCAAGGGCTGCGAGGCGACGTCGTGGTTGTCGTTGATTCATCGACGGTTCGAAAAGTCGGCGGCGGTGTCCAGGTACATCGAGCAGGTCAAAAATCGTTAAGGGCAAAGCCCCAACCTAACAGCAAACCCGACGATTCAACCGCTCAGTGGTAGTGTCCAGGTACATCGAGCAGGTCAAAAATCGTTAAGGGCAAAGCCCCAACCTAACAGCAAACCCGACGATTCAACCGCTCAGTGGCACGAGGCACAGTGCAAAGCCTGCGGAAGGTCTGTCGCAACCAGGCAAGATCGTGCGCCGGTTTACGCTTCACCCTCGCCGGTTTCACGCTGCCAATGTGCCTGGCGAAATCCGCCCTCAACGTTTCCTCGGTCCCGATCCCCTTGAGCTTCTTCAGCAGCTTCCTGTCCTTATAAAACAGCACGGTCGGAGCTCCGGTGACGTTCGGGTGTCGAGGCGATTCATGGGTGTTCAGCATGTAGATGTTCGCGTGATGACGATAAGCCTCGGCAATCTGACGAAAGACCGGCCCGGCCATTTCGCAGGCCGGACAGTGCTGACTGCCGAAGTACAAAATCACTGGACGCCAGGTTCTCAGTGCCTTGCGATAGACCGGGGCCAGCGTGTGGTGGGCGGTTACGGAGCGCATTGAAACCTCCTTTTTTCTTTCTTCATTGAGCGTCTGTCGACGTTAAAGGAGCGAGGCGGGTGGGTCTACTGTCAGAAATTACAGGTAACACGCTGCTCCAATTTGAACCGCCTCAAGACGAATGTGGTGCAAGTACCCGAACCGTGTAGCCAACGGTAGCGTTCGTTCCCCTGTTCGTTTCGTAACGTGCATTTTTAACGTTCACCCATCCATTTGATTCAAATCACTTTTCAATCTCCCCAACATTCCCCTCACAACCTGTGGCACACTTTCTGCTGTCTATTCCGTTGTTACATACCAAGTTCCGGTATAGCGGAATACACAACTCCTGGAGTGCTTGCCATGCATCGCCGACCTTCCTTGTTTAAAGCGTGTATTTTTCTTGTCGCAGCTTCGGCTGCTGCCATGGGCGTGGCCCAGGCGGCGGACAGCAAGCTCGATAGCGTGCTGNCNCGTGGGCATCTCATCGTGGGTACAGGCAGTACCAATGCGCCGTGGCACTTCCAGGGAGCGGATGGCAAGTTGCAAGGTTTTGATATCGACATCGGCCGCATTGTGGCCAAGGGATTGTTCAACGATCCAAGCAAGGTCGAATTTGTGGTGCAGTCGTCCGACGCACGCATTCCCAACCTGCTGACCGACAAGGTCGACATGAGTTGCCAGTTCATCACCGTCACCGCCAGCCGTGCGCAGCAGGTAGCCTTTACCTTGCCGTACTACCGCGAAGGCGTGGGCCTGCTGCTGCCGAACAACAGCAAATACAAAGAAATCGAAGACCTGCAAGCCGCAGGCGACAGCGTCACCGTGGCCGTGCTGCAAAACGTCTATGCCGAAGAGCTGGTGCACCAGGCACTGCCCAAGGCCAAGGTCGATCAGTACGACAGCGTCGACCTGATGTACCAGGCCGTGAACTCCGGCCGCGCCGATGCTGCCGCCACCGACCAATCCTCGGTCAAATACCTGATGGTGCAGAACCCGGGCCGCTACCGCAGCCCGACCTACGCCTGGAGCCCGCAAACCTACGCGTGCGCCGTCAAGCGTGGCGACCAGGACTGGCTGAACTTCGTCAACACGGCGTTGCATGAAGCCATGACCGGTGTGGAATTCCCGACCTACAAAGCCTCGTTCAAGCAGTGGTTCGGCGTAGACCTGCCGACCCCGGCCATCGGTTTTCCTGTCGAATTCAAATGATCCCGTGAGAGCGGGGCGCCGATGACGCGCCCCGTTCAAGGTACTGCCGACCATGAACTATCAGTTGAACTTTGCCGCCGTGTGGCGTGATTTCCCCAGCTTGCTGGCGGGGCTCGGCCTGGGCCTTGAGCTGGCGTTGCTGTCGATCGCGATTGGCTGTGTGATCGGCTTGATGATGGCCTTTGCCATGCTGTCCAGGCACCGGGCGTTGCGAGTCTTCGCCTCGGTGTATGTGACGGTGATCCGCAATACGCCGATCCTCGTGNTGATTCTGTTGATCTACTTCGCCTTGCCGAGCCTGGGGATCCGTCTGGACAAGATCCCGTCGTTCATCATCACCCTGTCGCTGTACGCCGGGGCGTACCTGACTGAAGTGTTCCGTGGTGGCTTGTTGAGCATTCCCAAGGGGCAGCGTGAAGCCGGTCTGGCCATCGGTCTCGGCGAGTGGCANATTCGTGCCTACATCACCGTGCCGGTGATGCTGCGCAACGTGTTGCCGGCGCTGTCGAACAACTTTATTTCGCTGTTCAAGGACACCTCGTTGGCCGCCGCTATCGCGGTGCCGGAGCTGACCTATTATGCCCGCAAGATCAACGTCGAAAGCTACCGGGTGATCGAAACCTGGCTGGTGACCACAGCGCTCTATGTGGCGGCCTGTTACCTCATTGCCATGATGCTGCGTTACCTCGAGCAGCGTCTGGCGATCCGCCGATAGGAGGCCCCCATGTACGAATCACCCAGTTGGTTGCATGAGTTGTGGGTTGCCCGCGAAGTGTTGTGGCAAGGCTTTTTGACCAGTGTGCAGGTCTCGGCCCTGGCGATCTTGCTGGGCACGATGGTCGGCATCGTTACCGGGCTGGTGCTGACCTACGGCACGTTCTGGATGCGCGCACCGTTCCGGTTTTACGTNGACCTGATCCGTGGCACGCCAGTGTTTGTGCTGGTGCTGGCGTGTTTTTACATGCTGCCCGCATTGGGTTGGCAGATCACCGCGTTCCAGGCNGGTGCGNTCGGGCTGACGTTGTTCTGCGGCTCGCACGTCTCGGAAATTGTGCGCGGCGCGTTGCAAGCCATCCCCCGTGGGCANATGGAAGCGAGCAAGGCCATCGGCCTGACGTTTTATCAGGCGCTAGGCTACGTATTGTTGCCCCAGGCGTTGCGGCAGATCCTGCCGACCTGGGTCAATTCCTCCACGGAAATCGTCAAGGCCTCGACCTTGCTTTCGGTGATTGGCGTGGCTGAATTGCTGCTGAGCACGCAGCAAGTGATCGCGCGTACTTTCATGACCCTGGAGTTCTATCTGTTCGCCGGGTTTCTGTTCTTTGTCATCAACTACGCCATCGAGTTATTCGGGCGCTACATTGAAAAGCGGGTGGCCTTGCCATGAACCAACCACACACTAACCCACCGAACC
>NZ_NMOJ01000010.1 GCF_002251635.1 Pseudomonas mandelii
AGCTTATATGAGTGCTTGTGACTTAGCAAGGTTGTTAGTGTGATGGATTGTTTCAATAAACAGGGAAGGCTATATGAGTGCTTGNGNTTACTTTCAGAACGTTATGAGTTTCACTTGGCGGCTATTACAAGCACCGCTCCCTTTAGGGTTTGGTGCCTTTTAAGACGTGTATTTGTTTATTTATTCGAGCATGCCTTTAACTTTGTCCCGCAACTGATCAATGGAAAACGGCTTGCCAATTACCTGCATGCCTGCAGGCACCTCGATGCTCTCGGCATAACCGCTGGCAAACAGGATCGGCAGTTCAGGGCGCAGCATCCGCGCCTGTGTCGCCAGTTCTCGGCCGTCCATCACCGGTAACCCCACGTCGGTCATCATCAAATCGATGTGTTGATCTTCATCGTTGAGAAATTCCAGTGCCTTTTCGCTGCCATCGGCCTCAAGGACCTTGAACTCCAGTTCCTCCAGTACATCGACGATCAGCATGCGCACGATGGCATCGTCTTCTACTACCAGGATGATGGATGGGTCGGAGGACATAAGAGGGCTCTCAAGTTAAATTCAGGGTCGCAGGTCGATCGAAATCGCCGGGTTCCAGCATGAGTAAGTGGCAGATCCCGACAAGTTCCCGGCGTTGCGCAAAAAAGAATAGCTGTACTAGAGGCGGCAGGATAACCGCTCCTTTGACCAAGAGCAGCTAAATGCGGGGGTTTGCCCGAATACGCTTCATAAAATTGGATCAATGTGCCCGTTTTGGGGCAAACTCCTTGGTTTTGAACAGTTCGACAAGGCCTTCCCATGACCCCTGCGTCTTCGGTTGATGAGCAACGATTCCGTAAACTCCTGAGCCGCAACATCAGCCTGCCGTTGGGTGTCGGTGTGCTCAGTGCGGTGTTCTTCGTTTCGCTGATCACTTACCTGCTGTCGGTGATCCAGTGGGTTGAACACACCGACCGGGTGATCAATAACGCCAATGAAGCGGTGAAGCTGACCGTTGATCTGGAAACCGGGATGCGTGGCTTTTTGCTCAGCGGCGATGAGCATTTCCTCGACCCTTATGAGACGGCCAAGCCGAGAATCGCGGTCGCGCTCAATACCTTGCTCGAACTCACGGCCGACAACCCGGTTCAAACCGACCGTCTGCACCGGCTCCAGGCCTTGCAGGAGGAGTGGGCCAACTACGCGCAATCAATGATCGATTTGCAGCGCACCAGCGGCGATTATCGCAATGCCGTCAGGGCCGGGCGCGGCAAGCGCCTGACCGATGAGATCCGCAAGCAGTTCGAAGACGTGATCGACATGGAGCAGCAGTTGCGCACCACGCGCAACGAGGAAGTGCGCCGCACCACGATCTGGAGCATCACTCTTTACCTGTTGTTCATCCTTGGTATCAGCGGTTTGCTGGCCTACATCGGCCGTCGTGATTTGCTCAATCTGTCCCAAAGTTACAGCGCCAACCTCGCCGCGCAACAGGCCATCGCCCGGCGCCTGGAACAGCAGGCTTGGTTACGCAACGGTCAAACCGAGCTGGCCGAACAAGTGCTGGGGCAACTCAGCGTGAATTTGCTGGGGCGCAACATCCTGCAGTTCTGCGCGCAGTATCTGGGCACTGCGGTCGCCGCTATCTATGTGCGCGAAGAACATGGCGGCCTGAAGCGAATAGCGTCTTACGGGTTTTCTCGCGAGCAGGAAGAACGTGACCAGCAGATCTACAGCGATGAAGGGATTGTTGGCCAGGTGGCGCGACAAGCTCGCCTGATCCGTCTCGATAACGTGCCCAGCGACTACTTCAAAGTCAGCTCCGGCCTGGGCGAAGGTTTAACCCGCAGTGTGCTGGTGATGCCGACCAGCGACGACGACCGTGTCAACGGCGTCATCGAACTGGGCTTCCTGCGCCCGCTGGAAGAGCGTGATGTCGAATTGCTGGAATTGATTGCCGGCAATATTGGCACGTCCATCGAAGCTGCCCGTTATCGCCAACGCNTGCAAGAAGTGCTGGCCGAGACCCAGCAACTCAACGAAGAGCTGCAAGTGCAGCAGGAAGAGCTCAAGACCGCCAACGAAGAGCTGGAAGAGCAGTCGCGCATTCTCAAGGAATCCCAGGCTCACCTGGAAACCCAGCAGGCCGAGCTTGAGCAGACCAACGAACAACTCGCCGATCAGGCGCAGATCCTGGCCGACCAGCGTGATGCGATGGACTTGAAAAATACTGAGCTCAACCAGGCCCAGGCGCAGCTTGAAGAGCGCGCCGAAGAGTTGCAGCGCTCCAGCAAGTACAAGTCCGAGTTCCTCGCCAACATGTCCCATGAGTTGCGCACACCGCTGAACAGCTCGCTGATTCTGGCCAAGCTGCTGGCGGAGAACCCTCAGGAAAACCTCAGCGCAGAACAAGTGAAGTTCGCCGAGTCGATCTATTCCGCCGGCAATGACTTGCTCAATCTGATCAATGACATTCTCGATATTTCCAAGGTCGAGGCCGGCAAGCTGGAAATGCGCCCCGAGAACACCAGCGTTGCGCGTCTGGTGGACGGACTGCGCGGGATGTTTGAGCCGATGGCGGCTGACAAGCAGTTGAAATTCGAGGTCGACTTGCAGCCCGATTCGCCGATGATGCTGTTCACCGACCGCCAGCGTCTGGAGCAAGTCATCAAGAACCTGCTGTCGAACGCGGTGAAATTTACCGAAAAAGGCACCGTCAGCCTCACGGTGGCGTCCCAGCCGAACGACGGCATCGCCTTTATCGTCCGCGATTCCGGGATCGGCATCGCCGCCGACCAGCAGGACAGCATCTTCGAAGCCTTCCGCCAGGCCGACGGCACCACCAATCGCCGTTATGGCGGCACGGGCCTGGGCTTGTCGATTTCCCGCGATTTGGCGGCGTTGCTGGGCGGTTCGATCAGCGTTACCAGCGAGCCGGGGCAGGGCAGTGTGTTCACCCTCGTGCTGCCGCAGCAATACGTAGAACCGGGTGATGCGCCGGTCGCGCCGATGCAGGCTACCCCGGTCGCCGCAAAACCGAGAGTGGCAACGCTCGCGCCGGTGCCGCTGATCGCTGAAGTCGACATTCCGCGTTTCGACGATGACCGCAGCAAGGCGCCATTCACCACCCGTTGCATCCTGGTGGTGGAAGATGAGCCAAATTTTGCAAACATTCTCTACGATCTGGCCCACGAACTGGGTTACCAGTGCCTGGTCGCCCACGGGGCCGATGAAGGCTACGACTTGGCCAAGGAGTTCATTCCCGACGCCATTCTGCTGGACATGCGCCTGCCCGACCATTCCGGGCTGACCGTGCTGCAACGCCTCAAGGAACACGCCAATACCCGCCACATTCCGGTGCATGTGATCTCTGTGGAAGATCGCGTCGAGGCGGCCATGCACATGGGCGCGATCGGTTATGCGGTCAAGCCCACCACCCGCGAAGAACTCAAGGATGTATTTGCCCGCCTGGAAGCCAAATTGACCCAGAAGGTCAAACGCGTACTGCTGGTGGAAGACGATGACCTGCAACGCGACAGCATTGCCCGCTTGATCGGCGACGAGGACATCGAAATCACCGCCGTCGGCTTCGCCCAGGAAGCGCTCGACCTGCTGCGCACGAATATTTACGACTGCATGATCATCGACCTCAAACTGCCGGACATGCTCGGCAATGAGCTGCTCAAGCGCATGGCGACCGAAGACATCTGCTCGTTCCCGCCGGTAATCGTCTACACCGGGCGCAACCTGACCCGTGACGAAGAGGCGGAGCTGCGCAAGTATTCGCGCTCGATCATCATCAAAGGCGCGCGCTCACCTGAACGCTTGCTGGACGAAGTGACACTCTTTCTGCACAAAGTCGAATCCCAGCTGTCCCATGACCGCCAGAAGATGCTCAAGACCGCCCGCAGCCGCGACAAGGTCTTTGAAGGTCGCAAGATCCTGTTGGTGGACGACGATGTGCGTAACATCTTCGCCCTGACCAGTGCCCTGGAGCACAAGGGCGCCGTGGTGGTGATCGGGCGTAACGGCCGTGAGGCGATCGACAAACTCAATGAAGTTGACGACGTGGACCTGGTGTTGATGGACGTGATGATGCCGGAAATGGACGGTTACGAGGCTACCACCTTGATCCGCCAGGACCCGCGCTGGAAAAAGCTGCCAATCATTGCAGTGACGGCCAAGGCCATGAAAGACGATCAGGAACGTTGTCTCGCGGCGGGCTCGAACGACTACCTGGCCAAGCCGATCGACCTGGACCGTTTGTTCTCGCTGATTCGCGTGTGGTTACCGAAGATGGAACGCATTTAGTGGAACGCATAGAAACAGTGGCGCGAAACAGCGAGATCGAACTGCGGTTGTTGATCGAGGCGATCTACCTCAAGTACAGCTACGACTTTCGCGATTATTCCGGCGCTTCGATCAAGCGTCGGGTCAATCACGCGTTGGTGCAATTCGAGTGCAGTACCATTTCCGCCCTGCAAGAAAAGGTGCTGCACGATCCGACCGCGTTCATGCAGTTGCTGCAATTGCTGACGATNCCGGTGAGCGAGATGTTTCGCGACCCGTCGCACTTCCTGGCGATCCGCCAGGAGGTGGTGCCGTTGCTCAAGACCTACCCGTCGATCAAGATCTGGATCGCCGGTTGCAGCACGGGGGAGGAGGTGTACTCCATGGCCATCCTGCTGCGCGAAGAAGGCTTGCTGGAGCGCACGATCATCTANGCAACGGATATCAATCCGCGCTCGCTGGAGAAGGCCAAACAGGGGATTTTCTCCATGGAGAATGTCCGCGCCTACACTCATAACTACCAGCAGGCAGGTGGCCAGCGTTCGTTCGCCGACTACTACACGGCGGCGTATGGCTACGCGATTTTCGACAAGACGTTGTGTGAGAACGTGACGTTCGCCGACCACAGCCTGGCGACAGACAGCGTCTTTTCAGAAACCCAATTGATTTCGTGCCGTAACGTTCTGATTTATTTCAATAAAAAATTACAGGATCGCGCGTTCGGTCTGTTTCATGAATCCCTTTGTCATCGCGGGTTCCTGGTCTTGGGCAGTAAGGAAACCCCGGATTTTTCGGCTTTCGGCAACCAGTTTGTGCCCTTGGTCAAACAAGAACGGATTTACCGCAAATCATGAACAATGCAACGGATTTGCCTTCGATAGACGCTATCGTGATCGGCGCTTCGGCCGGTGGAGTGGAGGCATTGCTCAACATCCTCAGTCCGTTGCGTGAGGGGTTCGTCCTGCCGATCATCGTAGTCCTGCACCTGCCCGACGAGCGCCGTAGCCAACTGGCCGAAGTCTTTGCCCGCCGGGTGTCGATGCCTGTCAGGGAAGCCTGCGACAAAATCCATGTGGAAGCCGGAACCTTGTATTTCGCCACGCCGGGTTATCACTTGTCAGTGGAGCAGGACCGCAGTTTTTCCCTGAGCCTGGAGGATCGCGTGCATTACTCACGGCCCTCCATTGATTTTCTGTTCGAGTCGGCTGCCGATGCCTACGGTCCGAAGCTGGCAGCCGTGCTGCTGACCGGCGCGAATCGCGACGGCGCCCGAGGGCTGGCCCACGTCAAACAGTCTGGTGGCCTGACCATCGTGCAGGATCCGGACGAAGCCCAGGTCGCGACTATGCCCTTGGCGGCGCTGGATACTCACCAGCCAGACCACATTCTCCCTATACGCGGCATCGGCCGTCTGCTTGTCGAGCTGGAACAAATAGCATGCTAAGTAACATCCAAGCCAAATTGCTGATCGTCGATGATCTGCCGGAAAACCTGCTGGCCCTCGAGGCGCTGATCAAGCGCGAGGATCGCCAGGTCTTCAAGGCATTGAGCGCCGACGAGGCCTTGTCGTTGCTGCTGCAACACGAATTCGCCATGGCCATTCTCGACGTACAGATGCCGGGCATGAACGGCTTTGAACTGGCCGAGTTGATGCGCGGTACAGAGAAAACCAAGAACATCCCGATCGTGTTCGTCAGTGCCGCCGGCCGCGAGCTGAACTACGCGTTCAAGGGTTACGAAAGCGGGGCCGTGGACTTCCTGCACAAGCCTCTGGATATTCACGCCGTCAAAAGCAAGGTCAACGTCTTCGTCGACCTGTACCGCCAAAGCAAAGCGATGAAGCAACAGGTCGAAGAACTGGAACAGGCTCGCCGCGAACAGGAAGCGCTGCTCAAGCAGTTGCAGACCACCCAGAATGAACTGGAGCAAGCGGTGCGCATGCGTGATGACTTTATGTCGATCGTCGCCCACGAAGTGCGTACGCCGCTTAACGGGCTGATCCTGGAGACCCAGCTGCGCAAGATGCACCTGGCGCGTGATAACGCCGCTGCGTTTACGCTGGACAAGATGCACGCGATGGTCGACCGCGATGAGCGCCAGATCCAGAGCCTGATCCGTCTGATCGAGGACATGCTCGANGTGTCACGCATCCGCACCGGCAAGCTGTCGATCCGCTCGACCAGATTTGACCTCGTGCAATTGGTCAGCAACCTGTTGCAAAACTTTGCGCCGCAGGTTGACGCCGCCGAGTGTTCCGTTGCGTTTAGCGCCGAACAGCCAGTGGTCGGCAACTGGGACGAATTTCGTATCGAGCAAGTGATTTCAAATCTGCTGACCAATGCCTTGCGTTATGGTGGCAAAAGCCGGATCGATGTGAGGGTCTACAGTCACGAGGGTCAGGCACGGGTCGAAGTGCAGGACCGCGGGATCGGTATCAGCGAAGAAAACCAGAAGCGCATTTTTCAACAGTTCGAACGGGTGTCAGCCAAGACCGTGGTCGCGGGGCTGGGACTGGGGCTGTTTATTTCCGAGCAGATCGTCGCCGCCCATGGCGGTTCCATCGCCGTCGAGAGCAAGATCAACGAGGGCGCCTTATTTCGCGTTTGTCTGCCGCTGTAGGAAAACAGCCGGATAAACGCAACCTCTGATCGACCCTATGGTCGTATCAGCAGCTATTGACCGAACAAAGGCTTCCCATGAGTGAAGATGCACAAGATGTAGTACTCATTGTCGAGGATGACCCCTCGATTCTGATGGTATTGTCCGCTTACTTGTCGGGTGAGGGTTACCGGGTGCTGCAGGCCGAAAACGGCGAGCAGGCCTTCGAAATACTGGCGAGCAAGCCGCACCTGGACATGATGATCACTGACTTTCGTTTGCCGGGTGGCATTTCCGGTGTGCAGATCGCCGAGCCGGCCGTAAAGCTGCGACCTGAGCTCAAAGTGATTTTTATCAGCGGTTATCCGCAGGAAATCCGCGAGACCGACAGCCCGATCACGCGCAAGGCGCCGATCCTCGGCAAGCCGTTCGATCTGGATGTGTTGCAAGAGCTGATGCAGGAAATGCTGTCGTAAACAACCCCGAAGCCCCCGCCATGGGGGCTTTCAGATTCGGATCATCTCCCGCACCTTGGCCGTCAACAGGTCGAAGGTGAACGGCTTGGTGATCATCTGCATGCCAGGGTCAAGGAATCCACCGCGCACCGCCGCGTGTTCGGCATAACCGGTGATNAACAGCACTTTCAGCTCCGGGCGCAGTTGCCGCCCGATTTCCGCCAGTTGCCGCCCGTTCATGCCGGGCAATCCCACATCGCTGATCAACAAATCGATACGCTGGCCGGAATCGAGAATCGGCACTGCACTGTCGGCATCGCCTGCTTCGACGAAGGCGTAGCCCAACTCACTCAATACCGCACTGACCAGCACCCGTACCGCCGGATCATCTTCGACGATCAGCACGGTTTCGCCGTCCTGGGCATAAGGCGCGTGTGCGATATCTTCCAGCGTGTCCTCAACTAGCGCACCGTTGTAGCGCGGAAGATACAGGCTGACCGTCGTACCGTTGCCCACTTCACTCTCGATGGTCACGTGGCCGTGGGATTGCTTGCTGAAACCGTAAATCATCGACAAGCCCAAACCGGTGCCCTGGCCAATCGGTTTGGTGGTGAAGAACGGATCGAAAGCCCTGCTGATGGTGCCTTCCGGCATGCCGCAGCCGGTGTCGGTCACGCGCAGCACGACGTAATCACCCGGTTGCAGATTGCTGTGAACCTGCGTGAAACCTTTGTCCAAGCGTTGATTCGAGGTGTTGACCACCAGTTTTCCGCCTTCAGGCATGGCGTCGCGGGCGTTCAGCACCAGGTTGAGGAGGGCGCTTTCGAGCTGGTTGGGGTCGGCCTCGGCCACCCACAAGTCCTCGCTCAATTGCATGTCCAGTTGAATGCTTTCGTTGATGCTGCGCTGCAACAGTTCGCCCATGGACACCACCAGGGTATTCATTTCCACGGGTTTGGAATCCAGCGACTGGCGTCGGGAGAACGCCAGCAGGCGATGGGTCAGACCTGCCGCGCGATTGGCCGAGGTCACCCCCAGATCAATCAGGCCGTCCAGGTCATCGGTGCGACCTCGGGCCAGGCGTCGACGTAGCAACTCGAGGCTGCCGATGATGCCGGTCAACATGTTGTTGAAGTCGTGGGCGATGCCGCCGGTGAGTTGGCCGACAGCCTCCATTTTCTGCGACTGTCTGAGGGCTTCTTCGTTGTGGCGCAGTTGGGCGGTACGTTCCTCGACTTGTTGTTCGAGGGTTTCCAGCGTGTTTTGCAGCCGCAGTTCGCTTTGGCTCAGGTCAATCAAGCGGTCCCTGGCTTCGTACTGCCGTCGTCGCCCACGCAATGCGGTAGTGACCAGGCTGATCAACGTCACCGGATGAAACGGGCGCTCGAGGAAGGTCACGTTGCCCAATTGCGGGCCGAGACGTGACGCGGGGTTCTGTTCCGGGCCGCCGTGGTGGGTCAGCAGTACGATTGGCAGGTCTGACCACGCCGGCTGTTCCTCGATCAAGCCCAGCAGCGGTTCTAGATCGCAACCCAGCAAGGCTTCCGAAGAAATCAACAGCAGGCCGGCGCCTTGCGCCAGCTCGCTGCACAGCGTGACCAGGTCCCGGGTAACAATCCCTTCGAATCCCGCCTCGTGAAGCATCATCAGCGCAATCTGGCTGTCACGTCCCAGCGGCGCGAGAATAATTGCGCGCTCCGACATCGCCTCGACAACACTCACCGGTCATCATCCTTGAGCAGTGGCTGGCTGGCGCCCAGGTAAGTCGGCACGCCGCGCAATACACCCTGGAACGCATCCAAAGGCTCACCGATGGTCATGCCCGAGGCGCTGATTCGATACTCGCGAATGGTCGACTCATGGGCGCCGGTGCGTTTCTTGATAATCGAAATGGCCCGGCGAACTTTGCCGAGCGCTTCGAAGTANCGCAACAGAATCACCGTGTCAGCCAGATAAGTAATGTCGACCGGGGCCTGCATGTCCCCGACCAGCCCATGTTGGGCCACGGTCATGAACGTCGCGGCGCCTCGGCGATTGAGGTACAGCAGCAACTCGTGCATGTGCAAAATCAGTGAGTTTTCTTCCGGCATTGCGGCCTGGTAGCCGTTGATACTGTCGATCACCACGGTTTTGATCCCGCGCTCGTCGACGCAGCGCCGCACCCGGTGCGAGAACTCGCCAGGAGACAGTTCGGCGGCGTCGACTTGCTCGATCAGCAGGTTGCCGGTGTCTTGCAGCGCCTGCAGGTCGATGCCCATGTTTTTCATGCGCTCGAACAGCAGTCCCAGCTCTTCATCGAAGATAAACAGCGCGGCTTTCTCACCCCGGGCAACGGCTGCCGCGGCGAAGATCATCGAGATCAGCGACTTGCCGGTGCCGGCCGGGCCGAGAATCAGCGTGCTGGAACCGGTCTCGATGCCGCCGCCAAGCAGGGCGTCCATTTCCTTGATGCCGCTGGTCAACTGCTGGCGGATGTAACCGCCGCGGTGTTCTGCGGCGACCAGGCGAGGGAATACGTGCACGCCGTCGCCCATAATCGTGAAGTCATGGAACCCGCCGCGGTACTTCTGGCCACGGTATTTCACAATCCGCACGCGACGGCGCTCGGCGCCGTAGGTGGGCGTCAATTCTTCCAGGCGAACCACCCCGTGGGCCACGCTGTGTACGGTCTTGTCCAGGGATTCGGTGGTCAGGTCGTCCAGTAACAGCACCGTGGCGTTGTAGCGCACAAAGTAGTGCTTGATCGCCAGGATCTGCCGGCGATAGCGCAGCGAGCTTTGCGCGAGCAGACGGATTTCCGAGAGGCTGTCGAGGACCACCCGGGTCGGCTTGACCCGTTCGACCACTTCGAAAATCTGCTTGGTCGCTTCGCCCAGCTCAAGGTCCGAGGAATACAGGAGGCTTTGCTGATGCTCTGCATTGAGCAGGCTTTCTGGCGGTGTCAGTTCGAAGATGTGAATGTTTTCATCCAGCTCCCAACCGTGGGACAAAGCCCCTTGGCGCAGCTCGCGCTCGGTTTCTGAAAGCGTGATGTACAACGAGCGCTCGCCGGCACGGGCGCCAGCCAACAGAAAATGCAAAGCGACGGTGGTTTTGCCGGTTCCGGGTTCACCCTCCAGCAAAAACACGTGTCCGCGGGATAATCCACCGGCCAGGATGTCATCCAGACCTTCGATGCCGGTGGCGGCTTTTGCACTGAACAACTCGTTAGATGTAGACAAAAATAACCCTCTCATGACTAGGGGAAGCGAGGCAGCAGGCCTGAAGTGCCTGAATGGACTGCCTGATCACTTGACCTTTCGCCGTGACGACGGTTCAACCTTTTTGCCGGTGCGATATCAGTGGCGTTATAAACCCTGCTGCAACGCCGGATCGTCTGGATTGAGTTGTTCCAACAGCGCCAGAAGGATCTGCACGTTCTGCAATTGACCGCTTTCTTTCCAGTAATTGATCAGCAGCACCCGCGCCTTGCGATCCGCCGGATGGCGCTGAACGATTTCCTGCAACTGTTTTTGCGCTGCTTCCAGCTCCTGCTCACCGTGCAATGTGGTCGCCAGGTCGTAGCGGTAATCCTTGTTGTTCGGCTCGATCTCGACCGCTTTGGACAGCCCAAGCAGGGCAAATTCACTTTGCCCGTGATGCAGCAACCAAAGCCCCAAGGCATGTTGCAGGTAGGCCGAGTCGGGTTGAGCTTTCAACTGTTTCGCCAGCAATTGCCGGGCTGCGTCGCTTTGGCCTTGTTTATCCAGGACTTCAATCTGCATCACCAGCGCCGGCAGATTGCCTGGGTCCAGTTGCAGCGTGCGTTCCAGCGCCTGCTGCGCTTCTTTCAGTTCGGCATTGTGCAAGTACAGACGGGCGAGTTGGTATTGGGTTTCGGCGCTTTCCGGGAGACTTTTCAGGTCCCGTTCCCAGGCATCGATGGCTTGCTGCAACGGCCCGAAATACAAGCCCAGGTCATCCGGCGACAAACCCAGCAGCGCGTTGATCGCGGCGGACCGGACGTTTTGTTCGCTGTCATCGAGCAACGGTCCGATCAGCAAACTGCGCTGCCCACTGGGCACCAGTCCGCCAATGCTTTTGATGGCCGCAATGCGCACGTCGGCCGAAGGGTTTTGCAGGTCTGCATCCGCCAGTTTCAGGGCTTGCGGGCTCGGGTAATTCGGCAGTTCGGCATGCAGCCAGACACGGCGCTTGGGTGACAGGTCAGGGCGCCCCAGTTGCTGGTAGAGCACCCGTGCGGCCCCCGGTTGCCCGGCGCGCGCCTGGGTCAACGCTTCGCTGTAACCGCGCTTGATGGCTTCCGGCACCACAGGGGTTGTGCTGCGCAGAAAAAGCCAGGCAAGAACGATGGCGAACAGGACACAGAGGCTGATGAGCAAGTAGCGGCGGGACTGGGGCATGCAGGAATCCGGGGGCTGGCAGCTTTTGCAGAGCTGTCAGCTTCGGTCAGGTAGGCGTGTGAGTCAAACCCTGACTCAGCACGATGCTGGCGATTTTGCCTACAAGTCGTGTCGACATTGAAACCCGTCGAAGTCATGAAGCAGTGACTACGCTTGCTGGAGATGGCTCGAAGAGTGTTCCCATGCAACCGCTGCTCCAGTACTTCAAGGCAATGCTCAACCCCGGGCAAGGGGNGCAAGCTCGCTCCCACATGGGATGGTCAGCGGGTTCAAGTCATCGGCAAAAAAAAGCCCCGCAACCGAATGAGGCGCAGGGCTAAAAAATTGGTTGGTTGCGGCCAACCAAAGGAGCTCTTTACAAACTTACTTGCTGGCGACTGTCTCTGGTTGCCAGCCACCACCAAGGGCTTTGTAAATCGCGACAATGCCACGATAAAGATCGGTTTCCGCCGAGGCCTGGGTATCTTCGGCCGCCAGACGCTCACGTTGGGCATCCAGCAGGACGAGGAAGTCCACGGTGCCTTCGCGGTAGCGAATCTCGGCCAGGTTTGCGGCTGAACGGCTGGATTCACTTTGACGAATCAGCGAGACCAGACGCTGCTGGCGTTTGCCGTAATCGCTGAACGCGTTTTCCGATTCTTCCAGCGCCAGCAGCACTTGCTGCTCGTAGGTCGCCAGCGCGCCTTCGGCATCGGCATCGGCGCCGCGCAGACGGGCGCGCACGCTGCCCAGGTCGAACGCAGCCCACGTGATGCTCGGGCCAAGCGCCCAGGCATTCGCGGCCGCCGAGCCGATCTGCGAACCGCGCCCGGCGGTAAAGCCGAGGAAGCCGCTGAGGCTGACCCGCGGGAACAGGTCCGCCTTGGCCACGCCGATACGGGCAGTAGCGGCGGCCAGTTTGCGNTCGGCGCTGAGGATGTCTGGACGACGTTGCAGCAATTCACCCGGGTCACCGATCGGCAAGGATTTGGCAATCGCCGGCAGGTCTTTTGGGCTCAAGTCGACAGTCAGCTTGTCCGGACGCTCACCCAACAGGGTGGCAATACGGTTTTTCTGCCGAACCTGTTCGGCCTGCAACTGCGGCACGCTGGCTTCGACCGAGGCGAGGCGTGCATCGGCACGCTCCACGTCGAGTTGGTCGCCGACGCCGGCATCACGCAGGCTGACGGTGATGGTGCGTGATTCCTGCTGGTTGTTCAGGTTGGCCAGGGCAATGCGTTCGCGCAGTTGNGCGCCGCGCAATTGGCCATAAGAATCCACCAGTTCGGCAATCATGGTGACTTGCAGTTGGTACAGATCGGCTTCGAGCGCTTGCTGTTCGGCGTCGGCGGATTCCAGATTGCGCTGGATACGGCCAAACAGGTCGATCTCCCACGCCATGTCCAGGCCCAAGTCGTAACGTTCGCTGTTGACCCGTTTGGTGGTCTGGCCTGGAATCTGACCTTTACCCAAGTCACTGCTGGCGCGGCTGGTGATGGTGGGCATGGCGTCATTGCTGACGTCATCGCGAATCGCCCGGGCCGCTTTCCAGCGGGCAAAGGCCACCTGCAGATCACGGTTGCCTTGCAGCGATTGAGTCACCAACTGGTTGAGGGTCGGGTCTTCGAACTGCTGCCACCAGATGCCTTCGAAACGCGAGCGATCGAAGTTTTTCTGACCGGCAGCGCCATCGGTTGCGGTAGTGATGTTCGCCGGCTCAGTGGCTGGAGTCTTGTAGTCCGGGCCGACGGCACAAGCACTCAGGGCCAGTACCAGAAGGCTCGGCAGGAAGGCTTTCAGGCTCATTGTTGCGCCTCCAGTTTCAGGGCTTTGGCCGCTTTGCGTTTTTCACCGCGCTCCACAAAGTTACGAATCAATACGTAGAACACTGGCGTCAGCAACAGGCCGAAGAAGGTCACCCCGATCATCCCGGAGAACACCGCCACGCCCATGGCATGACGCATCTCGGCACCGGCACCGCTGGACAACACCAGAGGCACAACACCCATGATGAACGCGAAGGAGGTCATCAGGATCGGACGCAGACGCAGACGGCACGCTTCGAGGACCGCAGCCAGCGGGCTGAGACCCTCGTCCTGCTGTTTATCCTTGGCAAACTCGACGATCAGAATCGCGTTCTTACACGCCAGGCCCACCAGTACGATCAAGCCGATCTGGGTGAAGATGTTGTTGTCGCCGCCGGAGATGATCACCCCGGTAATGGCCGACAGCAGCGTCATCGGTACGATCAGGATCACCGCCAATGGCAGGCTCCAGCTTTCGTACTGGGCCGCCAGTACCAGGAACGCCAGCAGTACGCAGAGCGGGAACACGAACAGTGCAGTGTTGCCCGAGAGGATTTGCTGATAAGTCAGGTCGGTCCACTCGTAGGTCATGCCGTTGGGCAGTTCCTCTTTCAGCAGCTTTTCAATCGCTGCCTGGGCCTGGCCGGAGCTGTAGCCCGGTGCGGCGTTGCCGTTGATTTCGGCGGTGATAAAGCCGTTGTAGTGCATCACGCGGTCAGGGCCCGAGGTGTCGCTGACCTTGATGAAGGTCGCCAGCGGGATCATCTCGCCTTTGTTGTTACGCACTTTCAACTGGCCGATCTGGTCTTCATCCTGGCGGAACTGCTGCTCAGCCTGCACGTTGACTTGATAGGTACGGCCGAAGCGGTTGAAGTCGTTGGCATACAACGAACCCAGGTAGATCTGCAGGGTGTCGAAGATGTCGCTGACCGCCACGCCATGGGTCTTGGCCTTTTCGCGGTCGATGGCGGCATCGACCTGGGGCACGTTGACCGTGTAGCTGGTGAACAGTCCGAACAACTCCGGCGTGGTGCGGCTCTTGGTGATGATGTTCTGCACTTCTTTGTACAGCTCGTCATACCCCAGGTTGCCACGGTCTTCGATCTGCAGGCGGAACCCGCCAATCGTGCCCAGGCCCTGTACCGGCGGCGGTGGGAAGATTGCCATGTAGGCTTCTTCGATGCCGCTGTACTTGCCGTTCAGTGCACCGGCAATCGCACCTGCAGACATGCTCGGGTCTTTACGTTCGTCGAACGGCTTCAAGGTCACGAACACGATGCCGCTGTTCGGGCTGTTGGTGAAACCGTTGATCGACAGGCCCGGGAACGCTACGGCGCTTTCCACGCCCGGTTGCTTCAGCGCGATGTCGGACATGCGCTTGATCACATCTTCAGTGCGGTCCAGGCTCGCAGCGTCCGGCAATTGCGCGAAGGCCACCAGGTATTGCTTGTCCTGGGCCGGCACGAAACCGGTCGGGGTGTGGGCAAAACCGAACCAGGTCAGCACCATCAGGCCTGCGTACAACAGCAGGGCAATACCGCTGCTGCGGATAACCCGGGCTACGGTGCCGACATAGCCATGGCTGGCGCGTTCGAAGAACCGGTTGAACGGACGGAAAAGCCAGCCGCCCAATAGTTTATCAAGCACTTTGGTAAAGCGATCTTTCGGCGCATCGTGGCTCTTGAGCAGCACGGCGGCCAGGGCAGGGGACAGTGTCAGCGAGTTGAACGCCGAGATCACGGTCGAGATGGCAATGGTCAGGGCAAACTGTTTATAGAACTGGCCGGTGAGTCCGGAAATGAACGCCGCCGGGATAAATACCGCACACAGCACCAGCGCCGTCGCGATGATCGGCCCGGTCACCTCTCGCATGGCTTTCTTGGTGGCTTCTACGGGCGTTTCTCCCAGCTCGATGTGCCTTTCCACGTTCTCCACCACCACGATGGCGTCGTCCACCACGATACCGATCGCCAGTACCAGGCCGAACAGCGACAGCGCGTTAAGCGAGAAGCCAAACAGGTGCATCACCGCAAACGTACCGATCAACGAGACCGGCACCGCCACCAATGGAATGATCGAGGCGCGCCAGGTTTGCAGGAACAGAATCACCACCAGCACCACGAGGATCAGTGCTTCGAACAGGGTGTGCACCACCGCTTCGATGGAGCCACGCACGAAGATGGTCGGGTCATAGACGATGCTGTAGTCCATCCCTTGCGGGAAGTTCTTTTTCAGCTCTTCCATCTTGCCGCGCACTTCGTTGGAGATCTCGATGGCGTTGGAGCCTGGGCGCTGGAAGATCGGGATCGCCACGGCCGGCTGGTTGTTGAGCAACGAACGCAGGGCGTATTGGCTGGAACCCAGCTCGACCCGTGCGATGTCCTTCAGGCGCGTGATTTCACCGTTATCGCCTGCGCGAATGATGATGTTCTCGAACTCTTCTTCCGTCACCAGACGGCCCTGAGTGTTCACCGACAACTGGAAGCTGGTGGCATTCGGCGCAGGGGGCGCACCCAGTGCACCGGCAGCGACCTGACGGTTCTGTTCACGAATGGCCGTCACCACATCGGTGGCCGTCAGGTTGCGCGAAGCGGTCTTGTTCGGATCGAGCCAGACCCGCAGCGAGTAGTCGCCCATACCGAACAGCTGCACGTCACCGACACCGCCCAGGCGTGCCAGCTCATCCTTCACATTGAGCAAGGCGTAGTTGGACAGGTACAGCATGTCGTAACGTTGATCCGGCGAGGTCAAGTGCACAACCATGGTCAGGTCGGGCGACGCCTTGTCGACGGTGATACCGATGCGCGTCACTTCTTCTGGAAGTTTCGGCTCGGTTCGGGTCACCCGGTTTTGAACCTGCACCTGTGCGTTGTCCAGGTCGGTGCCCAGGGCGAAGGTGATGGTCAGGGTCAGCTTGCCGTCGGCGGTGGACTGCGAGGACATGTACAGCATGTTCTCGACGCCGGTGATGGCTTGCTCCAGGGGAGCGGCCACGGTTTCACCGATGACTTTGGGGTTGGCACCCGGGAAGTTGGCACGCACCACGACGGTCGGTGGCACCACTTCCGGGTATTCGCTGATCGGCAGTTGGAACAGCGAGATTGCACCGGCGATCAGGATCAACAGCGACAGCACCGCTGCGAAGATCGGCCGTGAAATGAAGAATTGGGAAAAATTCATCGGAGTTGTCGTCCCTTAACCGCGTGGAGTCGCAGCAGCCAATTTCACAACCGAACCCGGCGCGACCTTGGCAGGTGCGACTTGGGGCAGGTTGCTGGCTTCCAGCGCTTGTCGTTGTTGTGCGAGTGCCGCGAGGGTTTGTTCGCTGGCCATCGGGATCACTTCAGGTGCAACCGGCGACCCCGGACGAACNCGCTGCAAGCCCTTCACGACGATGGTGTCGTCCTTGTTCAAACCGCTGCGTACGATGCGCAAGCCTTCGATCTTCGGCCCCAGTTCCACCGAGCGATAAGCCGGTTTGTTGTCGCCGTCCATCACCAGCACGAACTTCTTGCCCAGGTCGGTGCCGACCGCTTCGTCGTTGATCAACACAGCGGAGTAGGTGCCGCTGCCAACCAGCTTCAAGCGGGCATACAAGCCTGGTGTGTACTGTCCATCGGCGTTATCAAAGACTGCGCGACCGCGAATGGTGCCGGTTTTCGGGTTGACCTGATTGTCGACGAAGTTCATCACACCCTGGTGCGGGTTGCCGTCTTCGTTGGACAGACCGAGGTAGACCGGNGTGGTGGCGCCGCGACNGCCTTGGCGGGCCAGCTCGGTGTACTTGAGGTACACGCGCTCATCGGCGTCGAAGTAGGCGTAGACCTTGTCGGTGGAGACCACGCTGGTGAGTGCGGTGACGTCGGCGGTCACCAGGTTGCCGGCGGTGATTTCGGCACGGCTGACGCGGCCGCTGATGGGTGCGGTAACACGGGTGAAGCTCAGGTTCAGCTTGGCCAGGTCCAGTTGCGCCTGAATCCCGGCGACAGCGGCGCGGGCTTCCTGGGCAGCGCTGGTGCGCGAGTCAGCAAGTTCAGCAGAGATTGCGTTGCTGGTGCGTAAGCGTTCGCCACGCTGGGCTTCATTTTCACTGCGGGTGGCGTTGGCACGACCTTGGGCAACCAGTGCTTCGAGGCGGCGGACCTCGGCCTGGAAGGGGCGTGGGTCAATCTGGAACAGCAGGTCGCCTTTCTTGACCAGTGCGCCTTCGGTGAAGGCCACTTCATCAATCTGACCGGAGACCCGTGGACGAATTTCTACGGTTTCTGGCGCTTCAAGGCGCCCGGTGAATTCGTCCCACTCATTGACCGGTTGTTCCAAAACCTTGGCGACGCTGACTTTGGCCGCGGGCATGGTAGCGGCAGACTCCGGAGCCTTGCCGCAGGCGCTCATCACCACCACGGCCAAAATCGCCAGGGGGAAGCGCAAATGTTTGAGTGACTGTTCCATGAGGTGCATCCGCCAATGTATTTGAGATGGGCGGATCATGCGCGGCGAGGTGCTATGTCACGAATCGAATGAAGCAAAGGTAACTATCATTCGGAATGATATAAGTCTGAAGCCAGCCCTCTAGCATGCGCCTTACATTGGACGGCGATCAATTGGGTTGATGACAATTCTGTGTTGCGGAGAATGCAAGGGATTGGCTTGAAACCGAGTCGCGGCCTTCGCGGGCAAGCCACGCTCCCACAGGGACATGCATTCCATTGTAGGAGCGGGCTTGCCCGCGAAGAGGCCATCAGCCTCAACAAAGCTTCAGGATCAGGCCAGGCTATCCGGATCCCCAAAGAACATCTGAATCCTTGACCGCAGCCAGCGCTCACCCGGGTCATTATCCTGCGACCCACGCCACGCCATGTGCAATTCAAAACTACGCACCGGCAACGGCGGATCTTCAGCCCGCACACCGCCTGCCGCCGTCAACGCGTCAGCAGTGTAGTCCGGCACCGTAGCGACGATATCAGTCCCGCTGATGAGCGTGCTGAGCCCGTTGAACTGCGGTACCGCGAGTACCACATGACGTTTACGCCCAAGCTTTTCCAGTTCTTCATCTATAAAGCCGCTCAGGTCACCGGCAAACGACACCAGCGCATGGGGGCGGGCGCAGAAGTCATCCAGGCTCAATGGCCCCGGCACCGTATCGGCNCGCAGCAGTTTCGGCAGGCTGCGACGCAGCACTTTGCGCTTGGCATTGGCCGGCAGGTCGGCGGTGTAGCTGACGCCGATGGAGATCTCACCGGAGGCCAGGAGACTCGGCATCAGGATGTAGTTGGCCCGCCGCACCACCAATACGATCCCCGGCGACTCCGCACGCAAACGCTTGAGCAGCATCGGCAGCAGCGCGAACTCGACATCGTCCGACAGGCCGATACGAAACACCGCCGTGCTGGTGGCCGGGTCGAACTCGGCGGCACGGCTCACGGCGGTGGAAATCGAGTCCAGGGCCGGGGAGAGCAGGGCGAAGATTTCTACAGCGCGTGCCGACGGCTCCATGCTGCGCCCGGTGCGCACAAACAGCGGGTCATCAAACAGCCCGCGCAGACGCGACAAGGCCGCACTGATGGCCGGCTGGCCGAGGAACAGCTTCTCGGCGGCGCGGGTCACGCTGCGCTCATGCATCAAGGTTTCGAATACGATCAAGAGGTTAAGGTCGACACGACGCAGGTCGTTACGGTTCATCTTGTGTCCTGGAAGAGTCATCAAGCTTGACGAGAGCGGCCATATGAGAACAATGGCCGGCATGAATCTTACGGGGAAAGGCTGCTACTCTGCACCGAATAATTCAGTTTCCCTTGATCGGCTGCTCCAGATTTTTACGACAACCGTTGATCCAATGGATGCTGCGGAATCAATGACAGGCATGTCGACTATTAATAGCGACNGATGGCCTTAGCTGGAAAGCCCAGATAGAGTTCATGGCATTAGAGGTTACTTTGACGAGGTTTGCGATGTCCCGCACGATCCGTTTTCACAAGTTTGGTCCGGCCGAGGTGCTCAAATGCGAAGAGCATGCAGCCGCACAGCCCGCACCGGGCGAAGTGCAGGTGCGTGTCGAAGCGATTGGCATCAGCTGGTATGACATTTTGTGGCGCCAGAACCTGGCCTCATCCCACGCTCGCCTGCCTTCTGGTCTTGGCCATGAAATGTCCGGCGTCGTCACGGCGGTCGGCGAAGGTGTCGATGACCTGGCAGTCGGTGACAAGGTCGCCAGCTTCCCGGCTGAAAGCCCCAACGACTATCCGGTCTACGGCGAGCAGATCGTTCTGCCTCGTTCGGCACTGACCCGTTATCCGGACGTCTTGAGCCCGATTCAAGCCAGCGTGCACTACACGCCGCTGCTGATTGCCTACTTTGCGTACATGGATCTGGCGCGGGTCAAGCCCGGTCAATTTGCCTTAGTGACCGACGCCAGCCACTGCGCCGGTCCCTCGTTCGTACAACTGGGCAAGGCCTTGGGTGTGCGGGTGATTGCCGCGACCAAGACCGCTGAAGAACGTGAATACCTGCTGTCGCTGGGTGCCGAAAAAGTAATCGTCACCGAGGAAGAAGATCTGCTCATGCAGATCAACAAGTACACCGATAACCGCGGCGTGGATGTGGTGTTCGATGGCTTGGGCGGTCCGCAGATGTCACTGCTCGGCGATGTGCTCGCGCCTCGTGGCAGCCTGGTGCTGTACGGCCTGCAAGGTGGTAACCAGACGCCGTTCCCGGCCTGCGCAGCGTTCCAGAAGAACATTCAGTTCTTTGTTCACTGTATCGGCAACTTCACCGGCAAGCCGGAGCTGGGCATCATCCAGGACCAGGTCGCCCTGCAGCGTGCCTTGCGTGACATCAACCAGCTGACCGCTGACCGCGTGCTGCTGCCGCTCAAGACTCGGGTCTTCCCGTTTTCCGAGTTTGTCGAGGCGCACCGCTACATGGACGAATGCCCGTGTCGCGAACGGGTTGCACTCCAGGTCGAACCTGCGTAACACCGCTGAAAAAAGTCCGTGCTTGCACGGACTTTTGCATTTCCCCCTCCGAAAATCCGAGACGTTCCGTCAATCTGCGACGGGTCAGTTCAGCAACTGAACTGGTTTTTGCTCTCAATCTGTATCTTCTAATCACCCTATAAGCCCCGATAATTGAATGATTACTTTCATCTCAAGGAATGAGCTATGGCTGGGTATTGGATAAATACGTTTCTTCGCGCTCCGGCAATACAAACTCAACAAATAGCGTGTTATCGATCAATTACTGAAAAATTAATGGCGACTTCTTTCTTTATTTCTCGTGCTACCTGTCTGTGGGACGCTGTCGGACATTTCCTAGGATCCCTCATGCAGTCGCAGGACGCTTGTTCTGCGGGGCTTTCATGCAATCGTGAGCGGGCGAGCTCACAAATAAGCTCGATTCATTTCAAATAATTACTCAAAACTAAGTGTTAGCATTTGATATCAGGCGCAACACTTTAATCATGTCAGTCAGCCGTTTGCGCAATGCATACAGTTGTTTGCGTGACATCGAACCTATGCGTAACAGGTAAACAATGATGACCCATACCCATGAACAGGCAATGAACTATGTTTATCAGCAAGTATTGCAGCGATTGTTGAGTTTTTTCTCGCGCGCGGAGCGTACGGCATTGCAGCTGATGATTCAGCGTCTGGTGGTCTCCGCAGGTGGCATGGACCGTATCGGCGAATACAAGGTGTTGGCGATCCAGTCCGGGACCCGCGACTGTTGCTACACGCTTGCATTGCTGCGCGCCGCACAATTGAGCATCGCCGGCCGGGCACCTGCGACGTTCCAGCTGCGAGTCGCGACCTTGCGCACGAACGGCGCAAGCCCGACGGCCCTTGAAAACATCCATCGCAGTTGCAGTGCGCTGTTTCTCTACGACGATCCTCGGGTCGACGTGGTGATGGTCGATAACCGGGAAGTCTTGCCGTTCACCCACCAGGCGCCGGTTTCCGATGCGGGCCGCGAGTCGAACCGTCTCAATCTGTTGATGATTGGTCACCGGCGAAACTGGAACGGACCGCTCGACCTGTGGGATGACGGGTACCTGGCAGCGGGCGAGTTTCATGGGCAAATCTGCCGTTGGGACCGAGGCGTCGATGCGTTGGTCAGCAGCGATACACCTCGTCAGCAAAAGCAGTTCATGCATGGATTGACCCGTGCGGCACAAAAGGCCGGTCTCAAGGCATCGAATTACCCTGAATCCGGTTACGAGGAGCTGTTCGCACGACTGGATGAACTGGGCAGCGATTGCTACCGCGAGTTTTATCCTGAACATGCGCAGGCCGAGTGGCGGCCGACTGAATCATTTGAGGCGTGTCGGCGCACGACCTTCATCGATATTCACGACATGCTGGTCAGCAATCTGGAAGATCGCTGGCCACTGCTCACCGATTTCCTCGGGTTTCAGCCTGACGAGCTGGCGGCCCAGCTCAGCGATGACGAATTCGTCAGCCTATCGATTTCCGCGCACGTTCGGGGGCTGGAGGCCTGTTTTGTTCATGGGCGTACCTATGAAGCAGGCGTTGCTGAATATGTACAGCGGGCCTTGGTCATGATGCGTCGCAAACAACTTCCCGAGCGTTTTTGCGAGCAGGCAACGGAGACGTTCGGTAACCCGACGACAATGTCCGACCAGCGTGCATTGGCGGCGGCCGAGGCCCAGAAAAGCCTCGGCTTGAGCGAAGCTCAACTGGTGTGCTTGCTGTTCGCGCCCTTTGTCGAGAGCGGCGCCTCGCTTGAACGTTTTCTGCGCCAATGCCACCCCGGCATGCTCGTGGCGTTGCCCGATCTGCACCGGGCGATGCAGGGCAAGCCGGCGCCCGAGCAGGTGCTGCAATGGATGGTTGACGTCAGCGGGTTGCCCGTCAACTTGATCGGCACGCTTTACCGGATGGGGCCGGTGGCGGAGAGCGAGAGGCCGGGCCCGGAAGCCGGTGATGAGAATGAGCATGCACTGGGCCTCGACGCGGGCAACGCCGCAAGTGGCGAACGGTCAACGGGTCGTTGAAAATGCTCGGGGTTACCGCGTTCATCCACCCACCCCACGCGGCGCGTGGCGTGTTCGGTCATAACCCATGAAAGGACCCCGCGAAACCGACTTTGCCTACCAGGCGGTGTACCGTTACCTGACTAACCTCATCAACGAGCCCGTCAGCGACACGCGGGTCCGCCTCCCTTCTTTAAGGCAATTGGCGGACCGTCTGAGCGTATCGATTTCGACGATTCAGTACGCCTATTCGCTGCTGGAAAAAGAAGGGCGGGTGTATTCGGTCGCCAAATCCGGCTATTACGCGCTGCCCGTGTCGTCCATTCGCCCGCTCAGCAGCGGCAATGACCTGCTCGAGACGGTTTATGTGAACGCCAGACGGCCGGGAATGCTGGTGTTGAGCGCGGATGAACCGGCGTTGCTGCAGCCCCTGGACAGCCCGTTATTGCTGCTTGAAAGAGAGCTGCTGCGTCAGTATCCGCGTCCGCCGCAACCGACTTCACAGCCTTGCGGTGAACTGGAACTGCGCGCTGCATTGGCGGCACGCTATACCTCGTCTCCGGCACGTTGCTGGCACGCCGATGATGTCTATATCGGCGCCGATTTGCGTGGCGTCCTGGAAATACTGATCGCCGTGCTGTGCCTCAAAGACGCCACGGTCGTCGTCGAGTCTCCCTGCGACTGGATGATCCTGCGCTTGCTCCAGGACGCTGACGTCCAGGTCATCGAGTTGCCCTTGCAAGCCAATGGCGGCCTAGACCTTGAGCAGCTCAAGCAACTGCTGGAGACCAAGCCGGTGCGGCTGGTCATGCTTTCTTCCGGCCTCAACATGCCGCGTGGCAGCGTGGCTTCCCACAGCAACAAGCAGTCAACCGCTGAACTTCTGGAGCGTCATGGCAGTTGGGTGTTGGAGAACGACTGCTACGGCGAACTCGCATTCGAGCCCGACGGCCTGCGGTTTCGCGATCTGCTGAACCCGGATCGGCTGATCGTTTTCTCCACTTTTGAAAAATCCATCGGGCCGGAAGCGCCTTATGGTTATCTGCTCTCGCGGCAATTGAGCGTCGAACTGCAGCGGCATTTCCTGTTGCGTTCATTCCGGTTGTCGCCTATTCGCCAGAAAGCCATCGCACGGCTATACAGCAATGGACGAATCGATCAGCACTTGCTGGTGTTGCGGCGGCTGCTCAAGGACCGAAAGGTGCATATGACCCAGCTGTTGCAGGAGCGTCTGGGGGATGCCTTGCACTTTGTCGAACCCTTGGGCGGTGCGACGATCTGGGTCCGGTCGTTGCGTCAGGTCGATGTGCGTCGGGTGTTCCAGCGCCTGCTCAGGCACCAGGTGGTGATTGCGCCAGGAGAGCTGTTCAGCCTGCAGGGGTTGCACGCGCAACACCTGCGACTGAGCCATACCTTCGGCGGCGACCACGACCTCGCGGCGGCCATGGGTTTGTTGGGCGATGCCTTGCGCCTGGAATCGATCGATTGAGCACGTGCGGGGCTTTGGCGATTGATAACATTTCGCTCGGGATCGATAACGTCGCGCTGCGGTCAAACTGCCAGTAAACTGCGTTCCTATTCCTGAACCACTCTATTCCAGAGGTTTTGCATGACACTCAGTCCTTTTGCGGGCAAACCGGCCCCAGCTCAGTTGCTGGTGGATATCCCGCGACTGGTCACGGCCTATTACACCGGCCAGCCTGATGCAGCGATCTCTACCCAACGCGTAGCCTTCGGCACGTCCGGACACCGAGGCAGCTCGTTCGACCTGAGTTTCAACGAATGGCACGTTCTGGCGATCAGTCAGGCGATCTGCCTGTACCGCGAAGCCCAGGGCATCGACGGTCCGCTGTTTGTCGGTATCGACACTCACGCACTGTCCACCCCGGCCGGCGTCAGCGCCCTGGAAGTGCTGGCTGCAAACGGCGTCACTGTGATGATCGCCGAAGGCGATGAATACACGCCGACCCCGGCCATTTCCCACGCGATTCTTTGCTACAACCGCGGCCGTACCTCGGGCCTGGCGGACGGTATCGTCATCACCCCATCGCACAATCCGCCGCAAAGCGGTGGCTACAAATACAACCCCACCAACGGCGGACCGGCCGATACCCACGTGACCAAGTGGATCGAAGCCAAGGCCAACGAGCTGCTGGCCAACAAACTGGCCGGGGTCAAACGCATCACCCACGANCAGGCACTGAAGGCCAGCACGACCCATCGTCACGATTACCTCAACACCTACGTCGCCGACCTGATCAACGTGATCGACTTCGACGCCATCCGTGATGCCAAGCTGCGCCTGGGTGTCGATCCGTTGGGTGGCGCAGGGGTGCGCTACTGGTCGGCAATTGCCGAGCACTACCGTTTGAACCTCGATGTGGTGAACACCGAAGTGGACGCCACGTTCCGCTTCATGACGGTCGACTGGGACGGGCAAATCCGCATGGACCCCTCGTCGAGCCATGCCATGCAAGGCCTGATCGGCCTGAAAGAGCGCTTTGACGTAGCGTTTGCCTGCGACCCGGATCACGATCGCCATGGCATCGTCACTCCGTCCGGTGGCCTGCTGGCACCGAACAACTACCTGGCAGTGTCCATTGATTACCTGTTCCAGAACCGTCCTGAATGGCGTGCTGACGCGGCCGTAGGCAAGACCGTGGTCAGCAGCGGCTTGATTGATCGCGTCGCCGCCCGTATCGGTCGTCGCCTGTACGAAGTGCCGGTCGGCTTCAAGTGGTTTGCCGATGGCCTGTTCGAAGGTTCGCTGGGCTTTGGCGGCGAAGAAAGCGCTGGCGCCTCGTTCCTGCGTAAAGACGGCACCGTGTGGAGCACCGACAAGGACGGCTTGATCCCGGCTTTGTTGGCGGCGGAGATGACCTCGCGCAAAGGTCGCGACCCGAGCCAGGCCTACCGAGCGTTGACCGACGAGCTCGGCGAACCGTTCTCGGTGCGCGTCGACGCCAAGGCCAACCCTGAACAGAAGGCCTTGTTGAGCAAGCTGTCACCGGATCAGGTCACCTCGACCCAACTGGCGGGCGAAACGATTCAAAGCATCCTTAGCCATGCGCCGGGTAATAACCAGGCCATTGGCGGTTTGAAAGTGATGACCGAAAACGGCTGGTTCGCCGCGCGGCCATCGGGCACCGAGGATATCTACAAGATCTACGCTGAAAGCTTTGTGAGTGATGACCATCTCAAGCAGTTGGTTGCAGAGGCGCAGACGTTGGTGGATGGCGCTATTTCTGCGAAGTGATTGAAGGCCCCATCGCGGGCAAGCCCGCTCCCACAAGGAGTGCTTAAAACCCTGTGGGAGCGAGCTTGCTCCTGTGGGAGCGAGCTTGCTCGCGATAGCGTCAGTGCAGTCACCATCGATCATGAAAAAAGGGGCGACCATTACTGGTCGCCCCTTTTTTTGCCCTGCATTTACCCGATCAAGCCAGATCCACCAACACGATTTCACTGTCCTCGATCGCGGTAACCCGCAACACCTGCTCATCCGCCACTGCGACGCCGTCTCGAGCTTGTGCACGCAGGCCATTGACTTCAATGACTCCCGTAGCCGGAACCAGATAAGCGCGACGGCCACTGTCCAGGCGATATTCGGCGGACTCACCGGCCTTCAGGTTCGCGGCCACCAGCCGTGCATCGGCACGGATTCGCAGGCTTTGATCGTCGCCGGCCTTGCCGCTGGCCAACGTCACGAAGCCTTCACGCTGGCCTTTCGGGAAAGGCTTGGCGCCCCAAGAGGGCGGCAAGCCGGCTTCATTCGGGATGATCCAGATCTGGAAAATCTTGGTCGGCGTGGCTTCCAGGTTGTATTCGCTGTGGGCAATCCCGGTGCCGGCGCTCATTACCTGCACGTCGCCAGCCTCGGTACGGCCCTTGTTGCCCAGGTTGTCTTCGTGGGTAATTGCACCTTCACGAACATAGGTGATGATTTCCATGTCTCGGTGCGGATGTTTCGGAAATCCGGTGCCCGAGGCAATCACGTCGTCGTTCCATACCCGCAGGTTGCCCCAATTCATGCGTTTCGGGTCGTGGTACTCGGCGAACGAAAAGTGGTGATGCGCATCCAACCAGCCATGGTGGGCGCCGCCCAGGGAGTTGAAAGGTCTGAGTTCAAGCATGATCGTCTCCTGAAAAGGTTCGTCATGGGGCAGAGCGCCGAGCCACGAAACGAGAACCGGTGGTTGATGGCGGGCATCATCTATCAGGCACCAATCGATAAAAAGCGTAAAAAATGCCTCAATATGATCGATTAAGTTGATATCAAATAACCTCGAAACATTCTCACCCAGCCTTCACTTCATCGTATAAGCCAATGACCTGTAAGCATTTCACTAGAACTTAACGGCAAATACGGACACCATAGCCCTCAACAGCCTCACACCCTGGAGTCAGTCCGCGTGCCGCAACACACCCCCGATCTTCCTCCCGAACTCCGTCCCCTGGCCGAGATGCCACTGCTCAAACGCCTGGCCGCCCGATTCTTTGGTCATGGCCTGACCCGTCTGCGTGCGCAACACCGTGCATCGTGGCTGCACGGGCAAGCCGATGGTTTTCGCAGCGGCCACAGCGCCGGGGTGGATTACGGCTATAAGGAAGGGAAAGCCGAGGGGCTGGAAGAAGGCCGGCAGGTGCTGTTGATCCGTGATTCGCGTTCGACCGAGCACAGGCCGCCTAATGTCGACGACAATTTGTTCGACGATTGGCGCCTGCCCTTGAGCGCCGAGGTGAAGAAGCGCATGAAGGCTGATGTGGCGCGCTTGCTGCCGGCNCATGCCCAGCCAAGCGCCGCCCANTGGAAGATGATCTTCAGCGACACGCCTTCGACGTCGGTAATTGCCGGGGCTGGCGCGGGCAAGTCNACCTCGCTGGTGCTGCGCATACTGCTGCTGACCCATTACTTGGGCTTTGAGCTGAGCTCGATGACCGTGGTGACGTTCACCCGCGAGTCGCGCAAGGACTTCATCAACAAGCTCATGGAAATNCTTGCATTGTGGGGCCGGGCGCTGAGCCTCAAAGAGGCGCGGGATCTGGTGCGTACCTTCCACTCGCGCATCCTGCCAATGGTTCGCAGCCTGCCGGGCTTCGAACGCCTGCAAGCGTTCGAAAACCTCAGTAATCGCGCGCAAAACGGCGACGAGGAGGTCGACAGCAATCCCTTCGACCTGCGCATCAACGACGCCCAGCGACAGCAACTCAATGCCTGTTTCCACAGCCTGCACATCCGTGATGAGCGTTTTCGCGAGCTGATCAAGCCGTTGTCCCGTCACGCACTGCAACTCAAGGAGCTTGAGCGCGATCACCCCGATGTGCAGAAGCGCATGGCGGTGACCGAGTTGGCGGCCAAGCGTGATGAAGAGCTTTGCGACACCATTGAAGATCTGTGGTTTCGAGCCGGCGCTTGGCCAATCAAAGGCATTGAGCCCAATCGGCAGGCCTTCGACATCAACGGGTCGACTTTCCATTGTCACGGCTACATTCCCACGCTGGACGCCTGGGTAGTACTCGGATTTGACCCCCGGGAAAATCCACAAGTCAGCCGCCCGAATGCCAAGTTAACGGTTCGTGCGGAATGGGCGGTGAAGCGAACCCTGTTTCAAGCTTTCTGTCGTAAGCCTTTGATATGGCTGGATAGTTACGAAGCTTCAAAGCGCATGTTGGCTTCGCTGGCAGGGGATGCCAGTGCCGGACCGGGCTTCGATTACAAGGTCAAGGGTGAGTTGGGGTCAGCCCCCTTGCTGGACTGTTTTGTGGCTGCCGCCGGGTTTATCGAGAACCTGGGCCTGGATGTTCCGAATGCGGTTGGCCAGATGAGTTTCGCCAAGGATGACCCGGACCGGCATTTCTTCGAGGCTCTGAGCCTGTTCTGGCGCGCGCTGGAAGATCATTTGCTCGATCAAAAGCCACCGGTGATGACCTACAACCGAATGTTTGCCTTATTCAGCGAGCACTCCCCGGAAAACCTGAAGCTGCTGAGCGATGAACTGCTAAGGCCGTTATCACATCTGATGATCGACGAATTTCAGGACGTATCACCGCAGATTGTCTCCTGGATTCGTGCCAGCCTCGCGGAGATCCGCAGTCGCGGCCCGGCGATGCACGTGGGGCGAGGTGCGCAACGNTCGTCCTTGTTGTGCGTGGGCGATGACTGGCAGTCGATTTATGGTTGGCGCGGTAGCTCGCCCAAGTATTTTATGGCGTTCAACAAGGAATTCCCGTCGCCGAGCACCACCCGCGTGATGCTCAGTGAGAATTACCGCAGCCATCAGCACATCATCGATGCGGCCGAGCATATCGTCCGCGCAGCGCCGTCGATCGCTGGAAAGAAGGCCAAGGCCAGCGGTGAGCCCAAGGCGCTGTTGCCGGTGAGCGTCATGGATCGGGACGATCAGGGCATGGCTCAACGCCTGATCCAGCATTACCGTCAAGGTGATTCCATCTTGATGCTTTATCGAAAAAGCAGCGATAAGTTATTGATTGAGCAGCATATTCAGTCGGTAGTTAATGTGGATTCTAGNTTGCCGTATGAAGCTCGGCGCATCAAACAGCTGACGTATCACAGCGCCAAGGGCTTGCAGGCCGACGCAGTGTTCTTGCTCGGTGATTGTCAGCACCTGACCAGTTCTCCCTACAAGAATCAGGTATACCGGATGGCGGGTCTTGGCAAGACGGGCGACAACGAGCCATACGACAACGCGCAGAAAGACGAAATCCTGCGACTGGCTTACGTCGGCATCACGCGGGCGGTGAGTCATTGCTACTGGTATGTCGATGGGCAGGACACTCAGGCGGCGAATATGCCCAAGGCTTCTGACCGGATTGGCAAGGACAAGCCATTCTTCGCTGATCACCGTCAGGGTCAGGCACCGGCCTGAACCCGAGCCCACAAAAAAAGCCCACATGATGTGGGCTTTTTGTTGAGTGGTTGACCTTCAGGCATAACTCTTGAGGGCCACGGGAGGAATGAAACACTCAAGTTCGTCTTCCACGGCTTCGATTATTCGTTCTACGTCCGCGGCATTCATCACGGTTGCGCAAGGAATGCCTGCAATGGCGATCATGGTCTCGCCACTGGCGCGGTCAAACAGACGGGCGACCATACTGCCAGGGGCGTCCATGCTCGCCTCGAATCCCATGGGATGAAAATGCCAGCGCATCAGCTGGCAGGCGTTTGGAAACGTAACTTTGCTGAAAGACCCTTTATTCATGTGTTGCCCGCCTTCTTCATCGAGCGCTTCCTTTAGCTCATGTTAGGAGGGAAGAGCCTTCAATGGCTCAACCGGTGACTGCCTTTAAAAGTAGCATCCAGATGTGAAAACCATGTGATTTTTTTCAGTCCGTTTGGCGATTGCTACCGTTTTTTTGATGTGGATCACGTGCCGGGCCTTGCTCGGCGTTACGGCGATTCGGTCTGGTCATTGAAGCCGTGGCCGAACTTCGGCAAGCTCGGTTTTTTTCGTCGAGTTCCTTATGCACGCCGATGATGATGGCCCGCTGCAAACCCAGGTCACGGGCGAGACGGTCATGCGCTACCACTTGTGCTGGAAACACCGGGATCTGGACGGTGTCATGGCGCTTTATCACCCGGACATTCAGTACAACGATTTTTTCCAGAACCGTGTCATGGGCCTGGATGAGTTGCGCGAGTACGTGCGCGGCAGCATGCCGCGTAACCCGGACGAGGCGCTGGAGCATTCCGATCGCATACGCCTGGACGGCAACACTGCGTTCATCCAGTACCAGATGACCTTGCGCGGCGGCGAAGGGCTGGTGTCGTTCCGTTCCAGTGAAGCGATCACGGTGCGCGACGGGTTGATCTGGCGGGTCAACGAATACGCGTCCCTCGTGCGCGAACAACCGCAAAGCAACACCGCTGCGAACTTGCGCCCGGCCGCCAGCCGGCTCGGGCTTTCACCGCGCCAGCTGAGTTTCATGGCTGACGACCTGCAACAGTATTTCCAGCGCCAGCAGCCTTATCTGGACCCCGAACTCGACCTGCAACGGGTGGCGCAGGAGTGCGGGTACAGCCGCAATCAAATTTCCTATCTGCTGAATCAAGTGTTGGGCCAGAGCTTCTATCGCTACGTTAACCAGGCACGGCTGCAGCATTTGCTCGCGGCGCTGGACGCCGCCACGCCACCGTTGCGCGTTGATGAGCTGGCATTTTCCGCTGGCTTCAACTCGTTGTCGGCGTTCTACAGTTGTTTCCGCCAGCACACAGGGCTGTCGCCCAAGGCTTACGTCAAACAAATTTCTTTGCGTGCACGCGCGCACGACAGCCCCTGAGCCCACGCACTAGGATCGACGCCATCGAAGTTTGAGTGGCGGAGTCTGGCATGTCGGCGTGGCGCACTATCAGTTTGTGGATGGATCAACTCGACGAGCCGTTGCTGGCGCGTCCAGCGCTGGAGCACGATCTGGACGTTGACGTGGCCATCATTGGCGCGGGCTACACCGGGCTCTGGACCGCGTATTACCTCAAGCGTCTGGCGCCAGGCCTGGACATTGCCATCGTCGAAGCGCAAACCGCCGGTTTTGGCGCGTCGGGCAGAAACGGCGGCTGGCTGATGGGCAACTTGCTGGGTGAAGACCGTCTGTTGGCTGGTTTGCCGCCGGACCAGCGTCGAGCCTCTTTCGATCTGCTGCACAGCATTCCTGATGAAGTCGAGATCGTCATCGAACGGGAGGGCATTGACTGCGATTATCGCAAAGGCGGGGTGCTGTACTGNGCCGCGCGTTATCCCGAGCAAGAAGGCAGCCTGCGGCGTTACCTGGACAAGCTTTACCGCCAAGGCCTGACCGAAAGCGATTACCGCTGGCTCAGCCCGGAGCAACTGGCGCAACAGATCAGAGTTGCGAAGCCTTATGGCGGTATCTATGCACCGCACGTTGCGACCATTCACCCGGCAAAGTTGGTGCGAGGTCTGGCAGAAACGGTCGAGCGCATGGGTGTCAAAATCTACGAAAACAGCGCGGTCACGCAGTGGCAGTCGGGGAGTTTGCGTACTGCCAAGGCCCAGATTCGCAGTCGCTGGATCGTGCCGGCGGTAGAAGGTTATTCGGTCACGTTGCCACCCCTTGGTCGCTATCAGTTACCGGTGCAAAGCCTGATTGTCGCCACCGAACCCCTGTCTGCCGCGACCTGGGACGAAATCGGCCTGAGTCGCGGCCAGGCGTTCAGCGAAAGCAGCCGACAGGTCACCTACGGCCAGCGCACGGCCGACAACCGTCTGGTGTTCGGCGCCCGGGGCGGCTATCAGTTTGCCGGCAAGTTGCGCCATGACTTTGACTTGACCACCAGCGAAGTGGAGTTGCGGCGCTACCTGTTCGGCGAACTCTTTCCGCAACTCAAGAACGTGCAGATTACCCACGCGTGGGGCGGCAACCTGGGCATGTCCCGGCACTTCAAGCCACACATGCTCTGCGATCAGGCCAGCGGCATTGCCTTGTCCGGCGGTTATGGCGGGGAGGGCGTAGGCGCCACCAACCTGGGCGGTAGAACCCTGGCGGATCTGATTCTTGAGCGCGACACCGAACTGGTTCGCCAGCCTTGGGTCATGCCTCAAGGCGGTCTGGACACGCTCCGGGCCTGGGAGCCGGAGCCCTGCCGCTGGCTGGGTTACAACGCGATCATCCGCAGCTTCGTCCACGAAGACCAGACCCTGGCCAACCCGGCCACGGCTCCTTGGCGCCGCAAACTGGCGAGCAAGGTGGCGGGGTTCATGGAAGGTTTCATGCAGTAAACGGCGCGTTCTTCATCTATAGGCTCAATCGACAGGTACTCCCATGGGCATCACGCAATTCAAGAACACCGCAACATTGGAACTGGAAGCGTCGAACCCCGTCGCCGTGCCGTTGGGAGCGCCGGTGGCGGTGGCTTCGACCACCAGCGTCGAACGCNACGACGGCGTCGAAACCGGCATCTGGGCATGCACGCCAGGGCGCTGGCGTCGGCAGATCAAATCCCAGGAGTTTTGCCACTTTATCCAGGGCCGCTGCACCTTCACCCCCGACAACGGTGAAGTCGTCCACCTACAAGCCGGCGATGCACTGATGTTGCCGGCCAACAGCACCGGGGTCTGGGATATCCAGGAAACCGTGCGCAAGACCTACGTTTTGATTTTTTGATTTTGACCTTTTGATTGCCTGCCAAAAACAACCCATACAGGAATCGACTCATGATCCGAAAGACACTGACCCTGGCACCCCTTGCGCTTGTCGCTTCCCTCAGCCACGCCGCCGAGACCGTCAAGATCTACAACTGGTCGGACTACATCGCACCGGACACCACCAAGAACTTCCAGAAAGAAACCGGCATCGGTTTCACCTACGACGTGTACGACAGCAACGAAACCCTCGACGGTAAGTTGATGACCGGCAAATCCGGCTACGACGTGGTGTTCCCGTCCAACCATTTCATGGCACGGCAGATTCAGGGCGGGGCGCTGAAGAAGCTCGACAAGAGCCAGCTGCCGAACTGGAAGAACCTCAACCCGGTATTGCTCACGGCATTGCAGAACAACGACCCGGGCAATACCCATGGCTTCCCGTACCTGTGGGGCAGCACCGGCATTGGCTACAACATCGACAAGGTCAAGGCGGTACTGGGCGACAACGCGCCAGTGGACTCCTGGGACTTGATCTTCAAGCCCGAAAACATGGCCAAGTTGCAGAAGTGCGGGGTCGCGATCCTCGACAACGGCCCGGAACTGCTGCCGGCCGCGCTCAACTACCTGGGCTTGCCGCACCACAGCAAGAAGGCCGAGGACTACAAAAAGGCTGAAGCGCTGCTGATGAAAGTCCGGCCCTACGTCAGCTATTTCCACTCATCCAAATACACCAGCGACCTGGCCAACGGTGANATTTGCGTGGCCGTCGGGTTCTCCGGCGACATCCTGCAGGCCGAAAGCCGCGCCAAGGAAGCCAAGAACGGCGTGAACATTGGCTACAGCATTCCCAAGGAAGGCGCGGCCATCTGGTTCGACATGGTCGCCATGCCCGCCGATGCGCCTGACGAAAAAGCCGGTTATGCGTTCATGAACTACCTGCTGCGCCCGGACGTGATGGCCAGCATCACCAACTATGTGCGCTACGCCAACGGCAACGCGGCGGCCGATAGCCTGGTGGACCCGGCGATCAAAGCCGACACCAAGGTGTACCCGAGCCCGGAAATGATGGGCAAGTTGTTCGCGCTGGAGGCGATGCCGCTGAATATCGACCGGATTCGGACGCGGGTGTGGAACAAGATTCGGACGGGGAGTTGAGGGTTCATATTTTGTAGTCATTGCGGCGGGTCTGGCTTGATGCCGACGCGGTAGATTCCGGGCTTCCTTTCAGTGGATCAGGAGGCAATGGAATGCCTG
>NZ_NMOJ01000100.1 GCF_002251635.1 Pseudomonas mandelii
AGGTGGAAAAAAACCGCATTCTACCCACTTTCAGTGACCATCGGGCACAGGCAGCGCTTTGCCGGTTCTAGGCCTGTCGCTATACTGCGCGTCAACTTCACGGACAAAAGAGCCGAGCGCAAGTGAACCGGCCCACGCCAGTAAAAACCGATAACTTCTTCCTGCTGATCTTCCGGGCACTGCGCCACCGCCGTGTACCGATCGCATTACGCATCGCCAGCCATAACGTGATCCTGGTCGCTCTGGCCCTGGTGATCTACGCCTGCGTGATGGGTTTGCAGTTCAAGCAGGCCATGCACGAGCAAGCCGACGCCCTGGGCGAAAGCTTGACCACCCAGACCGCCACATCGGCGACTGAGTTGCTGGTGTCCAACGACATCCTCAGCCTCAACGTGCTGCTCAATAACCTGACCAAGAACCCGCTGGTGGCTCACGCTGCCATCTACAGCGTGGATAACCGCATCCTCGCCGAAGCCGGTCAGCGTCCAAAGCACAGCCTGCTGGGCGAAGCCGAGGGCATGTACCAGAGCAAGATCACGTTCCAGGACGTGACCGCCGGCCAGCTGCGTATCAGCCTCGACATGCAGCAATTCCAGCAGCCGATGACCATCAGCCTGCAAAGCATGGGCATTCTCAGCGCGATCCTGCTGGCATTGGCCCTGGCCTTGAGCCTGCGCCTGGGTCGGCACATCTCCACGCCGCTGATGCAACTGCGCGTGTGGCTGCGCAATATCGACGAATACACCCCGGCCACCGAGCGCCAGGACGAGATCGGCGACCTGGCCCGTCAGCTGCACGCCAACTTCGCGCCGGAGCCGGCCGAACCGGAAGCTGTGCCTGAGCCGGAATACGACGACAGCGACTACGAAGACGCCGACGATAACGAGCCGTCCTTCGAAGTGCGCAACCTGCGGGATCCGAGTTTCGACGAAAGCAAGCCTGTGGCCGGCCTCAAGCCTGCGCCACGGCGCAGTGTCAGCACCGTTGAAGACGACGATGACGACGATGCGTTTGCTGACTTGCGTGATGAATCGGCCGACGCTGCGCCTAAACCGATCGCTAAACCGGTGATTTCGAACGTACCACAGCACAGCGCCGTACTGGCCGTGCAACTGGGCGCTCAAGATCAACTGCGTCGTCTGCCTCGCACACGCCTGGAAGAACTGCTGAAACGCTATCGCGATTGCCTCGATCAGGCGGCTTCGCTNTATCAGAGCGAACTGCACACCCTGAATGATGGCAGTACGCTGATGCTGTTCCACAGCGAAGACAGCGGCGANGACTACCTGACGAACGCGATCTGCTGCGGTGAGTTGCTGCGAGCCTTGGGCCATCAGTTGCAGATCGAAGTGGCGGACAGCGGCATCACCCTGCAATTGCAGCTGGGCCTGACGCTGGGTGACGATCTGTTCGGCATGAGCCAGATCGACCTGCTGCTGACCGAAATTGCCCAGGATGCACTGGCCTTGTCTCAACACAGCCGCAACCTGCTGCTGGTGGAGCGCAAGATCAGCGAAGATGCACTGATCCGCCAGCGCGCACGTATCCGCCCGATTGCCAGTCCTGAAGGCGCAAGCTGTGTGGAGCGGTTGATGGAACCGTACCCGTCGATGCTGGAACGGCAACTGGCGCGGATGCATGAGCGTCGGGCGTAGATCCTAACCCCCGCTATAAAAGAAGCCCGCAGATGAGTGATTGTCTGCGGGCTTTTTGTTGCCTGTTCTGGCCTCATCGCGAGCAAGCTCGCTCCCACAGGGTTCCTTAGTGGACATATTCTTTGTGAACACCAGAGGGTCCTTGTGGGAGCGAGCTTGCTCGCGATGAGGCCAGAACAGGCAGCGGAGATCTCCAACCTCCAGAAACAACAAAGCCCGCATCGCGGCGGGCTTTGTGTTGAATCAATCCAGGCTTAGAACCTGAACACTTCCATATCGGTGCGGATCGGCGAAGCCATCGGGATCTTCGGCTGTTTCTCTTGCTCTGCTGCGGGAGCCACGGGCTTCGGAGCAGGCTTTTTTGGTGCTTCGGCAATGGGTGGCTGGTTAGCCAGTGGCTTGAGCGCCACCGACAACTGCTCGGCCAGACGCTGCAGCAATACGCCCTGAGCCTGAACCTGAGCCGCTGTGCCGCCTGCGTGCTGTTCCTGCAGGTGAATGATGCGGTTATCGCGCACTTGCCCACGACGGTCGATCAAACGCCACTGCGCATCCAGGATCGCCGGCTGCGAGGCCCCCGAGTCGAGCCGCGTAATCGTCAGCAACACCTGAACGTCCGGTGTGAAGCCCAATGTCGCAGGCGCCAGCACCACGCGTTGGCTGTCCAGATGACCCGCTACCTGACGCAGCAGCAGCTGATCGATGTCGGAAGACAGGCTTCCCGCCCAACGACCGTCAGGAGACGCTTGCAGGCTACCATCGGGCTGTCGCTGCAACAGGGTTTCGCGTTGCAGGTAATCCGCAACCGTTACCGGGCCCAGCAGAACCGCCATGCCCGCCGTTTGAGCGGGCTGAGCCGGACTTCCGCTGTCCAGCTGGTACAGCGACACAGGCTGGTGTGTGCTGCAGCCCGCCAGCCCCAAAAGGCCAGCGAGCATCAAAATTAAAGGAAGGCGTGGAGCAGTCATCGTCCCATCCAGGTGGTTGCCACAAGGCTAACCACAGTGAAAATACTCAATAAATATTAAACACGCTCGGCCACGCCGGCGCTGGAAAGGCCATATCATCCGTGAATATGCGCCCTGACTCCAGCGCCAAAGCGTCGATCTACGCGTTAAATCGTAGATCGAGGGCTCTAATCGGCTTAATTGAGGTTTTCGACGAGCAGCGCATCGACCCGCTGGAAGCCACGTGGCAGTTTGTTACCACGACGCCCACGCTCACCTTTGTAGTGTTCGAGGTCGTCCGCTTTCAGCGACAACGTACGTTTTCCGGCCTGCAACACCAACGTGGCGCCATCCGGCAGTACGGCGATGTCCGTGACATATTCTTCGCGGCTGGCCACACGCTCACCGTTGATCCCGATGATCTTGTTGCCTTTGCCCTTACCTAATTGTGGCAGATCACTGATCTTGAAGATCAGCAGGCGACCTTCGGTGGTCACCGACGCTAGCCAATTGTTCTCGCGATCCGTCACCGGGCGCGGAAGAATGACCTTCGAATTGTTGGGCAAGCTCAACAATGCCTTGCCCGCCTTGTTCTTGGCCTGCAGGTCTTCGCCCTTGACCACGAAGCCGTATCCGGCGTCGGAGGCGATCACGTACAGCGAATCGTCTTCCGGCATCAGCACGCACTCGAAACTCGCCCCTGGCGGCGGCGTCAGACGGCCGGTCAACGGCTCGCCCTGGCCACGGGCCGATGGCAGCGTGTGGGCGGCCACCGAATAACTGCGCCCGGTAGAGTCGATAAACACCGCAAACTGGTTGGAACGNCCCGGCGCCAACGNCTTGAAACCATCCCCGGCCTTGTAGGAAAGCCCGGTGGCGTCGATCTCGTGGCCTTTGGCAGAACGCACCCAGCCTTTTTCCGACAGCACGACAGTCACTTTCTCGTTCGGCAGCAGATCGTGCTCGGTCAGGGCCTTGGCTTCGGTGCGCTCGACGATGGGCGAACGACGGTCGTCGCCGTAGGTTTCGGCGTCCTTGATCAGTTCGGTACGCACCAGCTTTTTCAACTTGGCTTCGCTGCTCAGCAGGGCTTGCAGCTTGGCTTGTTCCTTGAGCAATTCATCCTGCTCGGCACGCAGCTTCATTTCTTCCAGTCGCGCCAATTGGCGCAAGCGGGTATCGAGGATGTAGTCGGCCTGGATCTCGCTCAGCTCGAAACGCGCGATCAGCTCGGCTTTCGGGTGCTCTGCAGTACGGATGATGTGGATCACTTCATCCAGGTTGAGGTAGGCAATCAGCAAACCGTCCAACAGGTGCAAGCGACGCTCAACCTTGTCGAGGCGGAACTGAAGGCGNCGACGNACGGTTTGAACGCGGAACTCCAGCCACTCCACCAGCAGGGNGCGCAGGTTTTTCAGCTGCGGCTTGCCGTCCAGGCCGATGATGTTGACGTTGACCCGGTAGCTGGACTCCAGCTCGGTGCTGGCGAACAGGTGTTGCATCAGTGCATCGTGGTCAAAGTTTTTCCGCGCGCCCGGAATGATCACGATCCGGCATGGGTTCTCGTGGTCGGATTCATCGCGCAGGTCTGCGATCTGCGGCAATTTCGACGGTTTGGCCTGCATCAGCGCAGCGATCTGTTCCAGCACCTTGGCACCGGACACCTGATGCGGCAGCGCGGTGACGATAATGTCGCCATCTTCGATGTGATAAACCGCGCGCATGCGCACCGAGCCCTTGCCGGTCTCGTACATCTTCAGCAGGTCGGCGCGCGGTGTGATGATTTCCGCTTCGGTCGGGTAATCCGGGCCCTGGATATGCTCGCAGAGTTGCTCGACCGTGGCTTTGGGCTCGTCCAGCAAGCGCACGCAGGCGGTGGCCACTTCNCGCAGGTTGTGCGGCGGCACGTCGGTGGCCATGCCCACCGCAATGCCGGTGGTGCCATTGAGCAGGATATTCGGCAAACGCGCCGGCAACACCAGGGGTTCGTCCAGGGTGCCGTCGAAGTTCGGCCCCCAGTTAGCGGTGCCCTGCCCCAACTCGCTGAGCAGCACTTCCGAATAACGCGACAGGCGCGCCTCGGTATAACGCATGGCAGCGAAAGACTTGGGATCATCCGGCGCACCCCAGTTACCTTGCCCGTCCACCAAGGTGTAGCGGTAGCTGAACGGCTGGGCCATCAGCACCATGGCTTCATAGCACGCAGAGTCGCCGTGGGGGTGGAACTTACCGAGCACGTCACCGACGGTACGCGCCGACTTCTTGTGCTTGGAATCAGCGTCCAGGCCCAACTCACTCATGGCGTAGATAATGCGCCGTTGTACCGGCTTCAGGCCGTCGCCGATATGCGGCAAGGCACGGTCCATGATCACGTACATGGAGTAGTTGAGGTAGGCATTTTCGGTGAAGTCAGCCAGCGATCGGCGTTCTACGCCATCTAAGCTGTCTGCGAGGATGTCACTCATGCGGGCCTCATCATTTCGTTGTCTGGCGCAGCAGCATGGTGCCACCGCGCTGGGTAAATTCAAGTTTGTTCAGCGCACTCATACCGAGCAGCACTTGCTTGCCATCCAGGCCTGGCACGACGATGGCGCGCACATCACGCAGCACAATGTCGCCCAGTTGCAGCCGGTCGACGCGGGTTCGATAACCCTCGGTACGACCGTTGGCGGTGCTCAGGGTCACCCCGAAGCCTTGTTCCAGTTTCAGCCCTTCGGCCATTTGCGCCGGGATTGCCACATCGGTTGCCCCGGTATCGAGCATGAAATCCACCGGCTGACCATTGATCTGGCCGCTGGCGACGAAGTGTCCCTGGGTGTTGCTGGCCAGCTTCACTTCAATAAAACCTTCGCCCTGCTCCGAGGTGACGACCACATTGGGATTTTGCTGCCGATCCTCCCACTGGCCGAAAAACCGCGTCGCCAGAAACAGCGCCGCGCACCAGGCCAGCACCATGAACACCCGGCCGGCGCGCTTTCCCGGCGTTTGCTGGCTCACGGCTTGGCACTCCAACCACCTTCAGGCGCGGCGAAGCGCCAGACGACCGGGCGAACCTCGCCATCGGCGCGAACATCGTTGTTGTTGTCGGTGCCAACCCAGGCCCCCTCGGCGTCGACAATCAACGCTTCAGTCAGACCAAACGGATTTTGATAGCGGCGGTGTTCCTGCAAGGCTTCATCGGCAAACGACCAGCAGCGCTCGACCTTAGCCGTCACCGGATCGCGGCGGCAGATCTGGTAAGCGTTGCGTTCAAGGGTAAACAGCTTGCCGTTGAACAGCGATACATCGGCAAAGTCCCGAGTCACGGCTTTGGCTCGTGGAAACTGTGCCGGCTGCATTTCTTTCCCCGCTTCGCTCAGCAGTACGCAACCACCGTCGCAATCCCACACCGTCTGTTTGCGCTTGATCAGCAACAAGCCACGGCTTTGACGCTCGGCGGCGAGCCACAATTGATCGCCCGCCGGATTGATCGCCAGGCCCTCGAACAGCGCATTGAACTGCAACAGCATGCCGCTGGCCCGGGCTTCGCGAACCAGCATCGGCGAGATCTTGAGCCAGGACGACGGCCCAACGGGCGGTACTTGCAGGATCGCTGCATGGGACTCGCTGACGATGTAGCGATTACCGGCGCTGTCGCAGGTAATGCCTTCAAAATCCAGGTCCCCGCCCCGAACAAACGCCGCGACCCAGGCCCGCGAACGCAACCCCCAGGGCAAACCGCTGTCCGGCACTGGAGGCACGCCGATGGCCACGGTTTCGGCCTGCCAGACCGTGTCGCGGGTATCGAGACGGTAGATCTGGTCATCGTCGCGATCGGAGACCGTCCACAAGTCTTTGCCGCACTGGGCCAGCCCCGACAGATTGCCGCCGCGCATACCGTCGACGGGATGCTCGGACAACAGGCGCAACTCCGGTGCCGGTTCGGCAAACGCCGAAACGGAGGTCAGAAGTAACGCACACGCCAGGGCAAAGCCAACCCGCATCAGCCAAGAACCTCGGCGAGGTTGCCTTTGGATTCCAGCCAGGATTTACGGTCACCGGCGCGCTTCTTCGCCAGCAACATGTCCATCATTTCCGACGTGCCGGCGAAGTCTTCCAGGGTCAACTGCACAAGGCGCCGAGTGTTCGGGTCCATGGTGGTTTCGCGCAGCTGCGGCGGGTTCATCTCACCCAGACCTTTGAATCGTGTGACCTGTGGTTTGCCGCGCTTTTTCTCGGCGACCAGACGGTCGAGGATGCCATCGCGCTCGGCTTCGTCGAGGGCGTAGAAAATCTCTTTGCCCAAGTCGATGCGGTACAGCGGCGGCATCGCGACATAGACGTGACCGGCATCCACCAGTGGGCGGAAGTGCTGGACGAACAGCGCGCACAGCAACGTGGCGATGTGCAGGCCGTCAGAGTCGGCGTCGGCGAGGATGCAGATCTTGCCGTAGCGCAGCTGGCTGATGTCTGCCGCGCCCGGGTCGACGCCGATGGCCACGGCAATGTTGTGCACTTCCTGGCTGGCCAGGACTTCGCTGCCGTCGACTTCCCAGGTGTTGAGGATCTTGCCGCGTAACGGCAGGATCGCCTGGAATTCCTTGTCCCGCGCTTGCTTGGCGGAACCGCCGGCGGAGTCACCTTCCACCAGGAACAGCTCGGAACGCATCGGGTCTTGCCCGGCGCAATCGGCCAGTTTGCCCGGCAGTGCCGGGCCAGCCGTAATGCGCTTGCGCTCGACCTTTTTGCTGGCTTTGAGGCGACGGCCGGCGTTGTTGATCGCCAACTCCGCCAGGGCCAGGCCCAGTTCCGGGTGTTCATTGAGCCACAGGCTGAAGGCGTCCTTGACCACACCGGAAACAAACGCAGCCGCCTCACGGGACGACAGCCGTTCTTTGGTCTGGCCGGAGAATTGCGGCTCCTGCATTTTCATCGACAGTACGAACGCGATGCGCTCCCACACGTCTTCCGGCGCCAGCTTCACGCCGCGCGGCAACAGGCTGCGGTATTCGCAGAATTCGCGCATGGCATCGAGCAAACCCTGGCGCAAACCATTGACGTGGGTGCCGCCCTGAGCGGTGGGGATCAGGTTGACGTAGCTTTCCTGCACGCTGTCGCCGCCTTCGGGCAACCACAGCAGCGCCCAGTCGACCGCTTCTTTATTACCGGCCAGGCTGCCGCAGAACGGCTCGTTGGGCAGGCGTTCGAAGTCGCTGACGGAGTCTTCCAGGTAGGAGCGCAGGCCGTCTTCGTAGTGCCACTCGACCTTTTCGCCGGTGCCTTTGTCTTCAAAGCTGACCAGCAGGCCCGGGCACAGAACCGCCTTGGCCTTGAGCACGTGTTTAAGGCGGCTGATGGAGAATTTTGGCGAATCGAAGTATTTAGGGTCCGGCGCGAAGTACACGCTGGTGCCGGTGTTGCGCTTGCCGACGGTGCCGATCACTTCCAGCTCGGTTTTCTTGTAACCATCGGCGAAGGTCATCTGGTACTCGTTGCCGTCGCGCTTGACCTTGACCCGCACCAGTGTGGACAGGGCGTTGACCACCGAAATACCCACACCGTGCAAGCCACCGGAGAACTGGTAGTTCTTGTTGGAGAACTTGCCGCCGGCGTGCAGCTTGGTGAGGATCAGCTCGACGCCCGACACACCCTCTTCCGGGTGAATATCCACCGGCATGCCGCGACCATCGTCAGACACTTCCAGGGAATGGTCGGCATGGAGGATGACGTGTACCGACTTGGCGTGCCCGGCCAAGGCTTCGTCGACGCTGTTGTCGATGACTTCCTGGGCAAGGTGGTTCGGCCGACTGGTGTCGGTGTACATGCCGGGGCGTTTGCGCACCGGGTCGAGGCCCGAGAGGACTTCGATGGCGTCGGCGTTATAAGAGCTAGCGCTGGGAGTGGCCATGGGGTCTCGTCGTCCGCCTGTAAAAAGTGTTCTGTGAAAAAGAGGCGACGACTCACAGTGCAGTGAAATCGATCGCCTGATACAAATCTGCGCCGATACCGGCAAAACTCAGCATTGCCGGCAGTTGCGCGGCNAAACCCTGGAAACCATGGTCGCCACCGGCCTGGATGCGCAAGGCACAGGCTCGGTAATACTGTTGGGCGAGGCGATAGTCCAGTGTTTCATCGCCGGTCTGCAACCACACCTGATAACGCGCGGCATCCTGGGGCGCCGGGACTTCCAGCTCGGCCAGTGCCGTGACGTGATCGTGGGTCAATTCCCAGGTTTCATCGGTATAAAGGTTCTTCTGGGTGCCCAGGTAACCGTCGAACATCCGGTGAGGGCTGACCGCCGGGTTGACCAGCAGCGCCTTAAGGCCATGGCGTTCGGCAAGATGGGTTGCATAGTAGCCGCCGAGTGAGCTGCCGACCAGCAGCGGCCGACCCAGCTNTTCAATCGCCTTGTTCAGCTGACCGATGGCCTCACGCGGGTGGTGATGCAGGGCCGGGACGCGCAACTGATCGCTCAAACCCAGCCGGTCCATCACTTGCATCAACTGCGTGGCCTTTTTTGACGAAGGCGCGCTGTTGAAACCGTGGATATAAAGGATCGAACCAGACATTTGAACTCCCTGTGCGTCGGGTAAAGAAGGCGGAGTTTACAGGGAGTCGGGGGGATCGGGGATATCCTCGGGATTACAGGCGCCTGAACTGACGCTATCGCGAGCAAGCTCGCTCCCACAGGTGACCGAATTGTCCAGCCGGACGCGGCCCACTGTGGGAGCGAGCTTGCTCCGGGCGGCGTTCCGACGATGAACGATAACGCGGTCTATCTGAAAAAATTCGGCTGTCAGGCCGCCTTCGCGAGCAGGCTCGCTCCTACAGTGGAATGTGGGTACTTGCAAAAGAGATTGGTCGGGTGTCAGGCCGTCTTCGCGGGCAGGCTCACTCCTACAGNGCGAGGTGGCTTTTTTTTGGGTCGGGTTTGGTGGGTGAGTACTGCCGGGGAAGATAGGTTGAGTCTCAAAAAGGTTTGCAGTCCATCTGAAAGATATTGGTCGGCTGTCAGGCCGCCATCACGAGCAGGCTCGCTCCCACAGTGGAATGATTTGTACCTGCAAGAAACTGGTCGGCTGTCAGGCCGCCATCGCGATCAGGCTCGCTCCTACAAATCGATCGGCGTACACGCTTCGCTTTTCACCACTCAATAGGCCGAGCGTTAGCTCGCCTGCAGCTCTTGATCTGGCTTTTGATTCTGATCTGCCCGCCCCGTCGGGAGGCTGAGTGGAGGCGTTCATCTGGGGGGTGGNGCGNAGCGCCGTTCGACGCAGTCGAACACGCTGCATGTAGGTCGTCGCGAAGCAGACCGGAGGGCAGTGTCCCCGGATGGATACCGGAGCGAAGGAACGCCGAGCCTTAGCGAGGGGCCGGACGCTTGGGGCGAGACCTTTTGGTTCCTTTTGTGGCGTTTGACAAAAGGGACTCGCCGTAAGGGCGAAACCGCCAGCTGCCGTTACCGCAGGAATGGATATGTACACCTGAAAGAGANTGAACCACAACATGGTCGGCCCGTAGGCCGCCAAGTGTCAGTAGCCGTTGGAGCCGTAATCAACCCGAAAGTCGAACCCGGTGACCCGCTCAACGCCAGTTTCAATCCGCCCATCCGGCAACAACCGCAACCACCGATACCCCGGCGCCTGCTCCCCGACCTTGAAATCATCACTCCCAGGCTCAAACTGAATGCACGTCGAAGGCGAAGCAATCAACCGCACCCCATTGCGCTCCTGATCAACCTCCTGATGCACATGCCCCCACAAAACAGCACGCACCTGCGGAAAGCGATCCAGCACAGCAAACAAAGCCTCTGGATTGCGCAAGCCAATAGGTTCCATCCAGGCACAGCCGATAGGCACCGGATGATGGTGAAAGCACACCAGATGNTGCCGCTCCGGCGCCTCACTCAACGAACGCGCCAGCAACTGCAACTGCTCATCCTGCAAATACCCCGGCACCGACCCCGGCACCGCCGAATCCAGCAAAGTCACCCGCCAGTTACCGACATCCACCACCGGCTCCAGCAGCGCACTCTGCACCGCCGCCTCAGCCATGATCCGCGGCTCNTCGTGGTTGCCGGGAATCCAGCGCGCCGGCGCATCAATCGGCCGAGTCAGGTCGCGAAACAACTGATACGACTCCAGCGTCCCGTCCTGAGACAGATCACCACTGGCAACGATCAGATCAATCTGCGGCTGCTGAACACGCACCAGCTCAATGACCTTTTGCAGGCTGTCCCGGGTATTCATGCCCAGCAACGTCCCGTCCACTTCGGCAAACAGATGACTGTCGGACAGTTGCACCAGCAACGCCGGATCGGCGGTGGTCAAAGTGGATACGCTCGGCAAGGCGTTCTCCCAGGCTGAATCACGGGATTGGATGAGTGCCGCAATTATGCTGGGGGACGATCAAAAGGGGAAACCTGCGAACCTGACACAGTTCACATCTATCGAACGACAGCGTACTCATGCCCACACGCCAGACAATGGCTCAGCCATTCACCCAGGAACATATTCAACTGGGCCTTTTCATCGGGCTGGTGCATGAACACATTCGGGTAAGGATAGATGCTGCGAAAGCGGCGTGCATGTTCGGCGCTGATCACTTCGGCCATTCGCGCATCGTGATACACCTGCACTTCCAGCTGCGGCACCGGCAGCCACGGCAGGCTGTGTTCCTGGCGCACACGCAGGGTAGTGGTGTACGGGCAGTTGACGATCACCTCGAGGGTCAGTACGCCGAGCATCTGGTCGCCGTGGGTCACGGCAATGCGCCGCGCTTCGGGGGCGTGGCGCATGTCGGGGAGCAAGCGCATAAGGCGCGCGTAGTTGGCCTCGCAAGAGGCCTGCAGCCCCACGAGGTCCACCCTGTAACGATCGCGCAGCTTGTTTACGACCATAGCCCCCTCACTTCAGCGCGGTTCAAAGCTAACCATTGCAAGGCAATGATGCTGGCCGCGTTGGCAATTCGTCCGTCGCGGACGGCCTGCAGGGCATCTTCGAACGCCCAGANGGTGACGCGGATATCTTCTGCCTCTTCTTCCAGTCCATGGACGCCACCGACTCCGGTGCTGTCGCAACGCCCCAGGTACAAGTGCACAAATTCGTTGCTGCCGCCCGGCGATGGAAAGTATTTGGTCATCGGCCAGAGCGCCCCGAACACAAGCCCAGCTTCCTCCTGCGCCTCGCGGTGAGCAACTTCNTCCGGTTCTTCATCCTTGTCGATCAGGCCGGCGACCATTTCCACCAGCCACGGGTTGTCGGTACGGCCCATGGCGCCGACACGAAACTGCTCGATCAGGACCACTTCATCGCGCTGCGGATCGTAGGGCAACACGCACACCGCATCATGGCGAACAAACACTTCACGATTGATCTCGCGACTCATGCCACCGGCAAACAACTCATGGCGCAAGTGCACACGATCGAGCTTGTAAAAGCCCTCGTAGCACTTTTCGCGCCGAACGATATCAACGGCGGTCGGAATGGCGTTGGCAAAATCAGTCATGACAATCCTCGTTTACTGCAAATCCATGAAGAGGCTCCAACCTCAACTTCGCGCCATCCTAACGCGCTCGCGCCGTTTGATGCAGCCCCTTTCCCATCAGCGAGATAGACGGTGAGGGCGAAACCAACTCTAATTAGCTTAGTGGCGAACTGACTGCTTCGTTGAGAGTCGAAGCGGATAACTTTTTGCCTTTCCCTGTTTTATGAAGGACGCCCATGTCGCTTTTTAAAATCGTTTCCGTGGCCGCAATCGCCCTGACCCTGGGCGCCTGCCAGAGCTTGTTCCAACCCAACTACCGGGCGCCGCTGGAAACCACCCGCGACGCCACCGAAACGCTGAAACCGGGTTGCACGACACCTGACTGCCCGCTGGTGAACATCGATACGCTGCGCTTCCCGGCCGAGCCTCAACTTGACGGTATTGTCGAAAAGCGCCTGCTGCAGATGACCCGCACTTCGCCCGATGCCCCTGCGGCACCGACGCTGACGGCCTATCGCGATGAGTTTTTGCGCACCGCCGGCCCGCGCTACAGCAGCTACCTGCAAGCCAAAGTACGTGAGCAGCATGACGGCTTGGTGATCGTCGAGTTTTCCAGCTACCTGGACACTGGCGGCGCGCATGGCACGCCGGGCCGCAGCTTCATCAACTATTCGCGCCAGCAGCATAAAGTGCTGACCTTGTCCGACATGTTGGTACCGGGGCAGGAAGAGGCGTTCTGGAAAGCCGCGCAAGTGGCGCACAACAGCTGGCTGATCAGCACCAAGCTCGATCAGGAACCGGATTTCCTGAAGGAATGGCATTTCCAGAAAACCCAGAACGTGGCGCTGACCTACGGCGGGGTGATCCTCAAGTACGAAACCAGCACCATCGCGCCTTACGCGCTGGGCCACGTCGAACTGAAGATCCCCTACCCACGCCTGAACGGCATTCTCAAGCCCGAGCTGTTTCCCGGCCGTAACTGAAGGCCCGGCCCAGCACCAGCTGGAGCAGCCCTGCCAGAATCAACGACGGCAGGGTTGCGCCGATGTCCGGATACAGATTCGCCAACAAGTGATAAGTGCTCACCCCGCCCAACCAGGCGAGCAGCGCCGGCCAGCGCAATGCGGCTGACGCCACTTGAGCACTGCGTTTGCGCAGGATAAAGTGATCCACCAGCACCACGCCGAACAAAGGCGCAAACACCGAGCCGATCAGCAACAGGAAGTTCTGATACTGCGCCAACGGTGCGAAGCAGGCGATCAACGTGCAGATCACGCCGATAGCCAGCGCCAGATGCTCGACTTTCCAACGCAACAGAATCCCGCTGGACACCGCCGCCGAGTGAATATCGGCAAAGGCGTTTTCCGACTCGTCCAACAGGATCAGCAACAGCGGAATGCCCAAGCCTGCGCCGGCCAGGGCCAGCAACAGCGCATTCACCTCACCACTCGGCGCAAACGCCAGGGTGTAGGCCACGCCCAGGCTCATCAGCCAGAAATTGCCGATAAAGAAACCCAGCGCCGTACCGCCGAAGACATGTTTGGCGCGCTTGCCGAAACGTGAGTAATCGGCAATCAGCGGCAGCCAAGACAGCGGCATGGCGATGGCGATATCAAAACCCACGGCGAACGGCATCGAGCCGTCACCGGACTTGGCCCAGAGTGCGGCGAGGTCGGCCTTGGCGAACAGGTTCCAGGTCAGCCACAGGCAGGCGGCGAGCAGCAGCCAGATACCCCACTTGCGCAGGATCTGACGGACAAAAGTCAGCGGACCGCTGACGGCCAGCAAGGTCGCCAAACCACCAAAAAACAGCGTCCACAGCAAAGGGTTCGCCAGCAAGCTGCCTTCGCTGAACGCGCGCGTGCCCAACAAACTGGCGGCATCGCGCATCACGATGATTTCAAACGAGCCCCAGCCGATCAGTTGCAGCAGGTTCAGCAACGCCGGCAGGCTCGCGCCCCGGGCGCCGAGGCTGAGTTTAAGCGCGGCCATGGCCGACAGGCCGGTGTCGCTGCCAATCACGCCGACGGCGGCCAGTAACAGCACGCCGACCAGGGTGCCGAGGAAAATCGCCAGCAACGAGCCGGACAAGCCCAGGCCCGGCGCGAGCAAGGCGCCGGTTTGCAGAACCATCAGGCCGATGCCGAGGGAGAACCACAGGGAGAACAGGTCGCGGGCGCCGAAGACGCGTTTGTCAGCGGGCACCGCGATGTCAGGGGAATAGGTGCTGGGTTGAATGCTCAAGGGTGTTATCTCTGAGGGACACTTTGTTGTTTGTCAGATTGCCTTCGCGAGCAAGCCCGCTCCCACNGGCCCTTTCAAGCCCCACCTTTTCAGGTCAGATCAAACCTTCTTGTACAGCTGACTGCCTTCCTGCTTGAACCGCTCNGCCTGCTCGGCCAAGCCCTTGGCCACATCCACATCCACCGCTTCAATGCGCTGGTTGGCCGCGTACTCACGCACTTCCTGGGTGATTTTCATCGAGCAGAACTTCGGCCCGCACATCGAGCAAAAATGCGCGACCTTGGCCGAGTCCTTCGGCAGGGTTTCATCGTGGTAGGAACGTGCGGTGTCCGGGTCCAGGCCGAGGTTGAACTGGTCTTCCCAACGGAANTCGAAGCGCGCCTTGCTCAAGGCGTTGTCGCGAATCTGCGCGCCGGGATGCCCCTTGGCCAAGTCCGCAGCGTGGGCGGCGATCTTGTAGGTGATGATCCCGGTCTTCACGTCATCCTTGTTCGGCAAGCCCAGGTGTTCCTTGGGCGTGACGTAGCANAGCATGGCGCAACCAAACCAGCCGATCATCGCCGCACCAATGCCCGAGGTAATGTGGTCGTAGCCCGGTGCAATGTCGGTAGTCAGCGGGCCGAGGGTGTAGAACGGCGCCTCGTCGCAGCATTCCAACTGCTTGTCCATGTTCTCCTTGATCAACTGCATCGGCACGTGGCCCGGGCCTTCGATCATGGTTTGCACGTCGTGCTTCCAGGCAATTTTGGTCAGCTCGCCGAGGGTTTCCAGCTCGCCGAATTGCGCAGCGTCGTTGGCGTCGGCAATCGACCCCGGGCGCAGGCCGTCGCCAAGGGAGAAGCTGACGTCATAGGCCTTCATGATTTCGCAGATTTCGTCGAAATGCGTGTAGGTGAAGTTCTCTTTGTGGTGCGCCAGGCACCACTTGGCCATGATCGAACCGCCGCGCGACACGATGCCGGTGACGCGTTTGGCGGTCAGCGGTACGTAACGCAGCAATACACCGGCATGGATGGTGAAGTAGTCGACGCCCTGCTCGGCCTGTTCGATCAACGTGTCGCGGAACAGCTCCCAGGTCAGGTCTTCGGCGGCGCCGCCGACTTTTTCCAGGGCCTGGTAGATCGGCACGGTACCGATCGGCACCGGCGAGTTGCGGATGATCCATTCGCGGGTTTCGTGGATGTGCTTGCCGGTGGACAAGTCCATCACGGTGTCCGAGCCCCAGCGGATGCCCCAGGTCAGTTTCGCCACTTCTTCTTCAATGGACGAACCCAGGGCGCTGTTGCCGATGTTGCCGTTGATCTTCACCAGGAAGTTACGGCCGATGATCATCGGTTCCAGTTCGGTGTGGTTGATGTTGGCCGGGATAATCGCGCGGCCACGGGCGATTTCTTCGCGGACGAATTCGGGGGTGATGATTTTTGGCACGCTGGCGCCGAAACTATGGCCGGCATGTTGCTGGTCGAGCAGGCCACTGGCGCGGGCTTCTTCAAGCTTCATGTTTTCGCGGATGGCGACGTATTCCATCTCGGCGGTGATGATGCCTTTGCGCGCGTAGTGCATCTGCGTGACGTTGGCNCCGGCCTTGGCGCGGCGCGGGTTGTTGACGTGGGCAAAACGCAGCTTGGTCAGTTCGGCGTCGGCGAGGCGTTCCTGGCCGAAGTGCGAGCTCAAGCCGGACAGGCGCTCGGTGTCGCCACGTACTTCGATCCACGGCGAACGTACATCGCCCAGGCCTTTGCGCACGTCGATGATGACGTTGGGGTCGGTATACGGGCCCGAGGTGTCGTACACAACGACAGGCGCGTTGATCTCGCCGCCGAAGTCGGTCGGGGTCACGTCGAGGCTGATTTCGCGCATCGGCACGAGGATGTCCGGGCGAGAACCCTGGACATAGATTTTTTGCGAGCGGGTAAACGGCTGAACCGATTGTTGATCGACTTGGGCCGAGTCACTCAGGTTCGTAGTGTTTTTTAGTTTTATCGTCATCACGGGCTCTCCAGACAGCATCCAGGCAGTGGAATTTTGTCGGAGCGAACCTGTAACGAATGGACGCGACCAATCAGCCATAACGAAGCCGTTGGTGCTGTGCTCAGTGCTCGAGGGGTGTTCGATTGTCGAACAACATCCCGGACGAAGCACAAGAGGACTCGCCGGGTGACGAGAAATCTTGTTCCCTACGCAGGCGCTAACCTGATCAGGTTCAACGGGATCCGAAATTATTCGATCTCAGCCTCATAGCAAGGCACCCCGACAAGAACCCGGCCAGTCTAGACACAACTGGCAAAGAACGCCAACACCGCGGTAAACACCATGATGAATGGCGCAATTACAGGATTGTTGCCATCGTTGCGCACAACTACACTCGCTACGCCGTGCCGCGCCTTGACGCTGTATGGGCCGCGCCGTAGCCTTGGCGCTCAAATTATCAGCGTAATTTTCTAGGGATCGTCAAATGCTGCGCAAACTTTCACTGGCTCTTGCCGTGTCTTGTGCGACCAATGGAATGGTCTGGGCAGCTGAAGCGCCCTTGTCCGCGAAAACCGATTTGGTCAGCGTCTACCAGGAAGCGGTGGACAACAACGCCGACCTGGCCGCCGCCCGCGCTCAATATGGCGCCCAGAAAGAAGTCGTGCCCCAGGCCCGCGCCGGGCTGCTGCCAAACCTGTCGGGCGGCGCCGAACTGAACAACGTGCGCACCTCGATCGATCAGCCTGCGACCACGATCAACCGCAATGCGCATTCGTATCAGGCTACTCTGGCGCAGCCACTGTTCCGAGCTGATCGCTGGTTCCAGTTCCAGGCTGCCAAAGACGTCAACGAGCAGGCCGCGCTGCAACTCTCGGCCACCGAACAGAACCTCATTCTGCAGACCGCTGAAAACTACTTCAACGTGCTGCGCACCCAGGACAACCTGGCCTCGACCAAGGCCGAGGAAGCGGCATTCAAACGCCAGCTCGACCAGTCCAACGAGCGCTTTGATGTGGGCCTGTCGGACAAGACCGACGTGCTGCAATCCCAGGCCAGTTACGACACCGCCCGCGCCAACCGCATCGTCGCCCAGCGCCAGGTGGACGACGCCTTCGAAGCGTTGATCACCCTGACCAACCGTCAGTACAACGCGATCCAGGGCGTCGTGCACACACTGCCGGTGCTGCCACCGGCGCCGAATGACGCCAAGGCCTGGGTTGAAACCGCCGGTCGCCAGAACCTCAACCTGCTGGCCAGCAACTACGCCGTCAGTGCCGCCGAAGAAACCCTCAAGCAGCGCAAGGCCGGTCATGCGCCGACCCTGGATGCCGTGGCGAAGTACCAGAAAGGTGACAACGACGCCCTGGGGTTCAGCAACCCGACCATCTCCGGCCCGGCTTATAAAGGCAACGTCGACCAAACGTCCGTGGGATTGCAACTGAACATCCCGATCTACAGTGGCGGTCTGATCAATTCCCAGGTGCGCCAATCGTATGCGCAACTGGACCAGTCCGAGCAGCAACGTGAATCCCTGCGCCGGCAAATCGTGGAAAGCACCCGCAACCTGCACCGGGCGGTGAACACCGACGTCGAGCAGGTGCAGGCGCGTCGCCAGTCGATTATCTCTAACCAGAGCGCGGTGGAAGCCACGGAAATCGGCTATCAGGTGGGCACGCGCAACATCGTCGATGTACTGGATTCACAGCGCCAGCTCTACGCGTCGGTGCGCAACTACAACAACAGCCGCTACGACTACATCCTCGACAACCTGCGCTTGAAGCAGGCCGCGGGCACGCTCAGCCCAGGTGACTTGCAGGACCTGACGCGTTACCTCAAGGCTGACTACAACCCGGACAAGGACTTCCTGCCACCGGACCTGGCCAAGGCTGCGGCGGCGCAGTTGAAGGCAAATCCAACGCAGTAAAAACCAGCTCTGTGGCGAGGGAGCTTGCTTCCGCTGGGCAGCGAAGCGACCCCAAATCCTGAGCAAGCGGTCTGCCAGACAGACCGCATTGGTTGATTTTACGTCTGCTACGCAGTCGAACGTNGCCACAATGGATCTATGGCGGATTCAAGATTTGTCGATCAATCGACCAAGCCCATCCAGCAACCGCTGCAACGCACCTTGATTGGTACGCATCACCCTCAACCCCGCCTCCGCCATTCGCTGCGCATCGCGCGGCAATTCGAACAGCCGCTGCACCGCCAGCGCCAGGCCTTCTGCATCCTCCACCTCCTGCAACGCCCCGGCGCTGCGCAATTGCGCGGCGATTTCGAGGAAGTTGAACAGGTGCGGGCCGCTCAGCACCGGTTTGGCCAGCGCGGCCGGCTCCAGCGGATTATGCCCACCGGTCGCCACCAGGCTGCCGCCGACAAACGCACTGTCGGCCAGGGCATAGAGAAACAACAACTCACCCATGGTGTCGCCCAGCAACACCGACGTATTCGCCGTGACCGGCTCGCCGGAAGAACGACGCACCGTGGCGAAACCCTGCTGCTGGCACAACTCGAACACCGGGTTGAAACGCTCTGGATGACGCGGCACCAGAATCAGCAACGTATCGGGATGATGGGCCAACAACTGACGATGGGCCGCCAGCACCACTTCGTCTTCACCTTCGTGAGTACTCGCGGCGATCCACACCGGGCGTTCCTGCGCCTGCCATTGCGCGCGCAATTCGGTGGCGCGCAGAAGCAATTGCGGATCGATGGTCAGGTCAAACTTGATCGAGCCGGTCACTTCGACGGTGTCCGCACGCGCACCCAGGTTACGGAAGCGCTGAGCCTCGGCTTCGGTCTGCACCGCGAACAGGCTCATCTCCACCAGCATCGGCTGGGTGAGTTTTCGGAAGCGGCCATAGCCCTTGGCGGAGCGTTCGGACAATCGCGCATTGGCCAACGCCACCGGAATCCCGCGTTTGGCGCACTGATGGATGTGGTTCGGCCAGAGTTCGGTTTCCATGATGACCGCCAGTTTCGGCTGGACCCGATCAAGAAACCGTGCCGCCGCGCACGGCAAGTCGTAAGGCAAATAGCAGTGCTGGATGCGCGGCTCGTTGGCAAACAGGGCATGGATGCGCTCCGAACCGGTCGGGGTCATGCAGGTCACGGTAATTGGCAGCTGTGGATGACGTTGCAGCAGGGCGCGAATCATCGGCGCTGCGGCAATGCTCTCGCCCACGGATACTGCGTGCACCCAGATGCCCCCCGGCTTCATCGTCGGCAGGCCGAGGGAGAAGCGTTCGCCAATGCGTTTGGCATACGCCGGCGCCTTGCGCGAACGCAGCCACAGCCGAATCGCCACCAATGGCAGCCCCAGGTAAAACAGACAGCTGTAGAGAGTTCTATTCATGGCGGCGGAGTTTATCGGCTTTTTCAGTCAATCGCCTGCAAGTGCACGGCAAAACGTTCTGCCAGCCAGCGAGCCGCCGGGCCGAGGGGTTCGTCGCGGCGCCAGACCAGTTCCACAACCAGCGCCGGCGGGGTCCATTCGCTGTCCAGTTCGACCATCAGGTCCTGATACGCCGGGTACTGCACCACGTGCCGCGGCAGCCAGGCCCAGCCGAGGCCGCGCACCAGCCATTCGGCCATCACGTAAAAGCTGTCGGCCCGCCAGACCTGCGGGCTGGCGGGTTCACTGCCGGGATAGACGCTGGACTGCGTGGACATCAGCAACTGGCGGTGCCGTGCCAGTTGCTGACAATCAACCTGCGCCTGTTTCGCCAATGGGTGGCCGACGCCGCACACGGTGAGCATCTCAACGCTGCCGAGCACGCGACGCTCAAGCGCTTCGGGGATCTGGTCGTGATAAAACAGCAGCCCCAGGTCGGCCCGACGCTCGACCAGTTTGCGCGCCACATCACCTTGAGCGGCGCTGGTCAGTTGCACTTCAAGGCTGGGGAATTTGTCCGCCAGAGCTGCAAAGCTTTCGATGATCGGCTGATAGGGCATCGCCTCATCCTGAGCCACCCGCAAACGCGCTTCCTGACCGCGCATCATCGCCAGCGCCCGGCCGTTCAGGCGTTCGCACTGACGCAAGACTTCCCGCGCCTCTTCCAGCAAGGCATTGCCGGCCTCGGTGAGTTTCGGCTGACGGCCGCTGCTGCGGTCGAACAGGCTGACGCCGAGGTCTTCCTCCAGCAGCGCAATCGAACTGCTGACCGCCGACTGCGCCTTGCGCTGATCCCGCGCTACGGCAGAAAACGAACGCTGCTCCGCTACGCTGACAAACAAGCGCAGCTGCTCCAGATTCCATTGCATGTTCATGAGGCAACCCATCTTCAGAACAGATAGGTAATGACTTTACCGCATCTGGAGAATCTCTAGAATGCCGAACTCAGACAGCAACACTTCACACGAGGATGCACCTATGACCGCTTACTACTACCTGGCCATTGCCATCTGCGCCGAAGTGATCGCGACCGTTTCAATGAAAGCCGTCAAAGGCTTCAGCACCCCGCTGCCGCTGATTCTGGTGATTGTCGGTTACGGCATTGCGTTCTGGATGCTGACCCTGGTGGTGCGCACTGTACCGGTGGGCGTGGCGTATGCGGTCTGGGCCGGCATGGGCATCGTGATGGTCAGCATCGCGGCGCTGTTTATCTACGGGCAAAAGCTTGATGTCCCGGCGATGCTCGGGATGGGCCTGATTGTGCTGGGCGTCGTCGTCATCCAGCTTTTCTCCAAAACCGCCGGGCACTGACTGAATACAACAAGCCTGTGGCGAGGGAGCTTGCTACCGCTCGACTGCGAAGCGGTCGTAAACCCGAGTGTCAGACAGACCTCGGATTCAGGTTTTGGGGCGGCTTCGCCACCCAGCGGGCGCAAGCTCCCTCGCCACCGTAATCTCCATTGCCTAATAGACATTGATCCCCAACAAATCCCCTCTTCTTCGAGTCTGTATACTGCGCCCTCGTCTTGAACACTGAGGTCGCCGATGCCATCCGTTATTTCCACCGACGTTCTGATTGTCGGCGCCGGAGTTGCCGGCCTCTGGCTTAACGCGCGCCTGCGCCGCCAGGGGTTTTCCACGGTGCTGGTGGAAAGCGCCACACTGGGTGGCGGGCAAAGCGTGAAGTCCCAGGGGATCATCCACGGCGGTGCGAAGTACGCCCTGCACGGCGCCCTCACCGGCGCATCCGAAGCAATTGCCGACATGCCGCGCCGCTGGCGCGAAGCCTTGGCCGGTAACGGCGAGCTGGACTTGTCCGGCGTACGCTTGCTGTCCGAAGCCCATTACCTGTGGTCCCCCGGCACACTTGCCGGCAACCTCACCAGCTTCTTCGCCAGCAAGGCCGTGCGTGGCCGTGTCGATCAGGTCAAAGGCGACGANCTGCCGCCGGCCCTGCAAGACAAGCGCTTCAAGGGCAAGGTTTACCGATTGGCGGAACTGGTGATCGACGTGCCGAGCCTGATTCAGCGCCTGGCCGATCTGGCCGGTGACGGCCTGCTCGCCGGCCAGAAGATCGAACCGTTACTGGAAGCTGGCGGTCTGGTAGGCCTGAAGGTCGACGAGCGCGAAATCCGCGCCCAGCGCATCGTGCTCAGCGCCGGTGCCGGCACAGCGGCGTTGCTCGAAGCCCTGGGGCTGAGCCAACCCGCCATGCAAACGCGCCCGCTGCATATGATTATCGCCAAAGGCCCGGGCCTGAAGCCGTTGTATGCGCACTGCCTGGGCGGCGGCACCAAACCGCGCATCACCGTCACCACTCACCCGGCTGCCGATGGCCAATGGGTCTGGTACATGGGCGGCGACATTGCTGAAGCCGAAGGGGTCGCCCGCGAACCCGCCGAGCAAATCGCCACCGCTCAGAAAGAACTCGGCCAGTTGCTGCCATGGATCGACCTGAGCACCGCGCAATGGGCCACCTTGCGTGTGGATCGCGCCGAACCGCTGCAATCGGGGCTGACGCGTCCGGACAATGCCTTCCTTGCCGAAGAAGGCCGGCTGCTGGTTGGTTGGCCGACCAAACTGGCGCTGGCACCGGACTTCGCCGACCGGGTCATCACGTCTTTGCAGCGTGACGGCATCCAGCCAAGCCACCCGGCGCCGTTGCCCGACCTGCCAAAACCACCGATTTGCATTCCAGCCTGGGAGCAACTGTTGCCATGAGCCTGCCAACCCTGCACGACCTGCATCGCCCACTGGGCAACACCGGCCTGCTGGTGTCGCCACTGGGCCTGGGCACCGTCAAGCTGGGCCGCGACCAGGGGGTGAAATACCCCAACGGCTTCCAGATTCCCGGTGATGACGAAGCACGCATGCTGCTCAAACTCGCGCGCGACATGGGCATCAATCTGATCGACACCGCCCCGGCTTATGGCCGCAGCGAAGAGCGCCTCGGCCCGCTGTTACGCGGCCAGCGCAAGGATTGGGTGATTGTCAGCAAGGTCGGCGAAGAATTTGCCGATGGCGTGTCCCGTCANGACTTCAGCGCCGCCCACACTCGACGTTCAGTAGAGCGCAGCCTGCAACGCCTGGAAACGGATGTTATCGATCTGGTGCTGGTGCACTCCGACGGCAACGACCTGGCGATTCTCAATGACAGCGAGGTCTACGCGACCCTCGCCGCGCTCAAGGCCGAAGGCAAGATTCGCGGCTTCGGTTTTTCCGGAAAAACTGTCGAAGGCGGTGTGAAGGCTCTGGAACAGGGTGATTGCGCCATGGTCACCTACAATCTGAACGAACAGAACGAGAAGCCAGTCATTGACTATGCTGCTGCTCACGGCAAAGCCATTCTGGTCAAAAAAGCCCTCGCCAGCGGTCACGTCTGCCTGAGTCCGGGCGTGGACCCGGTGCGCGCCAGCTTCGAGTTGTTGTTTGAACATCCGGGTGTTGCCAGTGCTATTGTCGGGACCATCAATCCGCTGCACCTCGCCCACAACGTCGCGACCGTTGCCCAGGTCCTACGTAGAAACTGATGCCGCGCACGCGGCCTTAAGCAGGAGCCGACATGCCGCGCACGCTCATAAGAAAGAACCCGAGCAACTTCAAGACCCTGCCGTTGTACGTCGAAGCGACTCCCGAAGGCTTGAGCTATCAGAGCGTCGGGATGCCGCTCAATTTCTCCCAGACCCTGCAACGTCGCCGTCCGGTGACGGTGCCCGACACTGAGCGCTTCGCGCTGGAACTGGCCAACCTTGGGGTCTCGGTGCGCCTGACCCTGCATTGGCAGAATCGCGATTACTGGGTGTTGGTACGTCAGCGCCGGCAAGACCGCGGCGATGTGGTGCTCAAGTTGATCTCCGGTTACGTGCCGGCCCACGAGTTGAACCTGCCGCTGCATACGGCCATTCAGGAAATTGCCGAAGAGTGCCTGCTGGAAACCCCCGAGGGCTGGTTGGGCGGGCGCTTCAATGACACCTGGCTGCCGGCACCCTACTCCTCTGCGCTGCATTATCGCGAGGCGTTGCCTTTTCGCCTGACGCCGTTGTCCGGCTCGGCGCGGCCAGTGCGTTGCGCGACCACGCAATTGATCGAACGCCCACGGGCTTACGTGCACCTGCCCACAGCGTCGCTGCAATTGATTTATGACCTGCGCCTGGAAGTGCCGAAGGAAGCCAAGTCCCTTAGCCTGTTCCATGTGGATGAGCGACTGGAGGGCGATCAACTGGTGGCCCGGCTCGATCGCAAGCGCCCCGATTTGTATTTGATGCCACTGCAGGACGGCCAGCCGATGGCTGAGCTGTATACCTTGAAAAAGGATCAGCTGTACCCGGCGAGTACGCGCGGGCTGTACCTGGCAGAGAGTTTTGCCCAGCAGGAAGGCTGGCTGGTGCGCGATGAGCGGATTCGCTGGAAGGATTGGGTACGTCAGCAGGGGTTGAGCCCGCCGGGGAAGGATTCCGGTTTAGCGCGGTTGCGTGGGAAAGCGAAGCAATTGCTGAAGAAAATCGTGCCACGTAAGGCAGTGCGATAGGAACAAGAGTGCTTGTGTGGCGAGGGAGCTTGCTCCCTCGCCACAGTGACCGCGTCGTTTTCAGTTATTGCGGATTTTTTCNGTAAGGCAGTGCGATAGGAACAAGAGTGCTTGTGTGGCGAGGGAGCTTGCTCCCTCGCCACAGTGACCGCGTCGTTTTCAGTTATTGCGGATTTTTTCGACTATTGCGGTGGTCGAGCTGTTTGCCACCAGCCCCAGCACTTTCACGGTTCCGCCGTAAGCGGTGACGATGTCGGCGCCGACCACCTGGTCGATCCCGTAATCTCCGCCCTTGACCAACACGTCCGGCTTGACTTGGGCCAACAGGTTTTCCGGGGTGCCTTCAGAGAAGCTGATCACCCAGTCCACAGCACCCANACCGGCCAGTACGGCCATGCGACGGTCGACGCTGTTGATCGGACGACCCGGCCCTTTCAGGCGGCTGACAGAGGCATCGTCGTTGACCGCAACGATCAGACGATCGCCTTGGGCGCGTGCCTGCTCGAGGTAGGTCACGTGGCCGGCGTGCAGGATGTCGAAGCAGCCGTTGGTGAAAACGATTCTCTCTTTATGCGCACGCGCATCGTCGACCGCCAGCAGCAACTGCTCAAGGCCCAGCACACCGCGCTCGGAACCTTCTTCGCGCTGGATGGCACGACGCAGTTCCGGGGCGCTGATCGCCGCTGTACCGAGTTTGCCGACCACGATGCCCGCCGCCAGATTGGCCAGGGCCACCGCGTGGGGCAGTTCTTCGCCCGCGGCAATCGCAGCCGCCAGCGTGGAAATCACCGTGTCGCCGGCACCGGTCACGTCGAACACTTCGCGCGCGCGCGCCGGCAGGTGCAGCGCCGGATGATCCGGGCGCAGCAAGGTCATGCCGTGCTCGCCACGTGTCACCAGCAACGCACCTAGGTCGAGGTCGGCCATCAGCGCGGCGCCCTTGGTCACCAGTTCGTGCTCATCGGCGCAACCGCCGACGATGGCTTCGAACTCGCTGAGGTTTGGCGTGATCAGGCTGGCGCCCCGATAAATCGAAAAGTCCTTGCCCTTGGGATCGGCCAGCACCGGGATGTTGCGGGCCTTGGCGGCCTGGATAAGCACTTGATGATTCTTCAGGGCGCCTTTGCCGTAGTCGGACAGGACCAGCACCTTGATGCCTTCGAGCAACGCGTCAACCTGACCGCTCAGGGCCAGGGCGTCGGTGGCGAAGGGTTCTTCGAAATCGATACGCAGCAATTGCTGGTGACGGCTCATGACCCGCAGCTTGACGATGGTCGGCTGATGGGCAATGCGCTGGAACAGCGCGCGCACGCCTGCACCGCGCAGGCTGTTAGCCAGGCTGTCGGCGGCTTCGTCGTCGCCGGTTACACCCACCAGGGAGGCCGGTGCGCCGAGGGCGGCAATATTGAGGGCAACGTTGGCAGCGCCACCTGGACGGTCTTCGATTTGCTCGACCTTGACTACCGGTACCGGTGCCTCAGGGGAAATCCGTGAGGTACCGCCATGCCAGTAACGGTCGAGCATGACATCGCCGACCACCAAGACAGGGGCTTGATCGAATCGCGGCATGGACAACTTCATGGAGCAACCCACATACAAAATGAACAGGGCCGCGATATTACCACAGGGTTGGCGTGGGCTTGTGTGGCGGCTGCAATGGGATGATTCAACAGGGGTTTTTACTCATTTATTGATCAATAAACCCGATAACCGATGGCAGGTATCCGCAATCGACAGCGTCTGCGTGTCAATCTCGAGGCGATGTTTTCAGCCGGCGTGTCCAGGCCCATGGCGTGCAAGCGCGAGTAATAGCCTCCTTGCGCCAGCAGCTGAGCATGGGTGCCACGCTCGACGATTTCGCCGTGATCCATGACCAGGATCATGTCAGCCTTCTCGATCGTCGACAGACGGTGCGCGATCACCAAGGTAGTGCGGCCTTTCATGACTTTATCCAACGCGGCTTGAATGTGCCGCTCGGACTCCGTATCCAATGCCGACGTCGCTTCGTCGAGAATCAGCAGTGGTGCGTTTTTCAGCAACGCCCGGGCGATTGCCAGACGCTGGCGCTGACCACCGGAAAGCAGCACNCCGTTTTCGCCCACCTGGGTATCGAAGCCTTTGGGCAACTGGTCGATGAAGTCCTTGGCATAGGCATCCGCCGCCGCCGCTTCAACGTCTGCCCGTGGCGCACCGGCCAGGTCGCCGTAGGCGATGTTGTTGGTCACGGTGTCGCTGAACAGGGTGACATGCTGGGTCACCTGGGCAATGTGCTTGCGCAGGTTGAGCAGTTTGTAATCTTCGATCTCTACACCGTCGAGCAGGATTTCGCCGCTTTCATGGTGGTAGAACCGCGGGATCAGGCTGGCCAGGGTCGACTTGCCGCTGCCGGAGCGNCCCACCANCGCGATCATCTGCCCCGGCGCTGCGGTGAAACTGATATTTTTCAGGACNTCACGTTCGGTGCCGGGGTAGGTGAAGTTCAGGTTACGTACGTCCAGGCGGCCGCTGACCTTGTCGCGTTCGACGGTGCCGCGGTCGACTTCCTTCTCTTCGTCCAACTGTTCGAAAATGCTTTCAGCACCCGCCACGCCTTTCTGGATGGTCGAGCTGACTTCCGAGAGTTGACGGATGGGCTTGGGTAACAGGCCGGCCAAGGTGATGTAGGCAACCATGTCGCCAGCAGACGCATCGCCGCGAAGGTAAAGCACCAGGAACATCAGCACGGCCATGGCGGTGTAGATCACCAGTTGCAGCAACGGCGTGTAGATCGCCCCGGTGCGGGTCATGCGCAGCTGCTTGTCGGTGTTGCCCTGGCTGGCCTTGAAGAAGCGCTTCTCTTCGTAGACTTCGCCGCCGAAGCTGCGCACCACGCGGTAGCCCTGGATGGTTTCGGAAGCCACGTGGGTCACGTCGCCCATGGCCACCTGGATCTTCTTGCTCTGCTTGCGGAATTTCTTGCTGGCCGTGCTGACCATCACCGCAATCAGCGGCAGGATGGCGATCATCACCAGCGTCAAGCGCCAGTTCATGAACAGCAGTGAGGCAAACAGGAAGATCACCGTCATGCCTTCGCGAATCACCACCTTGATGGCATCGGTCGCCGCACCCGTGACCATGGTCACGTTAAAGGTGATGCGGGAAATCAGATGCCCGGAGTTGTGGTTATCGAAGTAGCGGTTGGGCAGCGTCAGCAGGTTATTGAATAGCTCGACACGCAAGTCATGCACCAGACCCAGCGAAACCTTCGCAAGATAGTAGTTGCCCAGGAACGAACCCAGGCCCTGCCAGGCCGCGATCAGAATGATCAATAAAGGCACGGCTTGCAGCAATTGCAGGTCGCGCAGGAACGGTACGTTGGGGAACAGCACCGCTTCCGGGTTGGATAGGCCGTCGACGAAGTACTTGAGGATGTACCCCAGCATGGGCTGGGTCGACGCGAAAATCAGAAATCCAACGATACTCAGCGCGAACAAGCCGGCATAGGGCTTAACGTACATGAGCAGGCGGAAGTATATTTTCAAGCTCGAAGGGCTTGCGCTCGGACTGGAGTCGGTCATATCACGCGGCGTTTTGAAAAAGGAGGCTGACTTTAGCACAGCTTCTCTGTTGTACTTGCACCCGGTATAACCCACGGCCCGGTTGGATCCAACCGACGACATTACATAGCGACTACTTTAAGATGGTCGGCTTTCTCAATTCTGGAATGGCTTTTCTGTATGCACTCCAAGCGCCTCAATAGCGTATCCAATCGAGTCTTCGATTTCATTTGCCTCTGGATTCTTCCGGTCGGCTACTTTTTGCTTTTGTGCGCGCTGTTTTTCCTGCCGGGACGAAGTCTGCATCACAAGCTTTTTTATGGCCTGTTCAGCATTCCAGCGCTGATTGCCCTTTGCTTGCGGCCCCGTGAATTCAAGGAATTGCTGCGCGAACCGATCTTCGTCGCAGTGCTGGTGTTCGCAGCCTGGGCGCTGGTGAGTTTGTGCTGGGGCCCTGAAAACAAAAGCATCGGTCAGTTCAAGCCGCCACTGCATACATTGTTGTTGTTTGCAGGCTGTTACTTGCTGGTGCGTTATCGCAGTGAAATCGTTCAGCCGCTGTTGTTCAGCGCCTCGATGGTCGCCCTGATCGGCACGGCTTACTACTTATGCCTCTTTGCTCGAGTCTACGAGCCCGGGCTGCGGCTGATAGGTGGCGGCGCGTTCGACAATCCTTTGCTCAGTTCTCACATCTTCGGCTTTTTTTGCGCGTACTGGCTGAGTTTGAGCATGACCTGCAAGTGCCGGAAAGTGCTCTGGCTGAGCATCCCGGCGATGGCCATCATGTTCGCTGCGGTGCTTGAAACGGGGTCAAGAACGCCTCTGGTTGCACTGACGTTGGCGTCACTGTGGCTGAGTTTCATTTGTTGGGGTCGCAGGTCCGTGGTCTTGCTCGGCGCGCTGCTCATCAGTGGGGCAACGGTGACCGTACTGTTCTCGCAGATGATCATCGAACGCGGCGACTCCTATCGCTTTGAAATCTGGCAGTTGGCCCTGAACAAAATTGCTGATCACCCGTGGATCGGTCATGGCTATAACGCGGACCTGGCCATCGACCCCGTGGGCGGTGTCGAGCTGATGGAACCCCACAGCTTTGCGCTCGGCGTGCTCTATTACGTCGGCATCATCGGCTTTATCCCGTGGATCTTCATGCTTGGCTGGGGCCTGTACAAAGGCTTTAAAGAGCGGGCACAGCCGCTGTTCCTAATGACTTCCGCCCTGCTGGCCTACGGCATCGGCGCCGGCCTGACCGAAGGCGGTGGCATCCTGTCGCGGCCCAAGGAGCACTGGTTCCTGCTGTGGATCCCCCTGGCCCTGATCGCCGGCCTGAGCATCGCCAAACGTCGTGGCAGCCTGCTGCGCATTCCGGTGCAAACGCCCAAGCAGCAGGCGTTTGAAGCACTGCGCAGCGGCGCTGATGTCATCGAGGAAGATGGTCTTGGGCCGAAAGTCCTGCGCCTGCAGGATGGTAGCTTCCTCAAGCTGTTCCGGGCCCGCCGCTGGTACACCTCCGGCATGTTCAACCCCTATTCGGAACGCTTTGTCAGCAACAGCGAACAACTGCGACGGCTAGGCATTGCATCACCGGCCATCCTTGATCTGTATTACCTGCAGGATGGCAGCAGCGCCGTGCACTATCGGCCGCTGCCCGGCCTGACGCTGCGTCAGGCCCTGCAAAGCCTGGACAGCAGCCTGCGTGAATCGCTGATTGAACGGTTCGGCCGGTTTATGGCTCAGTTGCACGAGCGCGGTGTGTACTTCCGCTCCCTGCATTTGGGCAATGTGCTGCTCTTGGAAGACGGTGAGTTCGGCCTGATTGACGTGGCAGACATGCGCATCTATCCTTCGTCGCTGAGCCTGTCCCTGCGTCAGCGTAATCTGCGCCATATGCAGCGCTACACGGTGGATAAGCGCTGGCTGTTTGAAGACCATTTCGAAGCACTGCTCCAGGGATACGCCATGATGGCGTCGAAATCCGCTGTCGATAACCTGCACAGGCAAGTGCTGGCCGGGAGTTCCCCGGCTCGGACTCAATGATGACTGAAACCAATCCGTTCATTGCGCTGGTAGCCTACCTGCTGGCCATCGTGACCGCCGCCCTGTTGTTGCGCGCCGTTCCGAAAATCACCCGTCACCTGGAGCATTCCGGCGAAAGCCGCTATGCCAGCATTGACGGACTACGCGGCTATCTGGCGTTTGGTGTGTTCGTGCACCATTCGGTCATCACCTGGATCTTCCTGCGCACCGGCGTTATCGAATTTCCGCCAAGCAACTTCTACTCGCAGCTGGGCCAGGGAAGCGTCGCGCTGTTTTTCATGATCACCGGTTTTCTGTTCTGGAACCGATTGCTCACTCAGGGACGTCAACACGACTGGCTGGCCTTCGCAGTCTCTCGGGTGTTTCGCCTCTACCCGTTGTACCTGCCGTTGATGCTGATTGTATTTGTCACGGTGTTCTATCTGCAGAACTGGGAACTCAAGGACCCCGGCATCCGACTGGCCGGGCAGATACTGGCCTGGCTGACGTTCGACCGGCCGGACGTCAACCAGTACCACCAAACCGGCATGCTGATCTCCAACGTCACCTGGACCCTGGGCTACGAGGTGTTTTTCTATCTGGCGCTGCCATTGGCCGGCATGGTCTTCATTTATCGCGGCAGCTGGCTGCAAGTGGTGCTGTGCCTGATCGGCATTTACGCGCTGTACCAATTGGTCGGGTGGGAGCACTCACTGAAGAAGCACTTTCTGGCGAGTTTCCTGGGCGGCATTGGTGCGGCGTACTGGATACGCCGCCCACACTTGATGGCCTGGGGTCAGACGCGACAGGCGGGGATTATCGCGTTGCTGGCGCTGGCGATTGCCTTTACGGCATTCAACCGCGCGTTCAACCTGCTGCCACTGCTGCTGCTTTCCCTGTTTTTTGTCATCGTGGCCTCTGGAAACACACTGTTCGGCGCTCTCAAGCCGCGCAGCATCCGCTGGCTCGGGGAAATCAGCTACAGCACCTATTTGCTGCACGGGTTCGTGCTTTGGGTGATGGTGCAACGCCTGCCGCTCGTGATGGACCTGGACGCTCGTGACACCTGGACCTATCTGTCGCTGCTGGCCGTATGCACGTGCCTGCTGATTGTCATCAGTAGCCTGACGTTCTTGTACATAGAAAAGCCAGGCATGTCGGCCGGCCGCAAACTCTTGCAGTGGCTGCGCCAAGGCAAAAAGGCCGAAAAGAGCCTAACGGAGAAGGTCGCTCGCTGAAGCGATCAGCCCCCATCCGCGAGCAGGTCCTCACACTCGCTCGCCCTGCCACCTGAAGGCGAGCCCGGTGCGCCCCTGAAACGGGGCGCACTCACGCGGTATCAGTCTTTTTCCAGCGGGGAAAAGTACAGTCGGCCAAGGCCGCGCCAGGTTTTCTTGTTCCAGGCACCAAACGGGATCTGCGCCAACAGCTCTCGCGCCAATGCACGATTGCGATTGGACGTCTTGAGGAACATGGAGCTTAGGAACTTGTAACGCACCTCGTCATATTGCGGGTGGTCACTGAACAGCGCGTAGGAACGCAGGATGTTGTCGATCATGAATCGATGATTCTTGTACGAGTTGGTAGCGTGCTTGCGGTAGCGCGCCATCACCACGTTCAAACCGTCGATGAAGTACCCGGCGCGGGTAATCTTCAGCTCGATCAACAAGTCTTCCAGGCGAATCTGCGGGTCGAACCCACCGACCTTTTCCAGCGCCTCGCGCCGGATCATCAGCGTGGGCGCTGGCGGGTAGGGTTTGCGCTCCAGAAACATATCGTCGAAGTCCAGGCGCCGAAAAGGCACATCCCGGCGCTGGCGCTTCTCGGGAAACAGCTCGCCGTTGGAGTCGATCAGCTCGATATTACCGGCACAGATACCCACCTCAGGCTTGCCATCCATATAGGCCACCTGGGTCGCTATGCGCTCCGGCAACATGATGTCGTCGGAGCCGAACGGCACAATCAGCGGGCCTTGAGAGCGGGCAATCGCGCCATTGAGCGTATTGGTCAGCCCTTGATTCTGCTGGACACGAAAGTCGAAGGCATGGTGTTCCTGCAATCGACGAATGCGCTCGACACTGTCGTCTGTCGACCCATCGTCAATCACCAACAGCTCGATGTTGGGATACGTCTGGTTCAGGACACTGAGGATGCTTTCCTCAATGTAGGGCGCATGGTTGTAAGACGCGATGATCACCGTGACCAAGGGCTGACTCTGGTTCATACATTGTTCCTGCGTGCTTGAGCCAATCCTGAATCAATCAGTTCCAGGTATTCCTGGCGGAACACCTCAATGTCGTGCTGCGCCTGAAGGTACTGATAAGCCTGCTCGCCTTTCTGCGCGAGCGCTTCATCGGACAGCGCCAGGTAGGTGTCCAGCGCCTGGGTCAGCTCGGGCACGTTGGCCGGCTCCACGGCCAGGCCACCCGCGCCTTCAATCAGCGGCAGCATGGCCGGTACGCTTGAGGCGATCACTGGCAGGCGACCGCTCATGCCTTCCAGCAATGCCAGGCCCAAGCCTTCTGCCAGCGAAGGCATCGCCCAGATATCAAAGGCGCGTACGTATTGCAGGGCATTTTCCTTGAAGCCCAGCAAATGCACACGACCCGCCAGACCAAGGCTGTTGATTTGCGCGGCCAGGTTGGACTCTTCGCGCCCGGCACCAATGATGGCGAGCTGCGCCGAAGGGTATCGGTCTTTAAGCGCCGCAAATGCCTGCAACAAATAGGTGTGGCCCTTCACCGGCACCAGTCGCCCCAAGGCGCCGATCAACCGAACCGAAGGGTCGATGCCCAGCAACTCGCGCGCGCGTTCACGCGAATGCTGCAAGCCTTCGGCCTGCTCGATGTCGATGGCATTGGTAATGGCGTAGGTATTGCGGTCGGTAAACCCGCACTTGCAGTCCAGCAGGTACTGCTTGACCGCTGGCGACACGCCGACAAAACGCCAGTGCTCGTCGATCCAGCGCTGGGCCTGCTTGCGTCGGTAAAGGCGGTCGTACTCGCCAAAGCCGTGGGAGATGCCGATGCACAACGGGATCTTCAACCAACGGTTCAGCTGCAACATCATGTTGACCGGCTTGAAGCGGTTGCACACCACGACGTCAAACTTTTCCTTGCGGCAAAACTGATACAGCCGCCACATGGCGCGAAGTCTCAAGCCCTTGAGCGACTTGTCGGAAAACTCAAAGTAAACGGACGTGGCGGCGCGACTGACCGGGTCCGCAGGCCCAGGCCGGCCACGCAAAAAGGCGGCGGTGACTTCATAGCGGTCCGCAGGCAATGCCTTGACGATCTGTTCGGCCAGGTCGGCAAAATCATGGGATTTAACATTGTAGTCAGGCTGCAATTGCAGGACCTTGAGACGCCGACTCATAACTCTCCTCGATGGAAACCTGTGGCATCAACAACCCAGGTTTTTTCAGCGGCCAGCGTCTCGATGTACGCGGCGTCTGGCGCCGGCAGCAACGGCCACTGATTACGCTTCCAGCAGACAAAATGGAAATACGGAAATTCCCGACCGCCATCCCTGTCGTTGGTCAGGCGACCATTATTCCAGAACCATTGATGCGGGAAGCGATCACTGCCGTCGTGCCATTTGATCGCACCACCCGGCGTACTGAACGCCTCGGTGAATTCACTGCGCCGACGCCACGGGTTGAGCTTGCCTACCAGCTCGAACAGCGGCTTCGGAAAATTCTTGCGCCACAGGAAAATCCTGCTGAACGCGCCTTCATCCAGGGCATGATGCTCCTGATCAGTGAAGCGCGCTTCCCAATCCTTGATCTGCATGAACACTTGGCGCTTTCTGGCGGTATTGCGCATCAGGCACAAATGGCCGGCCACCCGCCGCTCATGGGTCGAGAACAGGTCATAGCCGGCCAACCGATCAGCAGTGAAGTATTCGCGCAGGTTGCCATAGATCAGGTCGAGGTCGCCAAACGCCCAGAAATCGTAGCCATTGAGGCGGTCAGCATGAATGTGCCCCAGCGCTGGCTTGATATCACACAGCTTGTACGGCGCCTGGGGCGCAAAGTTGATGCCCAGCCGTTTTGACACCAACCCGCAGTATTCGCTGAACGTCATGAACTCGACGGTGACGTTGGGTGGCAGGTTATCGGGCGTGCCGCAATCGCTGAACAGCAACCAGTCGATATCGGCATTGCGACGACAACTTTCCAGGAAAAACGGCATCCAGAACGGCCATTGGCCGAAATACGGAATCAGAAAAACAATGCGCGGGCGTGGGTTGATCACAGAAGAATCACTGCAGTGGTTTAAGACGCGGCCATGCTAGACAGCGAAGTGCTTCATTTCTGCTGTCCAGNAGAGTCACTTACTTACAAACGCCAGAACAGTTCATGGCGACGCACAGCCTTGCGAAAAAATTCGTTTTCACCGTAGGGTGAGCCGGAGCGCCCCGCCAACAGACGCTGCAACACGCGGCGCAAACGCCGCTTGAAAGGTGCCCGGGGCTGCAAGTCGTGCATCATTCCCAACGCCATGGCCTTGTCACGCTGCTGCGCCGCAGAAAGCACAAGGCAATAGGGAACCAGCAGGCTGGTCGAATCGAAAGCCGGGGGAAGCGCCGTACCGGTTCCCGAGTCGCCCATCGGCCAGCGATCGTTATCGTGCAGATGATTGGCGTAGCCGAGCAACGTGGTCGGCTGCCATTCAAGGCCTTTCAAGGCTTCGAGAACCGCTTGCTGGGCGCTGAGATGATCGGGGTGCGGATCGAGCGTCGGGTGCGGCAGCACGATCACTTCTGGGCGTGCGCGCAACAACAGCTCACGCAGATCGGCCAGCAGGTTGTTCCAGGTCGGTGCGCCATCGATGTCGCCCGGCAGGGCAAACGGATTCAACTGGCGATAGACGCGGGTGTCGCTCAACTCGGCTTCACGGGAACCCATCGGCTGCGCTGGCGCGGCTTGCATCGCCGCCAGTTGCAGGCAGAAATAACCCAGCTGCACGGAGTGTTCTTGCGGCACCCCGGCCCAACGCGGCACAGCGATGCTGTCCCAGGCGCGCAAACGGCCCTTGAGCCGTGCCGCCTCAGGCTTGCCCAAGCCCATTTGCTGATAGTGCTCGGCTTCAATCTCGCCGGCCGTGAGGGTGACGATCCAGGCTTCATCGGCCTGACTGTACAAACCATAGGCGGCCAATTCAGCGTCGTCGGCGTGAGGCGCGATCACCATCACCCGCTGGCGGCGGTAATCCGGTTGCTCCAGCGCCCACAGCACCGGCTCACCGAGCAAGCGGCAGAAGCGTCCGTGCAGGCGCAACTCGCCCCGCGACAGCACTTGCGCCTGACCACTGAGGTTCAGGTAACGCAGGCCATTCACACCGCGCTCAAAGGTTTGTCGGTCCGGGTTGTCGCCACCCAGCAACTCGACCATCGGGTCGATAAAGCGCCCCAGCCACGTGCTTTTTACCCGCAACGCCAACACCAGCGTTGCGTCGTTGACCAGCATCACACCTTCGTCCAGGCGCAGACGCTCACCGTCCAGATGCACCTTGGGCTGTGGGGTGTAGGGCGGGAAGCTGTAGTGGTAATCGTCTTTCGGCGAATAAAACAAATGGTCGGCGAACCATGCCTCGTGGGCAATCCAGCCCAGCACCGCAAGCACCAGCGGCAACCACCATGCCACCAGCACGCCGATGGCAATCAACAGCACCAGCGCGATCAACAGGCCGATCCGTTTGTTGCGCCGATGGCGCTTGAGCAGTTGCTGTTTGCGGCTCATGGGCTCACTCACACGGTGAAGACCGGCACGGGATTGCACCAGCGGTCCTTGTATTCTCGGTCGGCGCGACCGAAGGAAAACCGCAAGGGTTTATCCAGGGCCCGCGCATGTTCCCAGGCACTTTGGGTGTTGAGGAAACTCAATACACTGCCCGGGCTGAAGGCGCGGGTTTCGGGGTCCACGCCGCCATTGATGTACTCGACACTGATCCACTGCGGCGCTTCGACGCGGTAGACCAACTGAATGGCGATCGGCGCATCGTTGAGGAAAATCACCGAACCGATCAGCCACTCACGCAGCAGCTCGATCACCTGTGCCATGCGTTCGGCGCCTGTGGCGGGAAAGCCCCAGCGGCGCTGAAACAGGTCGCAGTAGATCGCCGACAGCTCTGCGCTGGAGAACACCTGCACCGGCCGCACCACACCGCCCGCCTCTTCCAGCAGGCGCAACTCGCGGCGTTGGTTATAACGAAACTTCTTCGACAACTCTTCCGGGGTACGCGCCATGGCCAGTTGCTCGGCCTGCAACTTGATGTCGGTGAAACGGCCTTCACTGAGCGCCGACAAATAACGTCCGCGGTGGCGCAGCGGCGCGTGCGCATCAACGGCGGCCGGCAGGATCAACTCGGCATTACCGAGGTCGAACAGGCCTTTTTTACCACGGCGCTTGAGTACGTCTTTAGACAGTGCCAGGTCGCGGCCCCAGGTCGGGATGGCGGCTTTCACTTCACCGTTTTGCTCCCAGGCCAGGTAACGCACCGGGATGTCGGCCAACTGTGCCAGGCGTTCAACTACCAGAGGATGGGTCGCGACGCTGCCGCCAAAACGTTGCCAGGCTTGTGCATAAGTCGAGGCGTCGACCACCGCCCAGCCCCGTTCACGCCAGCCTTGAAATCGGTTGAGCATCAGCCCCTCGGTGCCAGTTCGGTGACATGCGGCAAATGCCAGAAAGCATCGCGTACCGCGCGGTCGGAGAAACGCTCACGTAGGCGATCGAGCATCAGCTCGGCGCACTGGTGACGCTGCTGGTCGTCCATCGCAGCCAGATGTTGCAGCCCTTGGGCCAAGTGTTCGGCATCGCCCAGCGGGAACAGAATACCGACGCCCTCGACCACTTCCTTCGCCCCGCCACACGCAGTGGCAAGCAACGGCACGCCGGCAGCCATGGCTTCAAGCAGCACCATGCCGAAGGGTTCGTGATCAGAGCTCAAGGCAAACACATCGAAGGCTCGGAAGTANCGACGGGCGTCCGGCACCTGGCCGAGGAACAGCACGCGGTCGCCGATACCCAGTTCCCGGGCCAGGGCCTTGAGGTCCTCTTCCAGGCGACCACTACCGAGGATCACCAGTTGGCTGTTGCCCGGCAAGCCCGGCAATGCCTCGGCAAATCCGTGCAGCAGCGTGGCCTGGTCTTTGTCTGGGTGCAGCCGCCCGACGTTGCCGACAATCCAGGCATCCGCCGACAGACCGAGGGTTTCCCGGGCCTCACGGACCGATACCTGGCTGGTCTGCAACGCCAGCACATCGACACGGTTATAGAGCGTCTGAATCCGCCCGGCCGGCCATTTCGGCAGGCAACGGCGCATGTCGTCACGCACCGCATCGGACACACCGAGCAGGCTCAGGCGCTTGCTGAAAATATGCGCGAAGAGTTTGCGGGTGCCGCGTTTGTAATCGCCAAACGCGTGATGCACGCCAATCACCGGCAGCGAGGTGCCGAGCAAGGCGATGTAGATCGGCTTGAAGCGGTGGGCAATGCAGAAACTGAAATTGCGCGAGGCGGCGATCTTGCGCAACTCACGGATGGCGCCCAGCTTCAGGCCACGAATGGCCTTGGAGCTGAACTCCATGAACAACACTTCATCGGAAGCGCAGCCCGCGGCAACTTCAGCATCGGCAGCCCCGGTCAAAAACACCGTGGTCACTCGNTAGCCGGTGCCTGCGAACAAACTGGCGTACTGCCGCGCGCAGTCCAGAAACGGCCCGTCATAGCCGTGGCAGAACTGCAGGACGTGGCGCTCAGCCGACCGAGTCATAAGGGTCCACGCCGTCTTTGACGACCAGGATGTCTTCCATGATCAGGTATTGCAGGTCGGAGCCGAAGAACATGTTCAGCGCGTCGGTCGGCGAGCAGATCATCGCTTCGCCACGGCGGTTGAGCGAGGTGTTCAGCGACACGCCGTTACCGGTCAGCACTTCCAGCTCTTTCATCATGTCGTAGTAGCGCGGGTTGTATTCGCGCTTGAGCACCTGGGCGCGGGAGGTGCCATCTTCATGGACCACTTCCGGTACGCGGGTTTTCCACTCTTCCGACACTTCAAACGTGAAGGTCATGAACGGCGCCGGGTGATCGACCTTGATCATCTGCGGGGCCACGGTGTCGAGCATCGACGGGCAGAAAGGCCTCCAGCGCTCGCGGAACTTGATCTGGTGGTTGATGCGGTCAGCCACGCCGGTGGCGCTCGGGCAACCGATGATCGAACGACCGCCCAATGCACGCGGGCCAAACTCCATGCGGCCCTGGAACCAGGCCACCGGGTTACCGTCGACCATGATCTTGGCGATGCGCTTGGGCATGTTTTCGATCTTGCGCCACACCGGCTTGCTTTCGTGTTTGGCGCACGCAGCGATCACGTCTTCGTTGCTGTAGGACGGGCCGAGATAGACGTGTTCCATCTTCTCTACCGGTACACCACGGGCGTGGGACACATAGGCCGCCGCGCCAACCGCGGTGCCGGCATCGCCGGACGCCGGCTGCACGAACAGCTCTTTGACGTCGTCACGAGCNATGATTTTCTGGTTGAGCTTGACGTTCAATGCACAACCGCCGGCGTAGGCCAGCTTGCCGGTTTCCTTGAGCACGTCGCCCAGGTAGTAGTCGATCATCTGCAGGGCCAGCTTTTCGAACAGCGCTTGCATGCTGGCCGCGTAGTGGATGTAAGGCTCGTCGGCGATGTCGCCTTCGCGCTTGGGACCCAGCCACTCGATCAGTTTTGGCGAGAAGTAGAAACCCTTGCCCTTCTCTTTATAACGGCGCAGACCGATGACGTTGGCGTAGTCGGTGTTGATCACCAGCTCGCCGTTTTCAAACGAGGCCAGGCGCGAGAAATCATACTTGCTGGCATCGCCATATGGCGCCATGCCCATGACCTTGAACTCGCCGTCGAGCATCTCGAAACCGAGGAACTCGGTAATCGCGCCATACAGGCCACCCAGGGAGTCCGGGTCGTAGAATTCCTTGATCTTGTGGATCTTGCCGTTTTCGCCGTAGCCGAAGAACGTGGTGGCGTACTCACCCTTGCCGTCGATGCCCAGGATCGCGGTTTTTTCCTGGAAGCCCGAGCAGTGGTAGGCGCTGGAAGCATGGGCCAGGTGGTGTTCAACCGGCTCGATCTTGATTTTTTTCGGATCGAAGCCCAGTTGCTCCAGGCACCAGACGATCTTGTTGCGATAGCGCTTGTAGCGACGGTTGCCCATCAGGATCGCGTCGAGCGCGCGGTCCGGGGCGTACCAGTAACGCTTGGCATAGTGCCAGCGCGCCTCGCCGAACAGGCTGATCGGCGCGAAGGGAATCGCCACCACGTCAACGTCGGAAGGCTTGATGCCGGCTTGTTCCAGGCAGAACTTCGCCGATTCGTAAGGCATGCGGTTCTTTGCATGTTTGTCGCGTACGAAGCGCTCTTCTTCGGCGGCCGCGATCAGCTTGCCGTCGATATACAACGCTGCGGAAGGATCATGGCTAAGGGCGCCGGACAGGCCAAGAATCGTCAATGCCACAGGGGTCTAGCCTCTTTTAGTCTGCATACAGGCGGGNTGCGCCTCAAAAATTAATGTGCCCCTCGCAAGGGGCGAGAGACAGCTAAAGGGCGGGATTATAGCGTAAACATGACGGGAATGACCCAGCGCTTATTACCCCTCCTGGACGAAAGCGTGGCATCCCGCTTATCCGCGGCCTGCCCACCTGCTCAAATGGACTGGGAGATCCCGGTCGGCGCTATAGCCTCGGTGAGTTCATCGGGGCTTATAGCGTAAACATGACGGGAATGACCCAGCGCTTATTACCCCTCCTGGACGAAAGCGTGGCATCCCGCTTATCCGCGGCCTGCCCACCAGTAAATACCGAGGTTGCCGTCGGTGGCCTGGCGGTAAATCGTATAGGGCAAGGAAACGGTGTCCATGACCCCTGACAGGGTCAGGTCCAGCAATACGAAGGGGACGAGGAAGCCGGTGGGATCTGGCGGGGCATTCAAGATGCAGAAGTCGTAGGCCAGACCACTGTACATGCGGGGGATGGACTGGCAGTAGGTTTTTTGTTTTCGCAGGCCGCGAGCGGCGTCTTCGTCATCTTGCAGCACCGTCAGTGCGGTCCCGCAACCCGATAAAGCCAGTGAGAAAGTACCGATTGCAACAGCCGTTTTTATGGTCAAGATTTGCCCTCCGTGAACGTCAGGCAAACTAGCATCGCGGCTCTTCAGGGCACAGTTCATGGGGTCTGGGGATCATGTAGGATAGTTCACAAGAACTTGTCCCCTAGATCTCGATGGGCAGGTATGGCCCCATCGCGAGCAAGCTCGCTCCCAAATCGGATCTGCGTCGTGCATAACACCCTTGTGGGAGCGAGCTTGCTAACACCCTTGTGGGAGCGAGCTTGCTCGCGATGGCGATTCAGGCGACGCCAGAAATGCCTTTGGGCAGACGCTGGTCGATGACCTGATACAGCGCGCTGCTCTCGGGCCAGTTACGCATGAACCGCGCCCGGTCCCGTGCATATGCTGGGGCAAAGCTCCCCACCGAGCCATGCTGACACATCGAATCCAGATCGATCAGCGCCCAGCGATCCTGTTGCCAGAACAGGTTATGACCCTTGAAATCCCCATGACTGATTCGCTCGCGGATCAACTCGGCAAACAAATGATCCAGTGCCAGCAATTCAGCCTCGGGCGCATCACCGTTCTCAACATACGGGGCGAAGCGCTCGATGATGTCCGGCCCCGGCAAGTATTCGGTGACCAGATAAGCCCGGCTGCGCAGCCAGAAAAAGCGCTTCTCCAGCAACGCCAGCGGTTTGGGCGTGGCGATGCCGAGGAACGCGAGGCGATTGCCTTCGCGCCACGAGTGCCAGGCACGGCTCGGGCGCCAGAAGCGTTTGAGCCAATGGGCGAATCCCTTGATGTTGTAGCGCTTGATCACCAGCGGCCGACCATCAACCTCGACTTTTCCTACACTCGCCGCACCACCGGTTTTGTACAGGTGGCCCTGGTCAAGCAAGGCATCGGCCTGTTCCAGCACCGGCAGCATCGCAGGCTCTTCCTCGCGACGAATAGCCCGCAAGCCAAAAGCCCCGCGCTGGACGCTGAACAACGAACACTCGCGGCCCACCTTGATCAGGTAGTCCTTCAAGCGCCAGCTGCGAACCTTGTCGATCTGCTTCTGCAATGCTTCCATCGGCAGCGCGTGTTCGCCGTTACTCAACAGGTAATACACCAGCAGTTCTTCGGTGAACGGTTCCAGCGACTTGGGCAACTGGGCGAAAAACACGCCGAGGTTTTCCAGGACTTTCTGCCGTGACAGCGGCTGGCCCGGGGTTTCAGCGCAGACGCCGCCGCCATCGATCAGGTACAACCGGCCACGCTGACGCAGGAGGTTGTCCAGGTGCAGGTCTTCCTGCCAGAGCCCCTTGCGATGCATTTGGCCGATAGCGCCCAACGCCTCGGCCAGCACGGCCCCTTGCATATCCGCCAGCACCGGCAGGTGTTCGACTTTTTTCCAGGTATCCCCCAGGCTCTCGGCGCCCTCAAGGAAATCGAACAGCAGCCAGCCGCCCTCGCCTTCNTNCANGCCGTCGGCCAGCAGCTGCGGCGTGGTCAGCCCTTGATCGGCGAGCAAGCGCACGCCGTCCAGTTCACGCTGAAAATGCCGCGCCGCCTTGCTGCCGACCAACAGCTTGGCCAGCACCGGCCGGCCGCGCCACACGCCAGCGCCGACATAACGCTGCCCCGGCAACACGCGCAACAGGCTCAGCAACTGCAACTCGGCAGATCCGGCGGCATCGGCCAGTGAAATGCTCATCGGCAGCCTCGGACTGCGGCCGGCGCCTTTCAGTTCGGACAAGCGCATCAGCGCGCCTCCTTGTGACTGCGTCGCGCGGCCAGGCGCGAAACCCAACTGTCCACCAGCGAACTGTCCGGTGGCTGATCCACATAAACTGCCAGCAACTGGCGCAACTGCGCTTCAGTCCATTCTGGCGCACGGCGCAGCAACGGTTCCAGGTCCTTGACCCGGTCGCGCCTGCCGAACAGCAACGGGCGGGTTTTCTCCAGGTCGATCAACTGCGCGGCATACCCTGTGCCTGTGGCCTGCAGAAAAATGTGCTTGGGGTAGAAGCAACCATGAAGCTGACGCACGCCGTGCAGGTGCCGCGCCAGTTCGCCACAGGATTTCATAATGGCCGTGTGTTGCGCTTCGCTCAGGTCCGACCAGCGCTGCAACAGCGAATCCAGGTCATCCCAACCGTCCAGCGCGCGCGTCAACAGAATCGCCCGTACTTCCCCGTCGACTTTGCGCTCACCAAAAAATGCCGCTTTCAGCGCTGGAATACCCAGCTTCTGATAACGACTGATGTTGCGAAACTCGCGGGCAAAACTCGGTTCGCCAAACGGCGCATGAAGGGTACGCGTCAGGTAATTGCTCTGGCGCTTGAGGTAGTAGCCCTGACCTTCAAGCTCCAGGCGAAACACGCTGCTCCAGCCGCCACCGACGGTATTGGGTTCATCCACCGCGTCGAGCTGCTTGGCCCACAGTGCGTCGAACGTGCCGAGGCCATGACGCTCAAGTAGCGCACGGTCTTCAGCGGCCAGAAAATCAGTCATTCGCGTCCCTCGAAAAATCTCACCACGTGCCGGATGCGTTTTTTGTCGTCGGCATTCAGCCGGTCACGTTGGCGGTATTGCAGGTAAAAGCGCAGGCGCTGGGTAGCCGACAAGTGATACTTGGCGACTTTGTCCAGGCAGGCCAGGTCTTTGGTAATACGGTACTTGAGCCAGAACCCGCGCCAGAAATCACCGTTGGGGCAATCGATCAGGTACAGGGTCTGATGATCGTCGACCAACAGGTTGCGCCACTTCAAATCGTTATGGGTGAAACGGTTGTCGTGCATGGTCCGGGTATAACCGGCCAACTGACGACTGACCGTGTCGACCCAGGCGCGGTCCGCCAACTTGGGATCGTGGCGGTCGGCGAGGGCCGACAAGTCTTCGGTGTTGGGCAGTTCACGGGTGATCATCGCGCCACGGGCATACGCCGCGCCGCGCCGCTCCAGTCCCCAGGCAACCACGTCGGCGGTAGGAATNCCCCACCTGGCGAAGCGCTTGAGGTTCTGCCATTCGGACTTCACCCGCGGCTTGCCCAGGTAGCGGCGCAGGCCTTTACCGGCACCTACGTAACGCTTGACGTAATAATTGACGCCGTTGCGATTGACGCGGATGACTTCGGACAACAGGTCGCGGGTCAAGCGTTCGCCTTGAAGCGCGAACACCGCTTCCAGGCTGCCAAAATCTTCCGCCAGGTCGCTGTATTCAGGTTCCAGTTTCCAACCCGGCATCAGAGCGCATCCCCGTATCGCTGTTTACGGTCGTAGAGTTTGTTGGCCTTGCCTTCAAGCCAGGCAAGCAGCGACGCTTCTTCAGCCAGAACCTGGCGCAGCGGCTGCTGAAAATAGTCCTTGAGGAATCGCAGCTTGTCGCGCTGGGTCAGACCGATGTCCAAGGCTGAAAAGTACAGCGCCGCCAGATCCTTGTTGCGCCAGCGCTGGGTGATCGCCGGGCGGGTCTGGGCACGGTGCAGGTCGATCACCGAGAGTTTGAAGTCGTCAGGCGTCACCGGTTTATCGGTGTGCAGCAGGAAGTGGCAGATGTAGCAGTCGCGGTGGTTGACCCCGGCGCGATGCATCATGCCGGTCATGCGCGCNACTTCAGCGATCAGCGCGCGCTTGAGGCGCGGCTCGGGTGGNTNCTTGATCCAGTCGATGCTGAAGTCTTCGAGGCTGACGGTGGGCGCCAGCTCTTCGGTGACGATAAACGAATGCTGATCCGCCGGGTTGCTGCCCTTCTCGCCATACGCAACCGCCGTCATGGTCGGCACGCCGACTTCCTGCAGGCGCTCGATGGCCTGCCACTCCTGGCCCGCGCCCAGCACCGGCAGCTTGGCGGTGACCAGGTTCTTGACGATCTCGCCCCAGCCGATGCCACGGTGGATCTTCACGAAAAAGCCATTGCCGTTCACTTCAGTGCGCAAGGTCCGGCGCGCTTCCAGCTCACGGTAAACCTCGCCCTGCAAGCCTTCGACTTCGGTGAACGCATCGCGTCCGGCCCAAAGGCTCTTGAACGGTTCAGCCAGCATCAACTTCATTAAGCGTGCTCCGCCAGAATCACATCCGCCGCGTGCTGCGGCATGCTGTAGAGGTCGGCCGTCTCAGCGAAGGCCAGACCGTTGCGGCTCCAGGCCGCCCGTGCTTGAGCGTCGTTCAACATGCCGGTCAGGTACTGCGTCAATTGCGCCTGGTCGAACGGTTCGTCCAACACCAGGCCGGCATCGGCCTCGGCGATGTAATGGGCATACCCACACACGGCCGAGACCAGCACCGGCAACCCGGCCACCAGGGCTTCGAGCAACACAGTGCCGGTGTTTTCGTTGTACGCCGGGTGGATCAACAGGTCGGCACCCAGCAGGAAACGCGGAATATCGCTGCGGCCCTTGAGGAACTGCACGTTGTCGCCCAGCCCTAATGTGGCGCTCTGCAGTTGGAATACTTTGGGGTCGTCCTGGCCAATTACAAACAGGCGCGTGCGTTTCTTCAGATCAGCGGGCAACGCGGCCAGCGCCTTGAGGCTGCGATCAACGCCCTTGGTCTTGAACCCGGAGCCGATCTGCACCAGCAGCAGCTCATCGTCCTTGAGGTTGAATTCGCGACGGAAATCAGCTCGGATTTCGGCGGCATTGGCTGGCGCGCGACGGTCCTGGGAGATGCCCGGCGGCAGCAAATGGAAGCGCTCCAGCGGGGTGTCGTAATGCTTGATGAACAGCGGCTGCTGCACTTCGGAGATCATCAGCACTTCGGTCTTGGCGTCCTTGGCGAACACCGCGCGCTCGTACTCGGCGAAGTGCCGGTAGCGGCCCCAGCGACGGTATAGCGAGTTGCGCAGGTTCTGCGCCTTGTCTTCAAAACAGCCATCGGCGGCGTAGTAAACGTCCAGGCCAGGCATTTTGTTGAAACCGATCAGGCGATCCACCGGGCGCTTGGCCAGATCNGCTTCCATCCACTCGCTGAGNTTTTCGTTACGGCGATGNTTGAAGAACGCCTTGACCGGCGCCACCAGCACTTCGAAACCCGGCGGAATGTCGCCTTCCCAGATCAGCGTGTAGACACGAATCTGGTGGCCGCGCTGCTGGCACTCCAGGGCGATACGCATGAAGTCGCGCTGCAGGCCACCGAAGGGGAAATATTTGTACAGAACAAAAGCCAGTTGCATCAGTGCAGCTCCTCAGCCAGTAACAACGTGCTCAGTCGGCTTGCCACACGCTCAGGGTTCAAGCGCGTGAAGCACAGGGGCGACTCACGCTTGATGTCGAACCGACGGGCATCTTCGGCCGTCGGTTGATAGGTGCATTTCTTTTGCAGGCACGGTGCGCAGGGGAAGTCGCTGGCGATGTGAATCTGCGCCTTGCCGTAGGCGCCGGTCAGGCCCGGGTTGGTCGGGCCGAACAGCGACAGGGTCGGTACGTCGAGCGCCGCGGCCAAGTGACCGAGGCCGGTGTCCACGGCCACGCAGGCTTGAGCGCCGGCCAACACTTTGCCGACACCGGCCAGGTTCAGCTTGGGCAAGACTTCGACATGCCGGAACCCTGCGGCAATGCGCTCGGCCCGGGCTTTTTCAACTGGATTGCCCCACGGCAGCTTCACGGCAACGCCCAGATAACCAACGCGTTCGGCCAGCTCGCGCCAATAGGCTTCGGGCCAGTGCTTGGTGTCCCAAGTGGTGCCGTGCAGCAGCAGCACAAACGGTTTTTTNCGCGGCAGTTCCACCAGGCGCTCGACGTTCAGCCCGTAATCGCCCAGGCCTTTGGGCAGGTCGTAGCCCAGAGCCAGGGCAAACAATTGACGCACCCGCTCTACCGCGTGTTGTCCACGGCCCACGGCCAGGCGTCTGGAATAGAAACGTGCGGCGATTGGCTCGCGCGCCGAGTCCTTGTCGAGCCCGGCGACCGGCGCTTTGACATAGCGCGTCAACCAGGCGCTTTTCAGCAGGCCCTGGGCGTCGATCACCAGATCGTATGGGGTAGCGCGAACGCTTTGCTTGAAGCGCTTCCACTCGCCACTCTTGAGGGTTTGCCAGAGGTTCTTGCGCCAGCGACGGATCGCCACCGGGATCACCTTGTCCACCGCCGGGTGCCAGGTAGGGATCTCGGCAAAGCCTTCTTCCACCACCCAATCAAAGCGAATGCCAGGGATTGCCCGCGCCGCGTCGGTCAGTGCCGGCAAGGCGTGGATCACGTCGCCCAGGGATGAGGTCTTGATTACCAGTACGCGCAAACTAACGGACCTCGACCACAGNGCCCTGCAACCGCTGCAAGGCTTCGTTCACCGCTTGCGGCATGAGCTGGCGCAGGCAGTTGTAATGACCGAAGCGGCAGGTGCGATCGAAGCACGGGCTGCATTCGAGGCCCAGGCGCACGATCTCGACGTGCTCGGCCAAGGGTGGCGTGAAGCCCGGCGACGTCGAGCCGTAGACCGCCACCAGCGGGCGGTTCAACGCGGCAGCNACGTGCATCAGGCCCGAGTCGTTGGACACCACCGCGTCGGCGCAGGACAACAGGTCGATGGCCTCGGCCAACGAGGTGTCGCCACTAAGGTTCACGGCTTCTTCGCGCAGACCGGGAATCAGGCGTTGGCGGATGTCTTCACCCACCGAGTGATCGTTTTTCGAACCGAACAACCACACCTGCCAGCCTTCACGAATCTTCATTTCGGCGACCTTGGCGTAGTGCTCGGACGGCCAGCGCTTGGATTCGCCGAACTCGGCGCCGGGGCACAGCGCCAACACCGGACGGTCGAGGATCAAGCCGAACTTGGCCAGTGCCGCGTCGCGTGTAACCGGGTCGATCTGCAGGCTCGGGCGCGGGTAAGGTGTCGGCAANTCGGCACCGCGCTCATAAGCCAGCGCCATGAAGCGCTCGATCATCAGCGGAAAACGTTCTTTATCCAGCGTGCGCACGTCATTAAGCAACACGTAGCGAAACTCGCCGCGCCAGCCGGTACGTTTAGGGATGCCGGCAAAGTACGGCACCAGCGCCGATTTCAGCGAGTTGGGCAGCAGGATCGCTTGGTCGTACTGGCCGAGCATGGATTTGCCGATGCGCCGGCGCGTCGCCAGTTCGANNGCGCCGTGGCCGAGCGGAAAGCTCAAGGCCTGACGGACTTCGGGCATGCGCTCCAGGATCGGCCGGCTCCATTCGGGGGCCAGGACGTCGATTTCGCATTGCGGGTGGCGTTGCTTGAGACACTGGAACAGTGTCTGCGCCATCACCATGTCACCGACCCAACTGGGCCCAACGATCAGAATATTCATGTAGTTTCCANAAACGAACCGGGGAGGCATACGCCTCCCCGCCTCGAGAATCACTGCGAGAGCCTGTCGGCTTGCGATGGGTCATCACCTTCAACATTGCTGTCGACTGTCACTCCGCTATCGCGAGCAGGCTCGCTCCCACATTGGGATTTGGTGTACATCGATCTGCGATACAAAGCAGATCTCCTGTGGGAGCGAGCTAGCTCGCGAAGGGGCCGTCACATCTAGCATCGATGGCGACTGACACCCCGCCTTCGCGAGCAGGCTCGCTCCCACATTTGAATCTTGTTGCTTCAACTCGCGCGTTTCAGCTTAACCCCAGCTCACGCCAGATCCGCAATACCTGCCGGCGTTCATCGACAAACTGGTCGCCCGGTATCACCCCGGCGTCCTTCTGCAAGGCCTGCCGGTGCGCGGCGGAGCGGTAGGCTTTGTAAGCCTCGCGCAGCAGGCTGGCGTCTTCGGCGGGCATCAGCCCTTCGTGTTCCAGCTCTTCCAGAATGCGGATGTTATCCGTCCAGCGAAGCAATGGCGGGTGTGTTNCGGACCACGCCAAAGCGGCGTATTGCACCATAAATTCAATATCGACGATACCTCCGGCGTCCTGCTTGAGGTCGAACGCCGCCGTGGGCTCGAAGGCATTGGCGCCGGTACCGGCCGCCGTGGTCCGGGTGCCCAGGTTATCGCGCATCTTGGCGCGCATTTCGCTGACCTCCTGACGCAAGGTCGCCAGGTCCCGTGGTTTGCCCAATATCGCCGCGCGAACCTTCTCGAACGCCAGGCCGACATCCTGGCTGCCCACCAGCACCCGAGCNCGCATCAGGGCCTGATGTTCCCAGGTCCAGGCTTCGTTTTCCTGATAGCGGGCAAACGCCCCGACCGAACTCACCAGCAACCCAGAGGCGCCGGAAGGTCGCAGGCGCATATCGACTTCATACAGTTGGCCGGAGTTGGTCTGAGCCGTGAGCAAGTGAATGATCCGCTGGCCTAAACGCGTAAAAAACTGCGCGCCGTCAATCGGCTTGGCACCGTCGGTTTCCGCCTGCGGGTCACCGTCGTGGATAAACACCAGGTCCAGGTCCGAACCATGCCCCAATTCGATCCCGCCGACTTTGCCGTAACCGACAATGATAAACCCAGGATCGCATAGGCTGCCGTCCACCCGCTGCGGCGAGCCGTGGCGCGCCACGGTCTGGCGCCAGGCCAGGGCCAGCACTTGTTCGAGGATGGCCTCGGCGAGCCAGGTCAGGTAATCGCTGACTTTCATCAGCGGCAGGCTGCCGGCGATTTCCGAAGCCGCGACACGCAGGCGGTGGGCCAGTTTGAAGTGGCGCAGGGCTTCCATTTGCTGCTCAAGGTCATCCTCGGGAATCCGGGTCAGACGCTCACGCAATTCGGCGGCCAGTTCCGGCGCCAGGGGCGGTTTGAACAATCGCCCTTCATTGAGCAATTCGTCGAGCAACAGCGGGAAGCGGGTGATCTGCTCAGCGATCCACGGGCTTGCCGCGCACAAGGTCAGCAAACGTCGCAGCGCGCCGGGGTTCTCGGTCAGCAACACCAGATACGCCGAGCGACGGGCCACCGCTTCAACCAGCGGCAGTACGCGCTCAAGCACCAGATCCGGATTGGCATGCTCGACCGCCTGAGCCAGCAACCGCGGAATAAACGCATCGAGGCGCTCGCGCCCCAAGCGCTGCATCGCCCGCAACTGCGGACTGCTGCGCAAACCGGCCAACGCCTTCAAGGCCTTGGTGGCATCGGCAAAACCGCCCTCTTCCAACTGACGGCAGGCGGCCTCTTCATCCTGAGCTTCTTCCCACAGCGGCAGCCATTCACCGCCGACCACCACTTCGCTTTCGGTGCCTTCCTCTTCATCGGGATCGGCGATCACCTGACCAAAGTGCCAGGCCACGCGGCCGCGCCAATGCATAAGCTGAGCATGGAAAGCCTCCCAGTCAGCGAAGCCCAACATAAAGGCAATGCGCGCCTGATCCTGCGCACCGTCCGGTAGCATCTGGGTCTGGCGGTCGGCAATCGCCTGGATCGCGTGCTCGGTGTACCGCAGAAATTCGTAGCCTTCGCGCAGCTCGCTGATCACGGCCGGCGGCAGGTAGCCCTGACCTTCCAGGGTGCTCAGTACTTTTAATAGAGGGCGTTGCTGCAGGCTCAGGTCGCGACCGCCGTGGATCAGTTGGAACGCCTGCGCGATAAACTCCACCTCGCGGATGCCGCCCGAGCCCAGCTTGATGTTGTCGGCCATGCCTTTGCGCCGCACTTCCTGCTGGATCAACTGCTTCATGGTGCGCAGCGCTTCAATGGCGGAAAAATCCAGGTAACGCCGATAAACGAACGGGCGCAGCATCTCTTGCAGTTGCGCGCCGGCCACTTGATCGCCGGCCACCACCCGCGACTTGATCATCGCGTAGCGTTCCCAGTCGCGCCCCTGGTCCTGGTAATACTGCTCCAGCGCGTTGAAGCTGANCACCAGGGCGCCGGCCGAGCCGTATGGCCGCAGGCGCATGTCGACACGGAATACAAAACCGTCGACGGTCATCGGGTCGAGGGCCTTGATCAATTTTTGACCAAGACGAATGAAGAATTCCTGATTATCCAGCGAGCGTTTCACGCCGACGGTTTCGCCGCCCTCGGGGTAGGCGAAGATCAGGTCGATATCGGANGACAGGTTCAGCTCCACCGCACCGAGCTTGCCCATGCCGAGGATGACCATGTGCTGAGCTTCGCCGCTGCGCCGGCCGGTAGGCACGCCGAACTGCTGGCAATGCCGCGAGTACAACCACTGATAGGCCTGATCGATGCTCGCATCGGCCATGTCCGAGAGGTCGCGGCAGGTCTGGACCAGGTCGGCCTGGCGAGTCAGGTCGCGCCAGATGATCCGCACTTGCTGACGGGTGCGCTGACGGCGCAAGGCGCGACCGAGTTCATCATCGGTGTCGGCCGCATTCACGGCCGCCGCAATCTGCCCGCACAACTCACCGGGTGCGAAGCTGCGGTCCAGTTCGCCAGACTGCACCAGCGCCAACAACATCAAGGGGTCACGGACACTTTGTTCGGTCACGAAGTCGCTGGCGGCGGTGACGCGGGCGAATTGCGCCCAGCGCTCAGCGGTCCAGGCAGACAGGCCATGGTCGTCTTCCAACTCGGCAACGGCGGTACGGAACGACTGCTCAGCGCGGGTGACAAACGGCAGGAGAATGCCGGGCAGTTCGGCAAGCGGAGGGAGGCTCATGGTCTATCCTTGATCGGCGTGTAGAAGGCTGCATGTAGTGAATTTTCAATTCGCACTACCTGATCGACTGTCGAACAAAGGTTAGAAATAGCTGAAATTTCTTTATTTTTGGCAGGCAGCATCAAGCTTTCACCTTTTTCGGTTGGCAAAAGACCAACCTTAACGATTATTCTCACAACGCAGCCGGAGGCCACAAGCCGCTCATCTGTAGTTTTACTACTCGTATATACATTCGAAAGGCTGAAATGGCCGACGATTTGTAGTAAAACTACAGGACGCCG
>NZ_NMOJ01000101.1 GCF_002251635.1 Pseudomonas mandelii
AACCAACCNTCGGCCATCCAAGAATTTATGTCGTCTGCCCACAAGGCCAGTCGCAAACTTCAGGCAACCGATTCTGGTAGCCTTTCCGCCCTGGAGCAAGCCATGCAAGACCTCGATCCCGTCGAAACCCAGGAATGGCTGGACGCCCTGGAATCGGTTCTCGACAAAGAAGGCGAAGACCGTGCTCACTATTTGATGACCCGTATGGGCGAACTCGCGACCCGCAGCGGCTCGCAACTGCCTTACGCCATCACTACGCCATACCGCAACACCATCCCCGTTACCCACGAAGCACGCATGCCTGGCGACCTGTTCATGGAACGCCGCATTCGCTCGCTGGTACGTTGGAACGCCATGGCGATGGTAATGCGCACGAACTTGAAAGATTCTGACCTGGGCGGTCACATCTCCAGCTTCGCTTCCAGCGCAACCCTGTATGACATTGGCTTCAACTACTTCTTCCAGGCCCCGACCGACGAACACGGCGGCGACCTGATCTACTTCCAGGGCCACACCTCGCCAGGCGTTTACGCCCGTGCGTTCATGGAAGGCCGCATCACCGAAGAACACATGAACAACTTCCGCCAGGAAGTGGACGGTAACGGCCTGTCGTCGTACCCGCACCCTTGGCTGATGCCTGATTTCTGGCAGTTCCCGACCGTTTCCATGGGCCTTGGCCCGATCCAGGCGATCTACCAGGCACGCTTCATGAAGTACCTGGAAGCCCGTGGCTTCATCCCTGAAGGCAAGCAGAAAGTCTGGTGCTTCCTGGGCGACGGCGAGTGTGACGAGCCGGAATCCCTGGGCGCCATCTCCCTGGCCGGCCGCGAGAAGCTGGACAACCTGATCTTCGTCATCAACTGCAACCTGCAGCGCCTCGACGGCCCGGTTCGCGGCAACGGCAAGATCATCCAGGAACTCGAAGGCGTGTTCCGCGGTGCTCAGTGGAACGTGACCAAAGTCATCTGGGGCCGTTTCTGGGACCCACTGCTGGCCAAAGACGTCGACGGTATCCTGCAACGTCGCATGGACGAAGTCATCGACGGCGAGTACCAGAACTACAAAGCCAAAGACGGCGCGTTCGTGCGTGAACACTTCTTCAACACGCCTGAACTCAAGGCGATGGTTGCAGACCTGTCCGACGACGAGATCTGGAAACTCAACCGTGGCGGCCACGACCCGTACAAGGTCTACGCGGCGTACCACGAAGCGGTCAACCACAAAGAACAACCGACCGTCATCCTGGCCAAGACCATCAAGGGTTATGGCACCGGTGCCGGCGAAGCGAAAAACACTGCGCACAACACCAAGAAAGTTGATGTTGAAAGCCTGAAGCTGTTCCGCGACCGTTTCGACATCCCGGTCAAGGACGAAGAGCTGGAGAACCTGCCGTTCTTCAAGCCGGAGCCAAACAGCGCCGAAGCCCGCTACCTCAGCGAGCGTCGCACTGCACTGGGCGGTTTCGTGCCACAGCGCCGCGCCAAGAGCTTCGACATTCCTACACCGCCGCTGGATACCCTCAAGGCTATCCTGGACGGCTCGGGCGACCGTGAAATCTCCACCACCATGGCCTTCGTGCGAATCCTCGCGCAACTGGTCAAGGACAAGGAAATCGGCTCGCGTATCGTCCCGATCATCCCGGACGAAGCCCGTACCTTCGGTATGGAAGGTATGTTCCGTCAGTTGGGCATCTACTCCTCCGTCGGCCAGCTCTACGAGCCAGTCGATAAAGACCAGGTGATGTTCTACAAGGAAGACAAGAAGGGCCAGATCCTCGAAGAAGGCATCAACGAAGCGGGCGCCATGAGCTCCTTCATCGCTGCCGGTACTTCGTACTCCAGCCACAACCAGCCGATGCTGCCGTTCTACATCTTCTACTCAATGTTCGGTTTCCAGCGTATCGGCGACCTGGCATGGGCAGCAGGCGACAGCCGTACCCGTGGCTTCCTGATCGGCGGTACTGCCGGGCGGACCACGCTGAACGGCGAAGGCCTGCAACACGAAGACGGTCACAGCCACATCCTGGCTGCCACCATCCCGAACTGCCGCACCTTTGATCCAACCTACGGCTATGAGCTGGCGGTGATCATCCAGGACGGCATGAAGAAGATGACCGAACAGCAGCAGGACGTTTTCTACTACATCACCGTGATGAACGAGTCCTACCAGCAGCCAGCCATGCCGGCCGGTGTCGAGGAAGGCATCATCAAGGGCATGTACCTGCTCGAAGAAGACACCAAGGAAGCGGCGCACCACGTGCAGCTGATGGGCTCCGGCACCATCCTGCGTGAAGTCCGTGAAGCGGCGAAGATCCTGCGTGAAGAGTTCAACGTCGGCGCTGACGTGTGGAGCGTTACCAGCTTCAACGAACTGCGTCGCGATGGCCTTGCGGTCGAGCGCAGCAACCGTCTGCACCCGGGCCAGAAGCCTAAACTGAGCTATGTCGAAGAATGCTTGAACGGCCGTAAAGGTCCGGTCATCGCGTCTACCGACTACATGAAACTGTTTGCTGAACAAATTCGCCAGTGGGTCCCGTCCAAGGAATTCAAAGTCCTGGGCACCGACGGTTTCGGCCGCAGTGACAGCCGCAAGAAGCTGCGTCACTTCTTCGAAGTCGACCGTCATTTCGTGGTGTTGGCAGCCCTGGAAGCCTTGGCTGACCGTGGTGAGATCGAACCCAAGGTGGTGGCTGACGCTATCGTCAAGTTCGGGATCAACCCGGAAAAACGCAACCCACTGGACTGCTGAGGAGATTTTTTGTGAGCGAACTCATTCGCGTACCTGACATCGGCAGCGGTGAAGGTGAAGTAATCGAGCTGTTTGTGAAGGTCGGCGACACAGTCGAAGCCGACCAGAGCATTCTGACCCTCGAATCGGACAAGGCGAGCATGGAAATCCCTGCTCCCAAGGCCGGCGTGGTCAAGAGCCTGAAAGTGAAGCTGGGCGATCGCCTGAAAGAAGGCGACGAACTGCTGGAGCTGGAAATCGAAGGTGCCGCNGCTGCGGCCCCTGCGGCTGCCGCTGCGCCGGCTGCCAAGGCTGAAGCAAAACCGGCTGCTGCGCCTGCCGCCGCCGCTGCTCCAGCGCCAGCCGCCGCGCCTGCTGCCGCTTCGGTTCAGCAAGTGCACGTGCCGGATATCGGTTCGGCGGGCAAGGCCCAGATCATCGAGATCCAGGTCAAGGTCGGCGACACCGTCGAGGCTGATCAATCGCTGATCACCCTGGAATCCGACAAGGCCAGCATGGAAATCCCATCGCCTGCCGCTGGCGTGGTCAAGAGCATCAGCGTCAAGCTCAACGACGAAGTCGGCACTGGCGACTTGATTCTGGACCTGGAAGTGGCGGGTGCTGCGGCCCCGGCTGCTGCCGCGCCAGCCCAGGCTGCTGCGCCTGCTCCGGCCGCCGCTGCTGCTCCAGCCGCCGCGCCTGCTGCACCGGTTGCCGACAGCGTTCAGGACATTCATGTCCCGGACATCGGTTCGTCGGGCAAGGCCAAGATCATCGAAGTGCTGGTCAAGGCTGGCGACACCGTCACCGCCGATCAGTCGCTGATTACCCTGGAATCCGACAAGGCGAGCATGGAAATTCCATCGCCTGCCGCTGGCGTGGTGGAAAGCGTTTCCATCAAGCTGGATGACGAAGTCGGTACCGGCGACCTGATCCTGAAGCTGAAAGTCAAAGGCGCGGCGCCTGCTGCTGCCCCGGCGACCGCCGCTGCTGCCGCACCTAGCGCCCCTGCTCCAGCCGCTGCGGCGCCTGCTGCTCCGGCACCTGCCGCACCCGCGGCGGCTCCGGCCAAGCCGGGCGCCAAGGTTCACGCAGGCCCTGCNGTGCGTCAACTGGCCCGTGAATTCGGCGTTGAGCTGAATGCCGTATCGGCCACTGGCCCTCACGGTCGTGTGCTGAAGGAAGACGTGCAGGTTTACGTCAAAGCCATGATGCAGAAGGCCAAGGAAGCTCCGGCTGCCGGNG
>NZ_NMOJ01000102.1 GCF_002251635.1 Pseudomonas mandelii
GGCGCTACCGGCGGTGCTGGCATTCCACCGATCCCGGTCGTGGACTTCAGCCGCTTCGGCGAAACCGAAGAAGTGCCGATGACCCGCCTGATGCAAATCGGCGCGTCGAGCCTGCACCGCAGCTGGCTGAACATTCCGCACGTGACCCAGTTCGACCAGGCNGATATCACCGACCTGGAAGCGTTCCGTATCGCTCAGAAAGCCGTCGCAGAAAAAGCCGGTGTGAAACTGACCGTGCTGCCACTGCTGCTCAAGGCCTGTGCGCACCTGCTCAAGGAGCTGCCGGACTTCAACAGTTCGCTGGCGCCAAGCGGCAAGGCGATCATTCGCAAGAAATACGTGAACATTGGCTTTGCCGTCGACACCCCGGATGGCCTGCTGGTACCGGTCATCAAGAACGTCGACCAGAAGAGCCTGCTGCAACTCGCTGCCGAAGCCGCTGTGCTGGCCGCCAAAGCCCGCGACAAAAAGCTCACCGCTGACGACATGCAAGGCGCCTGCTTCACCATTTCCAGCCTCGGNCACATTGGCGGCACTGGCTTCACGCCAATCGTCAACGCGCCGGAAGTGGCGATCCTGGGTGTTTCCAAGGCCACTATCCAGCCTGTATGGGACGGTAAAGCGTTCCAGCCGAAGCTGATGTTGCCGCTGTCGTTGTCCTACGATCACCGTGTGATCAACGGCGCTGCCGCTGCACGTTTCACGCAGCGTTTGAGCCAACTGCTGGCGGACATCCGCACCATCTTGCTGTAACACCGACGGCCCTCCTTCACCGGAGGGCCTGTCGCGTTCCACGTTTCCGAGCGCCACGCTCGTACCTCAACCCCGCCAATTTGGCGGGGCTTTTTTTGCCTTGAATAAAGCATCTTCCTACAGTCTTGGTTTACATCGCCCACAACTCATGGCGACTTTCGCTCGATATTTTTTGCTGTTTAATAACTAGGCTTAGTTCGACAGAATTTTCTTATAAATACTGAAAAGCTCACTTGCTTAGTTAACGTTATTTCGAACGGACTCGAACATGCTCAAACCAACTGTCGGCCCTATCATTGGCCACACTACAACTAACCACGTACGTATTTTTTTGCGCGGAGAACTTCAAGATCACTCACTGGTATTTGCCGGCATTCGTTATCGACGCGCGGGAGAAGAGCGTTGGTCGCAAGGTGTCTTTGCCAAACTGTCGATCTTGCGCGATATGTCCGATGTGATTGCACTCAACAACCTCGCCACCGACACCGAGTACGAATACCAGGCTGGATGGTTCAGCCCCATGAGCCCGGTGCACACCGTGGAGACCGTTCAGGAACTGCCGCTGCAATGGCCACGGGAGATTTATCGCTTTCGCACCCTGTCCAGCAAGGCCAACACACCGCGGGCGTACATCGTCGGCTCATGCCGCTACCTGCGCATGACCGCAGGAATCCCTTCGGCACCTCGTCTGGGCGACCGGATTTTTGCCTCGATCACCGAACTTGCGCAGCAGGCCGAGCCGCCCATCAGCGCGATGTTGATGACCGGTGATCAAATTTATGTCGATGACCTGAACGTTATTGCTCCCGACCGGGAATACAAGGAAATACTCAGCAAATATCGCGCAGCGTTTTCCCAACCGAATATCGCCAGGTTAATGTCCAACACCTCGACTTATATGATCCTCGACGATCATGAAATAGAAGACAATTGGCCCACCAACGAAAGCAAGGCCGATGCCTATTTATATTAGAACGCCATGGCAGCCTATGAGATATACCAAGCCAGCCACAGTCCGGCGCATGACTTACTAGCCAACGGTCAAGTAAGCCGAAAGCTGGAACAGTATGGGTATCAGTTCGCCCAAGGCGATATTGAATGGTTTGTCACCGACAGCCGAACCCGTCGCAACTTGTCGGCCGATGATCGCCGCATCCTCGACGATGAGCAGGAACAGGCGCTGTGCAAATGGCTGATCCACAGTCCGGCCCGGGTCAAGTTCGTGGTCACCAGCGTGATGTTCTATCCCGACCGCAAACTCAACGGTGATGACGCCTGGAAAGCCTTCCCGGAACAACGCCTGCGGTTGCTGGAGACGATTCGCACGCATCGCATCAAGAACGTCATCTTCGTTTCAGGCGATGTCCACGGCTCCCTGACCAGTCGCCTGACCCACAGCGAGGATCCGGACTTCGACGTGCACACCATCGTCTCGTCCCCGCTGTGCAACAGCAAATTGCTGCCGTATGCCTCCGCGTCCACCTTCATTCTCGATCAGGCGCTGGCACGAACCGCAGCGGGAGATTATCGGCATGAATTGACCAGCAAAGTGATCAGCGAAGACAACTTTGCCCATCTGGTGGTGGATCGCGAGCGGATTCAGGTCAATTATCACGACCGCAATGGCCTGCGCCTGCAATCGATCAACATTCCTATTCGCNNNCGCCACAGAAGGCCAAATGCATTAGTTTTCGGCCCTGACTGGAGAAATCTTCGCCCCTGCCGACATATTCTTATAGCACTTGGCCTTCATGTCTCTTGTCAGTCAGTGTCGCAATGATGCAACCTTGCCGCAGGCGACAGTAAAGAGGGCGTGAGCCCGGCGCAGTGCGCATTTTTCCAAGCGAGTTNCCC
>NZ_NMOJ01000103.1 GCF_002251635.1 Pseudomonas mandelii
CATGAAAAGCCAACCCGATGTCGCCCGTATGGCGGCCGAGGTAGTGACGCAGTTACCNGTGCCCTCGCGGCTCGGCATGCTGCGTTTCGAACGGCTGAATGAAGCTAGCTGGGCACTCCTGTTTCTCGATCCCAATTGCGAACGACAGTTTGGTCTGCCGGCCGTGGAGCTTTGTGCCCTGGTCGACNCCCCNTACGCCAGCCTGATGGAACCTCAGGCGCGCTATCAACTGCACGACGCGATCCAGCAGCAACTGACCCAGAGTCCGCATTACCTGATCCGCTACAACCTGCACACCGCCAAAGGCTCCCTGAGTCTGCTCGAACTGGGCGAAGCCTACCGACAACACAATCGACACCTGCTGCGCGGCTACCTGATGGTCGTGGACGGCTTGTTCGAGGGTGAAGCACTGTTGCCGTCGCTGGACCTGGAAACCCAGAACTCGCGCCTGCAAATCGCGCTGGAACTCAATCAGCGCGCCCAGCTTGAGCAACTGCAGCATCTGGATCGGGTCCGCGCCCAGCAAGACTTGATCCTGCTGCTGACCCGTCAGCGCTACAGCTCCAACAATTCCCTACAAGAAGCCGCCGAACTGATCACCCGATGCGCCTGCGATATCTACGAAATCGACTGCGCGAGCCTGTGGAACCTCGACGGCTCGCTGCTGGTGCCGATCTCGGCCTATCACCGAGCCTCCGGGGATTATCAACTGCCGGATCCGATCGACGTCAGCGGCTTCCCGGGTTACCTGGACGCCTTGCACAGCAGCCGCGCTATCGATGCGCACAACGCCATGCGCGACCCGCGTACCCGGGAAATGGCCGAACACCTGCGCCCGCGCGATGTGAACGCGATGCTCGACGCCAGTATCCGCGTCGACGGCCAGGTGGTCGGCGTGCTGTGCCTGGAACAGACCGGCGCGACCCGCGCCTGGCAGTCNGATGAGATCGCCTTTGCCGGCGAGCTGGCAGACCAGTTCGCGCAAGTGATCAACAACCACAACCGCCGCACCGCCACCAGCGCGCTGCACCTGTTCCAGCGTGCGGTTGAGCAAAGCGCCAACGCGTTTTTGCTGGTCAACTGTGACGGCGTGGTGGAGTACGTCAACCCGAGCTTCACGGCGATCACCCAGTACAGCACCGAAGAAGTCCACGGCCAGCGGCTGTCGGAACTGCCGGCCCTGGAAAACCTCAGCGAACTGCTATTCGACGCGCCGTCGAGCCTGGCCAAGAGCAACAGCTGGCAGGGTGAATTCAAGAGCCGGCGCAAAAACCTGGAACCCTACTGGGGCCAGCTGTCGATCTCCAAGGTGTATGGGGACAACCGTGAGCTGACCCACTACATCGGCATCTACGAAGACATCACCCAGACCAAGCTGGCCCAGCAACGCATTGAACGCCTGGCGTACACCGACAACCTGACCAACCTGGGCAACCGCCCGGCGTTTATCCGCAACCTTGATGAACGCTTTGCCCGCGACAGCGACAGCCCGATCAGCCTGCTGCTGGTAGACATCGATAACTTCAAGCGGATCAACGACAGCCTCGGCCACCAGACCGGCGACAAGCTGCTGATCAGCCTGGCCCGCCGCCTGCGCAACAGCCTGAGCCCGAGTGGCAGCCTGGCGCGGTTTGCCAGTAACGAATTCGCCGTACTGCTCGACAACACCGACCTCGCGGTGGGTCAGCAAGTCGCCAGCCAGTTGTTGGCAACCCTCGACAAGCCGATGTTCGTCGACAACCAGTTGATCAGTGTCACCGGCTCCGTGGGCCTGGCTTGCGCGCCATTACACGGCCGTGACCCGCAGACCCTGATGCGTAACGCCGGGCTCGCCCTGCACAAGGCCAAGGCCAACGGCAAACACCAGGTCCAGGTATTTACGGAGGCATTGAATGCCGAGGCCAGTTACAAGCTGTTCGTCGAAAACAACCTGCGCCGCGCCCTGACCCAGAACGAGCTGGACGTGTTCTACCAGCCCAAGCTGTGCCTGCGCAGCGGCCGCTTGCTGGGCATGGAAGCGCTGTTACGCTGGAACCATCCGGAAAAGGGCATGATCCGCCCCGATCAATTCATCAGCGTCGCCGAAGAAACCGGCTTGATCATCCCCATCGGCAAATGGATCGCCCGCCAGGCCTGCCGCATGAGCAAAGACCTCACCGCCGCCGGCCTGGGCAATCTTCAGGTGGCGATCAACTTGTCGCCCAAGCAGTTCTCCGACCCGGACCTGGTGGCGTCCATCGCCAACATCCTCAAGGAAGAAGCGCTGCCAGCGAACCTGCTGGAACTTGAGCTGACCGAAGGCTTGCTGCTGGAAGCCACCGAAGACACGCGCCTGCAGCTGGATCAATTGAAGAGCTTTGGCCTGACCCTGGCCATGGATGACTTCGGTACCGGCTACTCGTCGCTGAGCTATTTGAAAAAATTCCCCATCGACATCATCAAGATCGATCGCAGCTTTATCCACGAAATTCCGGATAACCAGGACGACATGGAAATCACCTCAGCGGTGATCGCCATGGCCCACAACCTCAAACTCAAGGTGGTGGCGGAAGGCATCGAGACCGCCGAGCAGCTTGCGTTTTTGCGGCGTCACCGCTGCGACGTCGGCCAGGGCTACCTGTTCGACCGCCCGATCCCCGGCGCCGAGCTGATCGAAAAACTCAAGCGCTACCCGCGCGGCCCGCTCGTCTGACATAACACCGCAAAATCCCTGTGGAGCACCCCCAATCCCTGTGGGAGCGAGCTTGCTCGCGATGGCGGCGTGTCAGCCAGCATCCATATCCCTGATCCACCGCTATCGCGAGCAAGCTCGCTCCCACAGGGGCACACGGGTAGTGCGTAACCGGCCAGCATTGGGCAAACTGCGTGTCTGACAATTTACATTCAANCTGACTGAGAGGACTGATCATGGTCTTGCGCTCGGAAATTCTGGTGAACAAAAACGTGCTGCCTACTCAAGAACAAGCTTTGCCTGGCCGTGAAACGCCAATGAACCTGCCGGAAAAGCACTTCGTCCACGACGCCCCGCTGCTGGGCCCGTTCGCGATGGACGTGGATTTCGCGATCTTCGGCCTGGGCTGCTTCTGGGGTGCGGAACGCAGGTTCTGGCAACGTGAAGGCGTGGTCAGCACGGTAGTGGGTTATGCCGGCGGCTACACGCCGAACCCGACGTACGAAGAAGTCTGCTCGGGCCTGACCGGCCACAGCGAAGTGGTACTGGTGGTGTTTGACCAAGACAAGATCAGCTATGAAGAACTGCTGAAAATGTTCTGGGAACTGCACAACCCCACGCAAGGCATGCGTCAGGGCAACGACATCGGCACTCAATATCGCTCGGTGATCTATGCGACCAACCCGACGCAGCTGGAAGCGGCCAGGCACAGCAAGGACGTGTTCCAGGCTGAGTTGACCAAGGCTGGGAAAGGCGAAATCACCACTGAGATCGACGAAGCCCCGACGGTCTACTTCGCCGAGGCGTACCACCAGCAGTACCTGGCGAAGAATCCNGAAGGGTATTGCGGGATTGGCGGTACGGGCGTTACCTGCCCGATCTGATTTTCGAGCCCTGAAAGCATCGCGGGCAAGCCCGCTCCCACAGGTTTTATGTTTGACCCCATTTTTGGGATCGACATAAATCCCTGTGGGAGCGGGCTTGCCCGCGATGGCGTCCTATCAGACGCCACTCATGCAATTGATTAACTCTCAGCAATCAACCAATCCATCTGCCACCCACCCTGGGTCTGNCCAAGCTTCTTGGACAGCCACGGCAGCAACTCACGCAATTCCTCCTCCAACCCCCACGGCGGATTGGCAATCGCCAGGCCCGAGCCGTTCAGGGTATTGGGCGTGTCCAGCGGATGCACCAGCAACTCCACCCGCAGTAACTTCGGCGCACCAGTGCCAGCCAGATCCTGATAGAACCGCCGCAACAGGCGCTGGTCCTTCACCGGGTACCAGATCGCCGCCACGGTTTGGCGCATCCGGCCAATCGCCTCTTTCAGCGATGCCGCACATCGCTGCATCTCATCGAGCTGCTCGAACGGCGGATCAATCAACATCACCGCCCGCTTCTCCTGCACCGGCAACATCGCACGCGGCACATGCCAGCCCTCGCCCAGGTGCACTTTGACCCGGCGATCACCTTTCATGTTGTCCTTGAGCAGCACGCCGTCTTCCGGGTGCTTCTCATTGAGCAACACACGGTCCTGGGGCCGCGTGAGGCGGCGCGCCAGCTCCGGCGAGCCCGGGTAGTAACGCAACTGGCCATCCGGGTTCATTTCGTGCAGCACGCGCATGTAGTCGGCGGTCAGCGGCGGCANATCGCTTTCACCCCACAGACGCGCGATGCCTTCCAGGTATTCACCGGTGCGGNTCGCCTGNTCGCCCTGCAAGTCNTACAGACCAATCCCGGCGTGGGTGTCGAGGTAGGCAAACGGCTGCTCCTTGCGCGACATCAGGGCGATGAGGCGGGTCAAGGTCAGGTGTTTGAAGACATCGGCGTGGTTGCCGGCGTGNAAGGCGTGACGATAATTCATGATTGCTCCTGCGAAGGGCGGGAAGTTTACCTTGTACCGAGGCGAACGTCAGGGGTTCGCGGCTGAGCGGGCAACTGCCGACACGCAATCTCACGTCAATCCAAGAGCCTGTGGCGAGGGGGCTTGCCCCGGTTGGGCTGCGCAGCAACCCCAAAACATCCCAGCCAACCTCGCCACATCCTGCCCTTAGTCCGATTACACATGAGTGCGAAGATCGGACCGACCTAACGCCCGTAAAAATGGAGATTTACATGGGACGGAAAATGATTGGTATCGGTGCGCCTACCTCAACCGGCGGCTCGGTACTGGAAGGGAATGTCGGTATCAACATCGATAGCGCTGTAAGTACCTCTTCCATTGGACACTTGGCAAGTTGCCCAGCCTGCAGCAAAGGAAAAGGCCCCATCATCGCGGTCGGGCCCAGAACCATCACGTTACCGGCCGGATTGGTTGCCCTGGAAGGTGACTACGTTGCCTGCGGCTGCCCTCCACAATCCAACAAGGTGATGTCCGCTCAGTCATCTGTATATGGTGGAGCAGAGCACAACAAAGCAGATTTTTCAGGTATCACTGCCGTGCTCAATCGTCCCAAGTCCATCACCGATATTTCTTTGTCCTATGGCGATGAGCAGATTCCTGTTAAGTCAGTTTCCCGGTTTTACACCGACTTGAATATTCATGTGACAACCTCGGGTTATTTGCCCGGCGAGACGGTTACCGTCAACATTAGCGGCCCCACCGAAAAAGCGCTGACAGGGATAGTCGGGGTCAAGGGCGTAGCCATCATCCCAAATGCATTCGCAAGCGAAATAATTGACATGGAAGGGGAAGCATAATGGCTCAAGTGGTTATCAACGCCGGCGGAGTGTCTTCCAGCATCTCAGTTAAAAGGCCTCGTTTCAGCACGCTATGGAACGCATATGCAGAAGTAGGTAATAAAGGCTCAGTCGAGGTTTACGGACTTGTCGGAGGCGGAGTCGAAGCGGCAAGAGCGGAAAAACCTGATGCTTATGCGAATGCCTGCGCACTGAGGATAAGCAGAGCTTTTAATTACGGCGGATATAAAATCCCCAAAGGCACGATCATACAAAACCAGCCCATCTATCGACTGAGTGGAGCGGACCAGCTTCCCTACATAATGAAGGTGGTCGATTTCCTCGCTTTTCTTAGGCATAACTGGGGCGAGCCCGACCACACGCTGACGCAAACCAATTCAAATTTTATAAATGGAAAAAAGGGCGTCATTGTCATGGAAATCAACGGATGGAGCGACGCGTCAGGCCACGCAACCCTTTGGAACGGGAGCGTTACCGGTGACGACAGTGACTACCACAGGCAAGACAGCCATACCTATGACAATCCAAGGGTAAAGCTGGAAAAAATAAACTTCTGGGAGTTGAAAGGATGACAAGCTCGCGGCTAGTTGTGCTGGCACTGCTACTCGTTTCAGGGCAAGCCTTATCTGCAGAAATCAATATCGATAAGGCGCGAGAAACCCTTAAAGATTATGGATTGGCCAACTGTATTTCCAGCCAGTTCAAGAACGAGTCAGACATCAAATCTGACATTGGACTTGCGATTGGCGCCTACTCGTCGATGGGCAAAGGTCAGCATCTAATCATTCAAAACGAGGACACCCTCGAGGTCACACACGACCCTTACGCAGAAACCGAGAAGTACATGCGTAATGCCTATGCAAAGACCTCGTCCCTCAGCAAGCATTCTGATAAAAAAATGGTTTTTTATGGTTGCCTAGAGGTTTACAACTCCAAGGAGTTCGATGCATTCATTCAATCCAAGAGCC
>NZ_NMOJ01000104.1 GCF_002251635.1 Pseudomonas mandelii
TGTGGCGAGGGGGCTTGCCCCGGTTGGGCTGCGCAGCAACCCCAAAACATCCCAGCCAACCTCGCCACATCCTGCCCTTAGTCCGAAGGCCGAGCCCTCAACCGTCGCCCCACTACATCCAGCACATCACACCCATCCCGCAACGGAATGGCACACAGCAACGCAAAATCACTAAGAATGAACGACTCACACTCAACCGAACCGCGCATCGACATGTTCTCCAGCACCTGCGTGACGGCGCGAATTCGATAGTTGGCAGCGTCGTATAAAGCATCGAGCGGCGCGTGGGTATCGACGAACAGCGTGGGCATGTCGGTGCAGTTGCTGGTGAGGGCCATGAAGCGGCTTTTGGGGTGGGGAATAGGCTTTTCGTAGGGTGGATCGGGGTGAAGATTTTTCATTATTGAAACCTCTGGTAGTAATGGGCGCTACCATCGGCCTTCCTACAGGCTTGGGTGGCAGCTATACGCAGGAGTAGGAGTACCGAGCACTCATGAACCTCGGTCACGCCGAAGCGTGTCCCGCACACAGCCGCCGCGAACGATCATATGGACACGAGTTAAGTGCCGCAATCAAACGACAGAGCTGTTGCATCATGAGAGAGGGCTCCTACACCCTGCCACCACTTGCGCGGTGACAGCCAAAGACTATCCCTGCAACCCATCGCCCACCAGTTCATGGAAGCCGTCACAACTTGAAGGAAACTTCCGATGAGTTTGCCCGGAAAATTCGTAAGAATTACGAGATCTTTAAACAAGACGTAAACATTCCGTAGTGCTGGCAATCGGTATTGAGAATGCCGACGCGTGGGATTCGAGACTGATAGGCGCTACCTTCTCCATCACCAGCTGGACTGATCTTCAAGACTTGCTTTATAAAGATCATCTTTCCACTCCAAGCTTGCCAACGCGTATATATCCTCAAAAAAACCGCGAGAATCTACTATCTCCGTCTCATCCCACGCGATAGTAATGCATTCATCGTAGTCGCTTTCAAACTGTGTAGAAAAATCAAACTCCCTATCGGCCAACGCCCCCTCAAGAATTTTAAATAGAGCAAACCGGTGTCTGTAACTTAGGTAGCCCAAACCACGCAGCACGAACGTTCTAATTAATTCACATCGTTCCCGACGAAGATTAGGATTATATTTCCTAAGGACCTCTCCTAATCCCTCCTCCCGATCATAAATCTCAAGCCCCCCTAAAACATAAGAAAGTCGAGATTCCCAAGGTAGGCTTACATTTTCAAATGGAGATTTCAAAATCTGTTACTCGCTTTTATCTCGGAAAAGCCGTAAATGCGCGCCTAGTATTATTTTTATCAAACCTCGTTTCCACCTCATTCATAACCTAAGCATAGAGGGGACGAATTTATTTATTACTCTTGAGAATCCCGACGCGTGGGAGCCCAGACTGACAGGCACCACCTTATCCATCACCAACTGTCCCGATCTTCAAGACTCGCCAAAAGAAGATCTTCCTTCCATGCCTCCTGAGCCAACATATAGACATCTTGAAGAAATCCACGGGGATCCTCCAATGCATACCACTCACCACGCGGCCAACTACCTGCATCTTCTTCATCTATATCAAACAAACTCTGAAAATCATAAGACGCATCGCTTAACTTTTCCGCTAGAAAACCCATGAGCACGAACTTATGTCTATAGGACAGATAACCTAGATTCAAGCTGTATCTTTTGATCAGCTCCGCTCTGTCAAAGCGATCATTAGGATCAAACACTTCCAGTTCCGCGCCCCGAGTTTCCTCACGATCATAAACATCAAAGACGCCAATAAACCACATCAAATCGGGTTGAAACTCTTCATTTAAAAATGGATCTCGCAACATCATTTTCTCTCCGAAGGAAAACCAGTAAAAGGCCGTAGCACATTATCCTTATCGAACTTAACTTCAAACCAATTCAGATCTTCATTTAGTGTTGGGTTACGAGCGTCTTTCTTGTTCGGTTTATAACCACGCCCGGCCCCAGGAAGCTCCATCCTTACGATCGGATTCTTATGTTGGTCCTTCCCTGTATGCGGGCTCAAACCTAACGCTTCCCTTGTCATAGCTTTATTCAATGCCCCCAAATGCATACGCCAGTTTCTGAATTGAGAGCTCGAGTTCCCTCTAGCGCCTTTCGGAACTTCACCGGTATGAGGGTCGGCCCCATTATCTGCTCGTTGTTTGAGCGCTTGGTCCGGTATTTCTGAACTGTGTTTTTTAACCGTGTGCATGTCATATTTTTTTTCCATTTCCTCAACACGCCGCTTCGCATTCGCCTCCGCAAGGTCATCAATCCGCGCCCTCCGCTGCATGTTTCGCAATGAGATGACCTCCCTGAGCTTCGTGTGCGGCCAAACCACCGCCCGGAACAATTACGCTAAACGGTCCTTCGGGATCACCGGGGCAAGGTAGACATGCCAACCCCAACGGATCAACCCACCCCGTCGGATTCGGCGTGTACTGATACTGGTTCAGCCCACCCGCCAACTTCACCGGGTCCGGCGTCAGGTACCGTCCAACCACCGGATCATAGTACCGATGCCGGTTGTAGTGCAGGCCGCTCTCAACATCAAAGTACTGCCCCTGAAACCGCAACGGTTGCTCAAGCTGCTCGCCCCCGCCGAACGCCTGCTGCGTGACTTTGCCGTAGGCGTTGTACTTCGCTGACCAGACGATCTCGCCACCAAAATCGGTCAGTTCCTGCGGTGTGCCGAGGTGGTCGAGTTGGTAGTAGAACGGGCAGGCTTTGCGTGGGCCTTTGCCGTCGAGCATCGCCAGCGGGCGGAAGCTGCCGGGTTCGTAGACGTAGCTGCGGTAGTGTTCGCGGCTGCTTTCGGCGATGAGGTTGTCGCCTTGCCAGAAGAACTCGGTGGTTTGGCCGTCGACGGTTTTGGCGATGCGGCGGCCGAAGGCGTCGTAGCGGTAACTTGAGCAGCGGCCGTCCGGGGTTGTGACGCCGACTAATCGGTGCTGGCAGTCGTAGCGGTATTCGGTGACGAGTTTTTGCGCGGTGCCGCGGCGCTCACGTACCAGATTGCCGAAGGCGTCGTAGTCGTAATGCCGGTCGCCCTGCATCAGCAGGCGATTGCCTTTAACGGTCGCCAATCCGGGCCGGTCCTGCATCAGCAGGTTGCCGGCGGGGTCGTGGGCGAAGGTTTCCGGTGGGTCGTCGTGGGTGTGGCGGACGCGAGTCAGGCGGTTGAGCGGGTCGTATTGGTAGTTGCGTTGGCCATGACGGGTGTCGGCGATGCTGTCGAGATTGCCGTTGGCGCTGTAGGCATAGTCGCGGCGATACTGTGTTTGGTGCTGTTGACTGACAGCATGGGCCTTCAATCGGCCCTGATCGTCGTAGGCATATTCGCTAAGCAGTTGACCTTGTTGGCGTTGTTGCTCGCGACCGAACACGAATTGGTGGCTGGTGAGTCGCGCACCGTTGAGGTCGATGGCCGTTAGCGCGCCGCCCTTGGCGTGGTGGTAATCGAGTCTGCTGCCGTCCGGCAGGCGCAGGCGATTGAGCTGGCCGCAGGCGTCGTAGCCATAACGCAGCGTGCCCCAGCCTTGATGCTCGGTGATCAGCCTGTCTTGTTGGTCGTACTCAAATTCCAGCGGCTGGTCGTGGCCGTCGTCGACGCCGATCAGGCGGCCGAGGCTGTCGTAGCGGTATTCGACCTTGATGCCGTCGGGCAGCGTTTTGACCAGCAACCGCCCTGCCGAGTCTCGTTCATAAGCGGTGACGAGCTGCGAACCGTCGTCGCCGAACTCGGTTTTTTCCAGCAGGTGGCCGTTAAGGTCGTAGGCGTACGCCGTGCGTTGCCCGTCGAAGCCGGTTTCCTGTCGGATCAATCCGTTGGGTGTGTAGTCCAGCTGATACTTTTCGCCGNCTTCGTTTTCGATCGCGGTCAGCAGCAACCGCACGTTGTCGTAGCGGTAGTTGACCTGGCTGCCGTCGGCATTGATGCGGCGGCTGATCAGGTGCAGGCCGTCGGCGTATTCGTAGCGGGTGACGTGGCCCCGTTCATCGCGTTCGGCGGTGATTTTTCCGTAGGGGTTGTAGCTGTATTCGCGACTGGCGCCTGTAGGAAGCGTCGTCTGAATCAGTCGGCCGATGGCATCCCACCGGGACTTGGTGATCGCGCCGTGTTCGTCCTGCCGGGTAATCTGCCGCCCTAGCGCATCGTAGGAAAACCGCCGTACGCCACCGTCCGGCAGTGTCTCTTCGACCAGTTGCCCCAGGCCATTCCAGACGAACACATGCCGACTGGTGTCCGGGTAGCGGATCGACAGCAGCTGACCTTTTTCGTCGTAGTGATAGTGGGTGACGTGGCCGTCGGGGTCGGTCGCTTCGGTGATGTCACCCTGGGCATTGCGCTGATACTTCCACACGGCTTTGCCGCGATAGCGTGCGTGCAGGAAACCGTTGCGGTACTCGTAGGACGTTGGTTCGTCTTGCGGTGGAATCAGCGCGACCAGCCGTCCGACTTCGTCGTAGCGGTATTCGGTGACAGCGCCGAGCGGGTCTTGTTCGGCAATCAACCGGCCTTGATCGTCGTAAGCCTTGAGCTGTTCGCCACCGTCCAGCTCGACCTTGCGCACCAGCCGCGCTCGCTCGTCGTGGACGTAAACCTCTTCGCTGCCGTCGATGTTGTGGACGGTGACCCTGCCCTCGTCATCCCAGATATACCGCGCGTCCATCTGCGCAAACGACGCCCAGTGNCGGACACAGCGNGCCGCCTTGCCAGCCCGTTCCCACGCCCAAAAGAAACTCGCCCCACCGGCCAGCTGCCGCTCCAGAATGACGTGCTGATCGTCGTACCGATAAANCTCGCTTTCATCGGCGGCGTTGGTGGCTTCGATGAGTCGGGCGCGTTCGTCGTAGCGGTAACAGACCAGTGTTTGCTCGGTCTGCCAGGCTTCTTCGAGGGTCTGGGCGGGGACAAAAACCTGATAGTCGACGGCGACCAGATGGCTGCGCTCATAACGTAATAGCAAGGCGCGGCCGGCGCCGTTGTCGAGGCGCTGGATGCGACCATGGCGGTCGCGGGTGATGCGCAGGCGGTTGTTGTAAGCGTCGCTGATGGTTGTGAGAAAACCATTATGAAAATGGTAGAAACGTGCTTCTTCGCCGGCCTGGGCGAGGATCAACTCTTCGGGTTCGTTACCCAGATAAATCGCGGCGCGCGAGAGACTGTTGTGGATTGCCGGGCGTTCGCTGTTGGGCAGAGGAAAAGTGGTGCGACGGTTTTCGTGGTCGATCCAGATGACCGTTTCACCGTCGATTTCCAGTCGATGGGATAACGAATGGCTCCAGCCGAATCCGAGGCCGGTATCGATTTCGGCAGCGCTGGTGCGGTAGAGCCGGGTGAAGTCGAACGGCAGGATGCCGTCCAGCGAACCGTCGGTGAGGGTCAGCAGTTCTTCGCCGGTGACCATCGAGACCGGGCATTTGTTGGTGGCGGTTTTATCGACGGAATCAGCGCTGTCGCCGTTGGGGTTTTTTGACTGATCCGGAACGTTGTCGTGGTGCTCGTTTTGCTTGAGCGTGGTGTTGCGCTTGGCATCCCAACGCAGTTGCATGCGCCCTTTTTTGAGACCCGCCGCTACACCGCGCGCAGCAACTGTTTTGTAGCGGTCGACATACTCCATGAAGTTATTGATGATCGTGACCATCGACTTCACAAAGTCCATGGCGGCCTGAAAAATCTGCGGGCTGTACTTGGCCAGTCTTACTGTCAGCCAGGCAATGCCCACCCCAACCACGCTCAGCACCAAGCCAATCAACATCAGAATATCGATGAGCAGTTGCACCACCACGGTTGAAAGCGCTTCGGCAGTTTTGCCGGCGATTTCACTGGGGGGCAGCATCTCCAGCCAGAGGCTTGCCGTGCGCAGCAACAGACAAAGGGCCGCTTCATCGCTGACCAGCAGCTGGACCTTTTCCATTGTTGCCGGGAGTTTCTCTGCCAGTTCGGCAAGCTTGTCGGCCCCATCGCCCAAGCGGCCAACGAACTTTCGGGGATCCTGGAGAATGTCCGAGAGCAGGCTGATGTCCTGAATCGCCGCCCAACCTCCCGCAAGCATTCCATTGCCCACTGCGGCCAACGATGCCGACGCCGATTGCTGCGACCACTGCGGTTTAAATCCCTCCCACTCTTTGCGCAGCCAACTCTCCAACTCTGTGGTCAGGCCGTCGTAAGAGGAAAAAAGATCATCAATTTGCTCTGGAGTGACTTCACTCTGGACATGAACGCGGTAGAACTTCCCGGAAGTGCCTTCGAACTGTCCTTTACCGTTTTCATCAAGCGGCACCGATGTGCGCTTGCCCCCATCCATGGCAATCACATCAACCGAAATGTTCCCCAACGGAATGTCGTAGACCGACTCAAACTTGCTTTCGATTTCAAGAATTCGATTTGCCGGGCACTGCGCAACACTGGAGAAAAAATCATCGTCACTTTGGCTTACGGACTTACTGGTATTTCCCAGTTTGATCTTCCGCTCCATATCCATCAGCGAAGGCATGTCCATCGCCCGGCTGACCCTGTCCGCATTCCGACCCAAGAATTCGCCAAGCTGCTCGCGATACAAAACCAACGTGTCTTTAAATCCGTCGAGCTCCTGCTCGATGCGCACAATCTGATCCATCAGTTCAGCTCCGCCATCAGGTAATCAGCCAAGGCTTGTTTCGGTGCTTGAGGCAAGTCAGGCGCTTGCAGAAAGATCACCACCTTGTGCCGCAACACATGCTCAGAAAACGCTTCAAAAAGATCAGGACGGTCCTCGTTCAACCACTTGATCAAGTTGTTGATGCGGGTTGTCGCTGACTCGGCGGCGAGGTGTTCGAGCAGCGGCTCGGAAACTTCCCACCACGGAAAAACCCGGGAGGTTTTCAATGCACTGCCACCGATATCGAGCGGCTGCCCATTGATCAAACAGTGGTCAATCACCGGCATTAATTGCGTAGGGTTTACGTCGGCAGACTGAAGAATCGGCAACAGATAACGCCCATCCCAGAAGCGGAAAAACACCGCATTACCGTTGGGCAATAGCACTTGAGTGAGGCTGCGCAGATGCTCGATCAGCACCTCTTTGGACGCAGAAGAAACCGCCAGCCAACCCCAGTCGCGAGACTCAGTCGTGGCAACCCACTCCAGAAATTCACCCTCAGCCGCGACGATTCCGACGTAGGGCATGACCGGTTCCCACTCGGCGTAAGCGGTGTCGGCCCAGATCGGATTAGGCGCTTGAACGGCGACTGACTGCCGCCACGCTTTGAACGGCTCAGCCGTGCTGGCATTGCTGAAGATCGCAAACAGTTGTTCCGACGGTTTCAGTGGCTGCCGTTCCAGCCATTCACGAGGTGACAAGCGATCAGGCTGCACAGACACCGTCCTTGCAGCGCTCGCATTCTTCGCAGAACGGCGCGTCGCTTTGCAGGCTCATGATCTGCGCGGCGCTCAGCAGAGCGGCCGGGGCGGCGACGAGTTTCAACGGCGTATTTGGCGACACGGGCGTAGCGGCCATAGACGGCATCAACGCGCCCCCGACCTGAATCGGAACGCTGCTGAAAATTCCACCAGGACCGATGTTGATCCACTGCCCGCCCGCCTGAATCGTCGCGCTGGCACCGCCATCGATGACCACTTGCTGACCGGCGCTGACATGGAATTGCTGACTCGCGTTGAGCGCCTGACTGGTCACGCGAATGTGCCGGTCACCGACCACAACCAAGTGATCGTCGAGCTTCACTTCGGCCTGGCGCTGGCCGTGGGTGATGCGCTGCTCGTCAGCCTTCAACTCATGGCGAGCCATGCCGGTGACGACAATGCTGCGGGCGTTGTCGACCTGCACCTGTTGATCATGCAACACGTGCTGGGTCCAGTCACGCTGGGCACGCAGGTAGATTTCCTCGGCACCCTTGCGGTCCTCAATCCGCAATTCGTTGTAGCCCCCACCACCCGGACTACTTTGGCTGCGGAAAATACTGCGGGTCTTGTCGGCGGGCAGATCCAGCGGCACCGGTGTCGCGGCGTTTGGCAGGCAACCCATCACCAGCGGTTTGTCGGCATCGGCGTCGATGAAACCCACCAGCACTTCCATGCCGACTCGCGGGATCAATACGCTGCCGTAATGGTCGTGGGCCCAGCCCGTGGCGACCCGCAACCAGCAACTGGAATGTTCGTTGAGCTGACCGTCGCGGTCCCAGGCGAGCTGGACCTTGACCCGACCGAACTCATCGCAATGGATTTCGCTGTCGACCGGGCCGGTGACCACCGCCGGTTGGTAACCGAGCATGCGGGGCTTTTCCGGCCCCAGCGGTGGGCGAAACGAAACGTCCCACGGCGTCGCCAGAAAGGTATTGCGGTAGCCTTGGAAATCATCCGGGTCGTCGCTGGAGGCCGACTCTTCCAGCACTTGCGGTTGTCGGCCACGGTGTTCGATTCCGGTGATCAGCCACAGATCGTTCCACGCCTGACGCGGGTGCTCGGCGAGGTGCAGGAAATGTCCGCTGACCAAGGCAGAATCGTCGCCACGACCTTCGGCCTGACGGAAGTCTGCGTTGTGCCGTTCCAGCGCTCGCTGTGTCAGCTGTTTGCCATGCTCACGGTCAGTGAATTGGCCGGGAAAGTGGTAATCCTCCAGCACCGGTCGCTGCTCGCTGTCGACCCGGTTTTCAAGGGATAGACGCGGTTTCTGGAAGTCGTAATCGCGACGGGTGACCGCCGTGGTGCGGGTCTCCAGGCGCACGTTGAAACGCTTGATGGCCGGCGCATCCACCGCCATGCCACTGCCCGGCAAGTACAGCGTCGGCTCGGGCAGGCGCGGGAATACCGTCTGGTCATCGCCGAACACCAGCAGATGTCCGTCGGGGCTGTGCTGGAAGTGGTAATGAATGCCGATCTCGGCACACAGGCGCTGGATAAACGCGAGGTCGCTTTCGGCGTATTGCACGCAGTACTCGCGCGGCGAGTAGTCGCTGCCGAGTTGAAATTCGAAGGCATCGCGCTGGATGCCATGGTCCTTGAGGACCTGCGCGATGATCGCCGGCACGCTTTTGTGCTGGAAGATCCGCTGGTTGATGCGCTGACTGAGGTAGGCCAGTCGCGGTACGAGACTGATTTGGTAGCCCGTCAGACGTTTCCCGGAATCGCTTTGACCGACGCGAAAGATCTGACCATGTATGCCGCAACCTTGTGCATCGAAACTCAGAAAGGCCTGACGATGCAGCAGGCTTTCGAGCTCGATGTCCGGCCGGTCGCTGACCAGTTCCAGGTCGAAGCGGTAGGGTTGGCTGATGGCTTCCGTGCCAGTGAACTCAAGCACCTTGAGCTCAATCTGGACGCCGTCGATCGTCAACGTGAAACGCGGTTGATTGGCAGGAGCGAACATCCGATGTGTCTCTGCAGAATGAGGGCGGGCGATTCTGCATGAGCGACAAGGGGTGTTGAGGGAGGGACAGGAAAATCAGATTTTCCCTACTTTTTTAGGGATTTTTCCTTCAATAATCGGTTTGTTTGGCTACAGACATCTCTTCCAAACCCACCCTAACCCCCTGTGGGAGCGAGCTTGCTCGCGATAGCGTCGGGTCAGTCGACATCAATCTTGAATGACCAACCGCTATCGCGAGCAAGCTCGCTCCCACAAGGGATCTTCAACATCTCGGGATTTGCGTAAGCAAAAAAAAACGGCCCGCCTCCAAATGGAAGCGGGCCGTTTTCATGTTCGGCGAAAGGTCAGAGCCTCAGCTCATCCCCATCACTTGTTCAGGCGGAAATCAGCCTCGGCAGCGGCGAAGCGCTGAAGCATGCCGTGAGTCGGCGCGCCCAGTTTGCTGACGATGTAGATGGCCAGGCTAGCGAAGATGAAGCCCGGGATGATTTCGTACAGGCCCAGCAGGTTGAAATGCTTCCACACGATCACAGTGATCGCGCCCACCAGAATGCCCGCCAATGCGCCGTTGCGGGTCATGCCTTTCCACATCACTGAAATCAGTACCACAGGACCAAACGCAGCGCCGAAACCGGCCCAGGCGTAGCTCACCAGACCCAGTACGCGGTTTTCCGGGTTAGCGGCCAACGCGATGGCGATCAGGGCAACCAGCAGCACCATGGCGCGACCGACCCAGACCAGTTCCAGCTGGGAAGCGGTTTTGCGCAGGAAGGTTTTGTAGAAGTCTTCGGTCAAGGCGCTGGAGCACACCAGCAACTGGCAGCTCAGGGTGCTCATGACGGCCGCCAGAATGGCCGACAACAGCACGCCAGCNATCCATGGATTGAACAGGATTTTCGCCAGCTCGATGAACACCCGCTCGTGGTTTTCAGTGACCGGGCCAGCCACTTCCGGGTGCGCCGAGAAGTAAGCGATGCCGAAGAAGCCCACCGCCACGGTGCCGCCCAGGCACAGGATCATCCAGGTCATGGAAATACGACGCGCCTTGGCAATCGACTTCACCGAATCCGCCGCCATGAAGCGCGCGAGGATGTGCGGCTGGCCGAAGTAACCCAAGCCCCAGCCCATCAGCGAGATGATGCCGATGAACGAGGTGTTTTTCAGCATGTTGAAGTTGTCCGGGTTCTTGGCTTCGATCGCCAGGAACGTGGTGTCGATGCCGCCGGTAGCCAGCAGCACGATGATCGGCGTCAGGATCAGGGCGAAGATCATCAGCGTGGCTTGGACGGTATCGGTCCAGCTGACGGCAAGGAAACCACCCACGAAGGTGTAGGCAATCGTCGCCGCAGCACCGGCCCACAGCGCCGTCTCGTAGGACATGCCGAACGTGCTTTCAAACAAGCGGGCACCGGCCACGATGCCGGAGGCACAATAAATGGTGAAGAACACCAGAATCACCACCGCAGAGATGATCCGCAGCAGGCCGCTTTTGTCTTCGAAGCGGCTGGAGAAGTAATCCGGCAGCGTCAGGGCGTCACCGTTGTGCTCGGTCTGCACTCGCAGGCGGCCGGCCACGAACAACCAGTTCAGGTAGGCACCAACGATCAGGCCGATGGCGATCCAGCTTTCCGACAGGCCGGACATGTAGATCGCGCCCGGCAGGCCCATCAACAACCAGCCGCTCATATCGGAAGCACCGGCCGACAAGGCTGTGACCACGCTACCGAGGCTGCGACCGCCGAGGATGTAATCGGAAAGGTTGTTGGTGGAGCGATAGGCCATGAAGCCGATCAGCACCATTGCTGCGATGTAGATCACGAACGTGATCAGGGTAGGATTACTAACGCTCATTAAGTTACGCCCTGGCTTTGTTTTTATGTAGCGGCGGCTGGTGAACCGCGCGCAAACGACGACGTTTGACAGACGATTTCAGGTCCCGCGCATTTATGACTGATGTTTCCCCAGGAAAGCCATCAGCCGATGCACCTGTCTTTTATGNCCGGTTGCACCTTGGCCGCGAATGCTATTCAACAAAGCAAATAAGGTGCAACCCATTTCTTGAGAATAAGTTGCACCTAGTCGGATTTACCTGAAAAAGCCCTGTTTTTGCTCCCTTTTAGGGCAGTCCGCACGCTTTTCTAGAATTAAAAGCACCAAGCAGGAGCGGGACGTTCGTGCCGGAATTTATTTCCTGACGAGCTGCTTATTATTCCGACAAAAAAAGGGTTGCACCCGGTTGCACCTCAAAGGTTGCCCAGCTAATCTTGCGGCCAGCTGATGCCACGCGGTCGTGGCAACCATGAGGATAAAAAGATGGCAACGACCACCCTTGGGGTCAAACTCGACGACCCGACCCGCGAACGCCTGAAGGCGGCCGCGACCTCCATTGATCGCACGCCGCACTGGCTGATCAAGCAGGCAATTTTCAATTACCTGGAAAAACTCGAGGGTGGTGCAACCCTGACCGAGCTGAGCGGTTTGACCAAGGATTCCGACGAAACCGTCGATGCGCCTCTGGATCACGCCCACCAGTGCTTCCTNGAGTTCGCCGAGAGCATCCTGCCGCAATCGGTACTACGCGCATCGATCACCGCCGCTTACCGCCGCCCTGAGCCGGAAGTGGTGCCGATGCTGATCGAGCAGGCACGCCTGCCGCAGGCAATGGCCGAAGCCACCAACAAGCTGGCCGCCTCGATTGCCGAAAAACTGCGCAATCAGAAGAGCGCCGGCGGCCGTGCCGGAATTGTTCAGGGTCTATTGCAGGAATTTTCCCTGTCGTCCCAGGAAGGCGTGGCCCTGATGTGCCTGGCCGAAGCGCTGCTGCGTATCCCGGACAAAGGCACCCGCGATGCGCTGATCCGCGACAAGATCAGCACCGGCAACTGGCAGCCGCACCTGGGCAACAGCCCGTCGCTGTTCGTCAATGCCGCCACCTGGGGCCTGCTGCTGACCGGCAAACTGGTCGCCACCCACAACGAAGCGGGTTTGACCTCGTCCCTGAGCCGTATTATCGGCAAGAGCGGCGAGCCGATGATCCGCAAGGGCGTCGACATGGCCATGCGCCTGATGGGCGAGCAGTTCGTCACCGGCGAAACCATCGCCGAAGCCCTGGCCAATGCGAGCAAGTTCGAAGCCAAGGGTTTCCGCTATTCCTACGACATGCTTGGTGAAGCCGCGCTGACCGAACACGATGCCCAGAAGTACCTGGCCTCGTACGAGCAAGCCATTCATTCCATCGGCAAAGCCTCACACGGCCGTGGGATTTATGAAGGCCCGGGCATCTCCATCAAGCTCTCGGCACTGCACCCGCGTTACAGCCGTGCGCAGTACGAGCGCGTGATGGATGAGCTGTACCCGCGCCTGCTGTCACTGACCTTGCTGGCCAAGCAATATGACATCGGCCTGAACATCGACGCCGAAGAAGCCGACCGCCTTGAGCTGTCGCTGGACCTGCTGGAACGCCTGTGCTTCGAGCCGCAACTGACCGGCTGGAACGGCATCGGTTTCGTGATCCAGGCTTACCAGAAGCGTTGCCCGTATGTGATCGACTACGTCATCGACCTGGCGCGCCGCAGCCGCCATCGCCTGATGATCCGCCTGGTGAAAGGCGCGTACTGGGACAGCGAAATCAAGCGCGCCCAGGTTGAAGGCCTGGAAGGCTACCCGGTCTATACCCGCAAGGTGTACACCGACGTTTCCTACATCGCCTGTGCACGCAAACTGCTGTCGGTACCGGAAGTCATCTACCCGCAATTCGCTACGCACAACGCCCACACGCTGTCGGCCATCTACCATATCGCCGGTCAGAACTATTACCCCGGCCAGTACGAGTTCCAGTGCCTGCACGGCATGGGTGAACCGCTGTACGAGCAGGTTGTAGGCAAGGTTTCCGATGGCAAGCTGAACCGTCCGTGCCGCGTGTACGCACCGGTCGGCACCCACGAAACACTGCTGGCCTACCTGGTGCGGCGCCTGCTGGAAAACGGCGCCAACACCTCGTTCGTCAACCGGATTGCCGACCACACCATCTCGATTCAGGAGCTGGTGGCCGATCCAGTGGCCAACATCGAGCAAATGGCGACGCTGGAAGGCGGCTTCGGCCTGCCGCACCCGCGTATTCCATTGCCGCGCGACCTGTATGGCAGCGAGCGCGCCAACTCCAGCGGCATCGACATGGCCAACGAACATCGTCTGGCTTCCCTGTCTTGCGCGCTGCTGGCCACCGCNCACAACNACTGGAAGGCCGAGCCGATGCTCGGTTGCGCGTCCAGCAATGAAGCCGCCGCCCCTGTGCTGAACCCATCCGACTTGCGCGATGTGGTCGGCCATGTACAGGAAGCCACCGTCGAAGACGTCGACAACGCCATCCAGTGCGCCATCAACGCCGGTCCGATCTGGCAGGCCACCCCGCCCGCCGAACGCGCCGCGATCCTGGAGCGCGCCGCCGACTTGATGGAAGGCGAGATCCAGCCGCTGATGGGCCTGCTGGCTCGCGAAGCCGGTAAGACCTTTGCCAACGCCATTGCCGAAGTGCGTGAAGCCGTGGACTTCCTGCGCTACTACGCGGTGCAGGCCCGTAACGATTTCACCAACGACGCCCACCGCCCATTGGGCCCGGTGGTCTGCATCAGTCCGTGGAACTTCCCGCTGGCGATTTTCAGTGGCCAAGTCGCTGCAGCACTGGCGGCCGGTAACCCGGTATTGGCCAAGCCTGCCGAGCAAACACCACTGGTGGCCGCCCAGGCCGTGCGTATTTTGCTCGAAGCCGGCATTCCGGAAGGCGTGCTGCAACTGCTGCCGGGCCAGGGCGAAACCGTCGGCGCGCGCCTGGTGGGTGATGATCGCGTCAAAGGCGTGATGTTCACCGGCTCCACCGAAGTGGCGCGCCTGCTGCAACGCAGCGTCGCCGGTCGCCTGGATACCCAGGGCCGTCCGATTCCGCTGATCGCCGAAACCGGTGGCCAGAACGCGATGATCGTCGACTCTTCGGCACTGACCGAACAAGTGGTGATCGACGTCGTGTCCTCGGCCTTCGACAGCGCCGGCCAGCGTTGCTCGGCCCTGCGTGTACTGTGCTTGCAGGAAGATTCGGCAGACCGTGTCATCGAAATGCTCAAGGGCGCCATGGCTGAATGCCGCCTGGGCAACCCGGAGCGCCTGTCGGTGGATATCGGCCCGGTGATCGACGCCGAAGCCAAGGCCGGCATCGAGAAACACATCCAGGCCATGCGCGACAAAGGCCGCGCGGTTTACCAAGTGGCAATTGCCGACGGCGAAGAGATCAAGCGTGGCACTTTCGTGATGCCGACCCTGATCGAGCTGGAAAGCTTCGACGAACTGCAAAGGGAGATCTTCGGCCCGGTGCTGCACGTGGTTCGCTACAAGCGCAAAGAGATCGACCAGCTCATCGCGCAGATCAACGCGTCCGGCTACGGCCTGACNCTGGGCGTGCACACTCGCATCGACGAGACCATCGCCAAGGTGATCGACAACGTGCATGCCGGTAACGTCTATGTGAACCGCAACATCGTGGGTGCCGTGGTTGGCGTGCAGCCGTTCGGCGGCGAAGGCTTGTCGGGGACTGGTCCGAAGGCCGGTGGTCCGCTGTACCTGTACCGTCTGCTGTCGACGCGTCCTACCGATGCCATCGAACAATCCTTCGCTCGCGGCGACGCGATCGTTGCGCCGGACGTTCGTTTGCGTGATGCCATGAGCAAACCACTGACAGCCCTGAAAACCTGGGCCGACAACAACAAGTTCGCTGACCTGAGCGCCCTGTGNAGCCAGTTCGCGGCGCAATCGCAAAGCGGCATCACCCGTGTCTTGGCGGGGCCGACCGGCGAGCGCAACAGCTACGCCATCCTGCCGCGTGAACACGTGCTGTGCCTGGCGGAAGTCGAAGGCGACCTGCTGACTCAATTGACGGCGGTATTGGCTGTCGGCGGTTCGGCGGTGTGGCCGGAGGCTGAATTGACCAAGGCTGTGTTCGCACGTCTGCCGAAGGAAGTTCAGGCGCGAATCAAGCTTGTTTCCGACTGGAGCAAGGACGAAGTGGTGTTTGATGCGGTTCTGCATCATGGCCATTCCGACCAGCTGCGTGCGGTGTGCCAGCAAGTGGCCNAGCGTGNCGGGGCGATTGTCGGGGTGCATGGTTTGTCGCAGGGTGAAACCACGATAGGCCTTGAACGCCTGGTGATCGAGCGCGCGTTGAGCGTTAACACCGCTGCNGCGGGTGGTAATGCGAGCTTGATGACGATCGGTTAAACGCAACAAGACCGGGCAACCGCAATGGCTGTCCGGTATGCAAAACCCCTTGTGGGAGCGGGCTTGCTCGCGAAGGCGGAGTGTCAGTCGACATTAATATTGAATGTTACACCGCCTTCGCGAGCAAGCCCGCTCCCACATTTGATTAGCGGTGTCTGCAACACACCATCACGCTCATCAATCATCCTGTTCAGTCTTTATTCCCACGCCTAGACTCGGTCCATTCCAAAAAAGGTAGGCCGCCATGTCCGAGACGTTGCTCAGTTCCCGCAATCTGGCTTTCGAGCTGTACGAAGTCCTCGATGCCGAGGGCCTGACTCAGCGCGAGCGGTTTGCCGAACACAACCGTGAAACCTTTGATGCCGCCATCAGCACCGCGCGCAGCATTGCCGAGAAGTTTTTCGCGCCGCACAACCGCAAGAACGACGAAAACGAGCCGCGTTATGAAGACGGCNAGGCGATTCTGATTCCGGAAGTGAAACCGGCGGTGGATGCGTTCCTCGAAGCCGGTTTCCTCAACGCCGCGCGCAGTTTCGACGCCGGCGGCATGCAACTTCCTACATTGTTGTCCCAGGCCTGCTTCGCGCACTTCCAGTCTGCCAACGCCGCCTCCACGTCCTACCCGTTCCTGACCATGGGCGCCGCCAACCTGATCGAAAGCTTCGGCACCGAGGAGCAGAAACAGCGCTTCCTGCAACCGATGATCGACGGCCGTTTCTTCGGCACCATGGCCCTCACCGAGCCGCATGCCGGCTCGTCGCTGTCGGATATTCGTACACGCGCCGAGCCCGCTGCTGACGGCAGTTATCGGCTAAAGGGCAATAAAATTTTTATCTCCGGCGGCGATCACCCGCTGTCGGAAAATATCGTGCACATGGTGCTGGCCAAGTTGCCGGATGCACCGGCCGGGGTGAAGGGCATTTCGCTGTTTATCGTGCCCAAATTCCTGGTCAACGACGATGGCAGTCTGGGCGCACGCAACGACGTGCTGCTGGCCGGGCTGTTCCACAAGATGGGCTGGCGCGGTACAACGTCCACGGCNCTGAACTTCGGCGACAACGGCGAGTGCGTCGGCTACCTGGTGGGCAAGCCTCACCACGGTCTGAGCTACATGTTCCAGATGATGAACGAGGCGCGCATCGGCGTAGGCATGGGCGCGGTGATGCTGGGTTACGCCGGCTACCTCTACTCGCTGGAGTACGCTCGCGAACGTCCGCAAGGGCGCCTGCCCGACAGCAAAGACCCGAGCACCGCGCCGGTCTCGATCATTCAGCACGCTGATATCAAGCGCATGCTGCTGACCCAGAAAGCCTATGTGGAAGGCTCGTTCGACCTTGGGCTGTACGCAGCGCGACTGTTCGATGACACCACCACGCTGGAGACTGAAGACCAGCGCAAGCAGGCCCACGAGCTGTTGGATTTGCTGACACCCATCGTCAANTCCTGGCCGTCGGAGTTCTGCCTCAAGGCCAATGAACTGGCGATCCAGATTCTCGGCGGCCATGGCTACACCCGCGAATACCCGGTGGAGCAATACTACCGCGACAACCGCCTGAACCCGATCCATGAAGGTACCCACGGCATTCAGTCGCTGGATTTGCTTGGGCGTAAACTCGCGCAAAACGGCGGCGCGGGGCTCAAGCAGTTGATCCGCTTGATTGCCAACACCGCAGAACGGTCGCAGGCGCATGAGTCGTTGACCGCCCTGCGTGAACCGCTGGAGAAACTGGTGGCGCGCCTGCAAAGCGTGACGATTGGCCTGCTGACCGATCTGGCCCAAGGCAAGGTCAACAGCAGCCTGGCGAATTCGGCGTTGTACTTGAAGGTATTCGGGCACACGGTGATTGGCTGGCGCTGGCTGGAGCAGGCGATTCGCGCCGAGGAAGGGTTGGTCAAGGGCAATGCGGCCGATGTCGCCTTTTATAAAGGCAAGCTCCAGGCCGCTCGGTACTTCCTGACCTGGGAAGTGCCGAGCTGCCATCATGAACTGGCGATTCTGGAGGCTCGGGATGATGTGTGCCTGACGATGCAGGATGAGTGGTTCTGATTAGAGCCTTGTAGTGAAGCTGACATCCAATCGCGGGCAAGCCCGCTCCCACAAAGTTTTGCGGTNNNCCTGACACTGTGGGAGCGGGCTTGCCCGCGATGGCGTCAGTCAGGCGATACATCTATCAGCGGAGCTTGAAACTGCCCATCTGCCGCGCCAGATCATCCGCCAACCGCTGCAACGTCTGACAATCCTCACGGCAAGCTCTCACTTCCCCCGCCGTCGCCCGGGCCAAATCGGAAATCCCCTGCACGTTCCGGTTGATCTCTTCCGTCACCGCCGACTGCTCTTCCGTGGCCGTCGCCACCTGATGGTTCATGTCGCTGATGCGCTCGACCTGTCCGGTAATCGCCGTCAACGACGCGCCGGTGCGCTGGCTCGACTCGACGCCGGTGCCCGTCGCTGCCTGCCCGGAATGCATGGATGAAACAGCATTCTCCGCGCCCTGCTTGAGGCTGCCGATCATCTGCTGGATCTCGTCGGTCGACGATTGAGTGCGCCGCGCCAACGTGCGCACTTCATCCGCCACCACTGCAAACCCACGCCCCATGTCCCCGGCCCGCGCCGCTTCGATGGCCGCGTTGAGTGCCAGTAAATTGGTCTGCTCGGAGATCCCGCGAATCACTGCCAGCACCTGATCGATGGACGCGACCTGATCGGCCAATTCGCCGACGGCACTGGCGGCGATGCCAATTTCGTCGGACATGCTTTCTATATGCCGGATCGACCCACCGACCACTTCCCGCGCCTGCATCGCTTCATCCCGGGCGTTCTGCGAAGCGACCGCCGCGTTACCCGCGTTCTGGGCGATTTCCTGCACGGTCAGGCCCATTTCGTGGACGGCGGTGGCAACCATGTCGGTCATTTCCTGCTGACGACCGGAGCGCTCGGCGGTGTTGTCCACGACCTTCGCCACTTGGCTGACCGCCGTGCGCAAACGCTCGCTGGTGGTCAGCACTTCGCCGATCATCTCGCGCTGGCTGTCGAGGAATCGATTGAAGCCGCGTGCCAGGTCACCCAGCTCATCGGCGCGGCTGGAATCTAACCGATGGGTCAAATCTCCCCCACCGCTACCGATGGCTACCAGCGCGGCTGTTACCTGGCGGATCGGCCGCACCAGGCCACGGGCCAGCAAGACCACCAGCAACAGACACACCAGCGCCACCGCCAGGCCTATGCCGCTGCTCATCCACATGGCGCGACGGGCTTCGGCGTAGATCTGCGACTGTGGCACTTCGGCCACCAGGGTCCAGCCCAGGTCCCGTAACGGGAGGCTCAACGCCAGATAATCTTCGCCATCGCGGACGAAGCTGCTGTTGGTGGCAGTTTGTTGGCCCATGACGGCTTGCGCCGCCGGGGCGCCAATCTGTTCGGCCAAGGTGCGCTTGCCGCTGAATTGCGCCTCGGGGTGAACCTGGATCAAACCGTCGGAACGCACGAGATAGACCTTGCCGCGCTCACCGAAGTTGAAGTTGTGGATCAGCTCCGACAGCTCTTTCATGCTCAACCCAAGCCCGGCAACACCCACGACTTTACCGGCCTGCTCGACCTTGAGGTCGATGAACAGCGCCAATTCTCCGGTCGCGGTGTCATTGTCGATATTGAGGGTGCGCGGCTGGTTGCTGTCGAGGAATGCGTAGAACCAGGCGTCCTTGGGGTTGGAACGGCTGAGGGTCCGGTCCAGGCCTTTTTCAGTGAAGTAATGGTTTGAAGCCGTGCCGACGATCAGCGCGGTGAAGGCTTTGTGTTCGGCGCGGATACCCTCCAGATACTGGACGAACGCGGCGGTCTGGGCACTGTTTTCACCCCCGGCCAGCCAGTCGCGCACCATGCTGTTGCTGGCGATGTCCTTGGCGGCGGTGAGGGGTTGGACGAGGATTCGTTCGATGTCGTTGCGCATCGCTTCGATGCTCGACGGCAGTGCCTGTTCAACCAGATAGCTCTGGGCGAGGCGGTTGACCACGAGGGTATAAATGCCAACCACGATCAGAATACTGACCAGCAGGGCAGTGCCCATACTCAGGATTAACTGCCATTGAATACTGCGTCGCCAGAACTGCATGGAGCACCCCCAAAGAATAAGAGGCTGAAACACTGCAACAGCCGTGCCGATTGTATACAACTCAAACGACAATCTATTCTTTGGTTGTGCGCAAAGCCGATCAGGCCTGATTGATCGTCTTGGAGATTACTTCAACCGTGGCGCTGACTTGCTCTTGGTAACGGTCGAGTTCCTGCTGGTGGTGCTTTTTCATTTCGATCTGCTGGGAACACAGATTCATCGCAGCCAGCACCAGCAGTCGGTCACCGATCAGCGTCGGGTACTTCCTTTTGGTGTCGGCCAAGGCAGCTTTCAACATCATCGCGGCGTCCAGCAGGGTTTGCTCTTCCCCGGCCGGCGCCTTGATCGAATAGTCCTCCCCCAGGATCGAGACGACTTTTACCCCTGCGGCGCCGTGATTCATGCGCTGACCGGGCCGGCGCTGACGCGCTCAACCAGGGCCTGGATGCGGGCCGCGGTGGCGCCTTGTTTCTCTTCCTGTTCCATCAGGTTCAATTGCAGGCTTTCGTTTTCATCCTTGGCCTGGGCCAGTTCTGCGCTCAGGGTCTGGTTGGTGGCGAGCAGGGTCTGGTTCTGTTGCACCAGATCGCTGACCAGCTGTTCCAATTGGCTAAGGGATGCTTCCAACATTTTGATTTTCCAAGCATTTTCAAAGGGCGCGTAAGATAAAGAAAAGTCACCACGGATGCCAGGGTTATTCAGGCGCAAGGCCTTGATTTTCCTGGCGGGCGACCTTCCTCGCGAGCTTTAAAGACTGTGATTGGCGGATCTGGTTCCTGCACTTCGTCGCCGGAGCCCGTCTGCGACAAAAACGCGCAGGCACTCAAGACTTTAGTCGTATGACCGATAAGTCACTCATACGTCAGCTTCAGCGCCGCTCGGGTGCGCTCACTTTGGTAAACAGCATGTCCCTTCGTAATATGAATATCGCACCGCGGGCGTTCCTCGGTTTCGCCCTGATTGGCGGTTTGATGCTGGTTCTGGGTGTGTTTGCCTTGAACCAGATGAGCAAGATTCGCGGCGCCGGCGAGAACATCGTCGAGAGCAGCGTGCCGAGCATCAAGGCGCTGGATGAGTTCACCCAACTGACCCTGCGCCTTCGGGTTCTGTCCTATCGCTTGTTGACCAACCGCGAACCCGACGTACAGCAAAAAACCATCGAGCTGTTCGAACAGCGCAACCAGCAGATCCGTGCCGCCCAGACTGAGTATGAAAAATTCATCAGCAGCCCTGACGAGCGTGCGGCTTACGACCAGTACGTGCAGTTGCTTGGTCAGTACCGTCAGCTTGAAGACCGGATGAAGAGTCTGTCGCGCAACAACCAGGTGGAAGAACTGCGCACCTTGCTCAACACCGATCTGCTGAACAACTCTGAAGCCGTCAACGCCGTGCTCAACCGCCTGATGCTGATCAACAACCAACAAGCGGTCGACCTTAATCAGCAAGCAACGGATCAATATTCCTCGGCGTTCAACCTGGTCGTCACCCTGCTGGTGATCGCCACTGCCCTGACCCTGCTGTTCGCCTGGCTGCTGACCAACAGCATCACCAAGCCCATCGCCAACGCCTTGAGCGCGGCTGAAGAAATCGCCGAGGGCAACCTGACTCGTCCGATTCATGTCGATGGCGAAGACGAGGCAGGCCGCTTGCTGCTGGCCATGTCGAAGATGCAGGACAAGCTGCGTGACACCCTGCAACGGATTTCCGGCTCGGCCACGCAACTGGCGTCCGCCGCTGAAGAGCTGAACGCCGTCACCGACGAAAGTGCGCGCGGCCTGACCCAGCAAAACAATGAAATCGAACAGGCCGCCACCGCCGTCAACGAGATGACCAGCGCCGTGGAAGAAGTCGCGCGCAACGCCGTGAGCACGTCCGAAGCCTCGAAGAACGCCACCACCTCGGCCGGCGACGGTCGTGACCTGGTGCAGGAAACCGTCAGCGCCATCGAACGCATGAGCGCCGATGTGCAGAGCACCGCAACCCTGATTGGTGATCTGGCCAATGAATCGCGGGATATCGGCAAGGTGCTGGACGTGATTCGCGGCCTGGCTGACCAAACCAACCTGCTGGCGCTGAACGCTGCGATTGAAGCCGCGCGTGCCGGTGAAGCCGGNCGTGGNTTTGCCGTGGTGGCGGATGAGGTGCGGGCCTTGGCCCATCGCACCCAGCAGTCGACCAGCGAGATCGAGCGGATGATCGGCAGCATTCAAGCCGGCACCGAGCATGCGGTGAATTCGATGCGCAACAGCACCGAGCGCGCGGAATCGACGTTGAATATCGCCAAAGGCGCCGGGATGTCGCTGGACACCATCAACACCGCGATCGTAGAGATCAACGAGCGCAACCTGGTCATCGCCAGCGCGGCGGAAGAGCAGGCGCAGGTGGCGCGGGAAGTGGATCGCAACCTGGTGAATATTCGTGATCTGTCGGTGCANTCGGCGACCGGNGCGAATCAGACGAGTGCGGCGAGCAATGAGCTGTCGCGATTGGCGCTGGACCTGAACAACATGGTTGGGCGGTTTAGCCTGTAAGCAGCGACACCTTTTCTGTGGCGAGGGGATTTATCCCTCGCCACAGAAATCCCTTCACCAAAGATAAATCCCCTTTCTACGGTGGCGAGGGGATTTATCCCTCGCCACAGAAATCCCTTCACCAAAGATAAATCCCCTTTCTACGGTGATGTCGACCGGTTCCGTGGACGTTGTCGGAATTCTGCAAAAGCTTTTTGACAGCATCACATTTCAACAGGTTAGAATCGCTGGCACGCAGACTGCATGGTCAGTTCGCGCCCGTCTT
>NZ_NMOJ01000105.1 GCF_002251635.1 Pseudomonas mandelii
CCNNTTTCTGGAGTACTGCCTTTGAATGCGACGACCATCAACAGCCTGTTCTTGATCGGCGCGTTGCTGGTGGGTGCGAGCATTCTGGTAAGTTCTCTTTCGTCACGCCTGGGCATCCCGATTCTGGTGATCATCCTGGCCGTAGGCATGGCCGCCGGCGTCGACGGCGGCGGCATCATCTTCGACAACTACCCCACGGCTTATCTGGTCGGCAACCTCGCCCTCGCAGTGATCCTGCTCGATGGCGGCTTGCGCACCCGCGTATCCAGCTTTCGCGTGGCGTTGTGGCCGGCGTTGTCGCTGGCGACGGTCGGGGTGTTGATCACCACCGCGCTGACCGGCATGGTCGCCGCCTGGCTGTTCAACCTTAATATCATTCAAGGCTTGTTGATCGGCGCCATCGTCGGCTCGACGGACGCCGCGGCAGTGTTCTCGCTGCTGGGCGGCAAGGGCCTGAACGAACGGGTCAGCGCCAGCCTGGAAATCGAATCCGGCAGCAACGACCCAATGGCCGTGTTCCTCACCGTCACCCTGATCGACATGCTGGCCAGCGGCCAAACCGGCCTGCACTGGAGCCTGTTGGGCCACCTTGTGCGTGAATTCGGCATCGGTGCCGTGGTCGGCCTCGGCGGTGGCTGGGTCATGCTGCAATTGGTCAACCGGATCAACCTCGCCAACGGCCTCTACCCGATTCTGGTGATTGCTGGCGGCCTGGTCGTGTTTGCCTTGACCAACGCCCTGCACGGCAGCGGTTTCCTCGCCGTGTACCTGTGCGGCCTGGTGATCGGCAACCGCCCGGTGCGTAGCCGTCACGGCATTTTGCACATGCTCGACGGCATGGCCTGGCTGGCACAGATCGGCATGTTTTTGGTGCTGGGCCTGCTGGTGACGCCGCATGACCTGCTGCCNATCGCCCTGCCCGCTCTGGGCCTGGCGCTGTGGATGATTCTGTTTGCGCGGCCGCTGTCGGTGATGGTCGGCCTGCTGCCGTTCAAAGCGTTCCACGGTCGCGAAAAAGCCTTTATTTCCTGGGTCGGCCTACGCGGCGCGGTCCCGATCATTCTGGCGGTGTTCCCGCTGATGGCCGGCCTGCCGAATGCCCAGCTCTACTTCAACCTCGCCTTCTTTATCGTGCTGGTGTCGTTGCTGGTGCAGGGCACGAGCCTGCCGTGGGTGGCCAAGCTGCTGAAAGTGACCGTTCCGCCGGAGCCTGCGCCGATTTCCCGCGCGGCCCTCGAAGTACACGTCACCAGCGAGTGGGAGCTGTTCGTCTACCGCCTGGGCGCGGAGAAATGGTGCATCGGCGCGGCCCTGCGCGAGCTGAAAATGCCCGAGGGCACACGCATCGCCGCCCTGTTCCGCGGCCAGCAACTGCTCCACCCGTCGGGTAGTACGGTGCTGGAAGTCGACGATTTGCTCTGTGTGATCGGCCACGAACACAACCTCCCGGCCTTGGGCAAGTTGTTCAGCCAGGCACCGCAACGCGGCCTCGANCTGCGCTTCTTCGGCGACTTCGTGCTCGAAGGAGACGCCCAGCTGGCCGCGGTTGCGGCGCTGTACGGGTTGAAAGTCGAAGGCATCGATCCGGACATGTCGCTCGGCCATTTCATTGCCCAGAAAGTCGGCGGAGCTCCCGTCGTCGGCGACCAGGTGGAGTGGAACAACACCATCTGGACTGTTGCGGTCATGGAGGGGAACAAGATCGGCAAAGTGGGCGTCAGATTCCCCGAAGGAAGTCGCCCCGGCCCGGGCTTGTTCCTCTAAACTCCATTCTTCGTCTCGTTTTCGATCGGTCTCTATGTCAACCCTGCGCACTTTTTTCATCATGGCCCTGCTGGGCTTGAGTCTTTCTGTCGGTACGTTGCAAGCGGCCGAACCGCCGACCAGCGAAGCCGTGCAGGCGAGTCTGGACAAGATCGCCGATCGCAAACTGCCGGAGGCGGATCAGAAAGCCCTGCAATCCCTGCTGCAGAGCACGCTGACCCAGCTCAATAACAAGAGCGATTACGATCAGAAACTGGCCGATCTGAAGCAGCAACTGGCCACCGCCCCCAAGCAGAACATTGAGAACCAGCGGGAACTGGCCAGGCTCAAAGCCAGCAAAGTCCAACCGGTTGCGCAGCGCTACGCCAACCAGTCGGTCCAGCAGCTCGAACAAGTGCTCACTGAGCGCTCGACCCAGCAAAGCGATCTGCAGAAAGCACTGGCCGACGCCAACAGTCTGGTGATTACCGCCCAGACCCGCCCTGAGCGCGCCCAGGCTGAAATTTCCACCAGCCAGACGCGCATCCAGCAGATCAACTCGATCCTCAAGGCCGGCAAAGACAACGGCAAGACGCTCAGCGGCGANCAGCGTGACCAGCTCAATGCCGAACTTGCGGCACTGAATGCCCTGATCCCGTTGCGTCGCCAGGAACTGGCCGGCAACAGTCAGTTGCAAGACCTGGGCAACAGCCAGCATGACCTGCTCTCGGAAAAATCCGATCGCCTGGAACAAGAGATCCAGGACCTGCAAACCCTGATCAACCAGAAACGCCTGGCCCAATCCCAGCAGACCGTTACCCAACAATCCATCGAAGCGCAGAAAGCCGGCGGCAGCAGCCTGTTGGCCACGGAGAGCGCAGCCAACCTGAAGCTCTCCGACTACCTGCTCAAAAGCACCGACCGCCTCAACGACCTGACCCAGAAAAACCTGCAGACCAAGCAGCAACTGGACACCGTGACCCAAAGCGACTCGGCGCTGGACGAACAGATCAACGTGCTCAAGGGCAGCCTGCTGCTCTCCAAGATTCTCTATAAACAGAAGCAGGCCCTGCCGCGCCTCAAGCTCGACCGCGACCTGGCCGACCAGATCGCTGACATTCGCCTGTTTCAATTTGAAGTGAACCAGCAACGGGAACTGCTCAACAACCCGGCGACCTACGTCGACAATCTGTTGGCCACCCAACCGCCGGAGCAAGTCACCCCGCAGCTGCGCAAGAGCCTGCTGGAACTGGCCACCACCCGCGCGGACCTGCTGGAGCGGCTAAACCGCGAACTCAGCGCGGTGCTCAACCAATCCATCACTCTGCAACTTAACCAGAAGCAACTGCTCAGCACCGCACAAAGCCTGCGGGCAACGCTCGACGAGCAGATGTTCTGGATTCCCAGCAACAAGCCGCTGGATCTGGAATGGATGCACGGCGTGCCGGAACGTCTGCAACGGCAGGTCACTACGCTGCCCTGGACCTCGAGCCTGAGCGAATTGAGCGATGGCCTGACCCAGCGGCCGCTGCTGTTTCTGCCGTTGGCGCTGTTGATCGGTGCACTGTTGTGGCGGCGAAAAAGCCTGTATGCCCGACTGAGCAAGGTGCACCTGGACATCGGCCACTTCAAACGCGACAGCCAGTGGCACACGCCGCAGGCGATTTTGATCAATATTCTGCTGGCGATGCCGGTCTCGCTGGGCCTGGCCTTGTGCGGTCTGGCCTTGCAGATCGACGCCCGCGGGCAGAACGCCAACNTGGGCGCNGCCTTGTTGCAGATCGCCCAGGCATGGCTGGTGTTCTACACCGCTTACCGAATCCTCGCCCCGGGCGGCGTGGCNGAACTGCATTTCCGCTGGGAAAAACCTCAGGTCGAATTCCTGCAAGGCTGGGTCCGACGGCTCGGGCTGGTGGTGATGGCTCTGGTCGCCGTGGTGGCCGTTGCCGAATTGCAACCGGCGGCGCTGGCCGATGATGTGCTGGGCATCGGCGTGGTGCTGACCTGCTACGCGCTGATGGCCTGGCTGCTGGGCCGCCTGCTGTTGAACAGCCCGACTCACCAGAACGCTTCGCTGTTTCGCAAGGCTGTCGGGGTCATGTTTACCGTCCTGCCCGTGGCGTTGTTCGTGGCCGTGTGNTTCGGCTACTACTACACCGCGCTCAAGCTCAGCGACCGCTTGATCAACACCTTGTACCTGCTGATGTTCTGGCTCGTCATAGAGGCCACCTTCGTGCGCGGCCTGGGAGTGGCCGCACGGCGCCTGGCCTATGCGCGCGCCCTGGCCAAACGCCAGGCCGCCAAGGAAGCCGGTGACGGCGAAGCGGTGATAGAAGAACCGACCCTGGACATCGAGCAAGTCAACGAACAGTCCATGCGCCTGATTCGCCTGGCCCTGCTCGGCGGTTTTATCGCCGCGCTGTATTGGGTGTGGAAAGACCTGATCACCGTCTTCTCCTACCTGGACAACGTCACCCTCTACGAATACACCAGCGGCACCGGCGCCAATATCAGCATGGTGCCGATCAGCATCGGCGACTTGCTCGGGGCGTCNATCATCATCGGCATCACCTTCGCCCTCGCGCGCAACTTGCCGGGGCTGCTGGAAGTGCTGGTGCTGTCGAAGTTGAACCTGGCACAGGGCAGCGCCTACGCCACAACCACCTTGCTGTCGTATGTGATTGCCGGCGTGGGTTTCGTCTCCACGCTGTCTACCCTCGGCGTGAGCTGGGACAAGTTGCAATGGCTGGTGGCGGCGCTGTCGGTGGGGTTGGGCTTCGGGATGCAGGAGATCTTCGCCAACTTTATCTCCGGCATCATGATCCTGTTCGAACGCCCGGTGCGCATCGGCGACACCATCACCATCGGCAACCTGTCGGGCACGGTCAGCAAGATCCGCATCCGTGCCACCACCATCACCGACTTCGACCGCAAAGACATCATTGTCCCGAACAAAACCTTCATCACCGGGCAACTGATCAACTGGTCGCTGACCGACACCATCACCCGCGTCACTCTGAAACTGGGCGTGGACTACGGTTCNGACCTGGACCTGGTCAAAGAGCTGCTGCTCAAAGCCGCGCGCGATAACCCGCGAGTCCTGAAAGAGCCGGAACCCCATGTGTACTTCCTCAACTTCGGCGAAAGCACCCTCGACCACGAACTGCGCATGCACGTGCGCGACCTGGGTGACCGCAACCCGGTAATCGACGAGGTAAACCGCTTTATCAACCGTGAGTTCAAGAACCACCACATCAACATCTCGTTCCGTCAGATGGAGGTCTACCTCAANAACCTTCACGGCCAGGAATACAAAATGGTGCCGATCGAACCTGAAACCAAAACCATCGTGCCGCTGGTGGATGGCAAGTCGCCGCAAGAGCCGCCGCCCGCCAAGCTCGACTAACCGCCCTATCCCTAGCAGAATGCTCGGACATTCTGCTGGAGATGGCCGGTGAAAGCCCTCGACGAACTGACCTTCGACAACCGCTTCGCCCGCCTGGGTGATACGTTTTCCGCCCATGTGCTGCCCGAGCCCATCGACAACCCGCGTCTGGTGGTGGCCAGCCCTGCGGCCATGGCGCTGCTGGATCTCGACCCTGCCGTTGCCGAAACACCGGTGTTCGCTGAGCTTTTCAGCGGGCACAAGCTGTGGGCCGAAGCGGAACCACGGGCGATGGTCTATTCCGGGCATCAGTTCGGCGGCTACACACCGCAACTGGGCGATGGTCGCGGGTTGTTGTTGGGCGAGGTCTACAACGAAGCGGGCGAACATTGGGACCTGCACCTCAAGGGCGCCGGCCAGACGCCTTTTTCGCGCATGGGCGATGGGCGGGCAGTGCTTCGGTCTTCGATCCGCGAGTTTCTCGCCTCCGAAGCGCTGCATGCCCTGAACATCCCGACCACCCGTGCCCTGTGCGTAATCGGCTCCGACACCCCGGTGTGGCGCGAGAAGCAGGAACGCGCAGCCATGGTCCTGCGCCTGGCTCACAGCCATATTCGCTTCGGGCATTTCGAATATTTCTACTACACCAAAAAGCCCGAGCAGCAGGCAGAACTCGGCGAGCACGTATTGGCCATGCATTTCCCGGAATGCCTGGAACAACCGGAACCGTACCTGGCGATGTTCCGCGAAATCGTCGAACGCAATGCAGAGATGATCGCCAAATGGCAAGCCTATGGCTTCTGCCACGGCGTGATGAACACCGACAACATGTCGATCCTGGGCATCACCTTCGACTTCGGGCCGTTTGCGTTTCTCGACGACTTTGATGCTCACTTCATCTGCAACCATTCCGATCATGAAGGGCGTTACTCCTTCAGCAACCAGGTGCCGATCGGGCAGTGGAACCTGAGTGCCCTCGCCCAGGCACTGACGCCTTTCATCAGCGTCGACGCCCTGCGCGAAACCCTTGGCCTGTACCTGCCGCTGTACCAGGCCCACTACCTGGACCTGATGCGCCGCCGCCTCGGTCTCACCACCGCTGAAGAAGATGACCAGAAACTGCTGGAGCAGTTGCTGCAACTGATGCAAAACAGCGGCGTCGATTACACGCTGTTCTTCCGCCGCCTGGGGGATGAATCAGCGGAACTGGCAGTCGCCCGCTTGCGTGATGACTTCATCGACATCAAAGGCTTCGATGCCTGGGCCGAGTTGTATGTCGCCCGGGTTGCCCGCGAAGGCGAGGTTGATCAGGCGCAGCGCCGCGAGCGGATGCATGCGGTCAACCCGCTGTACATCCTGCGCAACTATCTGGCGCAGAACGCCATCGATGCGGCGGAAAGCGGCGATTATTCCGAGGTTCGGCGACTGCATGCGGTGCTGAGCAATCCGTTTGACGAGCAAGCGGGGATGGGAAGCTACGCCGAGCGGCCGCCGGAATGGGGGAAGCATTTGGAGATCAGTTGTTCGTCGTGATGTTGGTCAGTCCAGGGGATCAATGGCACTGACGACGCGAGCAACGATGTCTGCCATCGTAACGTCATCAAGTCGCTCAATGAACGTGGCTGAGCCGTCGCGCACCCGCTGCTCAATATCAAAACTACGTACTTGATTACAAACCGCGACACCGTTTGTTTCTCCCGAATATGTGAGCATCACGGTGCCTGCCCGGTTTTGTTGTCTTGATAAACGTAGCGCGCGACTCCAAATCAGTTTTAGACAGCCCAAACATTCAGAGCCTCGACCATGACCGACCCACTCCTCATCCCCTGCCCCCACTGCAACGGCCTCAACCGCATCCCCGCCGAACGCCTCAACGATCATCCAAAGTGTGGCCGATGCAAGGCCGAGGTCTTGTTGAACAAGCCGTTCGAGTTGAAGCAAGGCGATTACGCCAGCCAGATCAAGGGCGACCTGCCGCTGCTGGTGGACGTGTGGGCCGAGTGGTGTGGGCCGTGTAAGTCTTTTGCGCCGGTGTTTGAGCAGGCAGCGGCTCAGTTGGAAGGCAAATGTCGCTTGGCCAAGCTGGACAGCGAGGCTAATCAGCAGCTCTCGGCGCAGTTGGGGATTCGTTCGATCCCCAGTTTGATTCTGTTCAAGAACGGCCGCGAAGTGGCGCGCCAGAGTGGGGCTTTTCCGTTNCCGCAGTTGATGAGCTGGTTGCGTAGCCAGGGGATTTAACACCACCGCGATTCAATGTGGGAGCAGGCTCCCACAGTGGATTGGTGTCACGCCAGGAATCGGATTTAACACCACCGCGATTCAATGTGGGAGCAGGCTCCCACAGTGGATTGGTGTCACGCCAGGAATCAGGCGTTTTCCAGAAGGTTATGCAGTTCGACGAATTGCTGCGTCAGCTTATGCCGTGGGTCGAGGTGGATCAGCGGCTTGTTCTCCTGGTGCGACTCGCGCATGCGCACGGAGCTGGCCAGGTACACCGGCAGCACCGGCAGGCCTTCGGCGATCAGCTCGTCGAGAATTTGCTGCGGCAGGCTGGCACGGGCCTGGAACTGATTGACCACGATGCCTTCCACTTCCAGGCCTTCATTGTGGTCTTCCTTCAATTCTTCGATTTCCGCCAGCAAGCCGTACAGCGCCTGGCGCGAGAAACTGTCGCAATCGAAGGGGATTAGTACCCGATCAGCGGCAATCAATGCCGATACCGCATAGAAGTTCAGCGCAGGCGGGGTATCAAGATAGATGCGGTCGTAATCTTCCCCCAGTTCCTCAAGCAATTTGCGCAGCTTGTTGATCTTGTGTTTGGCCTCAAGTTTGGGCTGCAGGTCAGCCAACTCGGCGGTCGCGGTGATGACATGCAGGTTATCGAACGGCGTTTCGTAGATATCCACCCGATTTTTCTTCGAAAACGGCCCGGAAGACAGGGTTTGCTTGAAGAATTCGGCAATGCCCATCGGGATATCGTCGCCGGTCAGNCCNGTCAGGTATTGAGTGGAGTTAGCCTGGGCATCGAGATCCACCAACAGGGTGCGATAACCCTCGCTGGCGCTGACCGCCGCCAGATTGCAGGCAATGCTGGATTTGCCCACGCCACCTTTCTGATTGAACACCACGCGCCGCATGTCAAAAACCTCCGTGTATCAAAGAATGACCGAGTGTAGTAGTCCACGGCGCTGCTTAGCTACCTCGCCGGCATGGGGACTACACAGTCAGGGGCAATCTCTTAATAAAAAAGCCGCCAAACCCGCCACTGATTACCGACGAGGCTGACAGACATGCTCACCCCGATGTGGATAATGGCCAAACGACAGCTTTTTCACGGACCAACCAGTACGTTTCATTGAGCAAAATGTAACCATCATTTGCTACGCACCCGTCGCAACGGGATAATGCGCGCCACTCGGCGCCAAGCGCCACCCAGGCAGTTCGCTTTTTTTTGCGATTCGCCGCGTCAAGGAAGCCCGCAGGGGCGGGATGTATGCCTGTGATCAATTTCAACATCGCCCAATGGCGCGCGTGGGCCCCTGGGCTCGAAAGCGTGGACGATTGGCAGGTCTGGAGCCGACAACCGGTCGCGCTTCAGAGCAGCGATGCCGCCCCCGACGTGTCTTTTCTGCCGGCCATGCAGCGCCGACGGCTCAGTCGCCTGGCACGAATGGCGTTCAGCGTCGGCTGGCCCCTGGCCGATGGTCGCCGGGACCTACCGTTGGTCTTTATTTCCCGTCATGGCGAAACACCTCGTACCTTCGAAATCCTCAGCGATCTGGCCGCCGGACAACCGTTGTCGCCAACTCAATTCAGCTTGTCGGTGCACAACGCGGTTATTGGCCTGTGGTCGATCCTGCGCAATGAAACCAGCGAAATGACCGCCCTCGCCGCTGCCGGTGATGGCCTTGAACACGGCATGCTAGAGGCCGCAGCGCTACTTTCCGAAGGCGCGCCTGCCGTGTTGCTGATCGTCACTGAAGAAAAACCGCCTGACGCCTACTCGGCCTGGATCGACGACGTGCCGTTCCCCTATGCAGTCGGCCTGTTGCTGACACCGGGTACCGACTGGCAGTTGTCCCTGAACAGCACTTGCGATGCGTTGTCCAACGCCCATTGGCCCCATGCCTTGAATCTCTTACGTACCCTGCTCGGCCAGCAGACCACCTGCCAACATGCCTGGAAAAATCGTGTATGGACCTGGCAACGCAACCTGTAACCGAAAAAAACCGCGACGCCTATTACTGGCGTCTGCTGGCCACCGCCGCAAGCTTCACCCTGTTCGGGTTGGGCGGTCTGTGCCTGCGGCTGGTGGTTTTTCCGTTGCTGAGCTGCCTGCCCGGCGATGCCCAGACCCATCGATTACGGGCACGGCAAACTGTCAGTCGCTGCTTTTGGTTTTTTGTCCGGTTCATGGCCCGTACCGGCGTACTGACCTACGACATCCAGGGCGCGGAAAAACTCGGGCGCCCCGGCCAAATGATCATTGCAAACCACCCGTCGCTGATCGACGTGGTGTTTTTGATCGGCCTGGTGCGCCAGGCCAACTGCGTGGTCAAGCAGAGCCTGTGGCAAAACCCCTTTACCCGTGGCCCGCTACGCCGCACCGAATACATCAGCAACGACGGCAGCATGGACATGCTCGACGCTGCGGCAGACGCACTGAAAAGCGGTCAGACTCTGATCATCTTTCCCGAAGGCACACGCACCCAGCCGGGCGAACCGCCGGCCTTTCATCGGGGTGGCGCGGCAATCGCCCTGCGCGGTGCGAGAATCCTGACCCCGGTGATCATCAAGGTCAGCCCCAGCACTCTGACCAAGGCCGAACCCTGGTATCGCATCCCTAAATGNCGTGTGCACTTCAGTTTCTGCGTCGGGGCCGATATAGACCCACAAGCCTTTGCCGCGAGTGGCCCTGCGCCTCAGGCTTCGCGCAAGCTCAACGATTATTTGCATTCTTATTTTATTAAGGAGCTCGCCGAAGATGAGCGATCTACACCGTGAAATCAAAGA
>NZ_NMOJ01000106.1 GCF_002251635.1 Pseudomonas mandelii
ACTGATCATCGAGGCCTTGGGCCTGGAAGATATCAGCGTACAAGACATCGGCAGCGAACAAACCCTGTTCGGCGAAGGCCTGGGCCTGGATTCAGTCGACGCCCTGGAATTGGGCCTGGCGATTCAGAAAAAGTACGGCATCAAGATCGATGCCGACGCCAAGGACACCCGCAATCACTTCACCAACGTGGCCAGCCTTGCGGCGTTCGTCACGGCCAGACAGGCAGCTTGAGACCGGACCATGCAAACTCGTGACGATATTTTCAACACCCTGCGCAACGCCATGGTCGAACTCTTCGAGCTGGACCCTGAGCGCGTGAGCCTCGAATCCAACCTGTATCAGGACCTGGAAATCGACAGCATCGATGCCGTGGACCTGATCGACCATATCAAGCGCCAGACCGGCAAGAAGATCGCCGCCGAAGAGTTCAAGGCGGTGCGTACCGTCGATGACGTGGTNGAGGCGGTGTACCGTCTGGTCAGTCCAGCCGCATGAGACGCTTGATCGGCCTTGGCCTGTTGCTGGCGGGGCTGCTGTACCCCTTTGCGGTGTATTACGGCACCGAACACTTTGCGCCGTGGCAATTCGGCTTGCTGCTGGGCAGCCTGTGGCTGTNGCGGGCGCTGCTGGGTGCACGTCGCCCCGGAAGCCTGTGGATGGCGATCACCGCGATCGGCTTTTGCCTGTTGCTGGCGCTGTTCGACAGCCCGCTGTTGCTGCGTTGGTACCCGGTGCTGATCAGCGCGTTCATGCTGGCGCTGTTTGGCCTGAGCCTGAAATATGGNCCACCGATGGTGGAACGCCTGGCGCGACTGCGCGAACCGCACTTGCCGGCCAAGGCGATTATTTATACCCGCCAGGTGACCATCGTCTGGTGTGTGTTTTTTCTGTGTAATGGCCTGCTCGCCGCCGCCCTCACCCTGTGGGCGCCGCTGAGCTGGTGGACGTTGTACAACGGNCTGATTTCCTATGGATTGATGGGCCTGCTGTTTGCCATTGAATGGCTCATACGACAACGGGTACGAGGCCACCCATGAATTGGATATCACTTGAGCAGCTGTTGCTCAAGGCACAGCCGGAGCGTGCCGTTACGGCAGAACCGGCGTTGAATCATGCACACCTGTGCGAACGGGCGTTGAGCCTGGCGGCCGGCCTGCAAACCCAGGGCGTGCAGCGTTTGGCNGTGCACCTTGAAGATGCCGGCCAGCTGGCGATTGCCCTGCTCGGCGCCTGGCGTGCCGGGGTCAGTGTGCTGCTGCCTGCGGACCTGCAACCGCAGACTCGCCAACGCTGGTCGAGCGAAGTCGATCTGTGGCTGACCGATCAGGCCGATGATGCGCACCTTGGCGATTATCGGCATGCGCCCCTGTCCCCCGCCGCACTGGATCTGGACACCTGCCAGCTGAGCCTGTGCACGTCCGGCTCCAGCGGCGAACCCAAGCGTATCGACAAGACCCTGCGCCAGNTCGCCAATGAAGTGCAGGCGCTTGAGCAACTCTGGGGCAAGGACCTGGGCCAGGCGTGCATCATCGGCAGCGTCGCCACCCAGCACATTTACGGCTTGCTGTTCCGCGTGCTGTGGCCGCTGTGCGCCGGTCGTACCTTTGTGCGCAAACAACTGGCCTTCCCCGAAGACATGCAGCGCGCCAGCCGTGAGCACCCGCAATTTGCCTGGGTCGCCAGCCCGGCGTTGCTCAAGCGCATGGGCGATAACCTCGACTGGCCGGCATTGAGTGCGGTTCGCCGGGTCTTTTCCTCCGGCGGAGCCTTGCCGACCGAGGCGGCGCAAAGTCTTTACGAGCGCCTTGAACAATGGCCAACGGAAATCCTTGGCAGCTCGGAAACCGGTGGCATCGCCTGGCGTCAGGGTCATGATCTATGGCAGCCGTTTGCTGAGGTCAAGCTGAGCCAGGACAGCGAAGGTGCCCTGCTGATCGCCTCTCCCTACTTGCCGGCCGGCCACATCGAACACACCGCTGATGCCGCCAGAATCGCTGCCGACAGCCGATTCGAACTGCTTGGACGGCTGGACCGGATCGTCAAACTGGAAGAAAAACGCATCTCGCTGCCCATGCTGGAAAAGGCGTTGATGGATCACTGCTGGGTCGCCGAGGCGCGCCTCGGTGTGGTCCAGGAAAACCGCGCCTCACTGGGCGCGTTGCTGGTGCTGACGGACGCAGGCCTGCATGCCTTGCGTAATCAGGGCCGACGCACCGTCACGCAAGAATTGCGTCAGCACCTGAGCCAGCATTGCGAAGCCCTGGCCCTGCCACGACGCTGGCGATTGCTGCGGCAATTACCCCTGAACGCTCAAGGCAAGCTGCCTCAGGCCGACGTCGAAGCCTTGCTGTTGGCACCCCGCCCGAAAGCGCCGGAAGTGTTGGAACAGATCGAAGTCGATGGCGAATGGAGCCTGCAACTGGCCGTTCCGCCGGACCTCGCCTACTTCAGCGGACACTTCCCGCAAACGCCGGTATTGCCCGGTGTGGTGCAGGTGGATTGGGCGCTGAGCCTCGGTCAGCAATTGATGGACCTGCCCGCCACCTTTGCCGGCATGGAAGTGCTCAAGTTCCAGCAACTGGTGCGCCCCGGCGATCAAGTTGAGTTACACCTGCGCTTCGACCCGGAACGCCGCAAATTGTATTTCGCCTATCGCAATGAAACCGCGACCTGCTCCAGTGGGCGGATTTTGCTGGAGGCTGCGGGTGATGCATAACCCCTGCGCAATCATCCCGGTCTACAACCACGAAACCGCGATCACCACGGTGGTCGACGCGCTGATCGCCCGTGGCCTGCCATGCATTCTAGTGGACGATGCAAGCGATCCATCCTGCGCCAGAGTGCTCGACCAACTGGCCCATCGCGAAATGGTCAACCTGATCCGCCTCGCCGCCAACCAGGGCAAGGGCGGTGCGGTCATGACCGGCCTGCGCGAAGCCTCGCGCCTGGGTTTCAGCCATGCCTTGCAGGTGGACGCCGACGGCCAGCACGACCTGCAGGATGTCACGACCTTCATCGCACAATCGCGCGCTCATCCCGACGCGGTGATCTGCGGCTATCCGCAATACGACGCCAGCGTGCCGAAAGGCCGTTTGTACGCCCGCTACCTGACGCACGTCATGGTCTGGATCAACACGCTTTCCTTGCAGATCCGCGATTCCATGTGCGGTTTCCGCGTCTACCCATTACCACCGACCCTGGCGTTGATCGACTCGGCGAAGATCGGCAAGCGCATGGATTTCGACTCGGACATCCTGGTGCGCCTGGCCTGGCGCAATCAGCCGATGCAGTGGCTGCCGACCAAGGTCCATTACCCGCTGGACGGTGTCTCGCATTTCCGTATGTTCCACGACAATGTGCTGATTTCGAGCATGCACACCCGGCTGTTCTTCGGCATGTTGCTGCGGGCCCCGGTGATCCTCTGGCGACGGTGGCGAGCATGAGCATCAACGCAGATAAACAGCACTGGGCCGACCGTCAGGAGCGCGGCAGTTTCTGGCTAATGAAGCTCACCGCGTTCGGCGCCAAAGTGCTGGGCCGGCGGCTGCTGAGTCCGCTGCTGTACGGCATCGTCCTGTACTTTTTTCTGTTCGGCCGCAGCGCCCGCCGCAGTGCCTGGCAATACCAGCAACGCCTCGCGGACTGGAGCGCACGCCCGCACTTGCGTCCGACCCACTGGCGAGTGTTCAGCCAGTTCATGGCCTTCGCCGATTCGATGCTCGACAAACTCGACGTGTGGAACGGCAAGCTGCGCATCGAACAGATTGAAATCAACGACCCCGCGCAATTGCGTGGGCAACTGCGCGGCGAGCGCGGGCAGATGCTGGTGGGCGCGCACCTGGGCAACCTCGAAGTGTGCCGTGCGCTGGCCGAGATCGGTGAACAAGTCACCATGAACGTGCTGGTGCACACCAAGCACGCAGAACAGTTCAACCGATTGCTGGGCGAGGCCGGCGCGACCAATCTGCGACTGATTCAGGTCAGCGAACTGGACCCGGTGATCATGCTGCAACTGCATGAACGCCTGGAGCGTGGCGAGTGGCTGGCGATTGCTGGCGACCGCGTGCCGCTGCACGGTGGGCGCAAGGTCCGCGTAGATTTCCTCGGCCATCACGCCGCGTTCCCCCAAGGCCCGTGGCTGCTGGCCGGCCTGTTGAAATGCCCGGTCAACCTGCTGATGTGCCTGAAGAAACCGACGGGGCAATATCGAGTGACCCTCGAACCGTTTGCCGAGGCCGTGGTGTGGAAACGCAGTGACCGCGAACAAGTCATTCATCAGTGGGCCGCGCGCTACGCCGNGCGCCTGGGCCAGTTCTGCCTGGAAGCGCCCCAACAGTGGTTCAACTTTTACCCTTTCTGGAAGACCGATGACGACGCATCTTGAGCCGGTAACCTTTGGCGAACACGCTTTGCGCATCGAAGACGTGCTGGCCGCGGCCAACCGTCAGGTGCCGACGCAGTTGCAGGATGATCCTGCGTACCGCGAGCGCATCGCCAAGGGCGCGCGATTCCTCGACTCGTTGCTGGACAAGGAAGGCGTGATCTACGGCGTGACCACCGGTTACGGCGACTCGTGCGTGGTCGCGGTGCCGCTGCATCACGTCGAGGCATTGCCCCGTCATCTGTACACGTTCCACGGCTGCGGGCTGGGCAAACTGCTCGACGCCCAGGCCACGCGTGCGGTGCTCGCGGCGCGTTTGCAGTCGTTGTGCCACGGCGTGTCCGGGGTGCGCGTGGAGTTGCTGGAACGCCTGCAAGCCTTCCTTGAACACGACGTACTGCCGCTGATCCCGGAAGAAGGCTCGGTGGGCGCCAGCGGTGATCTGACCCCGTTGTCCTACGTCGCCGCGACCCTGTCCGGCGAGCGCGAAGTGATGTTCCGAGGTGAACGTCGCCAGGCCGCTGACGTGCACCGCGAATTGGGCTGGGAGCCGCTGGTATTGCGCCCCAAGGAAGCCCTGGCATTGATGAACGGCACCGCCGTGATGACCGGCCTCGCCTGCCTGGCCTTCGCCCGTGCCGACTACCTGCTGCAACTGGCCACACGCATCACCGCGCTGAACGTGGTGGCGCTGCAAGGCAACCCGGAACACTTCGACGAGCGCCTGTTCGCCGCCAAGCCGCACCCGGGGCAGATGCAAGTCGCCGCCTGGTTGCGCAAGGATCTGGCAATTGATGCGCCGACCGCACCACTGCATCGCTTGCANGACCGCTACTCCCTGCGCTGCGCGCCGCACGTCCTTGGCGTGCTGGCCGACAGCCTGAACTGGCTGCGCTCGTTTATCGAAATCGAACTGAACAGCGCCAACGACAACCCGATCATCGACGCCGAAGAAGAACGCGTGCTGCACGGCGGGCACTTCTACGGCGGGCATATCGCCTTCGCCATGGACAGCCTCAAGACCCTGGTGGCCAACGTTGCCGACCTGCTCGACCGCCAGCTCGCACTGCTGGTGGACGAGCGTTACAACCATGGCTTGCCGAGCAACCTTTCCGGCGCCACGGCTGACCGCGCGATGATCAATCACGGTTTCAAGGCTGTGCAGATCGGCACCAGCGCGTGGACCGCCGAAGCGCTGAAAAACACTATGCCGGCCAGCGTGTTCTCGCGCTCTACCGAGTGCCATAACCAGGACAAAGTAAGCATGGGCACCATCGCCGCCCGCGATGCAATCCGCGTGCTGGAGCTGACCGAGCAGGTCGCCGCCGCGACGCTGCTTGCCGCCAACCAGGGCGTGTGGCTGCGCGCCCAGGCTGACGATGCACGCGCGCTGCCACCTGCCTTGGCCGCCATGCATGAAGAACTGGCCAAGGACTTCCCGCCGGTCATCGAAGACCGCGCACTGGAAGGCGAACTGCGCCTGTGCCTCAAACGTATTGCCGAGCAACACTGGAGGCTGCATGCGTAGCCAGGGCGTGTTGCATTGCGACACCGAGATCCTCGTGCCGTTCTTTGACGTCGACACCATGAACGTGGTCTGGCACGGCCATTACGTCAAATACCTGGAAGTGGCGCGCTGCGCGCTGCTGGACATGATCGGCCACAACTACACGGCGATGCTCGAGTCGGGTTACGCCTGGCCGGTGATCGACATGCAGCTGCGCTACGTGCGCGGCGCCACCTTTGGCCAGACGATCAATGTGCGCGCCAGCCTGGTGGAGTGGGAGAACCGTTTGAAGATCAACTATCTGATCAGCGATCTGCAAACCGGTGAGCGATTGACCCGCGCCAGTTCCGTACAGGTGGCCGTCGATATGAGCAGCCGCGAAATGCAGTTGGCCTCACCGAAGATCTTCACCGATGCCGTTGAAAGGATGCTGGCATGAACCCGTTTTTCAAATACCTCGGCGCGTTGGCGCTGCTTGGCTTGTCTTCGATGGCTCACGCGTTCGATCTGCAACAGCTCAGCGATCAGTTGGCAAAACCGTCCGTGATCCACGGCAGCTTTATCCAGGAAAAACACCTGCGCGCCTTGCCGCAGCCACTGGTCAGCAAAGGCACCTTCGTGCTCGCCAAAGACCACGGCCTGCTCTGGTTGCTGAAAACCCCGCTGCAACAGGATTACCGCATCAGCGCCCAGGGCATTGCCCGACGTGACGCCAACGGCTGGCAACTGCTGCCGAACAAGAGCGCCGGCGCCGAGCAGAATCGCCTGTTCCTCGCCGTGCTCCAAGGCGACAGCAGCGGGCTGCAACGGGACTTCGAACTGTCCCTGAGCGGCGACGCGCAGAACTGGAAACTGACGCTGATCCCTCGCTCATTGTTGCTCAAGCAAGTGTTCAACCAGATCAACATCACCGGCAGCGAATTGGTGCACAGCATCGAACTGCTGGAAACCCAGGGCGACAGCACCCTTTTGCGCATGCAGGACAGCACCAGCACCCAACCGTTGAGCGACGCGGAGCAACATGACTTTGCCGAGTGAACGCAGACTTCCGTGGCTGTTTCTGATCCTGCTGCTGGCGGTGCTCGCGCTCGCCGGTTGGCAATGGCGCGACGGCGCACCTTTGTCGGCCAACCTGATGGAACTGGTGCCGGGTACGGCGCCGGACGCGCTGGAACAGCGCGCCGAACAACGTATGCAAGAACCGCTGAACCGGGAAATGCTGGTGCTGGTGGGTCATAAGGATCGCCCGCAAGCCATCGCCATGGCNCAACAACTAGGCGAGCGTTGGCAAGCCAGCGGCCTGTTTGAAAAGGTGCAGTGGAACCTGCAAGCCGACTTGCCGGCGCTGCGCACCCAATTACTGCAAGGCCGACTGTCGATGCTCTCGGCGATGGACCGCNAACAGCTGATCGACCACCCCGACGCCTTCATCCAGCAACGCGTGCAAGCACTGTTCGACCCTTTCACCGGGTTCAGCCTGGTGCCGAGCCAGGACGACTGGCTGGGCCTCACCGGGCGCATCCAGAACAGCCAGCCGCAACACGGTTCGGTACAACTGGANATCGGCAGCGGAGCGCTGGTCGCCGATGCCGACGGCAAGAGTTGGGTATTGCTGCGGGCAAAAACCACGGGCAATGCCTTCGACATGAGCCTGCCGCTGCAAGTGGCCGACCTGCTCGAACAGAGCCGCAAAGTAGCCGCCCAGGCCGATGTGCAATTGCTCGCTGCCAGCGGTCTGTTGTACGCCGCCAACGGTCAGCAACAGGCCACCCGTGAAATGACATGGGTCGGTGGCGGTGCCACCGTCGGCATTCTGTTGTTGCTGTTGCTGGCCTTCCGGCGCTGGCGTGTCTTGCTCGCTTTCGTTCCCGTGCTGGTGGGCATGCTGTTTGGTGCGGTGGCATGCGTGGCGCTGTTCGGTCACATGCACGTGATGACGTTGGTGCTGGGCTCGAGCCTGATCGGCGTGGCGGTGGATTACCCGCTGCACTATCTGTCGAAAAGCTGGAGCCTGCAGCCGTGGCGCAGTTGGCCGGCCTTGCGCCTGACCCTGCCGGGGCTGAGCCTGAGCCTGGCGACCAGTTGCATCGGCTACTTGGCGCTGGCCTGGACGCCGTTCCCGGCNCTGACNCAAATCGCGGTGTTCTCGGCTGCCGGCTTAGTCGGTGCCTACCTCTCCGCCGTGTGCCTGTTGCCCGCGCTGCTCAAGGGCGTGAACCTGCGGCCGGCGCAATGGCCGCTGCGTATCTGCGAGTGTTTGCTGAACCTGCGCGAAGCGTTGCTCAAACACGTCAGTACGCCAGTGTTACTGGCACTGCTGATTGCCTTCTGCGTCGGTGGTCTGTTGCAACTGGACAGCAAAAACGACATCCGCCAGTGGATCGGCGCACCGCAGCAATTGACCGACGAAGCCCAGGCCATTGCGCGCATCACCGGCTTTCAGCCGACCAGCCAGTTCTTCCTGGTGCGTGCGGCCAATCAACAGGAACTGCTCGAGCGTCAGACCGCACTGAGCGAGCGTCTGGACCAGTTGGTCAACCTGGAAAAACTCCAGGGTTACCTGTCGCTCAATCAACTGGTCAGCCAGCCGAGCGAGCAGCGCAAAGTGCGGGAAGCGTTGAGCAAGTTGCCGCAGTTCTGGCAACCGTTACTCGACCTCGGCGTGCCGGCAGAAGCGTTGCAAGCGGAGCTTGTGAAGTTGCAGTCGCTGCCCGTCGAAGACATCGACGCTGCGCTGGCCGGTCCGCTGGCTGAACCTTATCGCACCCTATGGCTGGGGCAGACCGAAGACGGCGTGGCGGCGATGGTCAGTCTGCAAGGCCTGAACAACCCTTCGCTGTTGCGCGTCCAGGCGCTGGATTTGCCGGGCGTCGAATTGGTAGATCGCCTCGGTGAATTGAACAATGTTTTCGCTGCAACTCAGATCAGCGCCGCTGAATTGAAACTCGCCTCCTGCGTGCTGATCGTGCTGGTGCTGATCCTGCCGTTTGGCTTTGGTGGTGCGTTGCGCATCGTCTCGCTGCCGTTGCTGGCCGCGTTGTGCAGCCTGGCNAGCCTGGGCTGGCTGGGCCAGCCGTTGACGCTGTTCAGCCTGTTCGGCCTGCTATTGGTCACCGCCATCAGTGTCGACTACGCGATCTTGATGCGTGAGCAGATCGGCGGCGCCGCCGTGAGCCTGCTGGGCACCTTGCTGGCGGCGGTGACCACATGGCTGTCATTCGGTTTGCTGGCCGTGTCCAGCACGCCAGCGGTGAGCAACTTCGGTCTGTCGGTGAGCCTCGGCCTGGCGTTCAGTTTCATCCTGGCACCGTGGGCCGGACGCCAAGTGCATGCCGCCGCCGTCGTGGAGCCTGCAGCATGATGATCGCCTTGTTTTGGCTGATGGCCCTGACGATGTTCGCCGTGGCCACCCGTGTGGGTCGACACTTCGGCCTGATCCCGATCGTCAGCCAGTTGCTGCTGGCGACCTTCGGCCTGCCGCTGCTGATGTACTTCTGGATCGAGCCGGGCTGGCAACTCAGTGGCGCCGAACTGATCTCACCGGTGTGGCTGAAAAACCTCTACAGCCTCGGTTTTGCCTTGTTGCTGGGAAACATCCTCAGCGATGTGATCGACCTGCGGCTGGATCGCCAGAGCCTGAAAATCGCCCTGCCGAGTTTTTGCATTCCATTTGTCTGCGGTCTGGCGACTGCGGTCTGGTTGTTACCCGCGCAGCCGTGGATCAGTTCATTGGCAGTGGGCCTGGTGTTCGCCATCACCGCGATCCCGGTGTTGTACCTCTACCTGCGACACATCAATTACCCCCCCGCCGCAACCCGGCGGCTGGTGCAAACCGCGATCCTCATCGACCTGGCATGCTGGACCCTGTTCGGCTTCGCCCAGGGCAGTCTGCACCTGAGCAGTCTGCTGCTGCCGCTGGCCGGCGCCTGCCTTCCGCTGCTTCTGCGTTTGCTGGGTTTGCGCCAACCGTTATTGCACAGCGGCTGCTTCTTTGCGCTGCTGGTGGTCGCCGAACACTTCAAGCTCAATGCACTGATTTTCGGCATCGGTTATCTGCTGTGCATGGCCGCGCTGAAAGTGCCGCTGGTGTTGCCATTGCCGGCGATCTGGATGAACCGGCTCCAGACATGGATTGCCATCCCGCTGATCCTCACCTTCGGCATCGTGCAGATCAACGTCCACGCCGCCATGGCCACTCTCGGCTGGGTGCAGTTGGCAGCGCTGCTGTTGTTGCCGATTGCCAGCAAACTGCTGGGCAACTGGCTTGGCCTCGGCTGGGCCGGCGCTTCGTTTGAGGGCGCCAGTCGCTGGCGCGAAAGCCTGCTGCTCAATATTCGCGGTTTGAGCGAGATCGTCTTTCTCAACCTGCTGCTGCAACAACAGCTCATCAGCCCCGCGCTGTACTTCGCGCTGATGGTGATGGGCCTGATCGCCACACTGCTGCCGGCACTCGCCGGCATGCACCAAACCCCTTTGAATATCGCCGCCCCGGCAAGGAGCCCCCGTGCCAACAGTTGAAATGGAACGTCGCCAGGTTGTTGTCATTGGCGCGGGTCCTTCGGGCGCCATTGCCGCCGCGCTGCTCAAGCGCAAAGGCCACGACGTGCTGATGATCGAACGCCAACATTTCCCACGGTTTTCCATCGGTGAAAGCCTGTTGTCGCACTGCATGGACTTTATCGAAGAAGCCGGCATGCTCGACGCCGTGCAGGCCGCNGGGTTCCAGNTGAAAAACGGCGCTGCGTTCGCCTGGGGCGAGCGCTACAGCGCGTTTGATTTCGGTGACACGTTCAGCAACGGCAAGCCCACCACCTTCCAGGTGCAGCGGGGCGAATTCGACAAANTGCTGGCCGATCAGGCTGCGCTGCAAGGCGTCGACGTTCGTTATGGCGAAGCCATTGTCAGCGCCGATTTCGACCTGCCGAAACCGCAGCTCGACGTGCTGCGCGAGGATGGCAGCCAGTACCGTGTCGAAGCTGATTTTGTGCTCGATGCCAGCGGCTACGGTCGCGTGTTGCCACGTCTGCTGGACCTCGAAGCACCGTCGAATTTCCCGGTGCGCCAGGCGGTGTTCACCCACGTCGAAGACCATATCGACAGCCCGACCTTCGAGCGGGAAAAGATCCTTATCACCACCCATCCGATCCATCGCGACATCTGGTTCTGGACCATTCCGTTCAGCAACGGCCGCTGCTCGGTGGGCGTGGTCGCGGCCGCCGAACACTTCGAAGGCCGTATGGAGAATCTGGACGATTGCCTGCGCGGCTTCATCGCTGAAACCCCAAGCCTGGCCGGCGTCCTGGAAAACGCTGTCTGGGACACGCCAGCCCGCACCATCGGCGGCTACTCGGCCAACGTCAAAACCTTGCACGGCCCGGGCTTTGCGCTGCTGGGCAATGCGGCGGAATTCCTCGACCCGGTCTTCTCCTCTGGCGTGACCATCGCCATGCGTTCGGCGAGCATGGCCGCCGGGCTGCTGCATCGCCAACTCAAGGGCGAAACAGTGGACTGGCAAACCGAGTTCGCTGCACCGCTCAAGCGCGGCGTCGACACGTTCCGCTGCTACGTCGAAGGCTGGTACGCCGGGACCTTCCAGGACGTCATTTTCCACCCGGGCAGTTCGCCGGAGATTCGCCGGATGATCAGCGCAATCCTCGCCGGTTATGCGTGGGACGAGCGTAATCCGTTCGTCAGCGAACCCAAGCGTCGTCTGCGTGTGCTGTCGGAACTTTGCGCAAGAGATGTCACATGATCCGTTACCTGCTTCTGGGTTGCCTCCTGCTGCTGAGCGCTTGCGCCAGCCAGGCGCCGCTGCCCGGGCAAACCGAAAACCTGCCGTTGCCGCAGCAACTGCACATTCAGCGCTTGCTGGCTGATCAGCGTCAGGACTGGGTGTTGGTGATTGCGCGTGAAGGTCCCGGCATTCGCTGGTCGATGATGGACTTGTTGGGCATTCCGCAGGCACGCCAGAAACTGATCGATGGCGAGTGGCAAGCCGACGGCCTGCTGCCGCCGAATCCGGAAGCACGGGAATTGTTCGCCGCATTAATGTTCGCGCTGACCCCGCAAGGCGAATTGCAGGGCAACTACCCCGACGCCTGGCAACATGGCTCGCAACGTTCCCTGCCCACTCGCTGGGACGTGCATTACTCGCAACCGCTGAGATTTGAGTTGAGCCTGCCTAAAGGTCCGAAGTACCTGGTGACGCCCTTGAGCGGGGAGACGCCATGACCGCCTACCTGAATGCCCTCGGGGTGATCTGCGCCCTGGGTCGCGACAAACAGGAAGTCGCCCGCAACCTGTTTGCCGGCGATTGCTCCGGCATGCGCAGCGAATCCGGCTGGGTGCCGGAGCGGTCGTTGCCGGTGGCGGCGGTGCGTGGCGAACTGGCGCCGATCCCGCCGGAACTGATTAAGCAAAGCAGCCGCAACAACCAATTGCTGCTGGAAGCCGCCCTGCAAATTCGCGATGACATTGATCAAGCGATCCAGACTTACGGCCGCGATCGAATCGGCGTGATCCTCGGCACCAGCACTTCCGGCATCGACGAGGCCAGCCGTGGCCTGGCCCATTACATTCGCGAACATGAATTCCCCGCCGACTACGACTATCAGCAACAGGAACTCAGCGCCCCGGCGAACTTCCTGGCCGACTGGCTGCAATTGAGCGGCCCGGCTTATGTGATTTCCACCGCCTGCACTTCCAGCGCCCGCGCGCTGATGAGTGCCCAGCGCCTGCTGGACCTGGGCGTGTGCGACGCGGTGATCTGCGGCGGTGTCGACAGTCTGTGCAAACTGACNCTCAACGGCTTTTCGGCCCTGGAAGCCGTCTCCNNTNAACGCTGCAATCCATTTTCGGTGAACCGCAACGGCATCAATATCGGCGAAGCAGCGGTGCTGTTTCTGATGACCAAANCGCCNGCGCGCNCNNNCCNATTGCCTTGCTCGGCAGCGGTGCCAGTTGCGATGCGCACCATATCTCGGCGCCGGAACCGACCGGCCGGGGCGCCCTGCAAGCCATGAGCAAAGCCCTGAACCGCGCGAAGGTGCAGCCCGAGCAAATCGGCTACCTGAACCTGCACGGCACCGCGACCCAACATAACGACGCGATGGAAAGCCTGGCGGTCTCGGCCCTGTTCCCGCACGGCGTGCCCTGCTCTTCCACCAAGCCGATGACCGGACATACGCTCGGCGCCGCCGGCGCCTTGGAAGCGGCGTTCTGCTGGTTGAGCCTGAGCACGGACAATCGGGAAAACCTCCTGCCGCCACACATCTGGGACGGTCAGCCCGACCCCGACTTGCCGGCCTTGCAGTGGGTGACCCCGGACCATCGCTTGACGTCCATTGCACCTCGCTACCTGATGAGCAATTCCTTTGCCTTCGGTGGCAACAACGTCAGCCTGATTATCGGAGAGGCCCCATGATCGATTGGCCNCTCGCCGAGCTGCTGCCGCACGCTGGCGACATGATCCTCATCGATCAGATCCTGGCGTTCGATGACGAGCAGATTCACACCCGCCTCACCGTCAAGCCCGGGGGCCTGTTCAACCGCCCCGACGGCAGCCTGCCGGCGTGGGTCGGTATCGAACTGATGGCCCAGAGCGTCGCCGCCTACGCCGGTTGCCATGCGCGCCAGCGCGGCGATGCGGTGGAGCTGGGCTTCCTGCTCGGCACCCGTAAATTCGAATGCAACGTGGAGNGCTTCCCGGCCGGCGCCGAACTGCGCATCCATGGCCTGCGCTCCCTGGAAGACGACAACGGCATGGGTGTGTTCGAATGCCACCTCACCGGCGACGGTATCCAGGCCACTGCCCGCCTGAACGTGTTCCGCCCGCCTCAGGCCGCTCAATACCTTCATGAATCC
>NZ_NMOJ01000107.1 GCF_002251635.1 Pseudomonas mandelii
AAGGANNAAGCCATGACTGAATCCGTACTGGTCACCGGCTCCAGCCGTGGCATCGGCCGCGCCATTGCCCTGCGCCTGGCCCAGGCCGGGCACGACATCGTGTTGCATTGCCGCAGCGGCCTGGCCGAGGCCATTGCCGTTCAGGGCGAAATCCAGGCGCTGGGGCGCAATGCTCGAATTTTGCAATTCGACGTCTCCGACCGCGCCAGCTGCAAGGCCATCCTCGAAGCCGACGTGGAGCAACATGGCGCCTATTACGGCGTGGTGCTCAATGCCGGCCTGACCCGCGACGGCGCGTTCCCGGCCTTGTCCGAAGACGATTGGGACGTGGTGATGCGCACCAACCTGGATGGCTTCTATAACGTTTTGCACCCGGTGATGATGCCGATGATTCGTCGTCGCGCGGCGGGCCGTATCGTCTGCATTACCTCGGTTTCCGGGCTCATCGGCAACCGTGGCCAGGTCAACTACAGCGCCTCCAAGGCCGGTTTGATCGGCGCGGCGAAAGCATTGGCGATCGAACTGGGCAAGCGCAAAATCACCGTCAACTGTGTCGCACCCGGCCTGATCGACACAGCCATGCTCGATGAAAACGTGCCGGTGGAAGAGCTGATGAAGATGATCCCTGCGCAGCGCATGGGCACCCCGGAAGAAGTCGCCGGCGCAGTGAATTTCCTGATGTCGGCCGAAGCCGGCTATATCACCCGCCAGGTCCTGGCCGTGAATGGAGGCCTGTGCTGATGAAACGCGTCGTCGTCACCGGCATGGCCGGCATGACCTCCCTGGGCAGCGACTGGGACACCATCGCCGCCAACTTCGCGGCCAACCGCAGCGGCATACGCCGGATGGACGAGTGGGATCGTTTCACCGAATTGAACACGCGCCTGGCCGGGCCGATCGACGATTTCGTGGTCCCGAGCGACTGGACCCGCAAGCAGCTGCGCAGCATGGGCCGGGTCTCGCGCCTAGCGGTGGGCGCATCCGAGCAGGCACTGGCCGATGCCGGGCTGTTGGGTAACCCGATGATCAAGGACGGGCGCATGGGTGTGGCCTGCGGCTCGTCCACCGGCAGCACCGACGAGATCAAGGCGTTCGGCAATATGCTGCTGAATTCGGTGGCCGAAGGGCTGAACGCCAACTCCTATGTGCGCATGATGCCGCACACTACGGCGGCGAATATCAGCATCTTTTTTGGCCTCACCGGGCGCTTGATTCCCACGTCCAGCGCCTGCACCAGCGGCAGCCAGGGCATCGGCTATGCCTATGAGGCCATCAAGTTCGGCCGCTTGCCGTTGATGCTCGCCGGTGGCGCCGAGGAATTGTGCCCCACCGAAGCCATGGTATTTGATGCGCTCTACGCCACCAGCTTGAAAAACGATGCCCCACAAACCAGCCCGCGCCCTTATGACAGCGGCCGTGATGGCCTGGTGATAGGCGAAGGCGGCGGCATGCTGGTGTTGGAAGAACTGGAACACGCCCTGGCACGTGGCGCGCATATCCATGCCGAGATTGTCGGTTTCGGCAGCAACGCCGACGGCCAGCACACCACCCGCCCGGAGCAGAAAACCATGCGCCGCGCGATGGAACTGGCGCTGGAAGACGCCGGGCTGCAGCCCTCAGACATCGGCTACGTAAACGGTCACGGCACGGCGACAGAACAGGGCGACATTGCCGAAACACTGGCCACCAGCGCGTTGTTCGGCAGCCGTATGCCCATCAGTTCGCAGAAGAGCTTCCTTGGCCACACCTTGGGCGCGTGCGGGGCGCTGGAGTCCTGGTTCAGCATCGAAATGATGAACCGCGACCAGTACGTACACACCTTCAACCTCGACGAGGTCGATCCGCACTGCGGCAAGCTCGACTACCTGCGCGGCGAGTTCCGCCAGATGAGTAATGAGTACGTGATGAACAACAATTTTGCTTTTGGTGGCGTCAACACCTCGTTGATTTTCCGTCGCTGGCACTGATCTGAAAAAACGTCTGGAGTGAAGGGAATGACTCGGTTTCAGCGCATCGGCGCAGTATTCACCCTGGTCGTTGCGCTGAGCGGCTGCACCAGCCCGGTGTACACCGCCAAGGAACACTTTCCCGGCGACAAGGGCCTGAGCGACGATCGGATGAGCCGCGCCATCGTCACCGCACTGATCGAGCGCCAATGGATCGTGCAGTCGGCGCGCCCCGGCATGATCAAAGCGGCCATCACCGTGCGCGACCGGCACCACGCCGAAATCGACATCCCCTACACCTCCACCTCGTTCGAAATGGACTACCGCGACAGCCGCGGCCTGGACTACAAGGACGGCAGGATCCACGGCACCTACAACCGCTGGATCAACTACCTGCGCGACGACGTGGTCAAGCAACTGGCCTCCGACCCGGACGCTGATCAAGTGTTCGCCTCGCAAGGCGCCTATGAACCCACCTACCAGGACTTTCAGGAAGGCGTGAAACGCGCCACCGAAGTCGGCCTGCTGGACGGCAGCGTCAAGTTCTACCTGGCGGGAGAAGCGCTACCGACTCAGGTGCACAAGCTGAATGCGGTGAGCAGCAGCCGAAGGGCCGACGACAACGAAGACAAATCCGCTGAAGACGCCTGCTACTGGGCATTGCAATCGACCTTGGCGACTTTGCAAAGCAAGGCCAAGAAGGCCGGTGCCAACGCCGTGATCAACATCGCCGGCATCAACAAGCGCGACCTGAGCCAGGACACCGGGAAATACCAGTGCAGTGACGACGAGGAAATACCTGGGCTGGAAGCCCTCAAGGCCGTGGTGTCCGGGGTGGCGTTGCGCGGGGATCTGGTGCGGGTGGACTGAGACGAGCACCTCGAGAACGACAAAGGGCGCCTTTCGGCGCCCCTTCACAAACAGGTNGGCTTGTCATCGCCGCGTCCTGCCTGGCTCTGCGATGGCTGGATGCCCAGGATCCTCAGAGTCTCACAAGCCCCTTTCGGGAACTCGGCCAGTCTGCCTGAAAACAGCTCGCCTGCAATCGGTGGCAAAGCGCCGCTCATCTCTGATCCACTTCATCGCAACCCCAGCGCACTGCGCACCGCCGCTTTATTCTTGCGAATGACTAAGCCGGTTGCGTTACCTGATAGGTGACAGTCCCTACATCATGTCGGTCTCGACTTTTGATCCGGTCCAGCCTGGAGAGGCTTACTGTCGCAACCATATCGCATTTCGCCCAGCAAACAGGACTGGCACCCTGTAGATGACTTTGAAGTTCCAGGTGGTGATCAAGTATGCGATCCGGAGCGGTAGTACTGAGCGGCACAACTGTCACCAGTAAGCTGTTGGTTTTGTGTTTTCGTATCACGACAACAGGTCTGACTTTGATCATTTCGGGGACTTCATACCCCCTGAAATCACAAATCAGCACACTGCCTTCCTTCGGTTGATTCACCAACTCAAACTTTACCAAACGCTCGCCTCGCGAAAAAAACAATTCACCCCAACGGATGGATAACGGATTAACAAGACATCCCAAAAAAATCGTTACGTCATAGACTCTATCTTCCTCGTCAACAACTCCACAAACGCCTTGGCCATCGGCGACTTCTGATCCTTGCGCTGCACCAACCACACCGCCGACACCGCTTCCGGATCGAGCAACGGCCGATACACCACGCCGTCGATGCGCATGCGCTGATAAGACGCCGGCAGCACCGACACCCCCAACCCCGCCGCCACCAAGCCGATTATCGTCATCGCCTCGCCCGCCTCTTGTGCGAAGTGCGGGCTGAAACCGGCATCGCGGGCCAGGCTGAGCAACTGTGCGTACAGACCACTGCCATAGCTGCGCGGGAAGAATACGAACGGTTCGAGGGCCAATGCCGAGAGGAACAAACCTTCTTCGCTGTCATTCACTAGCGGATGTTTGGAGCTGAGCACCGCCACCAGCGGCTCACGCATCAACTCCACGACGCTGAGGGAATCCGGCAGCCCAAGCGGTCGCATGATGCCGACCTCAATCGACTCATCCACCAGTGCTTCGGCCACTTGGGTGCTACTCATCTCCCGCAGGTTCAAATGCACTGCCGGGAAGCGCTGGCGAAACGAAAAAATCGCTTGTGGAATGGTCGAGTTGAACGGCGCCGATGAAGTGAAGCCAATTTTCAGTTCGCCCAACTCACCCAACTGCGCACGCCGTGCTACGTCAGCGGCTTTGTCGACTTGCGCCAGCACCAGTCGCGCTTCTTCCAGAAACAACCGACCGGCTTCGCTAAGCTCGACCCGACGATTGGTTCGCTCGAACAGNCGCGCGCCCACCTCTTGTTCCAGCGCCTGAATCTGCTGGCTCAGCGGCGGTTGCGAGATGCCCAGCACCTGCGCGGCACGGCCGAAATGCAGTTCTTCGGCGACGGCGATGAAGTACCGCAGGTGACGCAATTCCATGCAAGCCTCATTAGGTCGTAAAAGCTATCAAACAGGTCGAACAATATATTGGAAAGAATCATTAGGCAGCTATATGCTTTTTTCATTGCCTGACCGGCTGCGCCCTCCGAGGTCCGAAGTGAAAACTGCTGTCGCCCCCCTTGCCCATGAAGTTCCGCCCGCCGCGGCGGACGATGTTGTCGCTGAATTGAAAGAGATCTTCATCGAAAAAGGCACGCCGATGTTCATGCGCACGGTGCTGGCGCTGTTCTCCGGCGGGTTTGCGACCTTTGCCCTGCTCTACTGCGTACAGCCGATGATGCCGCTGCTGTCCCACGAATATTCGATCAACGCGGCGCAGAGCAGCCTGATCCTCTCAGTGGCCACCGGCATGCTCGCCATTGGCTTGTTGATCACCGGCCCGATCTCCGACCGAGTCGGACGCAAACCGGTGATGGTCGCGGCCTTGTTCGCCGCCGCACTGTGCACCATGGCCAGCGCGATGATGCCGAGCTGGCAAGGCGTGCTGGTGATGCGTGCGTTGATCGGGTTGTCGTTGAGCGGCCTGGCCGCCGTGGCGATGACCTACCTGAGCGAAGAGATCCACCCGCAACACATCGGCCTCGCGATGGGCTTGTATATCGGCGGCAACGCGATTGGCGGCATGAGTGGGCGCTTGATCATCGGCGTGTTGATCGACTTCGTCAGCTGGCACACTGCAATGCTGATCATCGGCGCCCTGGCGCTGATCGCGGCCACCGTGTTCTGGAAAATCCTCCCCGAATCACGCAACTTCCGCGCACGCTCGCTGCACCCGCGCAGTCTGGTTGATGGCTTCGCCATGCACTTTCGCGACGCCGGTCTGCCGCTGCTGTTCCTGGAAGCTTTCGTGCTGATGGGCGCGTTTGTCACCCTGTTCAACTACATCGGCTACCGCTTGCTGGCCGAGCCGTACCACATGGATCAGGCCTTCGTCGGTCTGCTGTCGGTGGTGTATTTGTCGGGCATCTACAGCTCGGCNAAAATCGGCTCCTTGGCCGACCAGCTGGGCCGGCGAAAAGTGCTGTGGGCCACGATTGTGCTGATGCTTGCAGGTCTCGCGCTGACGATGTTCACGCCGCTGNNGCTGGTGGTGCCGGGCATGCTGATCTTCACCTTCGGCTTCTTCGGCGCCCACTCGGTGGCCAGCAGCTGGATCGGCCGGCGTGCAGTGAAAGCCAAGGGGCAGGCGTCGTCGCTGTACCTGTTCTGCTACTACGCAGGCTCGAGTATTGCCGGTACGGCGGGCGGGTTCTTCTGGCACTTTGCCGGGTGGAANGGGATCGGCTTATTCATTGGTGCGTTGCTGGTGATTGCGCTGCTGGTGGCGTTGAAGCTGGCGAAGTTGCCGCCGCTAGGCGGAGTGAAGGCCTGACCCAATCCCCCTGTGGGAGCGGGCTTGCTCGCGAAGGCGGTGTGTCAGGCAACATTGATATCAACTGACACGACGCCTTCGCGAGCAAGCCCGCTCCCACATTTGACCGAGTACACCAAACAAAAACGCCCGGCATAAGCCGGGCGTTTTTTATTGGGCGAGGATCACTCGTGGTACTGCGCCGACAGCTCATGCACCGCGCGCATGAACGCGCCAGCGTGTTCCGGNTCNACTTCCGGCGTGATGCCATGGCCGAGGTTGAACACGTGCCCGCTGCCCTTGCCGTAGCTGGCCAGGATGCGGCCGACTTCAGTGCGGATCGCTTCCGGCTTGGCGTACAGCACGGTGGGGTCCATGTTGCCTTGCAGCGCAACGCGGTTGCCCACGCGCTGACGGGCTTCGCCAATGTCGCAGGTCCAGTCCAGGCCCAGGGCATCGGCACCGGCGTCGGCGATGCTTTCCAGCCACAGGCCGCCACCTTTGGTGAACAGGATGACCGGCACTTTGCGGCCTTCGTGCTCGCGGATCAGGCCGCTGACGATCTTGCGCATGTAGGCCAGGGAGAACTCCTGGTACGCCGCCGCCGACAGGTTGCCGCCCCACGTGTCGAAGATCTGCACCGCTTGGGCCCCGGCCATGATCTGGCCGTTGAGGTAGCTGGTGACCGACTGCGCCAGCTTGTCGAGCAGCAGGTGCATGGCTTGCGGGTTGTCGTAGAGCATGGCCTTGGTCTTGCGGAAGTCTTTCGACGAGCCGCCTTCGACCATGTAGGTGGCCAGGGTCCATGGGCTGCCGGAGAAGCCGATCAGCGGCACGCGGCCGTTGAGCTCGCGGCGGATGGTGCTGACAGCATCCATCACATAGCCGAGGTCTTTGTGCGGATCAGGGATCGGCAGGGCTTCGATATCGGCCAGGGTGCTGACGACTTTCTTGAAACGCGGGCCTTCGCCGGTTTCGAAGTACAGGCCTTGGCCCATGGCGTCAGGGATGGTGAGGATATCGGAGAAGAGGATGGCCGCATCCAGTTGTGGGTAGCGGTCCAGCGGCTGCATCGTGACTTCGCAAGCGAACTCCGGGTTCATGCACAGGCTCATGAAGTCGCCGGCGTGGGCGCGACTGGCGCGGTATTCCGGCAGGTAGCGACCGGCTTGACGCATCATCCATACGGGCGTGACGTCTACGGGTTGCTTGAGCAGGGCACGAAGGAAACGGTCGTTCTTGAGGGCAGTCATGTCGGCATCCGCAAAAAAAGTGCGGGCATTTTCTCAGAGCTCGACGCAAAAGGCACGGTTGCAGGTCAGCCTTTTGTCTATCGGGTCAATTTGTCGCGGGGGAACACGGTGTTCGCAACACACGGAAACCAATGTGGGACTATCGCTGGCAGGCCAGCTCCCACAGGGTTATTGCAGTCAGGGCGGGGTCAGACGCCCAGGTAATCCAGGATCCCTTCGGCGGCATTACGGCCTTCGAAGATCGCCGTCACCACCAAGTCCGAACCGCGCACCATATCGCCACCTGCGAAGATTTTCGGGTTGCTGGTCTGGTGTTTGTACTGACCTTGTTCCGGGGCTACAACGCGGCCCTGGCTGTCGGTCTGGATCTCGAACTGCTCGAACCACGGCGCCGGGCTCGGGCGGAAGCCGAAAGCGATGACCACGGCGTCGGCCGGGATGATCTCTTCGGAACCCGGGATCGGCTCGGGGCTGCGACGGCCACGGGCGTCCGGCTCGCCAAGACGGGTCTCGACCACCTTCACGCCTTCGACGCGGTCTTCACCGACGATAGCGATCGGCTGGCGGTTGTAGAGGAATTTCACGCCTTCTTCCTTGGCGTTCTTCACCTCTTTACGCGAGCCCGGCATGTTGGCTTCGTCACGACGATACGCACAGGTCACCGACTTGGCGCCCTGGCGGATCGAGGTGCGGTTGCAGTCCATCGCGGTGTCGCCACCGCCGAGCACCACAACCTTCTTGCCTTTCATGTCGACGAAATCTTCCGGCGACTTTTCAAAGCCCAGGTTGCGATTGACGTTGGCGATCAGGAAATCCAAAGCATCGTAAACGCCCGGCAAGTCCTCACCAGCAAAGCCGCCCTTCATGTAGGTGTAGGTGCCCATGCCCATGAACACCGCATCGTATTCGGCGAGCAGTTGCTCCATGGTGATGTCCTTGCCCATTTCGGTGTTCAGGCGGAACTCGATACCCATGCCGGTGAATACTTCACGACGGTTGCTCAGTACGGTTTTTTCCAGCTTGAACTCGGGGATGCCGAAGGTCAGCAGGCCGCCGATTTCCGGGTTCTTGTCGAACACCACCGGGGTCACGCCGCCACGCACCAGCACGTCGGCACAGCCCAGGCCCGCCGGGCCTGCGCCGATGATCGCAACGCGTTTGCCGGTCGGCTTGACCTTGGACATGTCCGGGCGCCAGCCCATGGCGAACGCGGTGTCGGTGATGTACTTCTCCACCGAACCGATGGTCACCGCGCCGAAGCCGTCGTTAAGGGTGCACGCACCCTCGCACAGACGGTCTTGCGGGCACACCCGGCCGCAGACTTCCGGCAAGGTGTTGGTCTGGTGCGACAGCTCGGCGGCGGCGAGGATGTTGCCCTCGGCCACCAACTTGAGCCAGTTGGGAATGAAGTTGTGCACCGGGCACTTCCATTCGCAATACGGGTTACCGCACCCCAGGCAGCGGTGGGCCTGGTCGGCCGAGTGCTGGGGTTTGAAGGGTTCGTAGATTTCCACGAACTCTTTCTTGCGTTGACGCAACAGTTTCTTCTTCGGATCTTTGCGCCCGACATCGAGGAATTGGAAGTCGTTGCTGAGACGTTCGGCCATCTTTAAAACCTCGTACACGACAGTTTCAAGCTACAAGCTTGAAGCTGCAAGAAATCAAATAAACCGGCACACCGCGCACTGCTCTTAGCTTGCGGCTTGAAGCTTGCGACTTGCCGCTGCGTCGTCATTGCGGGCTCGCAAGTGTGCTGGAGAGCAGAGATTTCAAACTCGCTGCCTTCGGTTTGACCAGCCAGAAACGACGCAGGTAATCATCGAGGTTTTCAGCGAGGTTACGACCCCATTCGCTGTCGGTTTCCTCGACGTATTCGTTCAGCACGCGTTGCAGGTGGCTGCGATAGGCTTCCATCGCCTCACCGCTGATCCGCTGGATTTCCACCAGTTCGTGGTTGACCCGGTCAACGAAGCTGTTGTCCTGGTCCAGCACGTAGGCGAAACCGCCGGTCATGCCCGAACCGAAGTTGTAACCGGTCTTGCCCAATACCGCGACAAAACCACCGGTCATGTACTCACAGCAGTGATCGCCCGTGCCTTCCACCACGGTGTGGGCACCGGAGTTACGCACGGCGAAACGCTCACCGGCAGTACCCGCGGCGAACAGCTTGCCGCCGGTAGCGCCGTACAAGCAGGTGTTGCCGATGATGGCACTGTCCTGNGTCTTGTAGACGCTGCCCTTCGGCGGAACGATGACCAGCTTGCCGCCGGTCATGCCTTTGCCGACGTAGTCGTTGGCATCGCCTTCAAGGTACATGTGCAGGCCACCGGCGTTCCACACGCCGAAGCTCTGGCCGGCCGTCCCTTTGAAGCGGAAGGTGATCGGCGCGTTCGCCATGCCTTGGTTGCCGTGCTTGCGGGCGATTTCACCGGAGATCCGCGCGCCGATCGAACGGTCGCAGTTGCAGATATCCAGGGCGAAGTCANCGCCGCTGGCGTCGTTGATCGACGAGCTGGCCATTTCGACCATCTTCTCGGCCAGCAGGCCTTTGTCGAACGGCGGGTTACGGTCGACCTGGCAGAACTGAGGCTTGTCCGCCGGGATGTGATCGCTGCCGAGCAACGGGGTCAGGTCCAAGTGTTGCTGCTTGGCGGTCTGGCCTTCGAGGATGTCCAGCAGATCGGTACGACCGATCAACTCTTCCAGCGAACGCACACCCAGCTTGGCCAGCCACTCACGGGTTTCTTCGGCGACGTAGGTGAAGAAATTCACCACCATGTCGACGGTCCCGATGTAGTGATCCTTGCGCAGCTTCTCGTTCTGGGTCGCGACGCCGGTGGCGCAGTTGTTCAGGTGGCAGATGCGCAGGTATTTGCAGCCCAGGGCGATCATTGGCGCAGTGCCGAAGCCGAAGCTTTCGGCGCCGAGGATCGCGGCCTTGATCACGTCGAGGCCGGTTTTCAGGCCACCGTCGGTCTGCACCCGCACTTTGCCGCGCAGGTCGTTGCCGCGCAGGGTCTGGTGAGTTTCAGCCAGGCCCAGTTCCCACGGCGCGCCGGCGTACTTGATGGAGGTCAGCGGCGATGCGCCGGTGCCGCCGTCGTAGCCGGAGATGGTGATCAGGTCGGCATAAGCCTTGGCCACACCGGCGGCAATGGTGCCGACGCCAGCTTCTGCGACCAGCTTCACCGAGACCAGGGCCTGCGGGTTGACTTGTTTCAAGTCGAAAATCAGCTGCGACAAATCCTCGATGGAGTAGATGTCGTGGTGCGGCGGCGGCGAAATCAGCGTCACACCCGGCACTGCATAACGCAGCTTGGCGATCAGGCCGTTGACCTTGCCGCCTGGCAGCTGGCCTCCCTCACCGGGCTTGGCACCCTGGGCGACTTTGATCTGCAGCACTTCGGCGTTGACCAGGTATTCCGGGGTTACACCGAAACGGCCAGTCGCCACCTGCTTGATTTTCGAGCTCTTGATGGTGCCGTAGCGCGCCGGGTCTTCACCGCCTTCGCCGGAGTTGGAACGCGCCCCCAGGCGGTTCATGGCTTCGGCCAGGGCTTCGTGGGCCTCAGGCGACAAGGCGCCAAGGGAGATGCCAGCGGAGTCGAAGCGTTTGAGCACCGATTCCAGCGGTTCGATCTCGCTGATGTCCAGCGGCGTGTCCAGGGTCTTGACCTTGAACATATCGCGGATCATCGACACCGGGCGGTTATCCACCAGCGCGGTGTATTGCTTGAACTTGGCGTAGTCGCCCTGCTGCACAGCAGCTTGCAGGGTGCTGACCACGTCGGGGTTGTACGCATGGTATTCGCCACCGTGGACGAACTTGAGCAGGCCGCCTTGCTGGATCGGCTTGCGCGCGCTCCAGGCTTCGGCCGCCAGGGCTTTCTGTTCGGCTTCGATGTCGACGAAACGCGCGCCCTTGATGCGACTCGGCACACCCCGGAAACTCAGGTCGCAGACTTCTTCGGACAAGCCGATGGCTTCGAACAATTGAGCGCCACGGTACGAGGTGACGGTAGAGATGCCCATCTTCGACAGGATCTTCAACAGGCCCTTGGTGATGCCCTTGCGGTAGTTTTTGAAGACCTCATAGAGGTCGCCCAGCACTTCACCGGTGCGAATCAGGTCGCCCAACACTTCGTACGCAAGGAACGGGTACACCGCCGAGGCGCCGAAACCGATCAGCACCGCAAAGTGATGCGGGTCGCGGGCAGTGGCGGTTTCGACGAGGATGTTGGAGTCGCAGCGCAGGCCTTTTTCGGTCAAGCGGTGGTGCACCGCGCCAGTGGCCAGCGAAGCGTGGATCGGCAGTTTGCCTGGCGCTATGTGGCGGTCGGTCAGCACGATCTGGGTACGACCGGCGCGCACAGCTTCTTCGGCCTGATCGGCGACGTTGCGCATGGCCGCTTCGAGGCCGACGCTTTCGTCGTAGTTGAGGTCGATGATCGCGCGCTCGAAGCCCGGACGATCCAGGTTCATCAGCGAACGCCACTTGGCCGGGGAAATNACCGGCGAACTGAGAATCACGCGGGAAGCGTGCTCAGGCGATTCCTGGAAGATGTTGCGCTCGGCACCGAGGCACACTTCCAGCGACATCACGATGGCTTCGCGCAGCGGGTCGATCGGCGGGTTGGTCACCTGGGCGAACTGCTGGCGGAAATAGTCGTACGGCGTGCGCACGCGCTGGGACAGCACGGCCATTGGCGTGTCATCACCCATGGAGCCGACGGCCTCGTAGCCTTGCTCGCCGAGCGGACGCAGCACTTGGTCGCGCTCCTCGAACGTGACCTGGTACATCTTCATGTACTGCTTGAGCTGGTCGACGTCATAAAAAGCCGAACCGTGGTCGTTGTCTTCCATGGTCGCCTGGATGCGCAGGGCGTTCTTGCGCAGCCATTGCTTGTACGGGTGACGCGACTTCAAGCGGTTGTCGATGGCGTCGGTGTCGAGGATCTGCCCGGTTTCGGTGTCCACGGCAAAGATCTGGCCCGGGCCCACACGCCCCTTGGCGATCACGTCTTCAGGCTGGTAGTTCCAGACACCGATTTCCGACGCGAGGGTGATGAAACCGTTGGTCGTGGTGACCCAACGCGCCGGGCGCAGCCCGTTACGGTCGAGCAGGCACACCGCGTAGCGGCCGTCGGTCATGACCACGCCGGCCGGGCCGTCCCACGGCTCCATGTGCATCGAGTTGTACTCGTAGAACGCACGCAGATCCGGGTCCATGGTTTCGACGTTCTGCCACGCTGGCGGAATGATCATGCGCACGCCACGGAACAGGTCGATGCCGCCGGTGACCATCAGCTCGAGCATGTTGTCCATGCTGGAAGAGTCGGAACCCACGCGGTTGACCAGCGGGCCGAGCTCTTCGAGGTCCATCAAGTCGTTGGCGAACTTGGTGCGACGGGCCACAGCCCAGTTGCGGTTGCCGGTGATGGTGTTGATCTCGCCGTTGTGGGCGAGGAAGCGGAATGGCTGAGCCAGCGGCCATTTCGGCAGGGTGTTGGTGGAGAAGCGCTGGTGGAACACGCAGATTGCGGTTTGCAGGCGCTCATCGCTCAGGTCTGGATAGAAGGCGGTCAAATCCGCCGGCATCATCAGGCCTTTATAAATGATGGTCTTGTGCGAAAAGCTGCAGATGTAGTGGTCAGTATCGGCGGCGTTGGACACCGACGAGCGACGACGCGAGGTGAACAGCTTGATCGCCATGTCCTGATCGCTCAAGCCATCGCCGGCGATGAACACTTGCTCGATCTGAGGCAGGCGCTCCAGGGCCAGGCGGCCGAGCACACTGGTGTCGATCGGCACTTTGCGCCAGCCGACCAGCTGCAGGCCGGCAGCGACGATCTCGCGGTTCATGTTCTCGCGTGCGGCTTCGGCTTTGACCGGGTCCTGGTTGAAGAACACCATGCCCACGGCGTACTGCTTGGGCAGGTCGACAGCAAATTGTTCTTTTGCGACAGCGCGCAGGAACTGGTCGGGCTTTTGAATCAGCAAGCCGCAACCGTCACCGGTTTTGCCGTCGGCGTTGATCCCACCGCGGTGGGTCATGCAGGTCAGGGCCTCGATGGCCGTTTGCAAAAGGGTATGACTGGGCTCGCCCTGCATGTGGGCTATCAGGCCGAAACCGCAGTTATCCTTGAATTCATCGGGTTGGTACAGACCTGCTTTCATAGACACTTTCTCACCAGGCTGCCTCTNTTCGAGGCAAATTTCTTTTCAATTCAACCCGTTACCTTCCACGCCGAACGTACGCCAGCTTTGCGGGGGCAAAAGGGAGGTCATTGTACACACCGACACGAACGCTCACAAATTTAGCGACGAAATGTCGCAAATCTATGTCGCATTTATGAAAGGTTTAAAGCGATATGCTGTGCTAGTCAAAACTTTTTTAATTCTGACCGCTACGACTCAAAAGCCACTGTGACGCAGACACCACAAAGCGCGCGGCCTTGAG
>NZ_NMOJ01000108.1 GCF_002251635.1 Pseudomonas mandelii
GGCAGCACGCACTTGCGGATTTTTTGAGGTGCCGGGAGAGGCGGCCTGGGTAAGGCCGCCGAATCTTCAGCGAGTTGTTGCGAGTTCTTGTTGAACGCTGGCAACAGTGCGAGGCCAAGGTTTACCAGCCTGAACCTTCGCTGGCAAGGCTTTGATAGCGGAATCAGCTGCTGCACGGTTGGNGAAGCTGCCGTAAGTGATCACGTAGAGAGGCTTGCCGTTGAGCACTTTCTTGAAATAACGGTACTCGCCGCCCTGCTCCTTCACGAAGGCCTGAGCATTAGCTTCGGAACTGGTGCCGAGGATCTGCACCACGTAGTTGCTTGTCGGCTGCCCGGCGTACCAGGTGCCACCCGCGCCTTTCGCAGGAGCGGCGGCCGGCTTCTCGACCGGCTTGGCGGTAGCCACGACGGCTGGCTTGGCTGGCACCGGGGCCGGCTTCACGGCAGGCGCAGTCGGGACTGGCTTGGCGGTCGCAACCTGAGTCGGCGCTGGCACTGGTTTGGCGGCTGGCGTCGGCGCAGGGCCCGGCTGAATACCCGCTGGTGGCGCGGTGGTGGTCACGGTTGGCGGTGTAGCGCTGGACCCTTCGACCGGCACGCCGTCGTCGCCTTCAGTGATGCCACCGGCGGCTTCGGCCAGCGGACCTCTCATGACCGGTTGCGAGTTGCCGACCAGCGGCAACGGCATCGGTTGCGAATTACCGGCGAATTCGACGGAAGGCGCACCGCCGCTGTTAGGTTGTGGCGTGCCCTGCCCGAGTGGCAATTGCGCCTGTTCGTTGGCCGGCGCGCCGGTGGTCGGTGCTTTGCTGCGACCCGGCATCAACCAGGCGGCGGCTACCGCGACCACGACGACGGCGGAAATCGCCAATACGTGTTTCTTCGGCATGTTGAACCCCATCTTTGGACGCTTAACCGCAGAGCGGCTTGCAATCATGGCTTCGATCAAGGCATCCCGGGCAACCTGGTTGATGGTGCCAGGCCAGCCGTCGGAGCTTTCGTGAATATCAGAGATCTGCGAAGCGGAGAAAAGTTCGATACCGGCCCCGGCGCCTTCGAGCCGCTGGTCCAGGTATTCACGGGTTTCTTCTTCGGTGTAGGGCTGCAACTCGATGACGTGGAAACGCTCTTCCTCGAGGCTCAGCGCGTCCAGTTGCGCAATCAGCGACGACTCACCGAACAGGAACACATGCGGACGACCTTCCGGCGCACCGGCGGCCAGGGCCAGCAAGGCCTCCAGCGCGGATTCGTCGAGCTGCTCGGCGTCATCCACCAGCAAATAGACTTCCTGCCCGGTCAGCGCCAGTTGCACGACCTGCGACAGAATCGCGTTGACCTCAGCCTGGGCAACGTTCAGCGCCTGAGCCACCTGACGCAACACGCCGGCCGCATCGCCAGCGCCACGGGCGGAAACCACCACGCTTTGCACCGATTGCTTGTTGGTGCTGGCAACCAGGGCTTGGCGCAACAGGGTCTTGCCGCTGCCTTGTGGGCCGGTGACCACCAGCAACAACTGGCTGTAGCGGGCCAGGTGATGCAGTTGCCCCAGCACCGGTTTGCGCTGGGCCGGGAAGAATTTGAAGCCAGGTACCCGCGGAGCAAAAGGGTCATGGCTTAACTGGTAATGGCCGAGGAACGCCTCGTCGGCATGCAAACTAGTCATCGGGATCTTATTAACCTTTAAGCTGGGCCAGGGCGCGGTAATCCGCTCCCAGCGTGGCCTGTAAAATCTCTTTCGGATAATCGTCGGTCACTACCGCTTCGCCCATGTGGCGCAGCAACACCAGTCGCAGGCGACCGTCGATCACTTTCTTGTCTATTGCCATATGTTCGAGGAAATCCGCCTCGGTCATCTCCAACGGCGGGATGACCGGCAGGCCGGCACGCTGAAACAGGCGAATGCCGCGATCGCGTTCTTGTTCGCTGATCCAGCCCAGTCGTGCGGACATTTCCAAAGCCATTACGGTGCCAGCAGCGACGGCTTCACCATGAAGCCAGACACCATAGCCCATATGGGTTTCGATAGCGTGTCCGAAGGTGTGACCCAGGTTCAACGTGGCACGAACACCGGTTTCCTTCTCGTCGGCACCGACCACCTCAGCCTTGGCGGCGCAGGAACGCTCGATGGCATACGTCAGCGCGACCTGGTCCAGGGCGCGCAGGCGATCGATATGTTCTTCGAGCCAGGTCAGGAACGGCTCGTCGCAGATCAGCCCGTACTTGATGACTTCCGCCAACCCCGCCGACAACTCGCGCGGCGGCAGGGTGTTGAGGGTCGCGGTGTCGATCAGCACCACGTTGGGCTGATAGAACGCGCCGACCATGTTCTTGCCCAGCGGGTGGTTGATGCCGGTCTTGCCGCCCACCGAGGAGTCGACTTGCGACAGCAACGTAGTCGGGACCTGAATGAAATCAACACCGCGCTGATAACAGGCGGCCGCGAAACCGGCCATGTCACCAATCACACCGCCACCGAGGGCGATCACCGTAGTGCGGCGGTCGTGGCGTGCAGTCAGCAGGCCNTCAAATATCAGTTGCAGGGTTTCCCAGGTCTTGAAGGCTTCGCCATCGGGCAGCACCACGGAAATCACCGAGAACTGCGCGAGGCTGCGGGTCAGACGTTCGAGATAGAGCGGCGCAACGGTCTCGTTGGAGATGATCGCCACCTGCCGCCCGGCAATATGCGGAGCGAGCAATTCGGGCAGGTCCAACAAACCTTCGCCAATATGGATTGGGTAGCTGCGCTCGCCTAGATCGACCTTGAGTGTCTGCATGTGTCCCCACAGTGAAGATGGAATCAGGCGTCCTGCCTTGAGTTAACGAATGTCCACGGCGTCTGCTGGTGTGACGCCGTTCGGTAGCCATCCGCCACAACCTTGAGCGGTCGTGACAGGACGCCGAGGATAGCGCATTTCGCGCTACGCATTAACGGGGAGGTAGCTGCTGCAAGCGTTCGAGAATATCGAGCACGACCATTCGCGGCGGCCGCTCATCGGTTTCAACCACCAGGTCGGCGATTTCCCGATACAGCGGATCGCGGATCGCCAGCAAATCCCGCAGGGTCTTGGCCGGATCGGCGGTGCGCAACAAGGGGCGATTGCGATCACGGGACGTGCGGCCGACCTGCTGCTCGACCGAGGCATGCAGATAGACCACCCGACCGCCGGCGTGCAACGCCCGACGATTGGCTTCGCGCATTACCGCGCCGCCACCGGTCGCCAATACCACGCCATCGCAGCCGCACAGTTCGGCAATCATCGCCTGCTCGCGGTCGCGAAAGCCCAGCTCGCCTTCCTTATCGAAGATCCATGGGATATTGGCACCCGTGCGCAATTCAATTTCCTTGTCGGAATCTTTGAACGGCAGGCGCAGCTCTTTGGCCAGCAAACGGCCGATGGTGCTTTTTCCAGCGCCCATCGGTCCTACAAGAATCAAATTTCGCACAGAATCAACGACTCACAGCAATCGCCTGGTTATTCATAATACGCGGAGTCAGGAATACCAGCAGCTCGGATTTTCTTTCCGCCAGCACATCGCGCCGGAAAAGGCGGCCAAGATACGGCACATCGCCCAAAAATGGCACCTTATCTACAACCTTGCTCTGAGTATTTGAGAAAACCCCGCCAATCACGATGGTCTCGCCATCATTGACCAGGACCTTGGCNTTGACCTCGTTTTTCTTGATCGGCGGTACGTCATTGAGCTTGTTCANATAGTCCGGCTCATCCTTGGTGACCTTGACCTCCATGACCACCCAGTTATCCGGGGTGATTTGCGGCGTCACCTCCAGCGACAGCGAGGCTTCCTTGAACGACACCGATGTAGCACCGCGCGAGGTGGATTCCTGATAGGGGATCTCGGTGCCCTTGAGGATGCGCGCGGTTTCCTTGTCGGAGGTGACCACCTTGGGCTGCGAGACGATTTCGCCGTTACCGGTCTTCTCCATCGCGGTCAGCTCCAGGTCCAGCAACACGTTATCGGTGATGAAGGCGATGCCGATCCCCGAGGTGTTGCCCGCAGCGCCCAGGTCGACAAACGGAGAGTTGGTGCTGGTGCTGCCCGGAGTACCGATGGTGGTCGACGAACCATTGCTGACGCCGGATGTGTTCCAGTTGCCCTTGTTCTGCACCGAACCGCCCCAGCGCACGCCGAGGCTTTTGTCGTAGTCGACGTTGGCTTCGACGATTCGCGCCTCGATCATCACCTGACGCACCGGGATGTCCAGTTGCGCGACGATGCGACGAAGTTCGTCGAGCCGGTCCTGAGTCTGGTAGGCAATGATGTTGTTCGTCCGCTCATCAACCGTGATCGAACCCCGCTCGTCGATTTTCGCTTCGGCACTGGTCACCGACGTGAACAGCTTGGCGATGTCGGCGGCCTTGGCGTAGTTGACCTGCAGCAATTCGCGACGCAACGGCGCGAGTTCGGAAATCTGCTTCTGCGATTCCAGTTCCTGACGTTCACGCGCGGCGATTTCATCGGCCGGCGCCACCAGCAGGACGTTACCGATCTTGCGTTTGTCCAGGCCTTTGGTTTTCAGCACCAGGTCCAGCGCCTGGTCCCACGGCACGTTCTGCAAACGCAAGGTGATGCCGCCCTGCACCGTGTCGCTGGCCACCAGATTGAGGTTGGTGAAATCGGCGATCAGTTGCAGCACCGAACGCACCTCGATGTCCTGGAAATTCAGCGAGAGTTTTTCACCGGTGTAGGCAAACCGTTCGGCGTTGCGCTTTTGCAGGTCGTCGACGGTCATTGGCCGAATGCTGACCGTCAGCTTGTTGTCGGTCTGGTAGGTCGAATAATCGAACGCTCCGCTGGGCTCGATGCTGATCGTGGCCCGATCGCCCGTGGCGCTGGCATTGACGAACTGCACCGGGGTGGCGAAATCCTTGACGTCCAGACGCACGCGCAACGGCTCTGGCAATTGGGTTTTGGCGAAACCGAGGATGATCTTGCCATCGCGCTCCTGGATGTCCGGGGCGATGGACGGATCCGACAGATCAATCACCACGTTGCCTTCACCCTGCGTACCGCGCTGGAAATCCACACCGCGAATGGCTTTGCCCACGGGCGCATAGGCTTTCGTCGGTGCGGGCGTTGCAGTCGCGGCGCGGGGTGCGCTGGTCGTCGGCCGAGGCGCTTTGTTGTTAGCGCCCTGCCCGACCACCACGATCAGGTTGTTGCCCTCGACACGGGCGCTGTACGGGGTCAACTGGGTCAGATTGATGATTAGCCGCGTCCGGTCCTTGGCTTCCACCACCGTCGCGCTACGGGCATTGCCGCCGCCCAGTTCACGATTTTTGTTTTTTAGCTGACTGACAACGCCGGGCAGATCCAGCGCGATTCGTGCAGGCGACTCGGTCGTATAACCGTGAGGTTGCGGTGGCGGGCCATCGAAAGACATCTTCAACTCGACACGATCACCTGGCAGCGCAGCGACATCCAGCGCTTTGAGGTTGGCCGCTTGTACCATCGGCGACAACAACGCTATCCATAGCGAGATACCGAGGGTTGAGAAAATCCTGTTCATTATTCGAGTTCCACTATGAGTGCTCTTTCAAAGGGATGGTCCGTGGCCGTTCCAGCCAGGCACCTTCGCCGTCGGGAACGATTTCGACCACATCGACTTGCGAGCCGCTGATGGCGACGATCCGTCCATCGTTACGCCCCAGGTAATCGCCGACTTTCAGCCGATGCACCCCGCCTGCCCCGCGCAACAGCGCAAAGGAGCCGGTCGCATTGGAGATCGTGCCGACCATTTCAAACTGCTCGATGTTGAAACCTTCGAGGTATTGCTTGGCCCGGTTGGGGTCAGGCTTGACGTTGCGTGAGCCGCGCTTCTGCCCCGCCAGATCGACCCTGACCTGCCGGGAAAACGGGCTGCGCAGGTTGGCAGCGCTGTAGGTGAACGTTGGGTAAGACCGGAATGTCGGCGTTGGTTCAATCTTGCCCGGCGGCCGCAGACGGACTTCATTCATGAAGGCGTCGAGGTCGCCGACGTCATTGCCGTTGCCGCAACCGGCCAGGCCGGCGAGTAGCACACCCATCAATAAACTACGAATCGGGCTCATTTCTGCAGCCCCTTGTCGTTGTAGCGATAGGTCTTGGCAAGGATGCTCATGCGCAGTTTCGGACCGCCCTCGGGGTCGGCCGGCGCAAGGTCGAAATCATGCAGCGTAACGATCCGCGGCAACCCCGCCACGCCACTGACGAACGTCGCCAGGTCGTGATAGGCACCCGTCACGGTGATCTGGATCGGCAGTTCGATGTAGAACTGCTGGGTAACCTCCGGCAACAGCTTGATCTCTTCGAATTCCAGCCCGCTACCGAGGCCGGTGCGAGTGATGTCCTCGAGCAGCCCGGGCACCTCGGTATCGCTGGGCAATTGCCGCAGCAGCACGCCAAAAGAGTTCTCCATCTCTTTCATCTGCTGGATGTACAGCTCCAGATTCGCCGCCATATGCGCCTTGGTCGCGAATTGCTCCTTGAGGGTCGACTCCTCTTCGCGCTTGAGTGCGAGGTGATCTTCCTGATCGCTGATGTAAAAGGTGTAACCGAGGGCCAACACCAGAACCATGAGCAGGACACCCGCCAGGGCCTTGATCGCTGGCGGCCAGGAACCCATGTTGTTGGTGTCCAGATCGTTGATGTCGATCTTGCGCAGACCTTCGAACCATTCCGAGGGGCTCATTTGCCAGCCTCCACAACGGCGGGCTGAGTCTGACGGACGGTCAACTGAAAGACGTTGGCCTGATCCAGTTGACCGGCGGTGGTGGCTTTGACTTCCGTGAGACTCGGCGCATCGAACCAATCAGACGCGTCGAGGTTGCGCATCAGGTCCGAAACCCGATTGTTCGATTCCGCCGCGCCAGTAATGGACAGGGTTTTGCCGGCCATTTTCACTTCGGTGAAATACACCCCGTCCGGCAGGGTACGCGCCAACTGGTCGAAAATTCGCCCACTGATCGGACGGTTACCTTGCAGGTCCTGGATGATGCGCATGCGCTCGACGAGCTGCTGGCGACGGGACTTCAAGTCGCTGATCTGCTTGATGCGCTCGTCGACCACGGCGATCTGTTTGCCGATGTAATCGTTACGGGCCACTTGTCGGTCAATCGCGCCACTGATGACCTGGTCCGCGATTAAAATCGCGCCCACCGAGCACACCAATACGCCGACCAGTGCCAGCAAAAAGCGTTTGCGGCGCTCTTCACGCAGCTCTTCGCGCCAGGGTAAAAGATTGATCCGCGCCATCAGTCGAAACTCCTGAGGGCGAGCCCGCAAGCGATCATCAGTGCGGGCGCATCGCTTGCCAGGGCCCCGGCGTTGACCTTGCTGCTCAACGCCATGTCGGAGAACGGATTGGCCACTTGGGTCGGCGTGCCCAACCGCTGTTCGATCAGGCGATCAAGCCCCGGGACCGACGCGGTACCGCCAGCCAGCAGGATCTGATCGACCGCGTTGTACTGACCGGAAGCGAAGAAGAACTGCAACGACCGGGAAACCTGCTGCACCAGCGCATCGCGAAACGGCTGCAAGACTTCGCTGACGTAGTCATCCGGCAATCCGCCCTGCTTCTTCGCCAGCCCCGCCTGCTCGATGGTCAGGCCATAACGACGCTGGATTTCCTCCGTGAGCTGACGACCGCCGAACAATTGTTCCCGGGTGTAGATGATCCGCCCGTTGTACAGCACGCTCAGGGTGGTCATGGTCGCGCCGATGTCGACCACCGCCACGGTCAGCCCCTCCTGAGAGACCGCCAGTTGCCCCGCCAGCAAGGAGAATGATCGTTCCAGCGCATAGGCCTCGACATCCACCACTCGCGCCGTCAGGCCGGCCAGCGCCAGGGCGGCTTCACGCACCTCGACATTTTCCTTGCGACAGGCCGCCAGCAGCACATTGACCCGCTCTGGGTTACGCGCCGACACGCCCTGGACTTCGAAGTCGATGGCGACTTCATCCAAAGGATAGGGAATGTACTGATCGGCCTCGATTTTCAGCTGGTTTTCCATCTCGTCGTCGGAAAGACCCGCGTCCATCTCGATGGTTTTGGTGATGACTGCCGAACCGGCGACGGCCACGGCGACATTCCTGAGGTTGGTTTTGGCCTTGAGCAGCACGCGCGCGAGTGCCTGGCCCACGCCTTCGAGCTCGGCGATATTTTTTTCGACCACTGCGTTGGCGGGCAAGGGCTCGACCGCATAGGCCTCGACCCGATAACGCTCACCCTGACGACTTAGCTCAAGCAGCTTCACCGACGTGGAGCTGATGTCGATGCCCAGAAGCGTATTAGCTTTTTTATTGAAGAGTCCTAGCACTACCAATTCCCTATGACTATCCGTGTCTTACGGACTCTGTAATACCCGTTGCGTTCAAACCACCCGTCTTGACAGCAGCGCAAATGACGCTCTCGACGGAAAAATGCTTATAATGCCCAGCGTTTTTTTCCGGTTTTTACTGCAAGCGCGGGTTGCTCCCTGTTTATCTGAACCCTGTTGCCTAATTCATTCTTTGCCCTGGATATCCCAAAGCCTTGATTCGTCTGCTGAAATTTTTCGGTTGGTCCATCGTCGCCGTTTTCTGCGGACTGCTCCTTGGTCTGAGTGGCGCGTTTCTTTACCTTAGTCCGGGATTGCCATCTGTGGAGGCTCTGAGAAGCATCCAGTTGCAGATTCCATTGCGGGTGTACAGCAGCGANAANAAACTGATCGCGGAGTTCGGCGAAATGCGCCGTACACCGATCCGTTTCGCCGACATTCCACCCAATTTCATCAACGCGCTGCTGTCGGCTGAAGACGATAATTTCGCCAATCACTACGGCGTCGACCCCAGCAGCCTGGTGCGTGCAGCCACACAGCTGGTAAAAAGCGGACACATTCAGTCCGGCGGCAGCACCATCACCATGCAGGTGGCGAAGAACTTCTTCCTCACCAGCGAGCGCAGCTTTTCGCGTAAAGCCACTGAAATCCTGCTGGCATTGCAGATCGAACGTCAGCTGACCAAGGACGAAATCCTTGAGCTGTACGTCAACAAGATCTACCTGGGCAACCGCGCCTACGGGATCGAAGCGGCGTCCCAGGTTTACTATGGCAAGTCGATTCGTGACGCCAGCCTGGCGCAGATGGCAATGATTGCAGGCCTGCCCAAGGCCCCGTCACGCTTTAACCCACTGGCCAACCCTGCGCGCAGCAANGANCGTCGCGACTGGATCCTGGGGCGCATGTACAAACTGGGCAAGATCACCGAAGCCGACTACACCACCGCCNTANCCGANCCGTTGAATGCCAGCTACCACGTGCCGACACCGGAAGTGAATGCACCGTACATCGCTGAAATGGCGCGNGCCGAAATGGTCGGCCGCTATGGCAGCGACGCGTACACCGAAGGTTTCCGCGTGACCACGACGGTGCCGAGCAATCTCCAGGAAATGGCCAACACCGCAGTCCACGAAGGCTTGATGACCTACGATCAGCGTCATGGCTATCGCGGTCCTGAGTCGCGCCTGCCGGGCAAGACTCGCGAGGCCTGGGCCACCGAGCTGACCAAACAGCGGACCATCAGCGGCCTTGAACCCGCCATCGTCACGCAGGTCGACAAGANTGGCGTGCAAGTACTGACCCGCACCGGTGAAGGCCATGTGTCGTGGGACAGCATGAAGTGGGCGCGCCCCTTCCTGAACACCAACAGCATGGGCCCGANNCCCAAGCAGCCGGCGGATGTGGCTCAGGTCGGTGACCTGATTCGCGTGCACCGCCAACCGGACAATTCGCTGAAATTCAGCCAGATCCCGCAAGCGCAAGGCGCGCTGGTGTCCCTTGATCCGCAGAACGGCGCCATCCGCTCGCTGGTCGGTGGTTTTGCCTTCGAACAAAGCAACTACAACCGCGCCACCCAGGCCAAGCGTCAGCCGGGTTCGAGCTTCAAGCCCTTCGTGTACAGCGCCGCGCTGGATAACGGCTACACCGCCGCCAGCCTGGTGAACGATGCACCGATCGTGTTTGTCGACGAGTACCTGGACAAGGTCTGGCGCCCGAAGAACGACACCAACACGTTCCTCGGCCCTATCCGCCTGCGTGAAGGGCTGTACAAGTCGCGCAACCTGGTGTCGATCCGACTGGTGCAAGCGCTGGGCGTCGATCGCACCATCGACTACATCAGCAAGTTCGGCTTCAACAAGTCGGACCTGCCACCCAACCTGTCCCTGGCCCTCGGCACCGCGACCCTGACGCCGATGGAAATCGCCACCGGCTGGAGCACCTTCGCCAACGGCGGCTACAAAATCAGCCCGTACATCATCGACAAGATCGAAAGCCGCAATGGCGACACGCTGTTCGTCGCCAACCCGCCGAGCGTTCCTAGGGGCGACACAGCGACCAACGGCATCGCCGCACCGACCGACGCCCAGGCGTTCACGGTCAATGCGACGCCGGGGGAAGCTCCGGCCGCACCCGGCAGTGCGCCGCAAACGCCGGCCGTGGCCGAACGCATCGTCGACGGTCGCACCACTTACATCCTCAACAGCATGCTTGAGGACGTGATCAAACTCGGCACCGGCCGCCGCGCACTGGCCTTGGGTCGCANNGACATTGCGGGCAAGACCGGTACCACCAACGAATCCAAGGACGCCTGGTTCTCCGGCTACAACGCCGATTACGTGACCACCGTCTGGACCGGGTTCGATCAGCCTGAAAGCCTGGGCAAGCGCGAGTTCGGTGGCACCGTCGCGCTGCCGATCTGGATGAACTACATGGCTGCCGCGCTCAAGGACAAGCCGCCTCACACCCAACCAGAGCCGGAAGGCATTCTCAGTTTGCGGATTGANCCCGTCAGCGGCCGTGCGGCTTCGCCAAGCACGCCAAATGCGTACTTCGAGCTGTTCAAGAGTGAAGACACGCCACCGTCGGTCAACGAGCTGGGTAACGGCANCGNACCGGGCAGCCCGCTGCCAGCGGATGAGGCGGCGCCGATCGATTTGTTCTGATCGCATAGCGCAATGCAAAAGCCCCGCCTTCGAGAGAAGTGCGGGGCTTTTTATGGCCTGCAGGTTTTGTGTTGTCCTGGAAGGCCCCTTCGCGGGCAAGCCCGCTCCCACAAGGTTCTGTGGTGCTATTGAGAAACCTGCATCACTGCAATACCTGTGGGAGCGGGCTTGCCCGCGAAGGGGCCATCACAAGCACCACAAAAACGACAGATACAAAAAAGCCCCGACTCATATGAGCCGGGGCTTTCGGTTGAAGCGCTACAACGGCTTAGCCGTTGAACACATCATCCACGCTTTGCAGTGGGTAGTGCTTCGGATACGGCAGGGTGGCCACACCCGTCTCGATGGCAGCTTTAGCCACGGCATCGGAGATCAGGGTGATCAGGCGCTTATCCATTGGTTTCGGAATGATGTACTCACGGCCGAACGCCAGCGGGGCACCACCGTAGGCATCGCATACGTCCTGAGGTACCGGCAGCTTGGCCAGTTCACGCAGGGCGTTGGCGGCAGCTACTTTCATCTCTTCGTTGATGCGCTTGGCGCGAACGTCCAGGGCGCCACGGAAGATGAACGGGAAGCCCAGTACGTTGTTGACCTGGTTCGGGTAGTCCGAACGGCCGGTGGCCATGATCACGTCGTTACGGGTGGCGTGCGCCAGTTCCGGGGAGATTTCCGGGTCTGGGTTGGAGCAGGCGAACACGATCGGGTTGGCCGCCATGGACTTCAGGCCTTCAGCGCTCAGCAGGTTCGGGCCGGACAGGCCAACGAACACGTCTGCACCGTTCAAGGCATCAGCCAGGGTGCGCTTGTCGGTCGCGTGAGCGAAGACAGCCTTGTACTGGTTCAGGTCGTCACGGCCGGAGTGGATCACACCGGTACGGTCAACCATGAAGATGTTTTCCAGCTTGGCGCCCATGCTCACCAGCAACTTCATGCAGGAGATGGCCGCAGCGCCAGCGCCCAGGCAGACGATTTGGGCGTCAGCCAGAGTTTTGCCAGCGATTTCCAGGGCGTTGATCATGCCGGCCGCGGTAACGATCGCGGTGCCGTGCTGGTCATCGTGGAATACCGGAATGTCGCACTGTTCGATCAGGGCCTTTTCGATCTCGAAGCACTCAGGTGCCTTGATGTCTTCCAGGTTGATGCCACCGAAGGTGATGGAAATGCGCTTAACGGTGTCGATGAAAGCCTGCGGGCTCTCGGAATCGACTTCGATGTCGAAAACGTCGATGCCGGCAAAGCGCTTGAACAGCACGCCCTTACCTTCCATGACTGGCTTGGAAGCCAATGGGCCGAGGTTACCCAGGCCGAGAATCGCGGTGCCATCGGAAATCACTGCAACCAGGTTGCCTTTGCCGGTGTACTTGTACGCCAGTTCAGGGTCGCGGGCGATTTCACGTACGGGCTCGGCAACGCCAGGGCTGTAGGCCAGCGACAGGTCGCGGGCGGTGGCAGTGGCTTTGGTGAGCTCTACACTCAGCTTTCCTGGACGAGGATGGGCATGATATTCGAGAGCGGCAGTTTTCAAATCAGACATATCGGCATTCCGCTTTTACTGTTGGTCGACGGACCGCCGAGGATACGCGTGTCGCAAAGTCCCTACAAGACTGACCGGTCACAGGTGTCAAGGGCCCTGCGCTACGACTTTNGGCCAAGAGCCGCGGAACACAAGGGATAGACTGTTCACAATCACCAGAAAAAATGTCTACAATTTTTTATCAGGGTGCCGCTTGCAGCATCGCCGGGTCGGTCAGCGGCAGAAGCCAGCGTGCCTGCCCGGATTTCAAACCGCCCCGGCGCGATCGATCCACAACCCAGCCACGCGCCTCGATCTGCTTACCCTTCAGCCGCTCAAGCGCTGCAACATCGAACTCCCCGAGCAAATTGGGTGCAACGCGCAATACAACCGCGCCCTGCAACTCAATCCAAACCCCGCCGCGATTGCGCTGAACCTTGCTCACACGACCACTGAGTACGGCAAAACCGGAGGCGTTGATCTGCTCCGCTTTCAGTACAGGCGATTGCCGCCACAGGCCAAGGCCGGCCTGACGGGCACTGCGTTCGGCGGCTTGCTGGCAGCTGACCAAATCGACATTCGGCGCGACCGCCACTTGAAAACCGAGGCCCTCGGCGAGCATCTGCGCTTCGAGGTTGGCGCCATTGGCGCCGTAGACATGGGCGAGCGTGCGACCGTAATGATCTTTGCTTTCTTTACTGGCCAGCAAACCCACGCGCCCGTCGCTGGCCGCCACCAGCGCTTCCAGGCGTTTGCGCGCGGCCACGGCGAACGGCTCGTCGGAACGTCCCTGCTTGCCCAGCTCAGGGGTATTCAAGCCGATCATGCGCACACTGCGGCCATCGCTCAGGCGCAACGTGTCGCCATCCACCACCCGTTGCACCGCGACGGGTGTCAGACCGCTTGGTAGCGGACAGAAGGCCTGGGCGCCGGACAGCCAAATCGCAGACACAAAAAAGGCGCCCGCGAGGGACGCCTTTTTCGTTAGCAAGGTAAAGCCCATGGGGCTTTTCAACCTTACTCTGCAGCAGCAGGAGCTTTCTTGCCGAAAGTACCAAAGCGATCTGCGAAGCGCTGTACACGGCCGCCGGTGTCCAGAGTTTTCTGCTTACCGGTGTAGAACGGGTGGCACTCGTTGCATACGTCGATCNCCAGTGGCTTGCACAGGTTCGAACGCGTTTCGAACTTGTTGCCGCAGCTGCAGGTTACTTCGATGGTTTCGTACGCTGGATGGATATCGGCTTTCATGGTGACTTCCTCGGGCTAGCGTGCCGCCACTCGACACTATTGTTGAATACCGCACGTAATTAGGCCGCGGATTCTACCAGACAATGCCAATCGCGCAAGCTGTCGCTTCTACCGACCGTCTGCTAGGCTCGCGCCCCAAATGCTGACTATCTGCACGCAAACCTGTGGGAGCGGGCTTGCCCGCGAAAGCGTCCTGACAGTCGATGAAGATGCCGACTGTATAGGCCTCTTCGCGGGCAAGCCCGCTCCCACAGGGGTTGCGCTCAGCCTTTCTTACTGCCCGCCCAAAGAGAATCCCCCGCGTGCCCGATGCCATTTTGCGCCTCGCCTTGCCTTCGCCGCTGCGCCGCCTGTTCGATTACCGTGCCCCGGCCGGGGTCCTGCGCGCCCAGTTGCAACCGGGCATGCGCCTGCGGGTGCCGTTCGGCCGGCGGGAGATGATCGGGATTCTGGTGGAGGTCACCGACACCAGCGAAGTCCCGGCGGAAAAGCTCAAACCGGCGCTGGCCCTGCTCGACGCCACCCCGCCGCTACCGCCAGCACTGTTCAAGCTGTGTCTGTGGACCTCNCAGTATTACCAGCACAGCCTGGGCGACACGCTGAGCTGGGCGCTGCCGGTGCTGTTGCGCCAGGGCGAACTGGCCGAAGCGCGCCAGGAACGCTTTTGGTCGATGGCGCCCGGCGCCAGCCTGGATGACCCGCGTATCGCCCGAGCGCCGCGTCAGCGCGAAGCCCTGGCCACGCTGGCCCAACACCCCCACGGCGTGGCCCATCAGCTATTAAGCAAGCTGATGCTGAGCAAGGACAGCCTCGACCTGCTGTTGGCCAAGGGCATGGTGCAGGTGGAAATCCGCAAGCACGCGCCGGACCCGCGCCACGAACACTGGCTGGCGCAACCGGAGTTGCCGCTCAACCCAGAGCAGCGTGCCGCGTATGAAGCGATTCGCGCCGGATTCGACAGTTATCACGCGTTCCTGTTGGCCGGCGTCACCGGCAGCGGCAAGACCGAAGTGTATTTGCAACTGATCCGCGAAACCCTGCAGGCCGGTAAACAGGCGCTGGTGTTGATCCCCGAGATCAACCTGGGCCCGCAAACCCTGGCGCGCTTCGAACAACGCTTTAACGCGCGCATCGCCCTGGTGCACTCGGCGGTCAACGACCGCGAACGCCTCGAAGCCTGGCTCGCCGCGCGGGACGGCGAGGCCGACATTATTATCGGCACCCGCTCGGCCCTGTTCACGCCCATGAANAACCCCGGGCTGATCATCATCGACGAGGAGCACGACGGCTCCTATAAACAGCAAGAAGGCCTGCGCTACCACGCCCGTGACCTGGCGCTGGTGCGCGCACGCCAGGAAAACATCCCGATTGTGCTGGGCTCCGCCACGCCCTCGCTGGAAAGCCTGCACAACGCCTACACCGGCCGCTATGGGCTCCTGCGCTTGAATGAGCGGGCAGGCGGCGCCAAGCAACCACGCTTCCTGCGCCTGGATGTAAAAAGTCGCCCGCTGGACAGTGGGATTTCCGGGCCGATGCAACAGGCCATCGGCCAGACCCTTGCCGCCGGCCAGCAAGTGCTGGTGTTTCTCAACCGCCGGGGTTTTGCGCCGACGCTGCTGTGCCACGACTGCGGCTGGATGTCAGAGTGCGAACGCTGCGATGCGCGCATGACCGTGCACCAACGCTACGGCGAGTTGCGCTGCCACCACTGCGGCCATGTAGAGCGTGTGCCTCGGCATTGCCCGAAGTGCGGCAAAGTCGANCTGCGCCCGGTGGGTGCCGGCACCGAGCGCGCAGAAGAGCGCTTGGGCATCCTGTTCCCGGATTACCCGGTGCTGCGGGTCGACCGCGACAGCACCTCGCGCAAAGACGCGATGAACCAGCTGTTTACCACCATCCAGAAAGGCCAGCCGTGCATTCTGGTCGGCACGCAGATGCTTGCCAAAGGGCATCACTTTCCACGCGTCACGCTGGTGTCGATCCTGGATGCCGACGGGGGCTTGTTCTCCGGGGACTTCCGCGCCAGCGAGCGCATGGCGCAGCTGATCGTGCAGGTCGCAGGCCGGGCCGGGCGAGCCGAAGAGCCGGGCAAGGTGATTATCCAGACGCACCTGGCCGATCATCCGCTGCTGGTGCAATTGACCGAACAAGGCTATTTCGCCTTTGCCGAACAGGCCTTGAGTGAGCGTCGTTCTGCGGGATTGCCGCCGTTTGCGCACTTGGCGTTGCTGCGGGCCGAAGCGCACAAACCGGGGCAGGCCGAGGGTTTTCTCGATGAGGCGTGCAGTGAGGCCGAGCGCTTGCTGGCTGAGCAGAATCTGACCGGGATTGAACTGCTCGGCCCAGTGCCGGCTCCGATGGAACGACGCGCGGGGCGGTATCGTGCGCAGTTGTTGTTGCAGGCCTCGGCTCGGGCGCCGTTGCATCGGCTGCTGAGCAGTTGGTTACTGGCGCTGGAGCAGATGCCGAGTGGGCGGGCGGTGCGTTGGTCGCTGGATGTCGACCCGGTCGACTTGTATTGAATTCAAGCTCGTTATCGCGGGCAAGCCCGGCTCCCACAGGGATCTGCGTTGCTTACACGTACCGCATCCTGTCACTGACCCTGTGGGAGCGGGCTTGCCCGCGAAGGCTGACTATTTGTCACCACATATCCATAACCTGCCCGCTATAGTTGGCAAGCCCGTCTTCGCAACGGATAATGCCCAGTTTTTCCACTAGCGCATCGAAGCGCCGCCGCGCTTGCGGTCGAAAGAGAACACCATGAAAGACACCATTCGCCAGCTGATCCAACAAGCCCTCACCCAACTCGTCAACGAAGGTGTGTTGCCTGAAGGCCTGACGCCGGCGATCCAGGTGGAAAACACCCGCGACAAGACCCACGGCGACTTCGCCAGCAACATCGCGATGATGCTGTCCAAGCCTGCGGGCATGAAGCCGCGCGACCTGGCGGAAAAAATCATCGCCGCGCTGCCGGTTGACGAGANCGTCAGCAAGACCGAAATCGCCGGCCCGGGCTTCCTGAATTTCTTCCAGAACACTGATGCCCTGGCCACTCGCCTGGACGCCGCCCTCGCCGACGCCAGCATTGGCGTGCGCAAGGCCGGCCCGTTGCAGCGCGTGGCCATCGACCTGTCGGCACCGAACCTGGCCAAAGAGATGCACGTCGGCCACTTGCGCTCGACCATCATTGGCGACGGCGTGGCGCGGGTGCTGGAGTTCCTGGGCGACGACGTGATCCGCCAGAACCACGTGGGCGACTGGGGCACGCAGTTCGGCATGCTGATGGCGTACCTGCAGGAAAACCCGATTACCAGCAACGAGCTGTCGGACCTGGAAAACTTCTACCGCGCCGCGAAGAAGCGCTTCGACGAATCCGAAGAGTTCGCCGACCGCGCCCGTGGCCTGGTGGTCAAGCTGCAAGCCGGTGACAAGGAATGCCTGGAACTGTGGGGCCGCTTCCGTGAGATCTCGCTGTCGCACTGCCAGGAAATCTACGAACTGCTCAACGTGAAACTGACCATGGCCGACGTGATGGGCGAAAGCGCCTACAACGACGACCTGATCAACGTGGTCAACGACCTCAAGGCCAAGGGCCTGCTGGTTGAGAGCAACGGCGCGCAGTGCGTGTTCCTCGAAGAATTCAAGACTGCCGACGGCGAGCCGCTGCCGGTGATCATCGTCAAGGCCGATGGCGGCTACCTCTACGCCACCACTGACCTGGCGGCCGTGCGCTACCGCAGCGGCGNACTCAAGGCTGACCGCGCGCTGTATTTCGTCGATCAGCGTCAAGCGCTGCACTTCCAGCAAGTGTTCGCGGTCGCCCGCAAGGCCGGCTTCGTGACGCACCCGATGGACATGGAGCATATGGGTTTCGGCACCATGAACGGCGCCGACGGCCGCCCGTTCAAGACCCGTGACGGCGGCACCGTGAAGCTGATCGACCTGCTGAACGAAGCCCAGGAGCGTGCCTACAACCTGGTGAAGGAAAAGAACCCGGAACTTGCCGAAGACGAATTGCGCAACATCGCCAGNGTNGTGGGCATTGGCGCGGTGAAATACGCCGACCTGTCCAAGCACCGCACCAGCGACTACAGCTTCAACTTCGAGCTGATGCTGAACTTCGAAGGTAATACCGCGCCGTACCTGCTGTACGCCTACACCCGCGTGGCCGGTGTGTTCCGCAAGTTGGGCAAGGACTTCAGCGAAGTTGAAGGCCAGATCAATCTTGAAGCGCCGCATGAACAGGAACTGGCTGCCAAACTGGCGCAATTCGGCGAAGTGCTGAACAGCGTCGGCGAGAAAGGCACGCCGCATATCCTCTGCACCTATTTGTACGAAGTCGCCGGCCTGTTCTCCAGCTTCTACGAGAACTGCCCGATTCTCACTGCCGACGACGAAGCCCAAAAGCAAAGTCGCCTGCGCCTCGCCGCATTGGCTGGACGGACCCTCAAGCAAGGCCTGGAACTGTTAGGCCTGGAAACTCTGGAGCGTATGTAAGTTGGCTGCCAAGAAAAAACCTGCACCCAAGCGCGGCGCCAGCCGCTATCAGGCACCTGCAAAGCAACCGATCCCGGGCTGGCTGTGGATGGCCATCGGCCTGACGGTCGGCGCGTTCATTGTGTTCCTGATGAAACTGGAACCGGGCAAGGGCAGCGAGAGCGTCAAGCGCGAGAAGATCGAACAGCAGAAAGCCACCAAGATCGCCGAGGCCAACAAGACCCCGCCGAGCCCTACAGCACCGGTGAAGCCGAAATACGACTTCTATACGCTGCTGCCTGAATCGGAAGTGATCGTGCCGCCCGACGCCGTGCCGGAGAAAACCCTGCCGACGCCGCAAGTGCCGGCCGTTCCGACCACGCCGGTCACGCCAGAGCAAGCCGCGAAGATTGATACTGCGCGAGCCCAGGCGGCACTGGCCGGAATCACGCCGCCGCCAGCGCCACCGGTGTCCAAAGCGGCCCCGGTGACGAAGTTCTTCCTCCAGGCCGGCTCGTTCCGCAAGGAGGCTGATGCGGACAAGGTTCGGGCGCAGATCATCCTGCTGGGTCAGGCGGTGGCGGTTGAATCCGGCACAGTGAAGGACGCGACCTGGTATCGCGTACTGGTCGGGCCGTTCAGCAACCGCGAACAGCTGACCGTGGCGCAGAAACAATTGGCGGGAGCCGGCTTTAGTAACCTGTTGTTACAACAACGCCAGAGCCGCTGATTCTGAGAACACAGTAGGCCCCACGGTTGATCGCCAGCAAGCCGGCTCCTACAAGGGATCGCGTAAATCCTGTAGGAGCCGGCTTGCTGGCGATGGCGTCAGATCAAACACCCCCCCTTCCCTGCTAAACACCGCTCGTCCCCTCTCCCGTCCTACAGTTGAAAAACGCATCACCACCCCCATATGAGTTGGCATAAGGCATTTTCGCCCCGCTGCGTGGAGACTCCCCCTTGACCACCATCGTTTCAGTACGTCGCCACGGCAAAGTCGTCATGGGCGGCGACGGCCAGGTTTCCCTTGGCAACACCGTGATGAAAGGCAACGCCAANAAAGTGCGTCGCCTGTACCACGGCCAGGTAATTGCCGGTTTTGCCGGGGCCACCGCTGACGCCTTCACCCTCTTCGAGCGTTTTGAAGGCCAGCTTGAGAAACATCAGGGTCACCTCGTTCGCGCCGCTGTCGAACTCGCCAAAGAATGGCGCACCGACCGTACCCTCAGCCGCCTCGAAGCCATGCTCGCNGTCGCGAACAAAGACGCTTCCCTGATCATCACCGGTAACGGCGATGTGGTTGAGCCTGAACATGGCCTGATCGCCATGGGTTCCGGCGGTGGCTACGCCCAAGCGGCAGCCAGCGCCTTGCTGAAGAAAACCGATCTGTCGGCCCGGGAAATCGTCGAAACCGCACTCGGTATCGCCGGCGACATCTGCGTATTCACCAACCACACCTTCACCATTGAGGAGCAGGACCTCGCCGAGTAAGCCTGTTCCGGCCCTAGCGCCACGGCTCACTTTTGCTTGAGGACCGCCAATTACTATGTCCATGACTCCCCGCGAAATCGTCCATGAACTTAATCGCCATATCATCGGCCAGGACGATGCCAAGCGCGCCGTTGCCATTGCGCTGCGTAACCGCTGGCGCCGGATGCAACTGCCCGAAGAACTGCGCGTTGAAGTAACGCCGAAGAACATTCTGATGATCGGGCCGACCGGCGTCGGTAAAACCGAAATCGCCCGGCGCCTGGCCAAACTGGCCAACGCCCCGTTCATCAAGGTCGAAGCCACCAAGTTCACCGAAGTGGGCTATGTGGGCCGCGANGTNGAGTCGATCATTCGTGACCTGGCCGACGCCGCGCTGAAACTGCTGCGCGAACAGGAAATGACCAAGGTCAGCCATCGCGCCGAAGACGCCGCCGANGAACGCATCCTCGACGCCCTGCTGCCACCGGCACGCATGGGCTTCAACAATGACGACGCACCGGCCTCGGATTCCAATACCCGCCAGCTGTTCCGCAAGCGCCTGCGTGAAGGCCAACTGGACGACAAGGAAATCGAGATCGAAGTCGCCGAAGTGTCCGGCGTCGATATCTCCGCACCGCCTGGCATGGAAGAAATGACCAGCCAGTTGCAGAACCTGTTCGCCAACATGGGCAAGGGCAAGAAGAAAAGCCGCAAGCTCAAGGTGAAGGAAGCGCTGAAACTGGTGCGTGACGAAGAAGCCGGTCGCCTGGTCAACGATGAAGAGTTGAAGGCCAAGGCGCTGGAAGCGGTCGAGCAGCACGGCATCGTGTTTATCGACGAGATCGACAAGGTGGCCAAGCGCGGCAACTCCGGTGGCGTCGATGTCTCGCGCGAAGGCGTACAACGCGACCTGTTGCCGCTGATCGAAGGCTGCACCGTGAACACCAAGCTGGGCATGGTCAAGACCGACCACATCCTGTTCATCGCCTCGGGTGCATTCCACCTGAGCAAGCCAAGCGACCTGGTGCCGGAGCTGCAAGGCCGCCTGCCGATTCGCGTGGAACTCAAGGCGCTGACCCCGGGCGACTTCGAACGTATCCTCAGCGAGCCACACGCTTCGCTCACCGAGCAATACCGTGAGCTGCTGAAAACCGAAGGCCTGGCCATCGAGTTCCTGCCAGACGGCATCAAGCGCCTGGCGGAGATCGCCTGGCAGGTCAACGAGAAGACCGAGAACATCGGTGCCCGTCGCCTGCACACTTTGCTCGAACGTCTGCTTGAGGAAGTGTCCTTCAGCGCCGGCGACATGGCCAGCGCCCACGACGACAAGGTGATCCTGATCGACGCTGAGTACGTCAACAGCCACCTGGGCGAATTGGCGCAGAACGAAGATCTGTCGCGCTACATTCTGTAGAGCTCAAGCTGTAAGCTACAAGCGGCAAGTTGATCGCGTTCAACTTGAAGCTTGTAGCTTGCAGCCCAGACATCCGGTCATGATCCCCACCGACATCAAACTGCACAAAGCCTCGAAAACCCTGTCGCTGAAATACGCGTCCGGCGAGGAACATCACCTGCCCGCCGAGTTCCTTCGCGTGCACTCTCCTTCCGCCGAGGTCCAGGGCCACGGCAAACCTATCCTGCAATTCGGCAAACTCAACGTCCGGTTGATCAAGATAGAACCGGCCGGTCAGTACGCACTGAAATTGACCTTCGACGACGGGCATGACAGCGGACTGTTCACCTGGGAATATCTGTACCAGCTGGGCGTGCGTCAGGAGGACCTTTGGAACGATTATCTTGCCGAACTGAAAGCCGCCGGAAAAACCCGCGATCCCAACGAATCCATCGTCAAGCTGATGCTCTAGCCCAGGCTTCTTGCTCTTTAGAGGGCATTTTCTAATTTCATCTGCTTGAATGCCCTGTCGCGTGGCCAACGATTGGCCCGCTTGCGAAAAAAATTAAACTCGGGTAACCAATGGAGCTGGCAAGTTCCCTGCAGTGCTCTCTGCCGTAAAAAGCAGCGATGCAGAATTAACGGTCACCCGAGCAGAAGTACCTGGCATTGGCTGTGTGATGACACGGCTGGACCCCGGTACTCGTCTCAGGACAATGGAGCGTCGTAGATGAGTAACAAGAATAACGATGACTTGAAGTATCAAGCCTCGGAAAACACCTTGGGGCTGAATCCTGTCGTTGGGCTGCGTGGAAAGGATCTACTGGCGTCTGCTCGAATGGTGCTCAGGCAGGCCATCAAACAACCGATCCACAGTGCCAGGCATGTCGCCCATTTCGGCCTTGAATTGAAGAACGTGTTGTTCGGCAAATCCGAGCTTCAACCGACCAGCGACGACCGCCGCTTCCACGACCCGGCCTGGAGCCAGAACCCGCTCTATAAACGTTACCTGCAAACCTACCTGGCGTGGCGCAAGGAACTGCACGACTGGATCGGCGACAGCAACCTGTCGGAACAGGACATCAGCCGCGGCCACTTCGTGATCAACCTGATGACCGAAGCCATGGCCCCCACCAACAGTGCGGCCAACCCGGCGGCGGTCAAACGCTTCTTTGAAACCGGCGGTAAAAGCCTGCTCGATGGCCTGTCCCATCTGGCCAAGGACATGGTGCACAACGGCGGCATGCCGAGCCAGGTCAACATGGGTGCCTTTGAAGTGGGCAAGACCCTGGGCGTGACCGAAGGCGCGGTGGTGTTCCGCAATGACGTGCTGGAATTGATCCAGTACCGCCCGACCACCGAGCAGGTGCACGAGCGCCCATTGCTGGTGGTGCCGCCGCAGATCAACAAGTTCTATGTATTTGACCTGAGCCCGGACAAGAGCCTGGCGCGCTTCTGCCTGCGTAATGGCCTGCAGACGTTTATCGTCAGTTGGCGCAACCCGACCAAGGCCCAGCGCGAGTGGGGCCTGTCGACCTATATCGAGGCGCTCAAGGAAGCGGTCGATGTGGTCACGGCGATTACCGGCAGCAAAGACATCAACATGCTCGGCGCCTGCTCCGGCGGCATCACCTGCACTGCGCTGCTGGGCCACTACGCCGCGCTGGGAGAAAAGAAGGTCAACGCCCTCACCCTGCTGGTGAGCGTGCTGGACACGACCCTCGACACCCAGGTGGCGCTGTTCGTCGACGAACAGACCCTGGAGGCGGCCAAGCGCCACTCCTACCAGGCCGGTGTGCTGGAAGGCCGCGACATGGCCAAAGTGTTTGCCTGGATGCGCCCCAACGACTTGATCTGGAACTACTGGGTCAACAACTACCTGCTGGGCAACGAGCCGCCGGTGTTCGACATCCTGTTCTGGAACAACGACACCACGCGGTTGCCGGCTGCCTTCCATGGCGACTTGATCGAGCTGTTCAAGAACAACCCGCTGGTGCGCGCCAACGCCCTGGAAGTGTGCGGCACGCCGATCGACCTCAAGCAGGTCACCGCCGACATCTACTCCCTGGCCGGCACCAACGACCACATCACGCCATGGAAGTCCTGCTACAAGTCGGCGCAGCTGTTTGGTGGCAAGGTCGAGTTTGTGCTGTCCAGCAGCGGGCATATCCAGAGCATTCTGAACCCGCCGGGCAACCCGAAATCGCGCTACATGACCAGCACCGAAATGCCGGTCAAAGCCGAAGAATGGCAAGAGAACTCCACCAAGCACACTGACTCCTGGTGGCTGCACTGGCAGGCCTGGCAGGCCGAGCGTTCGGGCAAGCTGAAGAAATCCCCGGCGAGCCTGGGCAACAAAGCTTACCCGGCAGGCGAGGCGGCGCCAGGCACTTACGTACACGAGCGGTAACCGACACACCTCGCGCCCTCTGTAGGAGCGAAGCTTGCTCGCGAAAGCAGTCTTTCATTCAACACGGATGTCGACTGACTTGACGCCTTCGCGAGCAAGCTTCGCTCCTACAGGGGACCGGGATAATTCACCCACAGGGCCTGAAGCATGCCGCAACCGTTCATATTCCGTACCGTCGACCTGGATGGCCAGACCATCCGCACGGCGGTGCGCCCGGGCAAGCCTCACTTGACGCCGCTGCTGATCTTCAACGGCATCGGCGCCAACCTTGAGCTGGTGTTTCCGTTCGTCCAGGCGCTGGACCCGGACCTGGAAGTGATCGCCTTCGATGTGCCGGGCGTGGGCGGTTCGTCGACGCCGAATCGGCCGTACCGTTTTCCGGGCCTGGCGAAACTCACGGCGCGGATGCTCGACTATCTCGACTACGGGCAAGTCAACGTCATCGGCGTTTCCTGGGGAGGTGCCCTCGCCCAGCAGTTCGCCTACGACTATCCCGAGCGCTGCAAGAAACTCGTGCTGGCGGCCACGGCGGCCGGCGCATTCATGGTGCCGGGCAAGCCGAAGGTACTGTGGATGATGGCCAGCCCACGGCGCTACATCCAGCCGTCTCACGTGATCCGCATTGCGCCGATGATCTACGGCGGCTCGTTCCGTCGCGATCCGACCCTGGCTGCCAGCCATGCGGCAAAGGTCCGTTCGGCNGGCAAGCTGGGTTACTACTGGCAGCTGTTCGCGGGGCTGGGCTGGACCAGCATTCACTGGCTGCACAAAATCCGCCAACCCACCCTGGTGCTGGCGGGGGACGACGACCCGCTGATCCCGCTGATCAACATGCGCATGCTGGCCTGGCGNATTCCCAACGCACAGTTGCACATCATCGATGACGGCCANTTGTTCCTGATTACCCGCGCCGAAGCGGTGGCACCGATCATCATGAAATTCCTCGAGGAGGAACGTCAGCGCGCCGTGATGCATCCGCATCCGGCGCCATTGGGCGGTTAACCGGCCCATTATCGGTCGGCAGGACGCCGCACCGCGCAACAACCCGTAACAGCGTCTATGGTGTTCTGGTTCAGTGTGTTTGTATTTGGCCTGAAAGACGAAGGAGTGTTGACACATGCGCGACAAACCAGCGAGGGACTTTTTGCCCACTCCCGCCGCGTTCATCAACGCGCAGAGTGCGATCACTGGCCTGCGTGGCCGGGATCTGTTTTCGACCCTGCGCAGCGTTGCAGCTCACGGCTTGCGCAACCCGGTGCACAGTGCCCGCCACGCCTTGAAACTGGGCGGTCAGCTGGGCCGGGTACTGCTGGGTGAAACGCTGCATCCGACCAATCCGCAAGACAGTCGCTTTTCCGACCCGGCGTGGAGCCTCAACCCGTTTTATCGCCGCAGCTTGCAGGCCTACCTGAGCTGGCAGAAACAGGTCAAAAGCTGGATCGACGAGAGCGGAATGCCCCCAGACGATCGTGCCCGCGCGCACTTCGCCTTTGCTTTGCTCAATGACGCCGTGGCGCCGTCCAACACCCTGCTCAATCCGTTGGCGATCAAAGAGATCTTCAACTCCGGCGGCAACAGTCTGGTGCGTGGCATCAGCCATCTGGTCGACGATTTCCTGCACAACGACGGCCTGCCCAGACAAGTCACCAAGCAAGCGTTCGAGGTCGGTAAAACAGTCGCCACCACCACGGGCTCCGTGGTGTTTCGCAACGAGCTATTGGAGCTGATCCAATACAAGCCGATGAGCGAAAAACAGTACGCCAAGCCCCTGCTGATCGTGCCGCCGCAAATCAACAAGTACTACATTTTCGACCTCAGCCCGGCCAACAGCTTTGTGCAGTACGCCCTGAAAAACGGCCTGCAGACCTTTATGGTCAGCTGGCGCAACCCGGATGTGCGTCACCGTGAATGGGGTCTGTCGACCTACGTCGAAGCGGTGGAAGAAGCGATGAACGTTTGCCGGGCAATCACCGGCGCTCGCGAAGTCAACCTGATGGGGGCTTGCGCCGGCGGCCTGACCATCGCCGCGNTGCAAGGCCACTTGCAGGCCAAGCGACAACTGCGGCGAGTGTCCAGCGCGACGTATCTGGTGAGCCTGCTCGACAGTCAGATGGACTCTCCAGCGACTCTTTTCGCTGACGAACAGACTCTGGAAGCGGCCAAGCGTCGCTCCTATCAGAAGGGTGTGCTGGACGGGCGCGACATGGCCAAGGTCTTTGCCTGGATGCGTCCCAACGATTTGATCTGGAGTTACTTCGTCAATAACTACCTGTTGGGCAAGGAGCCTCCAGCGTTCGACATCCTCTACTGGAACAACGACAACACGCGGCTTCCCGCCGCGCTGCATGGCGATTTGCTGGACTTCTTCAAGCACAACCCGTTGAGCCATCCCGGCGGCCTGGAAGTGTGCGGCACGCCTATCGATTTGCAGAAGGTCACGGTGGACAGCTTCAGCGTGGCCGGGATTAACGACCACATCACACCGTGGGACGCGGTGTATCGCTCCACACAATTGCTGGGCGGCGAGCGACGCTTCGTACTGTCCAACAGCGGTCATGTGCAGAGCATCCTCAACCCGCCTAGCAACCCGAAAGCCAACTTCGTCGAGAGCGCGAAACTGAGCAGCGATCCACGGGCGTGGTATTACGACGCCAAGCAAGTCGACGGCAGTTGGTGGACCCAATGGCTGAGCTGGATTCAGGAACGTTCGGGCGCGCAAAAAGAAACCCACATGGCCCTCGGCAACCAGAACTATCCACCGATGGAGGCGGCACCCGGTACTTACGTGCGTGTGCGCTGACTGACAACGAACCACGGCACACGCCTGCCGTGGCATGACTCGACCATTAAGAAGACTGGATGAAAACCCGCGACCGGATCCTCGAATGTGCCCTGCAATTGTTCAATCAGAAGGGTGAACCGAACGTTTCCACCATGGAAGTTGCCAACGAAATGGGCATCAGCCCGGGCAACCTCTACTACCACTTCCACGGCAAGGAACCGTTGATTCTCGGCTTGTTCGAGCGTTTCCAGGCCGAGCTTGCGCCACTGCTTGATCCTCCGGCCGATGTGGAACTGGCACCGGAGGATTACTGGCTGTTCCTGCACTTGATCGTCGAGCGCATGGCCCATTACCGGTTTCTGTTTCAGGACCTGTCGAACCTTGCAGGACGCCTGCCGAAGCTGGCCAAGGGCATTCGTAATTTGCTGACGGCGCTGAAGCGCACACTGGCTTCATTGTTGGCGCGTTTGAAGGCGCAAGGGCAGTTGGTCAGTGACACTCAAGCGCTGGGGCAGTTGGTGGAGCAGATCACCATGACGCTGCTGTTCTCGCTGGACTATCAGCGGATTCTTGATCGCGAGGGTGAAGTCAGGTTGGTGGTGTATCAGATCATGATGCTGGTGGCGCCGCATTTGCTGCCGCCGATCAAAGTGGCGACCGAGCACCTGGCGCTGCAATACCTGGAAGAACACGACTAACTCTGCACACCGCTAAATCCTGTGGGAGCGGGCTTGCCCGCAATAGCTATTTCCCAGTCGATATCAATGGTGAATGTGATGGCCTCATCGCGGGCAAGCCCGCTCCCACAGGTCTAGTGGCACCTTGGAAACCGTGCACAAACAAAAACGCCCGACCTTTGCAGGCCGGGCGTTTTCTTGAGCCCTGAAAATCAGGACTGACTGGTTGGCGTCGATGGAGCTGGCGCGACAGTCGGGGTTACAGCAGGGGTCGGTGCAGCAGCGGAGTTCGACGTGCTGACCGGGGTTGCCGGTTTGGCGGCAGCCACTGCTGGTTTTGGCGCGGCAGCCTTAGGCGCGGCCGGCTTTTTCACTGCTGGTTTCTTCGCTGCGGCAGGTTTTGCCGCTGGCTTGGCTGCCGGTTTGGCTGCTGCAGTTTTAGCAGCCGGTTTTGCCGCTGGTTTGGCGGCGGCTTTGGCAGCAACCGATTTGACCGCTGCCTTGGCTGCTGCAGGTTTGGCGGCCGCAGTTTTGGTAGCAGACTTGGCTGCAGACGCAACTTTCGACGCGGCTTTAGCGACCGGTTTAGCGGCGGCCTTGGCCAGTGGCTTGGCTGCGCTTTTGGCTGCTGGTTTAGCTGCCGCAGGTTTGGCCGCTGCGGTTTTCGCCGCAACAGGCGCAACCTTGGCGCCGGTCAGTTTTTCGATTTGCTTGGTCAAGGTATCGACCTTGCTGTGCAGCGCTTTCACTTCATTGCGGCTTGGTACACCCAGGCGCGAAATGGCGCTGTTCAGGCGCTTGTCAAAAGCCCCTTCCAGCTCATCCCACTTGCCCAGCGCACGATCTTTCACGCCGCTGATACGCGACTTGGCCGACGAAGCGGAATCCTTGACGTCATCGACTTTCTTGCCGACAGCGCTCTTGGTGAGCTTCTCGGCTTTCTCGCCGTCTTTAACCAAAGTCTCGAAGTATTTGCCGCCGTCACTGCTAACCTTCGAGTACACGCCTAAACCAGCAAGCCAGATTTTACGGGAATATTTTTCAACTTCCCCGATCCACGAGCTGCCTTCTTTCTGAGTCGTCTTTTTAACAGCCATCCCGATCTCCTTAGTGTTTACGCGCGACACGTTCTAGCAATGCCGTCAGCTCTTCGAGCTTAGCAGAGAGTGTCTCAACGTCATGTTTAGACGCAATGCCGATCCGATTCAAGGCACTTGCAACACGCGTGTCAAAAGCCTTCTCGACCTTGTCGAGTTGAACTTCGACCTTGGCTTTGAAAGTGCTCACTTCACTCTTGGCTTCGTCGATCTCTGAGTTAGCCGCTTCAAGTTTCTCGGCAACTACTTTTTTGCCTTTGGTTTCAACAGTTTGACCCGCCTTGATCAACTCTTGAAAGTACTCGCTGCCCTCTTGGCCAACCTTGGTGTAGGCACCAAGGCCCGCCAGCCAGATCTTGCGGGCATAGCTTTTAACGTCACTCAGGGCGGTAGACTGAACGTCGATTTTTTTCTTCAAAATAACTTTGGCCATGGTGCACCTCACGCAGATTAGGGTCGAGGAACTGCCCGCGAAAGTGTCGGGCTCAGGCACAAAGTAGGGAGAAAAATTAGAAACGGCACCCTAACAACTGACATAAAGAAGTAGGTACACCACCGAACCTGTGGGAGCGGGCTTGCCCGCGAAGAGGTCGGTACATCCACCACATCTTCTGTGACGGGTACACCGCCTTCGCGGGCAAGCCCGCTCCCACAGGGATTGCGTCTCACAGAAAGAATCGGGTCAGACCAACGCTTTATCGAGCGCTTTCTCGATTTCCGATTTGATCATGCCGCTCATGGCCGACATCATCAGACCCAACTCCACATCGACACGGATCGAGTCTTCGCTGACAAGCACCGCGCCTTTAACGCCGGAGCGTCTGAGGTTCAGGGTGTCGCCGGACCACTGCGGCTCCAGGCCATATTGATCGGACAGTTTCTGCGCCAACTGGTCGGCCTTCTCACGGGCCGCTTCCTTGCCCAGGCCGTGGGCACGTTCAACACTAATACGGGCCATCGAATGACTCCTGCTTTATGAATGCTTTCCTGAAGCATCTTGACCGCTGCTGCGGCAAAACGTCCCGGTGGTTGCCTATCTTACCTTCAGCCTTGCCAAGACAAAGCAGGCCTTGGGGATTATCATGTCCCGCATTCTCTTTTGGTGACAGCGATATGACTGATCAGCGCAAAGGCAGCGATGCCGAACCCACCACTCACTTCGGCTTCAAGAACGTCCCGGAAAGCCAGAAAGCGGAAAAAGTCGCTGAGGTGTTCCACTCCGTAGCCGCCAAGTACGACCTGATGAACGACGTGCTGTCGGGCGGCATGCACCGCCTGTGGAAACGCTTCACTATCGAACTGTCGGGCGTACGCACCGGCAACCGCGTGCTGGATATCGCCGGCGGTACGGGTGACCTGGCNANGAAGTTCTCGCACCTCGTTGGCCCGACCGGCCAGGTCGTGTTGGCCGACATCAACGAATCCATGCTCAAGGTCGGTCGTGACCGCCTGCTGGATCTGGGTGTGGCCGGCAACGTCGAGTTCGTCCAGGCCGACGCAGAAAAACTGCCGTTCCCGGACAACCATTTCGACTGCGTGACCATCGCCTTCGGCCTGCGCAACGTGACCCATAAAGAGGACGCGATCCGCTCGATGCTGCGCGTACTCAAGCCGGGCGGCCGCCTGCTCGTGCTGGAGTTCTCCAAGCCGACCAACGCGCTGATGTCCAAGGTCTACGACACTTACTCGTTCGCCTTCATGCCGCTGATGGGCAAGCTGATCACCAATGACGCCGAAAGCTACCGCTACCTGGCTGAATCGATCCGCATGCACCCCGACCAGGAAACCCTGAAGTCCATGATGGTAGAAGCCGGTTTCGACCGCGTGACCTACCACAACATGACCTCGGGTATCGTCGCCCTGCACCGCGGCATCAAACCCTGATGTTGCTGGCCGGCCTGCTCGCCAGCGTTGAACTCGGTCTGAACCGGGTGCTGCGTCTCGACAGCACGGCGCTGCCGCGGCTGGCGCATTTGAGCGGCAGGGTGATTGCCGTCGACTGCCGCAGCCCGGCGCTGCAACTGTTCATCCTGCCCAGCGACGAAGGCCTGATGCTCGCCTCCCATTGGGAAACCGGCGCTGACTGCACGTTGCGCGCACCGGCCTCAAGCCTGTTGAAACTGGCGATGAGCAAGGACAAGACTTCGGTGCTGCACGGCCCGGAAGTCGAGCTCGACGGCGACAGCGGCGTGCTGCTGGAACTGGCGGCGATCCTTCAGGACCTTGAGCTGGACTGGGAGTACGAACTCTCGCGCTGGCTCGGCCCGGTCGCCACACAACTGGTCGGCGGTCACCTGCGCAGTCGCGCACGCTGGTATCAGCAAGGGTTCGCCAGCCTGAACCAGAATCTTGGCGAATACCTGGCCGAAGAATCGCGCACCCTCGTCGGTCAGCGCGAAGCCGAAGCCCGATTCAGTGAACTGGACCAGATCAAACTCGATCTGGAACGTCTCGAGGCGCGNTTCGAGCGCCTGAGCCGGTCCCTTGATCCAAGCGATAACGCATGAAGCTGCTCGCCGTCCGCCGTTTGTTTCGTATCCAGCGCGTCGTAATCCGCTACCGCCTCGATGACCTGCTGTTCGCCCTGCCATTGCCATGGTTTCTGCTGGCGGTGCGCTACGTACTGCCGTGGCGCTGGTTCCCGCGCAAACCGCTGGAGCTGAGCCGTGGCGCGCGCCTGCGCCTGGCGTTGCAGGACCTGGGGCCGATCTTTATCAAGTTCGGGCAGATCCTGTCCACCCGCCGCGACCTGCTGCCGGAAGACATCGCAGATGAACTGATGAAACTTCAGGACCGCGTGCCGCCGTTCGACTCGCAGGTGTCGGTCAACCTGATCGAAGAGCAGCTCGGCAAAAAGATCAGTGAAGTGTTCAGCCGTTTCGACGTTGAACCGCTGGCCTCAGCCTCGGTGGCGCAGGTGCACGCCGCGCAACTGAAGACCGGCGAAGAAGTGGTGGTGAAGGTGATTCGCCCAGGCCTCAAGCCGATCATCGGTCAGGACCTGGCGTGGCTGTTCATCTTGGCCCGGGCCGCCGAACGCTTCTCTGCCGATGCGCGCCTGTTGCACCCGGTGGACGTGGTCGCCGACTACGAAAAAACCATCTACGACGAACTCGACCTGCTACGCGAAGCCGCCAACGCCAGCCAGCTCAAGCGCAACTTCGAAGGCTCATCGCTGCTGTACGTGCCGCAGGTGTATTGGGACTGGTGCCGCCCTAAAGTGCTGGTGATGGAGCGCATCTACGGCGTGCAGGTCACCGACCTCGCCACCCTGGCCGACCAGCGCACCGACATGAAGATGCTCGCCGAACGCGGTGTAGAGATTTTCTTCACCCAGGTGTTCCGCGACAGTTTCTTCCACGCCGACATGCACCCGGGCAACATCTTCGTCAGCACCGTGAACCCGTGGAGCCCGCAGTACATTGCGATCGATTGCGGCATCGTCGGCAGCCTGACCCCGGAAGACCAGGATTACCTGGCGCGTAACCTGTTCGCCTTCTTCAAGCGTGACTATCGCCGCGTGGCGCAATTGCACATTGATTCGGGCTGGGTGCCGGCGGAAACCAAGCTCAACGAATTCGAAGCAGCGATCCGCACGGTGTGCGAGCCAATCTTTGAAAAACCGTTAAAAGATATTTCATTCGGACAGGTGCTGATGCGCCTGTTCCAGACCGCGCGCCGCTTCAATATGGAAGTGCAGCCGCAGCTGGTCTTGCTGCAAAAAACCCTGCTCAACATCGAAGGCCTGGGCCGTCAGTTGTACCCGGACCTCGATCTGTGGAATACCGCGCAGCCGTTCCTCGAACGCTGGATGCGCGAGCGCGTCAGCCCGAAAACCCTGCTGGGCAACCTGCAAAGCCAAGTGGAGCAACTGCCGCACCTGGCCAACATGGCCCGCGACCTGCTGGAACGCATGTCCCAGCCCCACGCCAACGATCCGCCACCACCGTGGCACAAGCGCAAGGACGACTGGTTCCTGCGCCTGCTCGGCTGCGCTCACCTGGCGGGCGGCGCCATTCTGCTGGCCGGCGGGCCGTTGAGCGAAATGGGTCATTGGCCGGCCGGAATCATGGTGGCCGTCGGTTTGTATCTGGTCGTTCGCCGATAGCCAGCGCCCCCGCACGCTGGCACACTGTTTGAACGCTTGGGTTCTGCTCATGAAGTGTGGAACCCGCTGTCGGAGTCGAAGATGAAAAACTGGCTGGACGAGATCAAGTGGGACGCAGACGGCCTGGTGCCGGCNATTGCCCAGGACTACAAGACCGGGCGCGTACTGATGATGGCCTGGATGAACCGCGAGGCCCTGAGCCTCACCGCCACTGAGCAGCGCGCCATTTACTGGTCACGTTCGCGTGGCAAACTGTGGCGCAAGGGCGAAGAGTCCGGGCACGTGCAAACCCTGCACGAGATGCGCCTGGACTGTGACGCCGACGTGATCATCCTGATGGTCGAGCAGATCGGTGACATCGCCTGCCATACCGGTCGCCAGAGCTGCTTTTACCGCGTCTTCGAGAACGGCGACTGGAAAACCGTCGATCCAGTGCTCAAGGACCCGCACGCCATTTATTCCGCAGGACACACCCATGAGTGACACCCTGACCCGTCTGGCCGAGGTGCTGGAAGACCGCAAAGGCGCGGATGCCGACAGCTCCTATGTCGCCAGCCTGTACCACAAGGGCCTGAACAAGATTCTGGAAAAACTTGGCGAAGAATCCATCGAGACGATCATCGCCGCCAAAGACGCGCAGATCAGCGGTGATTGCAGCGATGTGATCTACGAAACCGCTGACTTATGGTTCCACAGTCTGGTCATGCTCGCCCAACTGGGGCAGCATCCGCAGGCCGTGCTGGATGAACTGGACCGTCGCTTCGGCTTGTCCGGGCACGTCGAAAAGGCCTCGCGCCCGTCCGCCTGAATAACTTTTACAGAGGAATTGCAGCATGGGCATTTTTGACTGGAAACACTGGATCGTCATTCTCGTGGTGGTCGTTCTGGTATTCGGCACCAAGAAACTCAAGAACCTGGGCACCGACGTGGGCGAGTCGATCAAGGGTTTCAAAAAAGCCATGAACGATGACGAAAAACCGGCCGACCCTACCGTTACCCCGGCGCAACCGGTTCCACCTGTTCAGCCACAGACCACTCAGTCCGTGAACCAGCCGCACACCATTGACGTGCAGGCGCAAAAAGTCGAAGAGCCGACCCGCAAAGACTCGTGAGCACTGACTAATGTTTGGTATCAGCTTCTCTGAACTGCTGCTCGTCGGCCTTGTGGCCCTGCTGGTGCTGGGGCCNGAACGTCTGCCGGGTGCTGCGCGCACCGCCGGCCTGTGGGTCGGTCGTCTGAANCGCAGTTTCAACGCCATCAAACAGGAAGTTGAACGGGAAATCGGCGCCGACGAGATTCGTCGGCAACTGCACAACGAGCACATCCTGTCCCTGGAACAGGAGGCGCGGAAGATTTTCACGCCGACCCAGCAGGAGGCCACGCCCGTTCAGCCTGTTGAACCGGTCGCGGAGCAAACGATTCATGCCCCCGCCGCCGAGCCAACACCTGTTGTCGCCGCTGTAGCACCTGCGCCTGTTGTTGCAATGCCACCGGCTGAACCTGCCACGCCTGCGGCTGCGCCTGTTGCGCCGGCCCCTCATGACCCAACACTGCCGCCGCGAGCCCCATGAGCGATNATCCNGAAGACGACCATCACATGCCGCTGGTCTCGCACCTCACCGAGCTGCGTACCCGCCTGCTGCGTTGCGTAGCGGCCATCTTCATCATCTTTGCCGGGCTGTTCGCCTTCACCCAGCAAATCTATACCTTCGTCTCCACGCCGCTGCGCCAGTACCTGCCGGCCGGCGCGACGATGATCGCCACCGACGTGTCGTCGCCGTTCCTGACGCCGCTGAAGCTGACCATGATGGTCTCGCTGTTCCTGGCGATCCCGGTGATCCTGCATCAGATCTGGGGCTTTATCGCACCGGGCCTGTACAAGCACGAGAAGCGCATCGCCGTGCCGTTGCTGGTGTCGAGCATCCTGCTGTTCTACACCGGCATGGCCTTCGCCTACTTCCTGGTGTTCCCGCTGATCTTCAAATTCTTCGCCGCCGCCACCCCGGCCGGCGTGGAGATGATGACCGACATCACCAGCTACCTCGACTTCGTGATGACGCTGTTCTTCGCCTTCGGCGTGGCCTTCGAAATCCCGGTGGCCGTGGTGCTGCTGGTGTGGATTGGTGTGGTCGACGTCAAATACCTGAAGAAAGTCCGCCCGTACGTCATCATCGGCTGCTTCGTGGTCGGCATGATCCTCACGCCGCCGGACATCTTCTCGCAGACCCTGCTGGCTGTGCCGATGTGGATGCTGTTCGAAATCGGCATCCTGTTCGGTGGTCTGATCAGCAAGCGCGGCGACCATCCAAACGATCAGCCGGACAACCAGCCGGCAGACGATCACAACGACCAGCCGCCAGCGACCCAGCCGTGAACCTGCTGCTCCTTGAAGAGGCCGACTTTATCGCGGCCGACCGGGTGATATTGCGTGATCGGCGCCTGGTGCACATGCAGGAAGTCCACCGCGCTGCGGTGGGCGACAACCTGCGCGTCGGGCGTATCGGCGGCCTTATGGGTGCGGCCGAAGTGCTGCGACTGGACGCTGATGAAACCGAACTGCGCGTCACCCTTGACCAGCCGCCACCGGCCAAGCTGCCACTGACACTGGTGTTGGCCCTGCCACGGCCGAAAATGCTGCGCAGGGTGTTTCAGACCGTGGCGGCTATGGGTGTGCCACGAATCATTCTGGTGAACAGCTATCGCGTCGAGAAGAGCTTCTGGCAGACGCCGTTTCTGGAGCCTGAGGCGATTCGCGAGCAACTGATCCTCGGCCTGGAACAGGCACGGGACACCGTCCTGCCCGAAATCGTTATCGAAAAACGCTTCAAACCGTTTGTCGAAGATCGCCTGCCGGCCATGACCGAAGGCACCCTGGGCCTGATCGGCCATCCCGGCGATTACCCGGCCTGCCCCCGTGGGCTGGATACGCCTGTGACCCTGGCCATCGGCCCGGAAGGTGGCTGGATTCCTTACGAAGTGGACCTGCTGGCCAAGTCCGGCCTGCAACCGGTACAACTCGGCGAACGCATCCTGCGCGTTGAAACCGCCGTCACCGCGCTGCTCGCACGACTCTTCTAAGACACAGAACCTGTGGGAGCGAGCTTGCTCGCGATAGCGGACTGCCAGAAACGCATGTGTTGACTGGCCCACCGTCAGAAACGCATGTGTTGACTGGCCCACCGTCATCGCGAGCAAGCTCGCTCCCACAGGGGAATTTGTCGTTCCAACCAATGTGTACGCCTACAGATTCCCCGCCGCCCGCCGATACAGACCCCATAAAACCAATTTGTAGTCCGAGGGAGTAGCAGCATGTACCGTTGGCTAGCCGAGAATCTGGGAAATGTAAGCGTCAATCGCAAACTGGGGATCGGCTTCGGTCTGGTGCTGCTGCTAACGTTGCTGATCACTTTCACAGGCTGGACCGGCCTGACGAGCGTGATGAGTCGCGGCGACAAACTGGGCTTCATCTCCAGCCTCAACGGCCTGACCAAAGACCTGCGCCTGGCGCGCCTGGACTTCGAAATGCGTCGCGGTGAACAAGGCCCGGCCGCCGTCAACGACCTGCTGAGCCAACTCGACGCCGGTTTGCAAACCGCGCGCAAATTGATCGAACAGCCATCTGACGTGGCGATGATCGACCAGCAACTGGCCGCCGTCAGCCAGTACAAACAAGCCTTCATTGCGATGACCCAGGCCGGCGCCAACCGCGAAGACGCCCGCAGTAAACTGGGCGCCACCGCCGACAATGCCGTGGCCCGCGTCGCGGAAGTGGAAAAATCCATGCTGCAAGGCGACAGCGTCGCCGACTTCAACAGCGTGATCGATCTGAGCAAACTGATTCAGCAATCACGCTTCCAGGTTCGCGGCTACACCTACAGCGGCAAGACGGAGGCCGAGAAACCGGCGCTGGACGCCATCGACAACGCCCTGAAGAACCTCGAAAGCCTGCCATCCAAACTGCCGGAACAGCACATCGCCAACCTGCAACAGGCTACCGATTCGCTCAAAGCCTACCGCGCCGCCGTCAGCCAGTTCCGCGACTCGCAAGTGGCCAGCGCCGCCGCCCTCAAGCTCATGGCCGGGCAAGGCGATATCTTGCTCAACGTCAGCAAAAAACTCACCGTTTCGCAAACCATCGTCCGTGACACCGACGCCGCGCACGCCAAGAACCTGTTGCTGATGGCCACCGTTCTGGCCCTGGCGTTTGGCTTGCTGGCGGCATGGGCGATCACTCGCCAGATCGTCATCCCGCTGAACCAGACCCTCAAAGTGGCCGAGCGTGTGGCCGCTGGCGACCTGACGCAAAACCTTGTTTCCGAACGTCGCGATGAATTGGGCCAGCTCCAGCGCTCCATGCAGAGCATGACCCTGGGCTTGCGCGAACTGATCGGCGGGATCAGCGATGGCGTTGCGCAAATCGCCAGCGCCGCCGAAGAGTTATCGGCCGTCACCGAGCAGACCAGCGCCGGGGTCAACAGCCAGAAGGTCGAGACCGATCAGGTCGCCACGGCGATGAACGAGATGACCGCCACCGTGCAGGAAGTCGCGCGTAACGCCGAAGAAGCCTCCGAAGCTGCCGTCGCCGCCGACCAGCAGGCCCGCGAGGGTGACAAGGTGGTCGGTGAAGCCATCGCCCAGATCGAGCGTTTGGCTACCGAGGTCGGCAATTCCACCGAGGCCATGAGCCATCTGAAACGCGAAAGCGACAAGATCGGCAGCGTGCTCGACGTGATCAAATCGGTGGCCCAGCAAACCAACTTGTTGGCACTCAACGCCGCGATTGAAGCGGCGCGTGCCGGTGAAGCCGGCCGCGGCTTCGCGGTGGTGGCCGATGAGGTGCGCAGCCTGGCCCAGCGCACCCAGAAGTCCACCGAAGAGATCGAAGAGCTGATCGTCGGCCTGCAAAGCGGCACCCAACAGGTAGCCACCATCATGGACAACAGCCGTGGCCTCACCGACAGCAGCGTCGAACTGACTCGTCGAGCCGGCAACGCACTGGGCAATATCACTCGCACAGTGTCGGCGATTCAGTCGATGAACCAGCAGATTGCCGCCGCTGCCGAACAGCAAACCGCAGTGGCCGAGGAGATCAACCGGAGCGTGCTGAACGTGCGCGATGTGTCCGAGCAGACCTCGGCAGCCAGTGAAGAGACCGCGGCCTCCAGCGTTGAGCTGGCGCGGTTGGGGACCCATCTGCAGATGCTGGTTGGGCGGTTCAAGGTTTAAGGTGACGCGAATGCCTCGGTTCGCTTGAGACCGAGGTGATGCTATCGCGGGCAAGCCCGCTCCCACAGGGATCAGCGGTGCAGACGCTGGTCGGTAAATTCAGGCTCTGAGGCTCGCCCTGCGCTACAGCACCTGGCGCAGGAAAGCCTGGGCCCGTGGGTCTTTCGGCGCATCGAAGAACTCGGCCGGGGCCGCATCTTCCAGCAACTTGCCGTGATCGAAAAACAGCACCCGGTCCGCTACTTCGCGGGCAAAACCCATCTCGTGGGTGACGCAGACCATGGTCATGCCTTCCAGCGCCAGGGTCTTCATCACGTCCAGCACTTCNNAACGCACTCGCCCGTTTGCACAAGGGTTTGGCAACGTTCAGGCAAAAAAAAGCCCCGCTGGCTAGCGGGGCTCTTTGTTACGCCAACTGAGGCTGTGCACTCAGTGGTTTGAGCGGTAGCAGCGGCGCATGGGGATCGGCTTTCACCGATTTGCGCCAGGCGGCCAGCCACTCGGGGTGGCCTTCATTCCAGATCTGCTCGTGCAAGCGAGCCAATGCCACCGGGTCGCTCAGCAGCTGCACACGCTCATTGTTGTTCAGGCCGTCAGGCCCGACTTTCAATGCATGACGCACACGCTCGATCCGCAACCATTCGATCGGCTCGGCCTGACCGTGACGCGAGGTCGCCAGCGNGCAGGCCAAGGCGTTTTGCTGCGGGTCGACCACCGAACGCACAAACCCGTCATTGAGGGCGTGCCAACGGTTTTCGTGGGTGTACTTCTCGGTCGACAACAGGGCTTGCGGCGGATTGTATTCCTCGGGGATCAGGAACAGGCTCTCGTCGCGGGACTTGAGGCCCAGCTTGACCCGGCTGGAAATCACCGACACTGGAATCGACAGCATCAGCGAACCCACGATCGGCACCAGCCACCACAGGAAGCTCGGGTTCAGCCAGATCACCAGCAGGGCCCAGAAGAAGCCCAGCAAGGTTTGCGGGCCGTGGCGCTTAACCGCTTCGCTCCACGGCGTGGAGTCGTCGTCACGTTGTGGCGAATTCCAGGTCGCGGCCCAGCCGAGGAACGCGGCGAGCACGAAACGGGTGTGGAAGATCATCCGCACCGGCGCCAGCAGCATGGAGAACAGCATCTCCAGCAGCATCGACAAGGTCACCTTGAACTTGCCACCGAACTCTTTCGCGCCCTTGGCCCAGATCAGGATGATGCTCAGCAATTTAGGCAGGAACAGCAGCACAATGGTGGTGGAGAACAGCGCCACAGCCTTGTCCGGATGCCATTGCGGCCACAGCGGGTACAACTGGCGTGGCGCCATGAAGTACTGCGGCTCCATCAGGGTGTTCACCGCCAGCAACGCCGTCGACAACACCAGGAAGAAGAACCACAGCGGCGCCGACAGGTAGGACATCACGCCAGTCAGGAACACCGCGCGGTGCACCGGGTGCATGCCTTTTACCAGGAACAGGCGGAAGTTCATCAGGTTACCGTGGCACCAGCGACGGTCACGCTTGAGTTCATCCAGCAGGTTCGGCGGCAGCTCTTCATAGCTGCCCGGCAGGTCGTAGGCAATCCACACGCCCCAACCGGCACGGCGCATCAGCGCTGCTTCAACGAAGTCGTGGGAAAGAATCGCACCGGCAAACGCACCTTTACCCGGCAACGGCGCGAGGGCGCAGTGCTCGATAAAGGGCTTCATGCGGATAATGGCGTTGTGGCCCCAGTAGTGCGACTCACCCAACTGCCAGAAGTGCAGACCGGCCGTAAACAGCGGGCCGTACACGCGAGTGGCGAATTGCTGCATGCGCGCATACAGGGTGTCCATGCCCGACGCACGTGGCGCGGTCTGGATAATCCCGGCATCCGGCGTGGCTTCCATCAGGCGCACCAGNCTGGTCAGGCATTCGCCGCTCATCACGCTGTCGGCGTCGAGCACCACCATGTATTTGTAGTCACCGCCCCAACGACGGCAGAAGTCGTCGAGGTTGCCGCTCTTGCGCTTTACGCGACGGCGACGACGGCGATAGAAGATCTTGCCGAAACCACCCGCTTCGCGGCACACGTCGAGCCAGGCTTGCTGTTCGGCGATGCAGATGTCGGCTTCGTTACTGTCACTGAGGACGAAGAAATCGAAGCGATCCAGGTCGCCCGTGGCGGCTACCGATTCAAACGTCGCGCGCAGACCGGCAAATACCCGGGGCACGTCTTCGTTGCAGATCGGCATCACCAACGCTGTACGGGCATCTTTCGGAATCGGCTCGTCCCCGGCACTTTTACCGGAGATCCGGTATTTATCGTGACCGGTGAGCAANTCGAGAAAGCCCATCAGCGCGGTCCAGAAACCGGCCGACACCCAGCAGAACAAAATCCCGAACAGAATCAGGATGCTGGTTTGCAGCGCATACGGCAGCACTTGCGTGGCCGTCTGCAGCAGCGGTTGATGCAGCACTTCGTTAAGGTCGACCAGCGACCAGCCCTGGTACGGCATGATGCCTTTCATGTACCAGCCGGCGACGATGGTCTGGCCGAGCATCAGCACCAGCAAGATATAGCGACGGATCGAACCCACGGTACGCCAGCGAGCCGCTGGCAATACACGCTCGTCCTTCGGCGGGGCCGGAGGGTTGGTGCGACCGGTCATCCGGCGCCAACCGCGCACCAGGATGTTGGTACGCCAAGGCTCGGGCACCACTTTGGTCCGACGGATCGGCGGCGTGGCTTTCAGGCAAACACGGCCACTGGCGTCGAGCGCCAGCATTTCCGCATCTTCCAGTTCTTCCGCAGTGTTCAGGGTCAAGCGACGGCCCACCGAGGCTTGGGCAGCCTCGGTCGGTGCGTCGAACGTCGATGACGACAGACGCTGGTGCAGTTCGCTGAAGGACTGGCAGCCCGCGAGTTCCGCGCGCTGCTGGTCGGTCATCGGTAGATGCGCCAGATACTCGGCAAGCGTCTCNGGCNTAACTTGAGAATTACTCATCGGCAGGCAACTGGTAGCTCCAGGTCTCGGTCAGGACTTCTTCCGTCGCTGCCGATTCCGGTGTGGCTGGGGCCGCGTCCGCAGCAACAGGCTGCTTGGCGTCTTTGTTGTCCTTGTCCTTGGTATTGGCAACTGGCTTGGCGTCGGCCTGCTTGGCTTCAGCTTGCTTGGCGTCCTTGGCTTCCTTGTCAGCCTTCTCTTGTTGCTTGGCGGCGACCTTGTCGGCCTTGGCAACAGAAGAGTTGGAGACTGGCAGCGAATTCTTGGAAAGGTCGCCAGGCACGATGTTCTCGACCAGTGCTGCACGCATCTCGGTAGGCTTGCCCGGATCCTTGATCTTCATGCGCAGGGTCAGGCGCCAGCCTTTGGTGTGCTNGTTGTAACGCACGCTGTTCTCGACCAGCTCGGCATTGTCGCCAACGCTGACCTGGCTGCGAACGTCCGCGGTTTCCGGCAGTGCCGCCAGGGACGGACCTTCGAAGTCCACCAGGTAGGCAACGCTGCCATCCGGCTGACGGATCAGGTTGGATTGCTTCACGTCACCCGTGGAACGCAGGGTCTGTTGGACCCAGGCGCTGTCCGGTGCGTGAAGAGCGGCTTCGTCGATGGTCCAGTGCATGCGATAAGCGACGTCCAGCGGCTGGCCAGGTTTCGGCAGCTCGGCCGGGCTCCAGAACGCAACGATGTTGTCGTTGGTTTCGTCGGCGGTCGGAATCTCTACCAGGTCGACGGAACCCTTGCCCCAGTCGCCTTCAGGCTCGATCCAGGCGCTTGGGCGCTTGTCGTAGTTGTCGTCCAGGTCTTCGTAATGGCTGAAGTCGCGGCCACGCTGCAGCAAGCCGAAACCACGCGGGTTCTCGACGCTGAAGTTACTGACAGACAAGTGTTTAGGGTTGTTCAGTGGGCGCCAGATCCACTCGCCGTTGCCGGCATGGATCGACAGACCGCTGGAGTCGTGCAGTTCACGACGGTAATTAAGCACTTTCGACGGCTGGTTGGCGCCGAACAGGTACATGCTGGTCAACGGCGCAACGCCAAGCTTGGTGACCTTGTCACGCAGGAACATGCGGGCTTTGACGTCGACGATGGTGTCGCTGCCAGGGCGCAGGGTCAGGCGATAGGCGCCGGTCGCGCGTGGCGAATCCAGCAAGGCGAAGATCACCAGCTGNTTGTCACCCGGTTTTGGCTGTTGAATCCAGAATTCGGTGAAGCGCGGGAATTCTTCGCCGGACGGCAATGCGGTATCGATCGCCATGCCGCGTGCGGACAAGCCATAGGTGTGACCCTTGCCGACCACGCGGAAGTAGCTCGCGCCGAGCATGGTCATGATTTCGTCTTGCTTGTCGTCTTTGTTGATCGGGTAAAGCACACGGAAACCGGCGTAACCCAGTTGTTCGGTGGACTTTGGATCATATTTCACGTCGCCGAAATCGAAACGAGTCGGGTCGTATTTGATTTCATGAACGCTGTCGGTGGTCACTTCGTTGATTTTCACCGGCGTGTCGAAGTGCATGCCCTGGTGATAGAACGAAAGCTTGAACGGGGTTTTCTGATCGGCCCACTCGGCTTTTTCAGTGAGGAAACGAATTTTTTGATAGTCCGCGAATTTCATTTCGCGGAATTCGTTCGGCAGGTTACTGCGCGGGGCTTCGTATTTTTGTCCGGCCAGCTCTTTCGCCTTGACCGATACATCATCCAGATTGAATGCCCAAATCTGGCCGGCGCTGAGCAGGCAGAGCAGTGCAGAGCCCGCTACCAGTGCGTTTCGTAACCGTTTGGCAGACAATTTTGGTGCATTACAGGGACTAACAATCACGAGCAACCCTCGCCGAAAACAGATCAAAAAACCAACGGCCAGCTATCTATATGCCAGGTTGGCGAGCATTGTTCCGACTCCCCTGGGTCAAAATGATTCCCCAATGGTCGCCGGACAAGTCTCTACCTAAGTCAAAA
>NZ_NMOJ01000109.1 GCF_002251635.1 Pseudomonas mandelii
TGGACCAAACAACGCTGATCCCCGTAGCGCGCGATTATCTAGTAGCCCGCGAAACAACGCATCAGGGGTAACAAAGTATTTATCGCGAAAAACCCCTGTTTTCAGTCGAAAAGCCCTGAAAAACATGTTTCAAGGGCTTTCACGTCTGTAACAGGAAGGTGACCGGGCCATCGTTGACCAGATGCACCTGCATATCCGCGCCGAATCTACCTGATGCCACAGTGCCATGCACCTGTTTCGCTTTGCTTAATAGATAGTCGAAAAGCTCCTCGCCCAGGGCCGGAGGGGCAGCGGTCGAAAAACTCGGGCGCAACCCGCTCTTGGTGTCTGCGGCCAGGGTGAACTGCGAGACCAGCAGCAACCCACCGCCCACCTCCGCCAACGACAGATTCATCTTGCCCTCGGCGTCACTGAATATTCGATAGTTAAGCAGTTTATGCAGAAGTTTGTCGGCGCTGGCACGAGTATCCTCGGGTTCTACCGCCACCAGCACCAATAACCCTTGATCGACCGCTCCCACCACCTCCCCCGCTACCTCGACTCGCGCGCCACGCACGCGTTGCAGCAGGCCCTTCATGCTTCTTCNGGCGGCAGGTCGAGCAAGCGGCGAGCCATCTGCCCGGCGGCACGTACCAGCGCATCGGTGATACCCGGCTCGGACGCGGCGTGGCCGGCGTCGCGGATCACCTGGAGTTCGCTGTTCGGCCAGGCTTGATGCAGCTCCCAGGCATTGTCCAGCGGGCAGATCATATCGTAGCGGCCATGAATGATTACGCCAGGCAGATGGGCGATCTTGTGCATGTCGCGAATCAGCTGGTTAGGCTCCAGGAAGGAGTCGTTGGTGAAGTAGTGGCACTCGATACGCGCGATGGACAACGCACGTTGCGGCTCGGAGAAGCGATCGACCACCAGCGGGTTCGGACGCAAGGTCGCGGTCCGGCCTTCCCAGGTGGACCAGGCCTTGGCCGCATGCATCTGGGCGATCTGATCGTTGCCGGTCAGGCGCTTGTGGAAGGCGCTGAGCAAGTCGCCGCGCTCATCCAATGGAATAGGCGCGACGTAGTCCTGCCAGTAATCGGGGAACAGACGGCTGGCGCCACATTGGTAGAACCACTCGATTTCCTGCGGACGGCAGAGAAAAATCCCGCGCAGGATCAGACCGTGTACACGCTCCGGGTGGGTTTGTGCGTAGGCCAGTGCCAGGGTCGAACCCCAGGAGCCGCCGAACAGCACCCATTTTTCGATGCCCAGGTGCTCGCGGATGCGCTCAAGGTCGGCGACCAAGTCCCAAGTGGTGTTGTTTTCAAGGCTGGCGTGGGGCGTGGAGCGACCGCAACCGCGCTGATCGAAGGTCACGATACGGTACAGGTTCGGATCGAAGTATCGGCGGCTTTGGGCATCGCACCCGGCACCGGGGCCGCCGTGGATGAACACCACCGGCAAACCTTCCGGTGAACCGCTTTCGTCGACATACAGCGTGTGGGTGTCATCGACTGCCAGATCGTGCCGGGCGTAGGGTTTGATCTGCGGGTACCAAGTCTGCATTGCGCGCTCCGTAAGGGGTCGAGGTCATCCCTGGGGGGACTTCTATTATTCTGCCGTCCGGCATCATAAACCCGAATTACGCCAATGAGCATGCCCCTTGCAGCGTCATAGTCTGTCAGCCAAATACCCGAGCAGCGTTTCATACAGCAAGTCGACCTCGGCGACCTGGCCCCGGGCCCGCAAACAGCCGTGAACCAGCCCCTCACCGTAATAAAGCGTCGCGGTCACGCCGGCGGCCTGCAGTTGTTCGGCGTAGAGCATGCCGTCATCGCGCAGCGGGTCGAACTGGGCCACGGCGATCAATGCCGGCGGCAGCCCGCCGAAGTGTCCGGCGAGCAACGGCATGGCGTAGGCACCCGGCTGTCGGGTGCTGCGCAAGTACAGGGCGTGATAACAATCCACATCACTGCTGGCGAGCAACGGCGCGTCGATGCATTCGCTGCGCGATGGCAACGGCTGATTGCCGCCCAGCCCCGGGTAGATCAGCACCTGCGCCGCCGGCAATGGCTCGCCCGCATCCCGCAACGCCAGACAAAGCGCGGCGGCGAGATTGCCACCGGCACTGTCTCCCGCCACCAGCGTGCGCTCGGGATCAAGCCGAAAAGGTCCGGTTCGCAGCGCGCGCCAGACACTCAAGCAATCATTGAACGCCGCCGGAAACGGATGCTCCGGCGCCAATCGGTAATCGACCGCGATCACCAGCACGCCGAGTGTCGACGCCAGTTCTGCGCAGATGAAATCGTGGGAATCCAGATCGCCCACCACCCAACCACCGCCATGCAGATACACAATGCACGGGACACCGCCGGTCGCAGGTGCAACCGGCGGTTGATAGGATCGCACCGGCACACCGGCCAACTCGAAATCGACCACGTAGAGGCCGGCGGGACGCGGCGGGGTGAACGCCCGGCACATCGCGCTGTAGGCCTGACGCAAACCGTGGAGGCTGCTGTCGGTGCTGTTGAAGCTGACGGTTTTCTCGACGAAAGCCGTCATTTGTTCGGATAGCGGGTAAGGAGCCATAGGCCTGCTGCCAAGGGTTTTGGGGGGGCTGACGCAACCCTGCGGGAGCGAGCTTGCTCGCGATGGCGGCCGAACAGTCAACATCTTTGTTGAATGTGACGGCCTCATCGCGAGCAAGCTCGGCCGAACAGTCAACATCTTTGTTGAATGTGACGGCCTCATCGCGAGCAAGCTCGCTCCCACAGGGTTTGCGGTTACCGTCAGGGCTTCAAACTGGCCTGAACGGTCGCCGCGCCATCCTTGCCATCAAAACTGCTGACACCGGCCAGCCAACGCTGAAGGTCTTCCGGGTGATCGCGCAGCCACTGTTTGGCAACGTCCTGGGGCGTCTTGCGCTCCATGATCGGCACCATCAACTGGCTTTCCTGGGCCGCGGTGAAGGTCAGGTTTTCCAACAGGCGATTCACATTCGGGCAACGTTCGGCATAGTCCGGGGACGTCACGGTCGAGACCGTTGCCGCGCCTTCATTGGGACCATAAACGTCTTCGCTGCCGGTTAGGTAGGCGATCTTCATGTTGATGTTCATCGGGTGCGGGGTCCAGCCGACGAACACCACGAACTCCTTGCGGTTCACGGCCCGCTGAACGGCCGCGAGCATGCCGGCCTCACCGGACTCGATCAGCTTGAAGTCTTTCAAGCCGAAGTGATTGGTCTCGATCATGGTTTTGATCGTGGTGTTGGCGCCACTGCCGGGCTCGATGCCATAGATTTTGCCGCCAAGCTTGTCTTTGAATTTGGCGATGTCGGCGAAGGTTTTCAGCCCGGCGTCCGCAACGTACTGAGGCACCGCGAGCGTCGCTTGGGCGTCGGCCAGGCTCGGTTTTTCCAGGACCTTCACTTGTTTGGCTTCCAGGAACGGCGCGATGTTCTTGTCCATCGCCGGTTTCCAGTAGCCGAGGAAGATATCCAGGCGCTTGTCGCGGATGCCGGCAAAGATGATCTGCTGCACTGCACTGGTCTGCTTGCTGTCGTAGCCNAGGCCGTTGAGCAGCACATCAGCCATGCCNCTGGTGGCGATCACGTCGGTCCAGTTGACCACGCCCATGCGCACGGCCTTGCAGGACGCATCGTCACTGGCCAGGACGCTGGTGCTCAGAAGAGCGGTGCCGCAGAGTATTGAGAGACAGCGGGTGAACAAACCTTTGGTGCTTGTCATAGAGAGCGTTCTCGTGCGGCAGATTATTGTGAGGGCCGGTGTCTTTGTGCACCGTGACCAGCACATTACGCAGCGTCGAGAGGGTAAAAGCGAACTGTAGCGACCGAGATTTGCACGGTGGCGACCGTCGTGATGCGCTATGAAGTAAACACATAACCTGTGGGAGCGAGCTTGCTCGCGATGAGGCCATAACATTCAACATTATTGTTGCCTGTCAGTCCGCCATCGCGNGCTCGCGATGAGGCCATAACATTCAACATTATTGTTGCCTGTCAGTCCGCCATCGCGAGCAAGCTCGCTCCCACAGGGTTATGCGACAGGTTCTAGTGCTTGTAGTGCTTTTGGCCCCAGGCCAGCAGGCCTTGCAGCAATTCCTTGAGCACAACCTGCGTTGGCTCAGCCAGGTCCTGCCGATAGCGGAACGGCTCAAACTCTTCCATATACGTGCATTGACCCAGTTCCAGTTGCACCGCATGGATGTTGTCGGCCGGGTTGCCGTAATGCCGGGTGATGTGGCCACCCTTGAAGCGACCGTTCAGCACATGGCTGTAATCGGTGTGCCTGGCGCAGATCGCTTCCAGCTGACTGGCTAACTGCGGATCGCANGTGGCGCCGTTGAAGGTGCCGAGGTTGAAGTCCGGCAGCTTGCCGTCGAACAGGTGCGGGATTACCGAACGNATCGAATGCGCATCGAACAGCAGCGCGTAACCGAACTCGGCTTTGAGTCGCGCCAGTTCGTTCTGCAGCGTGGTGTGATACGGCGTCCACACCTGCTCCAGGTACGTCGCACGCTCAGCCGCCGACGGTTCCATCCCTTCACGGAACAACGGAATGCCGTCGAACAGCGTCGCTGGATACAGACCGGTGGTGGCGCCGACATACAGTGGCTTGTCGTCAGACGGGCGGTTCAGGTCGATGACGAATCGCGAGTACTCGGCCGACAAGGTGCTGGCGCCCAGCTCCNCTGCGAATTCATACAGNCGGGGGATGTGCCAGTCGGTGTCCGGCAGGCTGCGTGCATCGGGGATCAACCCGGCCTCCACCGCGGGCGTCAGGCGCAGGCCGGCGTGGGGCATGCTGATCAGCAGCGGTACGCGGCCTTGTTTGAAGTTCAGAACCTTATCCACAACTGCTCTCCTAAACGCTCGTTTCGACGCCGTGACGCACGACGCGTTTTTCCAGGTCCCCGCCCAGCCAATAGGCCAGGTCGGCGGGACGATCAATCTGCCAGGCGACAAAGTCGGCGACCTTGCCCACCTCCAGCGAACCATGGGTCTCGCCCATGCCCAGCGCGGTGGCCGCGTGTTGCGTGGCGCCCGCCAGGGCTTCTTCAGGGGTCATACGGAACAAGGTGCAGGCCATGTTCAGCATCAGGCGCACCGACAACGCCGGTGAGGTGCCGGGGTTGAGGTCGCTGGCGATGGCGATCTTCACGCCGTGTTTGCGCAAGGCCTCCATCGGCGGCAACTGGGTTTCGCGCAGGAAGTAGAACGCGCCCGGCAACAGCACCGCGACGGTGCCGGAAGCGGCCATGGCGATGGCATCTTCTTCGGTCATGAATTCCAGATGGTCCGCCGACAACGCGTGGTAACGCGCGGCCAGGCTGGAGCCGTGCAGCGACGACAGTTGTTCGGCGTGCAGCTTCACCGGCAGGTCAAGTTGCTGAGCGACTTTAAACACCCGCTCCACCTGTTCCGGGGAAAACGCCAGGTATTCGCAGAACGCATCCACCGCGTCCACCAGTCCCTCCGCTGCCAGGGCCGGGAGCATTTCAGCGCAGATGTGATCGATATAGTCGTCGGCGCGATCCGCATATTCCGGTGGCAATGCATGAGCGGCCAGGCAGGTGCTGCGCACGCTGACCGGCAGTTCGGCGCCGAGGCGACGGATCACTCGCAGGATCTTGCGTTCACTGGCCAGGTCNAGGCCGTAGCCGGATTTGATCTCCACCGTGGTCACGCCGTCGCGCAGCAGACTGCGCAGGCGCTTGTGAGCGCTGGTGAACAGTTCATCTTCAGTGGCGGCACGGGTGGCGCGCACGGTGCTGGCGATGCCACCACCGGCCGCGGCGATTTCGGCGTAGCTCACGCCTTCCAGGCGCTGCTCGAATTCACCGCTGCGGTTACCGCCGAACACCGTGTGGGTGTGGCAGTCGATCAGGCCCGGCGTAACCCAGGCCCCTTTCAAATCGTTGACCGCCGGGTATTCACCCGACGGCAGTTCACTGCGCGGGCCGACCCACTCAATGTGCGCACCGGACGTCACGATGGCCGCGTCCTCGATGATCGAGTAGACGCCTTGCGCCATGGTTGCGACGTGGCAGTGTTGCCAGAGAGTTTTCATCCCGAGTTCCTCGTCTTGTTCAAAATCGAATCGCGGGCAAGCCCGCTCCCACAGGGGTAGTGTTGGATACATAAGATGCACACGACACAAAACCTGTGGGAGCCGGGCTTGCCCGCGATGGGGCCATTACAGGCTCGGCAGCAACTTGACCGAGACCAAGTCATTCAGGCAACGCGTCGCCAACAACTCGGTCGCCGCATTGATGTCCGGCGCAAAGAAGCGGTCTTTCTCATAGAACGGCACTTCGTTACGCAGAATCCCCCGAGCCTTTTCCAGCTTCGCCGAGGTCTTCAGACCTTCACGCAAATCCAGCCCCTGAACCGCCGCCAACCATTCCACCGCCAAAACACCACGGGTGTTCTCGGCCATTTCCCAAAGACGCTTGCCCGCAGCCGGGGCCATGGACACGTGGTCTTCCTGGTTGGCCGATGTCGGCAAGCTGTCGACGCTATGCGGATGGGACAGCGCCTTGTTCTCGCTGGCCAGTGCTGCCGCCGTCACCTGGGCGATCATGAAGCCGGAGTTCACCCCGCCATTGCCCACCAGGAACGGCGGCAGTTGCGACATGTGCTTGTCCATCATCAGCGAGATACGACGCTCGCTCAGGGAGCCGATTTCAGCGATGGCCAGCGCCATGTTATCCGCGGCCATGGCCACCGGTTCGGCGTGGAAGTTACCGCCGGAGATCACGTCGCCTTCGGCTGCGAACACCAGCGGGTTATCCGACACGGCGTTGGCTTCTACCACCAGCACTTCGGCGGCCTGGCGGAATTGAGTCAGGCAGGCGCCCATGACTTGCGGCTGGCAGCGCAGGGAGTACGGGTCTTGCACCTTGTCGCAGTTCTGGTGCGACTGGGAGACCTGGCTGCNNTCGCCCAGCAGGTCGCGATAGGCNGCAGCGGNATCGATCTGGCCTTTTTGGCCACGCGCCGCGTGAATACGTGCATCGAACGGCGAGCGCGAGCCCAGCACGGCTTCCACGGTCAGGCCACCACACGCGAGTGCGCCGGCGAACAAATCTTCGCCTTCGAACAGGCCACGCAGGGCGTACGCGGTGGACACCTGGGTGCCATTGAGCAGCGCCAGGCCTTCCTTGGCGGCGAGGGTCAGCGGCGCCAGGCCGGCGACTTTCAGCGCTTCGGTGGCTTCCAGCCATTCGCCTTTGTAGCGAGCCTTGCCTTCACCCAGCAGCACCAGAGACATGTGGGCCAGAGGCGCCAGGTCGCCGGAAGCACCGACCGAACCTTTCAACGGAATGTGCGGGTAAACCTCGGCGTTGATCAGCGCGATCAACGCGTCGATCACCTGGCGGCGAATCCCGGAGAAGCCACGGCTCAGGCTGTTGACCTTGAGCACCATGACCAGCCGCACCAGCGCATCGCTGATCGGCTCACCGACGCCGGCAGCGTGGGACAGCACCAGCGAACGCTGGAGGTTTTCCAGGTCTTCGCAGGCGATGCGGGTCGAGGCCAGCAGGCCGAAACCGGTGTTGATGCCGTAGGCGGTGCGATTCTCGGCGAGAATCTGCTCCACGCAGGCAACACTCGCTTCGATCTGCGCCGTGGCGCTGTTATCGAGGGTGATTTTGACCGGGTGCTGATAGATATCACGCAGTTGGGCAAGGCTCAGTTGGCCGGGAATCAGGTTTAGCGCAGTCATTTCATGCTCCTTTTGAGAGTTTGTTATTAACTCACCAGACGCTCCGGAGATGTCCGTTGTCCGTCGCGTCTCGCCTTATGGGAGAGCCGCGCCTTGGCACGCTGGTTTTTATTGGAAGTCAGTTCAGGTTCGGTAAAGCCTTGTGCAGCAACATCGGATCTTTCAACACGCCAGCAGCCGCGGCGATGTCCGGCGCCAGCCAGCGGTCCTGGTCGTAGGCCGGGACGCGTTCGCGCAGCAGGCGCCACGCGGCATCGGTGCCTGCGCCAAAACGTTGTTCCTTAAGAAANTCGAACGCCTGGGCCGCCAGCAGGTACTCGATGGCGAGAATCTGGGTGACGTTGGCCAACAGCTGATGCAGCTTGAGCGCGGCATTGGTGCCCATGCTCAGATGGTCTTCCTGCAGGCCCGAGGTGACGAAGTTGTCGAGCACCGCCGGTTGCGCCAGTTGGCGGTTTTGCCCACACAGCGAGGCGGCGACGTACTGCACGATCATCATCCCGGAGTTGACCCCGGGGTTGCTGACCAGGAACGCCGGCAAGCCGCTGACATGCGGGTTGATCAGGCGGTCCAGGCGGCGTTCGGCCACGGAGCCGATTTCGGCCATGGCGATGGCGAGCATGTCGGCCGCCAACGCCACGGACTGCCCATGCGGGTTGGCCTGGGACACCACGCGGTAGTTGTCCGGGGTGCCCAGCAGCAACGGGTTGTCGGTGCAGCCGTTGAGCTCGGTTTCGATCTGCTGGATCGCGTGCGTCAGTTGATCCCGTGCAGCGCCGTGGACTTGCGGGATCGAACGGATGCTCAGCGCATCCTGCGTGCGAATGCCTTTGCTCGACGCAATCACTTCACTGCCATCCAGCAACGCCCGCAGGTTGATGCCGACCTGCTGCATGCCCGGATGCGGCTTGAGCGCGATGATGGCTTCGTCAAACGCGTCGATCTGGCCGCGCTGGGCCTCGAAGCTCATGGCGCCGATTACGTCGGCCCATTGCAGCANGNGNGTCGCATCGGCAATCGCCAGACAGCTGAGGCCGGACATGCACGGCGTGCCGTTGACCAGGCACAAGCCATCTTTAGCACCCAGCTGAACCGGTTGCAGGCCTTCTTCAGCCAAGGCTTGCTGTGCAGAAACGATCTGCCCGCGATAACTCACATTACCGACGCCCAACAAGGCCACGCCGACGTGGGCCATGTGGGTCAGGTAACCCACCGAACCCTGGGACGGCACTTGCGGCGTGATGCCGTGNTTAAGCAGCACCAGCAGGGCTTCGACCACCCGACGATGAATGCCGGATTTGCCTTGGCTGTAATTCAGGATCGCTGCACAGAGAATTGCGCGGGTTTGCTCGTCGGCCAGTGGTGCGCCAACGCCACAGGCGTGGCTGAGCAAGGTGTTGCGCGACAGTTGGCTCAGTTGTTCGTCTTTGAGCGAGACGTTGCACAACGCACCCAGGCCGGTGTTGACGCCATAGGCGCGCTCGCCGCTGGCGACGATGCGCTGAACGATCGCCTGGGCATTCTCGATCCGCGCCCAGGCCTGGGCCGACAGCTCAAGCTGAGCGCCATGACGGGCGACGGCAACCACATCCTGCCAACGCAACGGGGCATCGGCGATAACGATTTTTTCAGCCTGGGACATCATTAACCTCGTGCGTACAACCTGAATATTGATGCAGCTTTACCGGCGCCATCGCGGGCAAGCCCGCTCCCACAGTGTTCTGTTGTGTGAAGAAAATGTGTGCAACACAACCAATCCCTGTGGGAGCGGGCTTGCCCGCGATGAGGCCCGCTCGATCACCGCAAATTTCTCAGACCACCGCCGCCCGCCGCTGAACAAACCGGTCCACATACTCATCCGCCGGCGAATGCAGAATCTCGCGCGGCGTGCCGACCTGGATCAGCTTGCCGTCCTTGAGGATCGCAATGCGGTTGCCAATACGTACGGCTTCGTCGAGGTCGTGGGTGATGAACACGATGGTCTTGTGCAAAGTCTTTTGCAGCTCCAGCAACTGGTCCTGCATCTCGGCGCGGATCAGCGGGTCGAGCGCACTGAAGGCTTCGTCCATCAGAATGATGTCGGTGTCAGCCGCCAAGGCGCGGGCCAGGCCCACACGCTGGCGCATGCCGCCGGAAAGCTGGTGCGGGTATTTGTTTTCGTAGCCTTTGAGGCCCACGGTTTCGATCCAGTGCAGCGCGCGTTCGGCGCAGACCTGCTTGGTTTCGCCACGCACTTTCAAGCCGTAGGCGACGTTGTCGAGCACACTCTTGTGGGGCAGCAGGCCGAAGCTCTGGAACACCATGCTGATCTTGTGCCGACGGAATTGGCGCAGGGCTTCCATGTCCAGTTGCAGGATATCTTCGCCGTCCACCAGGATCGCGCCGCTGGTGGGGTCGATCAGGCGGTTGAAGTGGCGCACCAGTGTGGATTTGCCGGAGCCCGATAGCCCCATGATCACAAAGATCTCGCCGGTGCCGATGCTCAGGGACAGGTCGTTCACGCCGACCACGCAGCCGGTCTCGGCCAGCACCTGGTCCTTGGTCTTGCCCTGGCCAACCAGCGCCAGCGCTTCCTTGGAGCGGTTGCCGAAGATCTTGAAGACGTTCTTGACTTCNATTTTGCTGATGGNNNCNTTNTTCATTTGTTCGCCTCATGCCGTGGACGACCATAGGCCTGNGTAATGCGGTCGATGACCACTGCAAGAATCACGATCGCCAGACCGGCTTCCAGGCCACGTCCGACGTTGAGGGTCTGAATCCCCACCAACACGTCTTCACCCAGGCCTCGGGCACCAATCATCGAGGCGATAACCACCATCGACAGCGCCATCATGGTGGTCTGGTTGATCCCGGCCATGATACTCGGCAGCGCCAGCGGCAGTTGCACGCCGAACAGTTGCTGCCAGCGGTTGGCACCGAAGGCATTGATGGCTTCCATGACTTCGCCGTCGACTTGGCGAATGCCCAAATCCGTCAGGCGAATCAGCGGCGGCGCGGCGTAGATCACCGTGGCGAAAATCGCCGGCACCTTGCCGAGGCCGAACAGCATCAGCACCGGAATCAGGTACACGAAGCTGGGCATGGTTTGCATGATGTCGAGCAACGGCATCAGCACCGAACGCAGGCGATTGCTGCGTGCCGACAGAATGCCCAGCGGAATGCCGATCAGCACCGAAATGACCGTCGCGACCATCATCAGCGCCAGGGTCTGCATCAGCTTGTCCCAGAGGCCGACCGCACCCACCAGGAACAGCAGGCCGACGATGACTGCCGTGGTCACCACTTTGCGGGTCGCGTGCCAGGCGATCCCCGCGACGATGGCCAGCATCAGCCACCAGGGCGCCGCGCGCAGCAACCCTTCCAGGTTGACGATGGCCCACAGCAGGGTATCGGAGATGTGCCGGAACACATCGCCGTAGTTGGTGACCAGCGAGTCCACCCAACCGTTGACCCAGTCGGCGATGGAAAAGGTAAAGCTTTCGGGAAACATAAGAGACTCTCAATCAAGGGGTTGCGATCAAGCGTCCGACTGCCGTCGCCGGCAGTCGGAGAGGCTCAACCTACAAGGCCGCGTCGATTTTCTTGGCTGCGTCGTCGCTCACCCATGCGTGCCAGACTTCAGGATGTTCCTTGAGGAAAATTTTCGCCAGTTTTGGCGACTCGATCCGCTCTTTGGCCATGCGCCCGAGGTTCTGATTCAGCAGGTCGATCGGCAGGTTGACCTTTTCCAGCACCGCCACCAGTTCCGGGGCTTGCTCGTGGAACGTCTTGGACAGGCCGACCTTGATGGTCACGCTTTTATCCACACCGGGTTTTTCTTCCAGCTTGACCAGATCAACCTGGCCCATCAGCGGGGTGGGTGACCAGTAATAAAAGAGGATCGGCTCGCCACGCTTGTAGCTCGACAGCACCGCCGCATCCAGCGCCGGGCCGGTGCCTGGGCGGAAGTTGGTGTAGGTGCTTTCCAGGCCATAGCTTTTAAGCATTTCGCTGTTGTCCAGCTCACAGGTCCAGCCGGCCGGGCAGTTGTAGAAGCGGCCCTTGGATGGCTCTTCCTGATCCTTGAACACCGAAGCGTATTTGGCCAGGTCGGCGATGTTTTTCAGGTCCGGCGCCTTGGGTTCCAGCTTGCGCTTGGCGTCGCCTTCAATCACGTAACGCGGCACGTACCAGCCTTCGACAGCACCGACAACCGGGGCACCGACGCCGACGACTTTGCCGGCCTTCTCGGCCTTGTTCCAGACTTCGCTGCGGCCGACCCACTCTTCGGCAAACACCTGGATGTCGTTGCTGCTCAGGGCGTTTTCCATGGTGATGGAGTTGCCCGGCAGGCTGTCGGTTTTGCAGTCGTAGCCTTTTTCCAGCACGGTTTGCAGGATGTCGGTGAGCAACATGCCGCTTTCCCAGTTCAGGCCGGCGAATTTCACCGGTTTGCCGGATTCGCACCAACCGGCCGCCTGAGTGGCGCCGGCGCTGGCGAGCAGGCCCACGGAAAGCAATGTGGTCAGCAGGGTCTTGTTCGATTTCATTGTAGTGACGCTCCTAATCATGAATTGGCTTACGGCAGTCAAGAGGCATCCAGCCCTGTCCACGTCCAATCAGGCCTGCGCCGCAGCGCGACCAGCCCCACTTGTTTTTTGTTGTACAACGCTGTCCTGCTCAACCGGCAGAATCAGGTGATCGGGTACCGAGCCGTGCCATTTTTTCGCGCAGACGTAATAGAGGGCTGCGGGAAGTACCAGACCGATGATCCAGGAAATATCCACATCACCCAGCGCGGCCACCAGCGGGCCGGTGTAGAACTTGGTGGAGATGAATGGCAATTGCACCAGCACGCCGAAGACATAGACGCTGATACCGAGCAGGTTCCAGCGACCGTAGCGACCGTTCGGGTCGGCCAGCGCCGGCACGTCATAGCGCTCGCGGGTGATGCAGTAGTAATCCACCAGGTTGATCGCACTCCAGGGCGTAAAGAACGCCAGCAGGAACAGGATGAAAGACTTGAAAGCACCGAGGAACGAGTGCTGGCCGAGCAACGCGATCAGGGTCGCAGTACCGACAATGACCAGCACGAAGACCAGGCGTTGCAGACGCGTGACCTCCAGGCGACCCCGAAAGCCGCTGATGATGGTCGCGATGCACATGAAACTGCCGTAGGAGTTCAGCGTAGAGATGGTGACCTTGCCGAAAGCGATGCTGAAGTACAGCAGCGCAGCCGTGGCACCCGTACCGCCCAAACCNACGATATAAGCCACTTCGTGACCTGCGAATTGCCCGTTGGACATGGCCGCGGCAAACACGCCGAGGATCATCGCTACCTGTGCACCAATGACCGAGCCCGCGCCAGCGGCGAGAAAGGTTTTCAGCGAAGACGTCTTGCTCGGCAAGTAACGTGAATAGTCCGCCACGTAAGGGCCGAAAGCGATCTGCCAGGAGGCCGCGAGCGACACCGCCAGCAAGAAACTGCTCCAGCTGAAGTGACGGATTTGCAACAGTGCGCCAACATCAACCTGGCTCATCAGACGGCTGAACAGGTAAACAAAGGCAATCACACCGATGACGCTGGCGACGCGACCGATCCAATGGATCACCCGGTAACCGAGCACCGTGACCAGCACAATGACACTGGCGAAAATAAGGATACCGACGCTGTCGCTGACGCCAAACAACTGGCCCAGCGCTTGGCCGGACAGTACGGTGCCGGTCGCGGTAAAGCCGAGGTACATCAAACAGACCAGCACGATCGGGATGGCCGCGCCATANACNCCGAACTGCACNCGGCTGGAGATCATCTGCGGCAGGCCAAGCTTGGGCCCTTGNGCGGCATGCAACGCCATGACNCCGCCACCGATCAATTGGCCGATCAACAGACCGATCAACGACCAGAACACATCACCGCCCAGCACCACGGCCAGGGCCCCGGTGACAATGGCGGTGATTTGCAGGTTGGCACCCATCCACAGGGTGAACTGGCTGAACAGACGACCGTGTCTTTCCGCTTCCGGGATGTAGTCGATCGAACGNGTCTCGATCAACGGTTTACTGCCTGCACGATCGTTGTTAACAGCCATGATTCAACCTCTGTGGATTGTTATTCTGGGTTGGTGCAACCCCTGTAGGAGCCGGCTTGCTGCGGGCGGCGCTCCGACTGAATTGCCAGCAAGCCGGCTCCTACGGGGTATTGGTTTATTTACCGGTAATCATCGGCAGGTTCAGCCCTTGTTCCTTGGCGCAGTCGATTGCGATCTGGTAACCCGCATCGGCGTGGCGCATCACACCGGTGGCCGGGTCGTTGTGCAGTACGCGGGCGATCCGCTCGGCGGCTTCATCGGTACCGTCGCAAACGATCACCATGCCGGAGTGCTGGGAGAAGCCCATGCCCACGCCGCCGCCGTGGTGCAGCGAAACCCAGGTCGCGCCGCTGGCGGTGTTGAGCAAGGCGTTGAGCAGTGGCCAGTCGGACACAGCGTCGGAACCGTCCTGCATGGCTTCGGTTTCGCGGTTCGGGCTGGCGACCGAGCCGGAGTCGAGGTGGTCACGGCCGATCACCACCGGTGCCGACAGCTCGCCGCTGCGCACCATTTCGTTGAACGCCAGGCCCAGCTTGGCGCGCTGGCCCAGGCCCACCCAGCAGATACGTGCCGGCAGGCCCTGGAAGCTGATGCGCTCGCGCGCCATGTCCAGCCAGTTGTGCAGGTGCGCGTCGTCGGGGATCAGCTCTTTGACTTTGGCGTCGGTCTTGTAGATGTCCTGCGGGTCGCCGGACAGCGCCGCCCAGCGGAACGGGCCGATGCCACGGCAGAACAGTGGGCGGATGTAGGCCGGTACGAAGCCTGGGAAGGCGAAGGCGTCTTGCACGCCTTCTTCTTGCGCCATCTGGCGGATGTTGTTGCCGTAGTCGAAGGTCGGGATGCCTTGCTTCTGGAACTCGAGCATGGCTTTGACGTGCACGGCCATCGACTGCTTGGCGGCTTTGACCACGGCAGCAGGCTCGGTTTTGGCGCGGGCGCGGTATTCGTCCCAGGTCCAGCCGGCCGGCAGGTAGCCGTTGAGTGGATCGTGGGCGCTGGTCTGGTCGGTGACCATGTCCGGGCGCACGCCACGCTTGACCAGCTCCGGCAGGATTTCCGCCGCGTTACCCAGCAGGGCGATGGAGATGGCCTTGCCTTCCTTGGTGTATTTGGCGATGCGGGCCAGGGCGTCGTCGAGGTCGGTGGCTTGCTCGTCGACATAACGGCTGCTCAAGCGGAAGTCGATACTGACCTGCTGGCACTCGATGTTCAGCGAGCACGCCCCGGCCAACGTTGCGGCCAGAGGCTGAGCGCCACCCATGCCGCCGAGGCCTGCGGTCAGGACCCAACGACCTTTCAGGTCNCNGTTGTAATGCTGGCGACCGGCTTCGACGAAGGTTTCGTAGGTACCCTGGACGATGCCCTGGCTGCCGATGTAGATCCAGCTGCCGGCAGTCATCTGGCCGTACATGGCCAGGCCCTTGGCATCCAGCTCGTTAAAGTGTTCCCAACTGGCCCAGTGCGGTACCAGGTTGGAGTTGGCGATCAGTACGCGCGGAGCGTTGCTGTGGGTCTTGAACACGCCGACCGGCTTGCCGGATTGCACCAGCAGGGTCTCGTCGTCATTCAAATTGGTGAGGCTCTCGACGATCTGGTCGTAGCACTCCCAGTTACGCGCCGCACGGCCGATACCGCCGTACACCACCAGCTCTTTCGGGTTCTCGGCCACTTNCGGGTCGAGGTTGTTCATCAGCATGCGCAGCGGCGCTTCGGTCAGCCAGCTCTTGGCGGTCAGCTTGTTACCGCGGGCAGCGCGGATTTCAACGTCACGATACTTTGTAGGTTTCTGGGTATTGTCAGTCACGAAAAAGACTCCTCAGCGATCAATCCAAACCAACCCTGGCGGTGGGTAAGCCAGCCTGTGCGCACTGTTGCGCCACAAGCGAATCAGTGGACGTTGCGAGGAGTCTCGGTCGACTCATACGCATACGTCTTTACTTGTACATACAAGCATATGCAATCAAGCGGCCAACTTGTTGGATGGGTGTTCAAGAAACGTTTTTGGAACGCTGGAAGGCCCTTGGATCAAGGGTTTAGACGAAGATGAAATTTTTGCAGGGGAATTTTGCGGAGGGGAGGCAGCTGTTACTTGAGCGAGGTTTTGCGCCAGGCTGGGGCGTTCGGTAACAAAGTGGTGCGCGATGGGGAACACGGGTAGAAGGCTGCTTTTGTGGCGAGGGGATTTATTCTTCAGCAGTTAATCAGCGTGCGGTCAGCTCGATCACACAGCATTGGCCACTGACGGAAACTTCCAGCAGGCCGGTGTTACCGTCGAGTTGCAGGCAATCATGGCGACCGAGTTGTGAGGCGCTGTTACCGACCTTCACTTCAAGCTCGTCGGTGACACTAAATACGAGCACGGTGCCTGCCGAGCTGAAAAACCGCTGTTCGCCGTCCAGCCACTGCAACCGCGCGTCGTAACGCTGCGGCGCATAAATCAGGTTGAAGTCGCGAATCGGCCCACCGAGCAATGTGCACGCAACCTGGCTCTCACCGCTGAAAGCAAACGGCTCCAACGGTAACAACGGATGGGTGTCCTGGCCGTCAACGCGCAAGGTCATGCCGTCACCTTGCAGCACGGTAATCACGCGCTCGTAACCGGCGAACATTGAAAAGCCGCCAGACTCGCCGATATCGGCAATCGACAGGCGCCAGCCAAAGCCATCAAGGCCGGCACCTCCATCACGGGTAATTTCTTCAGTGCTGCCGCCGCCGTTTTTCCACGGCATGCGCGGGTAATCTTTGGCGCGTAAAACCTTCGTTTGATTCATTTATGAAACCGACCTTCCAGACGATGACGGGAACCAGGGTGGATCAAACGGGCGGCGGTCACCGGCTGACGGCCGGACCAGGTGCGGCGACGAATCAGCAGGCACGGCTCGCCCTTTTCAATCTGCAGCAATTTGCANTCGGAGGCATCGGCAAGGATCGCTTCGACCACGTGCTCGCCTTCGGTCAGCGGCGCAACCTGATTCAAATAGGCGTAAGGCGTTTGCTGGGTGAAATCCTGCTGCAAGTAATCCGGTGCCACCAGGGCGTTGACGAAACGGTCTTCGATTTGCACAGGAATATCGTTTTCGAAATGCACGATCAGCGAATGGAAAACCCTCTGGCCCTCGCGCATGTCCAGCGCCAAAGCGCGCTCGGAACCGGCGGCCTCTTCTTCGAGGGTGATCACCTTGCAGGTATGGCGATGGCCACGGGAGGCGATCTCATCGGCAATGTTGTGCACTTCAAACAGCGCCGACTGGCTCTTGGGTTCGGCGACGAAGGTACCGACGCCTTGCATGCGCACCAGCAACCCCTCCGCGGTGAGTTCGCGCAGGGCGCGGTTGATGGTCATGCGGCTGAAGCCCAGTTGGCTGACCAGCTCGCTCTCCGACGGCACGCGGTAATGGGGCGGCCAGTTGCCGTTGAGGATTTGCTGGCTGATCATCTGTTTGACGCGGGCATACAAGGGCGCCGGACTTTCGCCCATGTTCGCGGCCAACGGTGACACTGCAGGCGGAGTCGGCACGGTTAATCCTTGTTCGTTGAAGAGAGGTTGCTAGCTTGCCGGAGTTTACCGAGCAGGCAAACGTCTGTATATGTATATACAAATAACACACGACCGGGGTGC
>NZ_NMOJ01000011.1 GCF_002251635.1 Pseudomonas mandelii
AAAGGAGAATCGCGATGAACAAATCAGCTTTGCAAGCTTACGTTGAAGGAGAGATTAACCTCGCTGCCAAGCGAATCATCGATAAAGGCGCCCAGTCCGATGAAATCGCCTATGGCAGGTTGAAGGCCAACCTGAGCTTGCGTCGTATCTTGGTCGAAGCCCCGACACCTGAGGATCTCGGCCTATGGGGGGGCATCAATGACATCCTCCAGCAACTGGGGATCCTGGACAGTCGAGAAACGGTCTTGTCCGTTGTTGATGAGGTTTAGAAAGCAGTGATGGCGGTGGGACGCGGGTACATGATTATCCGCTGTGGATGCGTGTTGGTTATCAGTGCCTGACGACTGCGAAGCAGTCGCCAAAATGTCATATCCAATATAACTCCGTCTGATATCAATCCACTGGCACTCATATTGATAAGTCCGAAAAAGTGAGACGCCTTCGGCAAAAAACAACTTACCTATATTTAATATTTAAATACGCAATTGTCAGACAATTAGTCCGAAACCCTCAACTTCAAACTATATTTCGACAGCACAGGCATTGTTTCCGGGTACTTGCCGGGGCAGAACAATTTGACGTCAAAAAAAATGTAGACGTTTGATTTCGAATTGTGTCAGTTTTCTTTCGCCTTCATTGGGCGAGTGATAGGACGATCTCGCCAGAGATTGTCGCTATCTGACAAAAACTGTTCCATTGCTAAACAAGGAAGTGTGTTTATGTCGAAAGTTAAAAACAACGCTATTGATCTTGCCGAACAGGCCTTTTCGCCATTGCAAGCATTGGCTGCGCCCAGTTCCGCGTACAACCAGATCGACAGCTTCAGCCATCAGTATGACCGGGGTGGCAATCTCACGGTCAATGGCAAACCTTCCTACTCCGTCGACGAGGCAGCGACCCAATTGCTGCGCGATGGCGCTGCCTACCAGGACAAGGACGGCAGCGGAAAAATCGAACTGACCTACACGTTCCTGACCTCGGCGTCGTCGAGCACCATGAACAAGCACGGGATTACCGGCTTCAGTCAGTTCAGCGCTCAACAGAAAGCCCAGGCCGCGCTCGCCATGCAATCCTGGGCCGATGTGGCCAAAGTCACTTTTAGCGAAAAGGCCTCGGGCGGTGACGCACACATGACCTTCGGCAACTACAGCGGTGGCCAGGACGGCGCGGCGGCGTTCGCTTACCTGCCCGGCACCGGCGCAGGCTACGACGGCACCTCGTGGTACCTGACCAACAATAGCTACACGCCGAACAAGACGCCGGACCTGAATAACTATGGCCGGCAGACCCTGACCCACGAAATCGGCCACACCCTGGGCCTGGCTCACCCTGGCGACTACAACGCCGGTGAAGGTGCGCCGACCTACAACGACGCGACCTATGCCGAAGACACCCGCGGTTACAGCCTCATGAGCTACTGGAGTGAAAGCAATACCGACCAGAACTTCAGCAAGGGCGGCGTCGAAGCCTATTCTTCGGGCCCGCTGATCGACGACATTGCCGCGATCCAGAAGCTCTACGGTGCCAACTACAGCACCCGCGCCGGCGACACCACCTACGGTTTCAACTCCAATGCCGGTCGCGATTTCCTGAGCGCGTCTTCGTCGTCGGACAAGGTCGTGTTTTCGGTGTGGGACGGTGGCGGCAACGACACCCTGGACTTCTCCGGTTTCACCCAGAACCAGAAGATCAACCTCAATGAGGCCTCGTTCTCCGACGTTGGCGGCCTGGTGGGCAACGTGTCCATCGCCAAGGGCGTTACCGTCGAGAACGCGATTGGCGGTTCGGGTAACGACCTGTTGATTGGTAATGGCGTGTCCAACGAGCTGAAGGGCGGTGCCGGCAACGACATCCTCTTCGGCGCGGGCGGTGCGGACAAGCTGTGGGGCGGTACCGGCTCGGACACTTTTGTGTTCGCAGCGAGCAGCGATTCCAAGCCGGGTGTAGCCGATCAGATCCTCGATTTTGTCAGCGGCCTGGACAAGATCGACCTGACCGCCATCACCAAAGGCGCGGGCCTGCACTTCGTGAATTCGTTCACCGGTGCGGCGGGCGATGCCGTGTTGACCTCTTCGGGCGGTAACAGCCAGTTGGCGGTGGACTTCTCCGGGCACGGCGTGGCTGATTTCCTGGTCAGCACCGTTGGCCAGGCGGCGTTCTCGGACATCGCCGCGTGATGTAACGCGATAAGGAGGGTGGCGCCGATGCGCCGCCCTCTGTGCCCAAGGCCGCAGCCGGAGTACAACAACCTATGGCTCATAAAGCCTTCACCCACCGAACAACCGCGTGGCTCTTGGCGACGTTGATGATTTTTTTTGGAGAGACAGCCATGTCGAGCAGCCTGAAATTAGCAGATCCCTCGGAACTGGCCGGTCAATGGCAGGCCACCCTGAATGCCAAAGATGACTCGCCCGAGACCCAGGCGTTGCAGGACAAACCGTCCAATGTCTGCGTCATCAATTTCCAAAAAAACCAAACACTGGGTGAGGGCGCCAGTTGCCTCAGCGCGTGGCTGGACGGCAAAACCGCTATCGGTTGGTTCCCTGAACCGGACGGTATTGCGATCACCGGCAACGAAGGTTCAAAGATTCTATTTCTCAGCCGTCAACGTGATGGCGCTTATAAAACCACATTGAGATCCGGGCTGGTCATAACACTTGTGCGTCAGGCGCAGCAATGAACAGGCTGCGGCGAAAAGAGTAGCGGTCATTATCGTTATAAGCACCAAACCAAATTAAAAATTGTTATTGGTTTGTAAGCGCTAGTGCGCCAAACCTATCTGCGCCTATTAGCGGACAGTTATTGGAAACTTCGTCAGGCATGACGAGGAATAACACCTCAGGAAGAACCCATGAAGATGGCAAAGAGCCCGGCCACCGCACCGTTATTCAAAGCACTGGGCGACTATAAAAGCATCCTGATCAGTGTCGGTTGTTTCACCGCGTTAATTAACGTGCTGATGCTGGTCCCGTCGATTTACATGCTCCAGGTCTATGACCGCGTGTTGTCTTCGCAAAACGAAACCACCCTGGCCATGTTGTCGCTGATGGTGGTCGGATTTTTCGCCTTCATCGGTTTGCTCGAGATCGTGCGCAGTTTCATCGTCATCCGCATCGGCAGCCAATTGGAACGCCGTTTCAACCTGCGGGTGTATCAGGCCGCGTTCGAGCGCAACCTGCTCAAGGGCGAGGGCAACGCCGGCCAATCCCTTGGCGATCTGACCCACATTCGCCAATTTGTCACCGGTCCTGCGTTGTTTGCCTTCTTCGACGCGCCGTGGTTTCCGGTCTACCTCTTCGTGATCTACCTGTTCAACGTATGGCTCGGTGTGTTCGCGACCGTGGGCGCGGTGGTGCTGATCGGCCTCGCTTGCCTGAACGAGGCAATGACCAAAAAGCCCTTGGGCGAAGCTGCCGGGTTTTCCCAGAAGTCCAGCCAACTGGCCACCAGCCACCTGCACAATGCCGAAACCATTCAGGCGATGGGCATGCTTGGCGTGTTGCGCAAGCGCTGGTTCCAGGTGCACTCGCGTTTCCTCGGCCTGCAGAATCAGGCCAGCGACACCGGCGCCATCATCAGCTCCCTGAGCAAAACCTTGCGGCTGTGCCTGCAATCCCTGGTCCTGGGCCTCGGCGCGTTACTGGTGATCAAGGGCGAGATGACCGCCGGGATGATGATCGCCGGCTCCATCCTCATGGGCCGCGTCCTGAGCCCCATCGATCAACTGATCGCGGTGTGGAAACAGTGGAGCGGTGCCAAGCTCGCTTACCGTCGTCTTGATTCGCTGTTGCAAGCGTTTCCACCGAGTGACGAAGCCATGGCGCTGCCGGCGCCGAAGGGGCAGATCACCTTCGAACAAGTCAGCGCCGGTCCTCCAGGGCAACGTGCGGCGACCCTGCACATGGTCAATTTCAGCCTGGGTGCCGGCGAAGTGTTGGGCGTACTCGGCGCCTCCGGCTCCGGCAAGTCGACCCTGGCCCGGGTGCTGGTCGGCGTGTGGCCAACCCTGGCCGGCACCGTGCGCCTGGACGGCGCGGATATTCATCGCTGGGACCGCGACGACCTTGGCCCGCATATCGGTTACTTGCCCCAGGACATCGAACTGTTCAGCGGCAACATCGCGGAAAACATTGCCCGGTTTCGCGACGCCGATCCGCAAAAAGTCGTCGAAGCGGCGCAACAGGCGGGCGTCCATGAGCTGATCCTGCGCATGCCGCAAGGCTACGACACAGTGCTGGGAGAGGACGGCAGCGGCTTGTCTGGCGGCCAGAAGCAACGGGTGGCATTGGCCCGCGCGCTGTACGGCAAGCCAAGCCTGGTGGTGCTCGATGAACCCAATTCCAACCTCGACACCGTGGGCGAAGCGGCGCTGGCCGGCGCCATCGCGCAGATGAAGGCCCAGGGCACCAGCGTGATTCTGGTGACCCATCGCTCCTCGGCGCTGGCTCAGGCCGACAAATTGCTGGTGCTCAACGACGGTCGTTTGCAGGCCTTTGGCCCCAGCCAGGAAGTGCTCAAGGCACTCTCCGGTGCCCAGGAACAGCAACGTGAAAAACCGGCGCAAGCACCGGGCGGGCTCAGCATGAGTCGCCAGTATCAGCCTACGACAAGGAATTCGGGTGTATGACCAGCGCTCGCATGAACACTGAAAACGAAGCGACGATGGAACACGATTACATCGCCGAACGCCCTGAGCGTGACGCGCGTTTCTTCGCCCGCATGGGTTGGATTCTGGCGATCGTCGGCGCCGGCAGTTTCTTCNCCTGGGCCAGCCTGGCGCCGCTGGACCAGGGCATTCCGGTACAAGGCACAGTCGTGGTCTCGGGCAAGCGTAAAGCCGTGCAGTCGATGAGCAATGGTGTGGTCAGCCGGATTCTGGTGCGCGAGGGCCAGGTGGTAAAGCAGGGCCAGCCGCTGTTCCAGCTCGACCAGACCCAGGTCGCGGCCGACGTGCAATCGCTGCAAGCGCAATACCGAATGGCCTGGGCCAGCCTGGCGCGTTGGCAGAGTGAGCGGGACAACCTCAAGCAAGTGAGTTTCCCCGCTGAACTGAGCAACGATCCCGACCCGCGCCTGGCCCTGGTCCTCGAAGGCCAGCGGCAATTGTTCAGCAGCCGCCGCGAAGCGTTTTCCCGTGAGCAGGCGGGTTTGCGCGCCAGCATTGAAGGTGCCAGCGCGCAATTGGCCGGCATGCGCCGCGCGCGCACGGACCTGATGGCTCAGGCCAATTCGTTGCAACAACAACTGAGTAATCTCCAGCCCCTGGCAGACAACGGCTACATCCCGCGCAACCGCTTGATGGAATTCCAGCGGCAGCTGTCGCAGGTGCAGCAGCAATTGGCGGAAAACAGCGGTGAAAGCGGCCGGGTCGAGCAGGGCATCCTCGAATCGCGCCTGAAGCTGCAACAGCACATCGAGGAATATCAGAAAGAAGTCCGCACGCAACTGGCCGACGCGCAACTCAAAAGCGTGACCCTGGAAGAGCAACTGACTTCCGCCGGGTTTGATCTGCAACACAGCGAGATCATCGCTACCGCCGACGGCATCGCGGTCAACCTTGGGGTTCACACCGAAGGTGCGGTGGTCCGCCAGGGCGAAACCTTGCTGGAGATCGTGCCGCAAGGCACCCGCCTGGAAGTGGAAGGGCACTTGCCGATCAACCTGATCGACAAGGTTGGCACCCACTTGCCGGTGGACATTCTGTTCACCGCGTTCAACCAGAGCCGAACGCCGCGCGTACCCGGCGAAGTCAGCCTGATTTCCGCCGACCAGATGGTCGACGAGAAAACCGGCGCGCCTTACTACGTGCTGCGCAGCAGCGTCAGCGATCAGGCCATGGAAAAACTCAACGGTCTGGTGATCAAGCCCGGCATGCCGGCGGAAATGTTCGTGCGTACCGGTGAACGTTCACTCCTCAACTATTTGTTCAAACCGCTGCTCGACCGGGCAGGCTCCGCGTTGACCGAGGAATAAGGATGTTCGGCTGTATGAATAAGCTTTCAATGCTGGCAGCCACCCTGGCGTTGCTGACGTGCAAAAGTGCGATGGCCGCCATGGGGCCGTTCGATATCTACGAACAAGCGTTGCGCAATGACCCGGTGTTCCTTGGCGCCATGAAGGAACGCGATGCAGGCCTTGAAAACCGCATTATCGGCCGTGCCGGGCTGTTGCCCAGGATCGGTTACACCTACAACAAGGGGCGCAACACCTCCAAGGTCACCCAAATCAATGAAGGTCGGCCGGACTTCACTGAGGACCGCAACTACAGCAGCTTCGGCTCGAACCTGACCCTGCAACAACCATTACTCGATTACGAAGCCTATGCGGCGTATCGAAAAGGCGTGGCGCAATCGCTGTTTGCCGACGAAGCCTTCCGCGGCAAGAGCCAGGAATTGCTGGTTCGTGTGCTGGAAAACTACACCCACGCGTTGTTCGCTCAGGATCAGATCGACATNGCNCGCGCCAAAAAGAAGGCCTTCGAGCAGCAGTTCCAGCAGAACCAGCACCTGTTCCNGCAAGGCGAGGGCACGCGCACCGATATTCTTGAGGCCGAGTCTCGTTACGAACTGGCGACCGCCGAGGAAATCGAGGCACGCAACGAGCAGGACGCGTCCTTGCGCGAACTGGGTGCGCTGATTGGCGTGCCGGCCGTCGACATCACGGACCTGGCGCCACTGGACCAGAACTTCCAGACCTTCAGCCTATTGCCCGCCAACTACGACACCTGGCACGAGATGGCCGTGGCCAACAACCCGAACCTGGCCTCCCAGCGTCAGGCGGTGGAAGTCGCGCGGTATGAAGTCGAACGCAACCGCGCCGGACACCTGCCGAAAGTCAGTGCCTACGCTTCGGTGCGCCAGAACGAATCGGAAAGCGGCAACACCTACAACCAGCGTTACGACACCAACACCATCGGCATTGAAGTCAGCGTGCCGTTGTACGCCGGCGGCGGGGTGTCGGCGTCGACCCGTCAGGCCAGCCGGACCATGGAACAGGCCGAGTACGAACTCGATGGCAAGACCCGGGAAACCCTGATNGAGCTGCGTCGCCAGTTCAGCGCCTGCCTGTCGGGGGTGAGCAAATTGCGCGCCTATCAAAAGGCCCTGACGTCGGCCGAGGCGCTGGTGGTGTCGACCAAGCAAAGCATCCTCGGCGGCGAGCGGGTCAACCTCGACGCGTTGAACGCCGAGCAACAACTATTTACCACCCGCCGGGATTTGGCTCAGGCAAGGTACGACTACTTGATGGCCTGGACCAAGTTGCATTACTACGCCGGGACCTTGAATGAGCAGGATCTGGCCAAGGTGGACGAGGCATTCGGTCAAGGCCCGGGATCTCAATGATTTGACCTGTTGCGTTGCAGCCCCTAGTGGGCAACCAGAATTCTAAAAACGCCAAAAAAGCGAGAAGTTGACATGGACGTACAGAACAAGCCGATGTCGGTCGGCACGTTATTGCTCTGGATTTCAGTAGCGCCAGGCTCGGCCCAGGCGCTTTATCAGGAAAACGGCACCCTGGGCGATGCGGCCAGTTGGCGCTCGGTGGAATTTCAGCGTGACTGGGGACTGGCCCGCATGCAGGCCGACCAGGCCTACGCCGCCGGCATCACCGGCAAGGGTGTGAAAATCGGCGAGCTTGATTCAGGCTTCGATGCCGCTCATCCCGAATTCGCCACCGACCGCTACCACGCGGTGCTGGCCAGCGGCAGCTACGTCGACGGCTCACTGTTCAATGTCGACGGCACCCTTAACGCCAACAACGACTCCCACGGCACCCATGTCACCGGCACCATGGGCGCCGCCCGTGATGGCACCGGCATGCACGGCGTGGCCTACAACGCGCAAATCTATGTGGGCAATACCAACAAGAACGACAGTTTTCTGTTCGGCCCCAATCCTGATCCGCGCTACTTCAAAGCGGTCTATAACGCCTTGGCCGACGCCGGTGTGCGGGCGATCAATAACAGTTGGGGCAGCCAGCCACCGGACGTCAGCTATCGCACCCTCGAGGATTTGCACGCCGCCTACGCCCAGCACTGGAACAAAGGCACCTGGCTAGATGCGGCGGCTGATGTTTCCCGTGCCGGCGTTATCAACGTGTTCAGTGCCGGTAACAGCGGTTACGCGAACGCGAGCGTGCGTTCGGCCTTGCCGTATTTCCAGCCGGAACTGGAAGGCCACTGGCTGGCGGTGTCGGGGCTGGATCAAAGCAATCAGCAGAAGTACAACCAGTGCGGGATCGCCAAGTATTGGTGCATCACCACCCCCGGCGCGAAGATCGACAGCACCATCCCCGACGCCGGTTATGCGATTAAGTCCGGCACCTCCATGTCCGCACCGCATGCCACTGGCGCCCTGGCATTGGTGATGGAACGCTATCCGTACATGACCAACCAGCAGGCGCTGGAAACCCTGTTGACCACCGCCACCCAACTCGACGGTTCCGTCACCCAGGCGCCCAATACCCGCGTCGGTTGGGGCGTGGCCAACCTCGAACGGGCGATGCGCGGGCCGGGGCAATTGCTCGGGCGCTTCGACGCCAATCTGGGGGCAGGGCAGAGCGATGTCTGGAGCAACGACATCTCCGACAACGCGCTGATCCAGCGGCAGAGTGAGGACGCGGCCGAACGCAGTGCCTGGCAACAGACGTTGAAGACCAAGGGCTGGGAGAATGGCGTGCCGGCCGGTGCCAGCCAGCAGGACCAGACGGATTACGCCGTCGGCATGGCTCGCGATTCAGCCGCCGTCAACCGTGTGTACGAAGGCAGCCTGATCAAGTCAGGGGCCGGACGCTTGATGCTGATCGGTGACAACAGCTATCGCGGACCGACCATGGTCAACGGCGGCTTACTGTCGGTCAACGGTTCGCTGACTTCTGCCGTGACCGTCAATGACAGCGGCACCCTGGGCGGTTCAGGACGAGTCGGCGCACTGACGGCCAACCGCGGCGCTATCGTTGCGCCGGGCAATTCCATCGGCACCTTGCAGGTCGCCGGCGATGTCACGTTTGCGCCCGGCTCGACCTACGCGGTGGAGTTGTCGCCGACCGACAGCGACCGGATCGTCGCAGGCGGTACGGCCACGGTCAGCGGCGCGACAGTCAGCCTGTCATTGGAAAACAGCCCGACCTTGCTCAGCACTCAACAAGTGCAAAGCCTGCTCGGTCAGCAATACAACATTCTGCAGGCGGCCGGTGGTATCCAGGGGCAGTTCGGCGCGGTGTTGCCCAACTATCTGTTCATCGGCGGCAGTCTCGATTACGCCGCCACCGGTATTCAACTGAGTGTGGAGCGTAACGGCACGACGTTCGCCAGCGTCGGCCAGACGCCGAACCAACACGCCGTCGCCTCCGCCGTGGAAGGGCTTGGGGCGGGGAATGCGGTGTACGAAAGCCTGTTGCTGTCGCCCACCGCGACATCCGCACAGCAGGCGTTCCAGCAGTTGTCGGGGGAAATCTATCCGGCGTTGGGCTCGGTGCTGATCAATGACAGTCGTTACCTGCGCGATGCAATCGGTGAGCGACTGGTTGACGCCAAAGGCGCGCAAAGCAATGGCTGGATCAAGGCGCTCGGGGCCTGGGGCAAGACCGATGATCGCCATGACACCGCCGGTTACACCACCTCGATTGGCGGCTTGCTCGCCGGTGTCGATGGTGCGATCGACGAGCAAACCCGGATCGGTCTGGTCACGGGTTATAGCGATAGCTCGGTGAGCATGGGCTCGGGCACTCATTCATCGGCCAAGGTCGACAGCTACCACTTCGGCGCGTATGCCGGGCGTGAANTGGGTGCCTGGCGCNTNAGCGTCGGCGGTGCCTACAGCTGGCATCGCGCCGACGTGAAGCGTGACCTGCAATACGGCGACGTCAGCGGCAAGCANAAAGCCAAGGTCGATGCCGGCACCACTCAGGTGTTTGGCGAAGCGGCGTACCGACTGAACCTGCAACCGCTGGCGCTCGAACCTTTTGCCAATCTGGCCTACGTCCACCTCGACACCGAAGGTTTTACCGAGAAAGGTGATGGCGCTGCACTGAAAAGCCGTGGCGACACGCGTGAGGCGATGCTCAGCACGTTGGGCGTGCGCGCGTTGAAAACGGTGAACTTGTCCGGCCAGCAACAACTAGACCTGAGCGGCAGCCTCGGCTGGCAGCACAACCTGAGCAATACCGATGCTGAAGAACATCTGGCATTTGCCAGCGGCAGCACGGCGTTCTCGGTGGAAGGGTCGCCAATGGTGCGTGACGCGGCGCTGGTAGGCGCTCACGCCAGCCTGGCCCTGAGCCGGGACATTCGCGTGAACCTCGATTACACCGGCCAACTGGCCAGCCGCGAGAAGAGCCATGGCGTAGGGGTGAGCCTCAATTGGCAGTTCTGACGCTGTAAACAACAAATGCGGCAAACATTAAATGTGGCGAGGGAGCTTGCTCCCGCTGGGTGGCGAAGCCGCCCCAACACCAGCAACGGTGATTCTTCAAGGATAACGCACCAGCCGATTTGCGACTGCTGCGCAGCCGAGCGGGAGAAAGCTCCCTCGCCACAGGGATTTTGGCAAGACAACTAAGGATGGTCGCTGGATGAAAGTTAAGAACAACAACCTATTCGCCTTGAAAGCACTCAACCGAGCCCTGCTTTGTGCGCTGGCCTCGATAGGCACCGCGCAAGCCGCGCCCTACGTGGAAAACGGTCGTGCAGGCGATCCCAACAGCTGGCGCAGCGCTGAGTTCAACGCTGACTGGGGTCTGGGCGCCATCAATGCCCAGGAAGCCTACGCTGCCGGTTACAGCGGCAAAGGCGTGAAACTGGGGATCTTCGATCAGCCGGTTTACGCCCAGCATCCGGAGTTTTCCGGTGCCAACAAGGTCGTCACTCTGGTCACCAGCGGTATCCGCGAGTACACCGACCCGTACATCCCGGTCAAAGCCGGCGATGCGTTTCGGTATGACGGCTCGCCCACGGTTGGCTACGACGGCAAGCTCGGCTCCCACGGCACTCACGTCGGCGGGATCGCCGCGGGCAGCCGTGACGGCAACCCGATGCACGGCGTGGCGTACAACGCGCAAATCATCAGCGCGGAAAACGGCGACCCGGGGCCGGAAGACGGGATCATCCTCGGCAACGACGGCGCGGTGTACAAGGCAGGCTGGGATGGGCTGGTCGCCAGCGGCGCCCGGATCATCAACAACAGCTGGGGCATCGGCATNACTGATCGCTTCGACCTGGGTGGCCGCGACCCGGCGTATCCGCACTTCACCGTGCAGGACGCGCGACTGCAGTTCAATGAGATCCAGCCCATCCTCGGCACGCGCCAGGGCGGCGCTTATGACGGTGCGATCGCGGCTGCTCGCAGCGGCATCGTGACGATCTTCGCCGCCGGCAACGACTACAACCTCAATAACCCGGACGCCATTGCCGGCCTCGGTTATTTCGTCCCTGAAATCGCACCGAACTGGATGACCGTCGCGGCCTTGCAGAAGAACCCGGACCTCAACAGCCCGGACCTCTACAACATCAGCACCTTCTCGTCGCGCTGCGGCTACACCGCGAGTTTCTGCGTGTCGGCACCGGGCAGCAAAATCTTCAGCGCAGTCATCGGCGGCACCAATGCCGATAACCTGACCGTGGGCTACGCCAACAAAAACGGCACTTCCATGGCGGCGCCGCACGTNGCGGGCGCCGCGGCGGTGCTGATGGAGCGCTTCCCGTACATGAGCGGCGAGCAGGTCTCCACCGTGCTCAAAACCACCGCCACCGACATGGGCGCACCCGGTGTGGACGCGCTGTACGGCTGGGGCATGATCAACCTGCGCAAAGGCATCGATGGCCCGGCGATGTTGGTCACCGAGCAAGACATTCCCGAGGAGTTCCGCATCCAGGGCGCCTACGGCTCCAGCCAGTTTGTCGCGGACTTGCCGGGCATTGGCGCGATTATCGACGCGGGCAAACCGACCGAAAGGGTGTGCAACGACGTGCAGTGCGGGCGGGACGTCTGGCGTAACGACATTTCNGGCCATGGCGGCCTGACCAAGCAGGGCATCGGCACCCTGGTGCTGACCGGCGCTAACACCTACAGCGGCCCGACGCTGGTCAATCAGGGTCGGTTGGCGATCAACGGCTCGCTGCTCTCGGCGGTCACCGTCAACGACAGCGGGATCCTCGGCGGTAACGGCCGCATCGGCGCATTGACCGCGAAAAGCGGCGGCACCGTGGCCCCCGGCAATTCCATCGGCACTTTGCAGGTGGCGGGTGACGTAACCTTCGAGCCTGGCTCGACCTACGCCGTGGAATTGTCGTCCACCAGCAGCGACCAGATCATCGCGGGCGGTAAAGCCGTGATCGACGGCGCGACCGTCAGCCTGTCCCTGGAAAACAGCCCGACCTTGCTGACCACCAGCGAGGTGCAATCCCTTCTCGGCAATCAATACAACATCCTGCAAGCGGCCGGCGGGATCGAAGGGCGGTTTGGCGCAGTCTTGCCGAACTATCTGTTCATCGGCGGCGCACTCGACTATTCGGCCACTGGCATCCAGTTGGCGGTAGAGCGCAACGCAGCATCCTTCGCCAGCGTCGGCCAGACCCCGAACCAACGCGCCGTCGCTGCCGCTGCCGAGCAACTGGGCGCCGGCAATCCGCTCTATGAAACCCTGCTGCTGTCGCCGACGGCAGCGGTCGCGCAACAAGCCTTCCAGCAACTGTCTGGTGAGATTCATCCGGCGATCGGCACGTTGCTGATCAACGACAGCCGTTACCTGCGCGATGCCGTCGGCGAACGCCTGCGTGAGCGTGATCTGTTCGATGCTGCGGCACCGACCGATGACCGCAGCAACGCCTGGGTCAAAGTCCTCGGCGCCTGGGGCAAGAGCGACGGCGGGCATGACAACGCCAGTTCCACCAGCTCCATCGGTGGCTTGCTGGCCGGTGTCGACGGTCTGATCACTGAAGATACGCGGCTCGGTTTCGTCACAGGTTATAGCGACAGCTCGTTGAGCATGGGCGATGGCACGCATTCATCAGCCTCGGTCGACAGCTACCACTTGGGCGCCTACCTGGGCCATGAAATCGATGCACTGCGCTTGAGCGTCGGCGGCGCTTACAGCTGGCATCGCATCGATGTGAAACGCGACCTGCAATTCGGCGACGTCAGCGGCAAACAGAAATCCAAGCGCGATGCGACCACCGCCCAACTGTTTACCGAAGTGGCGTATCGCCTGGACCTGCAACCGCTGGCTCTGGAGCCGTTCGCCAACCTGGCTTACGTGCACCTCAACAGCGACAGCTTCACCGAGAAAGGTGATGCCGCAGCCCTCAAGGGTGGCGAAGACAACCGCGACGCCGTGCTGTCGACCCTCGGTGTACGGGCGAGCAAAGCCATTGCACTGTCGGACAAACAGCAGCTGGAACTGTCCGGCACCCTGGGTTGGCAGCACAACCTGAGCAACACCCGTTCCGAAGACCACCTGGCTTTCGCCAACGGCAACACAGGGTTCAGCGTGCAGAGCGTGTCACTGGATCGTAACGCCGCCGTCATTGGTGCGCGTGCCGGTCTGGTGGTGGCTAAGGATGTGCGTGTGAGCCTGGATTACAACGGACTGCTGGGCTCCAACGAGAAAGACCACGGTGTAGGTCTGACACTCGACTGGCAGTTCTGAGTTCACGCAAAGGAAGCAAACAACATGGGACTGTTTGATTACAAAAATGCTGACGGCAAGGCGTTGTACAGCGACGCCATGGCCCTGACGCTGTATGCGTACACGCCAACCGGTCAGCCGCTGCCGGCCACCGCTTGGGCGCCGATTGGCGCTGCGCAGCTGGGTTATCAAGGCAAGGTCGGCGCCCAGGGCACCTTCTTTGGTGAGAAGGACGGCTTCACCAGCGCCGAAGCCGAAGTGCTCGGCAAGTACGACACGGCGGGCAAGCTGATCGGTATCGGCATTGCCTTCCGGGGCACCGGAGGCCTGGGGTACAGCGACACCTTCGGCGACATGAAAAACAACCTGCTGGCCGCCGTCGGCCCGGTGGATTACGCGACGAACTACGCGAAAAACGCCTTCGACACCTTGCTCAAGGACGTTGCCGCGTTTTCCATTGCCCATGGCCTGAGCGCCAAGGACGTCATGGTCAGCGGCCATAGCCTCGGCGGTTTGGGGGTCAACAGCCTCGCTGAACTGAGCAGCAACAACTGGGGCGGCTTCTACAAGGACGCCAATTACATCGCGTTCGCCTCACCGACCCAGAGCGCCACCGGTAACAATGTGTTGAACATCGGCTACGAGAACGACCCGGTGTTCCGGGTGCTAGACGGCACCACGTTCAGCACAGGTTCGCTGGGCAAGCACGACGGCCATCAGGATTCGGCGACCAACAACATCGTCAACTTCAATGACCAGTACGCGTCCACCGCACAGAACCTGGTGCCGTTCAGCATCCTCAATCCGCTGAACTGGTCGGCCCATGGCTCGTTGGGCTATGCCGACGGTTTGAACCGGGTGATTGACTCGCGGTTCTACGACCTGACCGACAAGGACTCGACGCTGATCGTCTCCAATCTGGCGGAATCGTCCCGGGGTAAAACCTGGGTCGAGGACCTCGGTCGCAGCGGCGAACCCCACACCGGCAGCACCTTCATCATCGGCACCGACAGCGACGACTTGCTCAAGGGCGGTGCCGGCAATGACTTCATCGAAGGCCGCGACGGCAATGACCGCTTCCGCGATGACGGTGGCTACAACCTCCTGCTGGGCGGCAAGGGCAGCAACACCTTCGAGTTGCAGAAGCCGTTGCAGAACTTCAGCTTTGCCAACGATGGCGATGGCACCCTGTATGTGCGTGACGCCTATGGCGGCATCAGTATGACCCGCGATATCGGCGCGCTGGTGAGCAAGGAGTCGGATTCATGGTGGGGGAGCAAGGAGGTGACTTACAGCGTCACCGCCAATGGCTTGCTCAACGGCAGCGAGCTGACCCACTACAGCCACTCGCTCAACGGTGACGCCTACGGCAACACACTGGCGGCCAGCGTCGACGGCGACTGGTTGTTCGGTCATGCCGGCGACGACCTGCTGCGCAGCGACAAAAGCCAGGTGACCTTCGTCGGTGGCGCGGGCAACGACGTGATGCAGGGTTCGGGTGGCAACAACACCTTCCTGTTCAGCGGCGCCTTCGGTTTTGACGCGATCAATGGCTACCAAGGCAACGACAAGCTGGTGTTCCTCGGCGTTCAGGGCGCGGGGCAGGGTTATGACTACAAGCAACACGCTTCGCAGTCGGGCCATGACACGGTGCTGAAAGTGGGTGATTTTGCCGTGACCCTGGTGGGGGTAGGACTGGACAGCCTGTCGGCTTCAGGCATCACGTTTGCGTAAAGGCTGCATGCACTAAATGCTCCGGGGCGCCTCGTGAATGAGGCGTCCTGGTTGTGAGCTATCTCTGACAATTCCAACAAAAGAGAGGCAATACCAATGGGTGTGTATGACTACAAAAACTTAGGCACAGCCGATTCCAAAGCGTTATTCACCGACGCTATGGCGATCACGCTGTATTCCTATCACAACCTCGACAACGGCTTTGCCACCGGTTACCAGCACAACGGCTTCGGCCTGGGCTTGCCGGCGACCCTGATCACCGCGCTGCTGGGCGGCACCGATTCCCAAGGCGTGATCCCCGGTATTCCCTGGAACCCCGATTCGGAAAAAGCAGCGCTGGAGGCCGTGCAAAAAGCCGGCTGGACGCCCATCACGGCCTCGCAACTGGGTTATGACGGCAAGGTGGACGCTCGCGGAACGTTCTTCGGCGAGAAGGCCGGGTACACCAGCGCGCAGGTCGAGATCCTCGGCAAGTACGATGCTCAAGGCCATCTCAGCGAAATCGGCATTGCCTTTCGCGGCACCAGCGGCCCGCGGGAAACCTTGATTGGCGACTCCATCGGCGACGTGATCAACGATCTGCTGGCGGCCTTCGGTCCCAAGGATTATGCGAAAAACTATGTGGGCGAAGCCTTCGGCAATCTGCTCGGCGACGTCATGGCATTTGCCCAGGCCAATGGCCTGTCAGGCAAGAACGTGCTGGTCAGCGGCCACAGCCTCGGCGGGCTGGCGGTCAACAGCCTGGCGGACTTGAGCACAGACAAGTGGTCCGGGTTCTACAAGGATTCCAACTACATCGCCTACGCGTCCCCGACCCAAAGCGCCGGCGACAAGGTGCTCAACATCGGCTATGAAAACGACCCGGTGTTTCGCGCGCTGGACGGTTCATCATTCAACCTGTCGTCGGTGGGCGTGCACGATGCCGCCAAGGCCTCAGCGACCGATAACATCGTCAGCTTCAACGACTACTACGCCTCGACGCTGTGGAATGTGCTGCCGTTTTCCATCNTCAACATCCCGACCTGGATCTCGCACTTGCCGACCGCCTATGGCGAGGGCATGAACCGGGTGATCGAATCAAAGTTCTACGACCTTACCAGCAAAGACTCGACGATCATCGTCGCCAACCTTTCGGACCCGGCGCGCGCCAATACCTGGGTTCAGGATCTGAATCGCAACGCCGAAACCCACAAGGGCAGCACCTTCATCATCGGCAGCGACGGCAATGACCTGATTCAGGGTGGCAAGGGCAACGACTACCTGGAGGGGCGTGACGGTAACGACACCTTCCGTGACGGTGGCGGCTACAACATCGTATTGGGTGGCAAGGGCAGCAACGTGCTGGACTTGCAGCAGTCGGTGAAAAATTTCAACTTTGCCAACGATGGCGCCGGCAACCTCTACGTCCGTGATGCCAATGGCGGCATCAGCATCACCCGGGACATCGGCAGCATTGTCACCAAGGAACCGGGGTTCTTGTGGGGGCTGTTCAAGGATGACGTGACGCACAGCGTGACGGCCAATGGTCTTGCTGTCGGCAACAACCTGACTCAGTACGCGTCATCGATGAAGGGCGGTGCGGGGGCCGATACGCTTAAGGCACATGCGACGGGCGACTGGTTGTTCGGTCTGGACGGCAACGATCATTTGATCGGCGGCCAGGGCAACGATGTGTTGGTGGGCGGGGCGGGGAATGACCTGATGGAATCGGGGGGCGGGAGTGATACGTTCCTGTTCAGCGGTGCGTTTGGGCAGGACCGGGTGGTGGGGTATCAGACGAACGACAAGCTGGTATTTCTCGGGGTTCAGGGGGTCGTGCCGAATGATGACTATCGGGCTCATGCCTCGGTGGTGGGGCAGGATACGGTGCTGACGTTTGGCGGGGATTCGGTGACGTTGGTGGGGGTTGGGCTGGACAGTTTGTCTGGTTCCGGGATCGTAATCGCCTGACGTTGATGTGGCGCCGGTAAGGGCCTCTTCGCGGGCACGCCTCGCTCCCACATTAGACCGCGATCCAATGTGGGAGCGAGCCTGCTCGCGATGAACGATAGCGCGGTAAACCTGCCTGCTCACGTGACCCGATAGTCACCGATGGACTCCAATACCTTGCAACAACAGGATTGAGTACTGGATCAGGAGATTAAGCAACGTGAGTAACAGCAAGAAGCACCTCATCGGGTTGGCGCTGGCCCTGTTATCAGGGAGTGCCGCTGCAGAGTTGCCTCATAGCTCGATTTTGAGCCGTTATGGCATGACGCCAGATCAACTGCCGACACCGGCATCGCCGGAAACTGTCGGCCCCCTGGAAGAGAAAAGCCGTTTCGAGCTCCAGCCGGAAGAGCCTTTTGTGACCTTTCGCTCGGAGGAAAAGCAGACGGAGATCACCGGCAACATCAGCATCGACCACGCAATGCAGCAGGATTACGAGCGCTGCCAGAAGATTCATGAAGAACTGAGGAGGCGAGGAGGGAAGTTCGTCTCCTGCGATAACAGTACGCCGTGGATGCCTTAGATTTTCGGCGTCTGTGAGGGCCTCTTCGTTGTGCGATTCCTTGTAGGCGCGAGGCTTGACCGCGAAGAACGATAACGCGGTTTTCAGTCTTCCTCGCGAACCGTGGCTACATCTTTGGCATTGACCTTCACCTTCGCGCCGGAAATATCCTCAAACTCGTAAAATCCGTCCTTGGTCTTGGTTTTCGGCATGTCTTCGGTCAAATACTGGGTGCCGTTCTGCAACGTCACGACCGTTGGCGTGGAGCAACCGGCCAGGGCCAGGAAGGCCGCTGCTGCCAAGGGCAAACCCAGAGTCTTGATATTCATACCCACCTCTCAACTGCATAAAAAAAGCCGCTATGCCGGTTGGTGCCATAGATCGGCAGAAAGTTCGATGGTCACCCGAAAATAGCCAAATAGCGCCGCCGCTTATCCTTTTCCGTTTGCACCGGATACACCGGAGCTGGTATCTGTACGAATAACCAGTACTCGCTCGCCATGGCCCTTTTTCCCTGTGACCGCAAATCCTCTCGACGACCCGTTCTATTACCTGAACAACTTCATGCAAGTGCTTGATTGGCTTGAGCATCGTTATGCCGATGTGCTGAGCGTCGAGGAGCAGGCCTTCATCCGCGATTTCAGTCGGCAGCCCCGCGAGTCCCGGGCGCTGCTGGTCAGGATGGTGATGCGCAAGGGACTGCATTTTAGGGCCGGCAAATTGAGTTATGTCGAAATTGGCGACATTGCCAGTGCTGCCGAGCCATTGCTGGCGGCAGGCTGGATCTCTGCGCAATCGCCGCTACAGCTCGAGGAGCTTTTCGACGTTCTGCTCAAGGCCGAGATTCTTCACTGCTTCGGTGCCACCCTCTGTCAACCCAAAGGCAAGAAGACCGAATGGCTGGCGTCCCTGAGCGAGCAGTTCTGCGAGGCGCAAAGCTTCGCGCAATGGTGCCCGCAACTGAGCGACCGACTGTTCACGCTGACCATCATGGACCTGTGCGATCGCCTGCGCCTGATGTTCTTCGGCAATCTGTATCAGGACTGGTCGGAGTTCGTGCTGGCTGACCTGGGCATCTACACCTACGAGAAAGTCGAATTCTGTACAGAATCCCGGGGCCTGCGCAGCCGTGAAGACGTGGACGCCTGCCTGTTCCTGCACCACTGCCAGCAACGTTTCGAGGCCGGTGAAGAGGTGGCGGACATTGTCGAGCAGATCAACGAGGTGCTACTCGACAACCCTTGGCTGCAACGACGCCGGGGCAAGTTGCTGTTCCAGATTGGTCAGCATTGTGAACGCATGACGGATTTCTCCACGGCGCTGTCGATTTACCGCGATTGCGCCTACCCCGGCGCTCGGGTGCGCCTTATCCGTGTGCTGGAGCGTTGTGGCGAATATCAGTTGGCCCTGCACCTGGCCATGCACGCGGAGCAATCGCCGGAAAGCGCCACCGAGCATCAGCATGTGCTGCGTGTGCTGCCCAGGCTGCGGCGCAAACTGGGTGGCCCGGCAATGAAACGGCAATCTCCCCGGGAAATGCTGCGCCTGGACCTTCAGTTGCCCAGGACCGATCCTGCGCTGTCGGTCGAATTTCATGTGCAGGCGCACCTGGCGGAGGATTCGGCCCCGGTGCATTACGTCGAGAACAGTCTGATCAACTCGCTGTTCGGCCTGCTGTGCTGGCCGGCGATCTTTACGCCGTTGCCGGGGGCGTTTTTCCACCCGTTCCAGCGCGGGCCGGTGGACCTGCTCAACGAAGACTTCCATGCACGTCGGGCGGATGAGTTTCAGGCCTGTCTCGCCGAACTCGATGACGGGCGTTATATCCAGACTATCCGTGAACGTTACGTCGCCAAGTGGGGCGTGCAGTCACCGTTTGTGTTCTGGGGCGCGCTGAGCGAAGAACTGCTGGATCAGGCGCTTGACTGCCTGCCCGCCGAACACCTCAAGCACTGGTTCAATCGCCTGTTGCTGGACATCAAGGCCAACCGGGCCGGCATGCCCGACCTGATCCAGTTCTGGCCGCAACGCAAGACCTACCGCATGATCGAGGTCAAAGGTCCCGGCGATCGCCTGCAAGACAACCAATTGCGCTGGCTGGAGTTCTGTCACGAACATCAGATGCCGATCGCCGTCTGCTACGTGCAATGGGCGGAGCAGAGCGCTTGAGCTACAGCATTGCGGTGCGGGCGCTGTGTGAGTTCACGGCCAAGGTCGGCGACCTCGACCTGCGCTTCACGCCGTCGCCCACCGCGCTGGAAGGCATCGTCGGGCACCGCACCGTGGCCTCGCGTCGAAGCGAGGGCTATCAAAGTGAAGTGGCCCTCGAAGGCCTGTACAAAACCTTGAAGGTCAAGGGCAGGGCGGACGGCTACGACCCGGCGCAAAACTGCCTGGAAGAAGTCAAAACCTATCGCGGCGACCTGAGCAAGCAACCGGCCAACCATCGGCAATTGCACTGGGCGCAAGCGAAGGTCTACGGATGGCTGATGTGCCAGAAGCTGGAACTGGCGCAGATCAATCTGGCGCTGGTGTACTTCGACATCGTCAGCGAAAAGGAAACCTGTCTGGTCGAGGCCTTCAGCGCCGGGGAGTTGCAGTCGTTCTTCGAGCATCATTGCGGGCTGTTCCTGCAATGGGCCGAGCAGGAAATGGCCCATCGCGACGCGCGCAATCACGCGGCGCAGCAATTGGCGTTTCCCCATGCCGACTTTCGTCCGGGGCAACGGCACCTGGCGGAATCCGTNTACAAGGCGGTCAGCACCGGCCGTTGCCTGATGGCCCAGGCGCCCACCGGCATCGGCAAGACCGTCGGCACGCTCTTCCCGATGCTCAAGGCCCTGGCGCCGCAGCAGTTGGACAAGGTGTTCTTTCTGACGGCGAAAACGCCGGGGCGCAAACTGGCGCTCGATGCCGCGCACGTCATCCTGGAGAGCGCCGATGCGCCGCCGTTGCGGGTGCTGGAGATGATCGCCCGGGACAAGGCCTGCGAGCACCCGGACAAAGCCTGTCACGGTGAATCCTGCCCTTTGGCCCAGGGCTTTTACGACCGTTTGCCGGCCGCCCGCCAGGCCGCCAGTGAACTCAGCCTGTTGAATCAGGACGCCTTGCGCCAAGTAGCATTGGCGCATGAGGTCTGTCCTTATTACCTGAGCCAGGAAATGGCCCGCTGGGCCGATGTAGTGGTCGCCGACTACAACTACTATTTCGATTTCAGTGCGTTGTTGTTCGGCTTGGCCCAGGCCAATAACTGGACAGTCGCGGTGTTGGTGGATGAGGCGCACAACCTGGTGGAACGCGGCCGGCAGATGTACAGCGCCACGCTCGATCAGTCGACCCTAAACGGGGTACGAAAAACCGCGCCGGACGCCCTGAAAAAACCGTTGCAGCGGGTCAATCGTGAGTGGAATGCCCTGCATAATCTGCAATTGGCGCCGTATCAGGCCTACGACAAGGCACCGGAAAAGCTCCTCCAGGCGCTGTCGTCGTGCAGCGCGAGCATCGGCGATTATCTCAACGATCATCCCCAGGGCCTGGACAGCGCCCTACAGAATTTTTACTTCGACATGCTGCAGTTTTGCCGGGTGGCCGAACTCTTCGATGAACAGTTTCTGTTCGACATCAGCAAGCGTGACCTGGAGCGCAAACACAACCTGTCGCAACTGTGCCTGCGCAACGTGGTGCCGGCCGGTTTCATCCGTCCGCGCCTGACCGCTGCGCGCAGCACCGTGCTGTTTTCCGCGACGCTGAGCCCTCGGCATTATTACGCGGACCTTCTGGGTACGCCGCCGGACACGGTGTGCATCGATGTCGAATCCCCGTTCCATGCCGACCAGTTGAAAGTGCAAATTGTCAGCCAGATATCGACCCGATTCGTCCACCGCCAAGCGTCCCTCGAACCGATTGTCGAACTGATCGCACGGCAATTCAGCCAACGCCCCGGTAACTACCTGGCATTTTTCAGCAGCTTTGATTATTTGCAGCAAGTCGCGCAGTTACTGGCCGAGCGACACCCGCAGATCACTCTGTGGTCGCAGTCCCGGGGCATGGCGGAAGGGCAGCGTCAGGCCTTTCTCGATCAGTTCACGACGCACAGCCAGGGCGTTGGTTTTGCGGTGTTGGGGGGAGCGTTCGGTGAAGGCATCGACTTGCCCGGCGCACGCCTGATCGGTGCATTCATTGCCACCCTGGGGCTGGCGCAACTCAATCCGGTCAACGAACAGATGAAGCATCGAATGGCGGCGATTTTCGGCGCCGGTTATGACTACACCTACTTGTATCCCGGCGTGCAGAAAGTGGTGCAGGCGGCAGGAAGGGTGATCCGTACTCAACAGGATCAAGGGGTGGTGATGTTGATTGATGACCGGTTCGGCGACAGCAAGGTCAAACACTTGCTGCCGCGTTGGTGGTCGGTCGAGCAGGCGCATCTGGCGTCTGGTGTGTAGGATTATTTACCTTTTAAAACAAATACATATCTTGAAAGACACACACATTTGAACAAATGCGGAATCAGCGCTTTATTCAAAGGGCAGGCATCAATTTCAGCCGCTCTTTGATAAGGAAATCAAGGTATGTGCTCCGCACCGAACTACATCTATACCCCTGAGCAGGTCACTGCCGCGTTCAATGTCATAAAAACCACACTGTTTCGCGGTATCACGGCCGAGGAAACGCCGAAGATCCTGGTGGTTGCCGGGCTTCAAGGCTCGGGTAAAACCTTCCTGCTGGAAAACACACTCCTGCCGACCCGGCGTTACGACAAATATGTTCGTCTCTACCTGCCCGAATACCGGCAGAAACATCCTCAATACGCGGAGATGATCAAGCGTGGCGTGCTGCATGCGTATGAACATACCGAAGTTTTCGTCCGAGAGCTCTGCGCCAAAATCTTCACCGAAGCCTTCACACTCAAATACAACATCATCATGGAGTGTGCGTTCGACAGCGTCGATTTCGCGGCATTTCCACCACTGGCGACGGCGGCCGGCTATCAGTTCGAAACCCATATCGTTGGCTGCACGCTGGAGTTCGCCCACGTGTCGAGCATCAAAAGAGCTTTTCAAAGCCTGGAAAACCGCGAGCTGGAAAGGTTTGTCACACGATCGACGCTGGAGAGCTCCATGAGGAATGAGCAAGCGATCATCCTGGCCTTCGAAACCGCCTCGAAGGCGGTCGATCGCTCACAAATCACGGTGTATGAACGCGGGTTCGGGGCGCTGAAAGAACGCGTCTCGCGTGCTCATATCACCTACACCACAACCGCTGGCGTGACGCCCTCTACGACGCCAACGGTGTACAGCGCCTATGACAGCATCATCAATAATCATGTCCACACCCTGAGTGAGCGTGACGAGGTGGTAAAAGAATGCCACCTGGCGTTACTCAAAACCCAGACATACGCCGAGGTTGTCCCTGATTTTGTCTACAACGATCTGTACGCCTGCATCGTCAAATACGTGAACCGATAACCAGGCGAACCCATTCGGCGGCGAAGCGATGACAGTCTCCCGGCCAGCGAGCGGTCAGCAACTGGCCATCGCGGACGACGAAACCTCTTTGTGGCTGGACCGCCGAATCACGCACCGCCAGGAATGGCCCGCGCAGGAAATCCATCGGGCTGGACAGGGCGGCTGTGACTTCCGCTTCGACGGTTTGAGGATAGGTCCGGTAATAACGTCCGAGCCAGGCCGCGGTGATTGCCCAGGCAGGCAGCTCCATGGTGTTGGCTACCAGGGCGGTGACCTTGCGACCCCGCAACACCGAAAGTCCGCTGTCAGGGTCGAGGGTGCGGGCAAGCACCAGCACGCCGTGACAGACCGCTGCCACCGGTTTGTCTGCCTTGAAAAAGTGCAGGGCGATCCGTCGGGCCTGCTCGGAATCCAGCAGGCTGCGCATGCCCTTGGCATGCCCGCCGGGAATCAGCAGCCCTTGGAACTCGCTGGGGTCGACATCGTCATAGGACAGCGGTTGGCGAAATGACGGGGCTTCGATCATCCGGGCGTAGCTGGCAAGGTCGGCCTTGCGCGTCATCAGCAACGGGTTCAACGGGCCAAAACCGATGTCCACCAGGCGCGAATCGGCGTAGGCCGGCAATCCCTCGGGCGACGCAAAGCGCACTTCAATACCGGCCTGGCGCATGGCTTGCCATGGAACGCTGCTCTCTGTGGGATCGTAGTCAGACGTGGGTAACAGAATCAGGATCATCGGGGACGCCTTGAACCCGCCAGGAATGGCGTTTGGCGTCGAGAATAGGCGGTCACAACGTTATGCTCCAGTACATGATTGTTTTCTGGCTCACCAAAGCCACGGTTTGTCGCATACTCCACAAAACAATAATCACGGGTGTGATCGATGAGTGATAACCAGTCCAAAACCAACTCCATCGAGGAAATGCGCTTTCGCCTGCTGATTGATGCCGTGGTGGACTATGCGATCTACATGATTGACCCCGATGGCATCATCTCCAGCTGGAACGCTGGCGCCAAACGTTTCAAGGGGTATGAGGAGGCGGAGATCCTCGGTCAGCATTTTTCGCGTTTTTATACCGAAGAAGATCGCTCTATCGGTCTGCCCCAGCGTGCACTGGACACGGCGATCCGCGAAGGTCGTTTCGAGGGCGAAGGCTGGCGGGTTCGCAAGGACGGCACGCACTTCTGGTGTCATGTGGTGATCGATCCGATTATCGATCCGACCGGCAAGCTGCTGGGCTTCGCCAAGATCACCCGGGACCTCACCGACCGCAAAATGGCCGAAGAGACCCTCAAGCAAAGCGAGCAGCAGTTTCGGCTACTGGTTCAAAGCGTCACTGACTACGCCATCTATATGCTCGCCCCGGACGGACGCCTGACCAACTGGAATCAAGGCGCCCAGCGCATCAAGGGCTACCGGCCCGAAGAGGTCATTGGCCAGCACTTTTCGATCTTCTACACCCCCGAAGACCGTGAAGCCGGGGAACCGCAGCGCGCGTTGGAGACGGCGACACGAGAGGGACGCTTCGAAAACAAGGCCTGGCGCGTGCGCAAGGACGGTACGCGGTTCTTTGCCCATGTCGTGGTCGATCCGATCTGGGGGGAGACGGGCACGTTGCTGGGCTTTGCCAAAATCACCCGGGACATCACCGAGGCCACACAAGCACAGAAGGTTCTGGAGCAAACCCGTGAAGCGTTGTTCCAGGCGCAGAAGATGCAGGCCATCGGTCAACTCAGTGGCGGGATCGCCCACGATTTCAATAATCTTCTGACCGTTATCCTTGGCAACCTGGAAATCGTGCGCAAACGCGTGGGAGACAACCCGAAAGTCACTCGATTGGTGGACAACGCCACCCAAGGTGCCCTGCGTGGTGTGTCCCTGACTCAGCGCATGCTGGCGTTCGCCAGACGTCAGGAACTCAAGTCCGAATCCGTCGAGATTCCTGCGTTGGTGGAAGGGATCAGCGGCCTGTTGCGCAGCTCCCTCGGGCCTTCCGTGCAGCTCGAAACACGCTTTTCCCCCGACCTCGTTCCGGTCATGGCCGATGTCAATCAACTCGAACTGGCCGTGCTGAACCTCGCCACCAATGCCCGGGATGCCATGCCCAACGGCGGCAAAATCGTCATCGGCACCCGGGCAGAAGAAATCCCCGATCAATCAACGTTATTGCTGGAACCCGGCCGCTATGTGTGCCTGAGCGTCGCCGATACGGGAGAGGGCATGGATGAGGCCACCCTGGCCTCGGCCATGGACCCGTTCTTCACCACAAAAGGCGTAGGCAAAGGCACAGGGCTGGGGTTGTCGATGATCCATGGCTTTATCGAACAATTGGGCGGGCGATTCGTTCTCAAGAGCCAGAAAGACATCGGCACGGTCGCCGAATTGTGGATACCCGCTGCCACGACGGCTGCACTCAACCAACCCGCTGCAGCAGAAGTGGAAGCACCGCCAGTGGATCAATTGTGCGTAATGGTGGTGGACGATGACAGCCTGGTGTTGACCAGTACCGGCCTGTTGCTTGAGGACCTCGGACACCGGGTGATCAGTGCGGTGTCCGGTGCACAAGCGCTTGAGCTGTTCGAACACGAGCAGAACATTGACCTGGTCATTACCGACATGGCCATGCCGCAAATGAATGGCGCGCAATTGGCGCAGGCCATTCGGACGTTGAAGCCGGACGTGCCGATCATTCTCGCCACCGGTTATGCCGAGCGCCTTGAAGGCTTCGCGACCGCACTCCCGCGCTTGTCCAAACCGTATACCCAACTCAATCTGGTGGAGGTCATTGCCCAGGCCATGAAGTGACCCGCGTTACGCTCAGCCATTGGCGTTCTTCTTGAAGCCGCGCAAGTTCATTGCACACAGGCAAAACTGCAACACGATCAACGCATAGGCGTGGGTGTGGTAACCCCAGATCACCCACAAGAGGTTGCTGATGATAAAGCAGCTGAAGCCCCACACCCTGCGCGATGAGGTTTGTGAGCCGATCAACCACGCCGCCAGCACCGTGATCAGCATCGCCGGCCATTGCACCCAATCGAGAGCGTCCATCCGCCGTCCTCTAAATCAGCCTGTGTATTTGAAGGACCACGTCGGCGAAGTGGCGTTCGAGCGAGGTGCATTAAATCCGTCTGAACTTTGTCGGGGCAGGTTTCGTCATAACGCTTTCCCAGCCTACATGTCATTCCCGTGCCCAGAATACTGACCGAACCTACCGCCGAAGAAGCCTTGTCCGAACACAACGCCAAGATGTTCGGCTCGCCCAAGGAGCGCCTGGATTTCTATCGTCGGGAAATCCAGTACGAAACCAGCATCCTCGCCAANCGCACCGACGCCTACCTCACCGCGCAGTCGTTCCTGGTCATCGCCTTTGTCTCCGGCATGTCCAACCTCAATCCCGAATGCGGAAAACTCTTCACCCTGGTGGTGCCGCCGTTCCTCGCGCTGTTGGGGCTGCTCAGTTCGTTGAACGCCTGGCCGGGTATTCGTGCGGCCTACGACATCATCGATCATTGGCACTTCAAGCAGAGTGAGCTATTGCGCAGCGAGCCATTGATGGGGCTGGCTTACGATGAATCACCGCTGTTCAGTGAGATGGAATCGTCCCACAAGGGGTACCGCAAATCGCTGCTGTTTTCCGTGCGCACGCCGTGGATCTTCGCGACGTTCTGGGTGTTGCTGGGCAGTTATGCGGTTTTCATCCAGGTGACCAACCCCGGCGGTTGAATCGCAGACTGAAAAGCCCTGCAAACGCCGGGCTTTCTTGCATCAGCATCCAAATCAAGCCGCCAGATTGGACGCGCTCATTTCTTTCTTGTACTGAGCCTTAAGCGTTTCCATCTGCGCACCCAACTCTTCCAGGGTGGCTTTGCCGAGCAGCTTTTTCGCCTGAGGGAACATTTCCGTTTCCTCTTCTTCAATGTGGTGTTCCAGCAGCTCCTTGACCACTTTCACCCGACCCGCGAATTCCGGGGTGGAAGGGTCGGTGACTTTCAGGTCCGGCAGCACCAGAGAATCCACGGTGCGGTGTTCTTCCTTGGCTTCGTAGTACATGACGTCCTGTTCCTTGCCTCCGGCCTTTTTGTACGCTGGGTACAAGACTTCCTCTTCAAGTCGGGTATGGATGGCAATCTCCATTTCAAGTTTGGCCAGCAGCTCGGTGCGTTTTTTGACACCGCGCTCGGTGGACTCGCTCAACTGGGTCAGGATGCCTTTTACGCGTTCATGGTCGGCTTTCAACAGGTCGATGGCGTTCATGGTCGAATCTCTCAAATAGTCACGGGGTGGGCGCAAACGGTCTCATGGCCGTAGGTCGCTCATGGACCTGGAGCATTTGTCGTGCCTACTTTGACGCTTTCGGTAACGCTATATAAAACAACACGTTGAGATCGCTGATGGCGAAGTGAGGTCGTGCAGGCTGCATGAGTCTGGAAATTGACTCATGCAGTTCGCGGCACGAAGTTTTCCGTCGTGAAATGTGAATTTTCGGTGTGTTACCGTCGATCAGATTCGATTTGTGTAGCAGCTCGCGAAGCCAGCTGCTACACAGATTGCATCAGATTCGATTTGTGTAGCAGCTCGCGAAGCCAGCTGCTACACAGATTGCGTTAAGGCTGATAGCAGGGTTTTTCAGGGGCAAGCCCGGTCTTCAAGCTGCTGGCGCAACCTATGGGAGTTGTTCACGGACATCGGGATCGGCGGGAAATCCGCATTGAGCAAGCGCAGATGCTCAATCGCCTCCTGAAACTTCAGATCAGCCTTCCTGCGCATCGCCTGATAGCGGTCAAATCGTTCCAGGTCCATATCGCCGACCTCGAGCATTTCATAGGCACAGCGGCTCAGCGACTGGGCTTCTTCGAACATCTGGCGATTACATTCCAGGGCGAACGCCCGGCAGGCTTTGATTTGATCGGGGGTTGAACAGTGAATCATGACCGGCACCTTAATTTGCTTGAGGTCCCTTTTAAACGGCATCGTTGCCACAGTGGAACCGAACCTGTCGGGTCCCGCCGTGCAGAAAAACAGGCGGAATTAAGGTTGTGACTATCGGGTTGCACAGGGATTTCAAATTTTTAAAAGCGAAAACTCGTTCGATCCACCCGTAAACACGCAGGCAAAAAATCAAATAACCTGTTTCTTACGCCGTTCATAGCGGGCGAGGGTGGGTTGCGTGCTGATGCCGTGGATCAGAATGCTCAAGGCGACCACGGACAAGGTCAGGTCCATACACAGCGCCGACACCGACTGACCCAGCCCGTGATTCAAGGCGTAGAACAAGTAATACAGACTGCCGATGCCACGTATGCCGAACCAGCCGATCAACATTCGTTGGCGCCAATCGAGCAGCCGTCCCCACGGCATCACGGCGACACTCAAAGGGCGAATCAGGCAAAACAACACCCCACCAACCAGCAGAGCGCGCCAGTCCCAGTGAGCGATCAGCACGACGCCGAGCAGTGTCACCAGAAACACTTCCATGGCCCGCTCCACGAGGCTGCCAAAGGCAAGCATGTCTCCCATCATGATGCCGGCGGCGACCTGGGTGTCTTCAAGGTTGTCGGTATCGCCATGCACCGCGTGTTGCGGTTCGACGTTCTGGTGACCGACAACGGGCTGGACCAAATGCTCGGCAGGGAGCTCGTCGTTGCCCGTTGAGTTGACTTCTTCCTGGCGTAACCCCAGGCCCGCGGCGAACACCGACAAAAACCCATAGGCGTGGATAGACTCGGCCCCGACATACGCCAGGGCAATCAAGGCGAGCGCCAGGTAATCGTTCGGAGACAGCGTGCTGTCATCGTTCTTGATCCGCAGCGCCAAGGTCAGGCGGCCGATGCCGCGTCCCATCCAGTAACCCGTCAACAAACCGGCTGGAACCGCCCAGATCAGACTGCGCAGCACCCAGTCGCCCAACCAGCCGGGATTGCCCTCGTGTTGCAGCAGGAGCAAGCCAAGGATCACGAACGGAAACGCGATCCCGTCATTGAGCCCGGCTTCACCGGAAAGGCCGAACCGCACGCTGTCGTCATCCCGCGCGTCGTTGACCTGGACCAGGGCGGCGAGCACCGGATCGGTAGGCGCCAGGATCGATGCGATCAGCACTGACGCGCCCCATGACAATTGCAATGCGTAATGCAGCAACAAGCAGACGCCGACAATGGTCAGCAGCATCACCGGGCCAGCCAGACCGACCGCAATCCGCCAGTTTTTATGCTTGAGCGGCGAGCGCAATTTCAGGCCGCAGACAAACAGCGAAAAGAGCACCGCGACTTCCGTCAGGTGCTCCATCCAGATCGAAGCGTCAGCGGTGTCCAGTTTCAACAGCCCGAATCCTGCCGGCCCGATGACGGCACCCAGCACCAGGCACACCGCCGACGTGGTTACCGGCATCCATCGCAGGTAGGACGACGTCAGCGCCAGGGTCAGGAGTACGGCACCCAATACGGCCACCCATAAAATGAAACTCATGCTCGGTTCTCGCTGGGGGTGGACCGCGTTTGTTGGTCTATTTGGATCAACCGACCGTCGCGCGCAGGTATTCAGGCGTCAGTACGTTGAACCACAGCAGAATCATCTCTACCAGAATAGTCACCAATACCAGAAGCCCGACGCCCCAGAATCGTTTGACGAGAGGTGCGGACATGAGACCTCCTCGAACGGCCCGTGATGCAAGCCGACGAACAGCAAAAACGTCGAATAAGCCGAAGCAGCCATCAACACAATGATTGCCAGCCAGCGACTCGGGTACAGCCCGGCAATCCCTGCCAGGAAAAACGGCGTCGCGGTATACGCCGCAAAACCGATGCATTGATTGATGGTCGGACGCGCGTCGAAGGTGCGCGACATCCAGCGGATGAATCCCCCCATCAACGCCACGCCGGCGATGATGGTGACGTACAGCAGCACGCAAAGTTGCAACGCACTTTGAGTACTGAGTTTGACGGTTTCGTTCTCGGCCAGGCTCCAGCCGACATAGGTGGTGCCGATGAACAGGCAGACGGCGGGGATCAAGGCGAGCAGCAGCAAATGCGCGAGGTAATGGCGCGGATGTGCTTCCTCTACCAGAATAGTCACCAATACCAGAAGCCCGACGCCCCAGAATCGTTTGACGAGAGGTGCGGACATGAGACCTCCTCGAACGGCCCGTGATGGGGGGCCTAAATGTATTGAGGGGGGAGATTTGCCGGGCGTTCATTTTTTCGCGAGTCCACCGAGGGACATGTAGCAGCTGCCGAGCAACGCGAGGCTGCGGGCAAGCCCCCCCTCGCCACAGGGCAGCCGCTACAGGGGAGTGGTCATAACATCGGTTTACCGCCGGTCACGCCATAGCGCTGGCCCGTGATGTAACTGGCTTCGTCCGACGCCAGCAGCACGTAAATCGGCGCCACTTCCACCGGTTGTCCGGGCCGGCCGAGCGGAGTTTGCGCCCCGAAGTTCTGCACCTCTTCATCGGGCATGGTCGAGACAATCAGCGGCGTCCAGATCGGCCCCGGTGCCACGCTGTTCACCCGAATGTTTTTCGGCCCGAGCAACTGCGCCAGGCCGCCGGTGAAGTTGGCGATCGCGCCCTTGGTCGTGGCGTAGGCGAGGAGGGTGGGTTTGGGCATGTCCGAGTTGACCGAACTGGTGTTGATGATCGAACTGCCGGCCTTCATGTGCTTCAGCGCGGCCTGGCAGATCCTGAACATCGCCGTGATGTTCACGTCGAAGGTCATCACCCATTCTTCGTCCGGGATGTCTTCGAAGTTTTCGTGCGTCATCTGGAAGGCCGCGTTGTTGACCAGAATATCAATCCGCCCGAAGCGTTCGACGGTCTTGTCCACCAGGGCCTGGCATTGCGCTTTCTGCGCGATGTCGCCGGGCAGCAGCACGCATTGGCGTCCGGCCTGTTCGACCCAGCGTGCGGTTTCCTGCGCGTCTTCATGTTCATTGAGGTAGGCGATCGCAACGTCGGCCCCTTCACGGGCGAAGGCGATGGCGACCGCACGGCCGATGCCGCTGTCGGCCCCGGTGATCAGGGCGATCTTGCCGTCGAGCCGGCCCGAGCCTTTGTAGCTTTGTTCGCCACAGTCAGGGTACGGGTCCATTTTCTGTTGGGAACCGGGGACGGGCTGGCCTTGTGTGGGGAAGGGTGGTCTTGGATAGTCAGTCATGGCAAATCTCCGATCTCGGGGCACAGGATTCAAAGGGTTGACCCTGGTGTTTTGCCTTGAGTTCGGTTGGATTCAGGTGGGTGCACAAAACCCCGAATCCACGCAAATCCCTTGTAGGAGCGAAGCTTGCTCCTACAGGGGGATTTGTTGTGTTGTCAGGCCTTGAGGTTGNNNATCCCTTGTAGGAGCGAAGCTTGCTCCTACAGGGGGATTTGTTGTGTTGTCAGGCCTTGAGGTTGAGCAAGCTGCGCTCCATGCGCGCCAAACCTTCTTCGAGCAATGCCCGTGGGCAGCCGAAGTTCAGGCGCACGAACTGGCGGTTGTTGTCGCCGAAATCGAGGCCGGGGCTGAGGCCGACCTTGGCCTGGTCGAGGAAGAACTGTTGCGGATTGTCCAGCCCCAGCGCCGAGCAATCGAGCCATGCCAGATACGTCCCCTGCGGGATGTTCATCGTGACACCCGGCAAGCGCGTGCGAACCGCTTCCACCAGATAATCCCGATTACCTTGCAGGTACGCCTTTAACCCGGCCAGCCATGGGCCGCCTTCGCTGTAGGCCACACGCGTCGCTTCCATGCCCAGCGGGTTGACGCTGTCGACCATGCCGCAACGGGCATGATTGACCCGCGCACGCACCGCCGAGTCTTGAATAATCATGAAGGAAGTTTTCAGACCCGCGATGTTGTAAGCCTTGCTCGCCGACATCAGGGTGATGGTGCGCTTGGCGATCTGCGGGCTGAGCGACGCCGTTGGAATGTGCACGCGGCCGTCAAAGCACAGCTCAGCGTGGATTTCGTCGGAGATGATCCACGCGTTGTGTTCCAGGCAAATGTCGGCCAGCGCTTGCAGTTCTTCCCGTGGGAAAACCTTGCCCAACGGGTTATGCGGATTGCTCAGCAACAGCGCGCCGCCGCCGGTCAGCGCCTGGCTCAAGGCTGTGAGCGGCGTGTCATACGTGCCGTCAGCCAACGCGTCGAACTCCAGCTCAACCTTGTTCAAGCCCCAATGACCTGGCGCATGACGCAGCGGCGGGTAGTTCGGCACCTGAACCACGACGTTCTGTTGCGGCTCGACCAGCGCTTTCAGCGCCATGTTGAAACCCGACTCCACGCCCGGCAGGAAGATCAGTTCCTCCGGCAATACGCGCCAGGCGTATTTGTTCCAGAGGTCGGCCACGATGGCGGCGCGCAGATCATCCTGAGGCACGCTGTAGCCGACCATCGGGTGTTCCAGGCGTTTACGCAGGGCTTCAAGGATGACCGGCGGTGCGGCGAAGTCCATGTCGGCAACCCACATCGGCAACACGTCGGCCGGGTAGCGGCTCCACTTGGTACTGCCGGTGTCGTGGCGGTCGAACACCTGATCAAAATCGAAGGTCATGCTCAGTCTCATAAAGGCCGGTTGAATATGGCGCCCATGATAATCGCCAAGCCTTGCGGGAGCGAGACGGTAATAGTCCGACCACCACAAATCCCTGTGGGAGCGGGCTTGCCCGCGATGGCGGCGGGTCCGTCAACATTGATGCCGGCTGTGCCGACGCTATCGCGGGCAAGCCCGCTCCCACAGGTTCCGTGTGATGTCCAATACGCCGGCACTGCCCGATGGTCGGTTTTCAGGCAGTCAGTTCTCCCATTGTCTAGAGTTTCAGGTGTCGGTAGCCACGCTGCCGCCACCGTGATCGTCCAGAAAAACCCGGCAAAAGTACCGGGTCTCCACCTGATCAGGAGTGCACGATGGACCTCAACCGTCGTCAGTTCTTCAAGGTCGCCGGTATCGGCCTTGCGGGCTCGAGCCTCGGCGCGCTGGGCATGCTCCCTGCGCCTGCCTTCGCCGAGCAGGTACGCCATTTCAAACTCGCCCACACCCATGAAACCCGCAACACCTGCCCGTATTGTTCGGTCGGCTGCGGGTTGATCATGTACAGTCAGGGTGATACCGCCAAGAACGTCGCGCAAAGCATTATTCACATCGAAGGCGATGCCGACCACCCGGTGAACCGCGGCACCCTGTGCCCCAAAGGCGCGGGCCTGCTGGACTTCATTCACAGCCCCGGGCGCCTGCAATACCCGCAGGTGCGCAAGCCCGGCAGCACCGAATGGACGCGCATCTCCTGGGATGAAGCGCTGGACCGCGTCGCCGACCTGATGAAGGCCGACCGCGATGCCAACTTCATCGAGAAGAATGAAAAGGGCCAAACGGTGAACCGCTGGCTGACCACCGGTTTCCTCGCGGCCTCGGCGGCGTCCAATGAAGCGGGTTACATCACCCACAAGGTCGTTCGCAGTCTCGGCATGCTGGGGTTTGATAACCAGGCGCGTGTCTGACACGGCCCGACGGTGGCAAGTCTTGCCCCGACGTACGGCCGTGGTGCCATGACCAATCACTGGACCGATATCGCCAACGCGAATCTGATCCTGGTGATGGGCGGCAACGCAGCAGAGGCGCACCCGTGCGGTTTCAAATGGGTGACCGAAGCCAAGGCGCACAACAAGGCGCGGCTGATCGTGGTCGATCCGCGTTTTACCCGGACCGCCTCGGTGGCCGACTATTACGCGCCGATTCGCACCGGCACCGACATCGCCTTCATGGGCGGGCTGATCAATTACTTGCTGACCGAGGACAAGATCCAGCACGAATACGTGCGCAACTACACAGACGTGTCGTTTATCGTCAAAGCGGGGTATGGCTTCGAGGACGGCATCTTCAGCGGTTACGACGCCGCCAAACGGGCGTATACCGACAAATCCGGCTGGGGCTACGAGTTGGGCGAGGACGGTTTCGTCAAAACCGACCCGAGCCTGCAAGACCCGCACTGCGTCTACCAGTTAATGAAGCAGCATTACAGCCGCTACAACATCGAACTGGCCAGCCAGATTTGCGGCATGCCGGTCGATGCCATGCAGAAGATCTGGGAAGAAATCGCCACGTGCTCGCAACCGGGCAAGACCATGACGATTCTCTACGCGCTGGGCTGGACGCAGCACTCGATCGGCTCGCAAATCATCCGCAGCGCGGCGATGGTGCAACTGCTGTTGGGCAACGTCGGCATGCCGGGCGGGGGCGTCAATGCCTTGCGCGGGCACTCCAACATCCAGGGCCTGACTGACCTCGGCTTGCTGTCCAACTCGCTGCCGGGCTACCTGACCCTGCCGGGCGACGCCGAGCAGGATTACACCGCCTACATCACCAAGCGCACGCAAATGCCGCTGCGTCCCGGGCAGCTGTCCTACTGGCAGAACTACAGCAAATTCCACGTCAGCCTGATGAAAGCCTGGTACCGCGACAACGCCACGCTCGAGAACAACTGGGCTTACGATTATTTGCCGAAACTGGACATTCCCAACTACGACATCCTCAAAGTGTTCGACCTGATGGGCCAGGGCAAGGTTAACGGTTACCTGTGCCAGGGCTTCAACCCCATCGCGGCGCTCCCCGACAAAAACCGCGTGATGGCGGCACTGGCGAAATTGAAATGGCTGGTGGTGATGGACCCGCTGTCCACCGAAACCTCGGAGTTCTGGCGCCATGTCGGGCCGTACAACGATGTGGATACCGCCGGTATCCAGACCGAAGTCATTCGCCTGCCCACCACCTGTTTCGCCGAGGAAGACGGTTCGCTGGTCAACAGCAGCCGCTGGCTGCAGTGGCACTGGAAAGGCGCCGACGGACCGGGTGAAGCGCGCACCGACGTGCAAATCATGAGCGAGCTGTTCCTGCGCCTGCGCCAGCGCTATCAAGCCAAGGGCGGGGCTTATCCCGACCCGATCCTCAAACTGTCCTGGCCGTACAAGATCGCCGACGAACCCTCGCCGGAAGAACTGGCGCGGGAAATCAACGGCTATGCCATTGCCGATTTTACCGACGCCACTGGCGCGACGATCAAGGGCAATGCGCAACTCGCCGGTTTTGGCCAACTCAAGGACGATGGCAGTACGGCCTCCGGCTGCTGGATTTTCTGCGGCAGCTGGACCGAGACGGGCAATCAAATGGCCCGGCGCGACAACAGCGACCCCTACGGCATGCATCAACATCAGGGCTGGGCCTGGGCCTGGCCGGCCAACCGGCGGATTCTTTACAACCGTGCTTCGGCCGACCCGCAAGGCAAGCCTTGGGATGAGAAAAAGCGCCTTGTATGGTGGAACGGTAAAGCCTGGGGCGGCACCGATGTGCCGGACTTCAAGGCCGACTCGCCGCCGGAAGCCGGGATGAACCCGTTCATCATGAACCCCGAAGGCATCGCGCGGTTCTTCGCCGTCGACAAGATGAACGAGGGCCCATTCCCCGAGCACTACGAGCCGTTCGAGACCCCGATCGGCATCAACCCGCTGCACCCGGAAAACAAAAAAGCCACCAGCAACCCGGCGGCACGGATCTTCGATTCGGTGTGGGATTCCCTCGGCGTGGCCAAAGACTATCCGTATGCGGCGACAAGCTACCGGCTGACCGAGCATTTCCACTTCTGGAGCAAGCATTGCAAGCTCAACGCAATTGCCCAACCCGAGCAATTCGTCGAGATCGGTGAAGTGCTGGCCAAGGAGAAAGGCATTGTCGCCGGCGACCGGGTCCGCGTCAGTTCCAAGCGCGGGCACATCGAAGCGGTGGCGGTGGTGACCAAGCGGATTCGTCCGCTGCAGGTCAACAATCAGGTGGTGCACCAGATCGGCATCCCGTTGCACTGGGGCTTTACCGGCCTCACGCGCCACGGTTACCTGACCAACACCCTGGTGCCGTTCCTCGGCGATGGCAACACACAGACCCCGGAATCCAAGTCATTCCTGGTCAACGTGGAGAAAGTCTAAATGGCCAGCCAAGACATCATTGCCCGTTCGGCCACCACCACCGTGCCGTCCTCGGTGCGCAACCAGGAGGAAGTGGCCAAGCTGATCGACACCACCAAGTGCATCGGTTGCAAGGCCTGCCAGGTCGCCTGCTCGGAATGGAACGAGTTGCGCGACGACGTCGGCCACAACCTCGGCACCTACGACAACCCTCAAGACCTCAGCGCAGACACCTGGACCCTGATGCGCTTCACCGAGCATGAAACCGATGCCGGCAACCTGGAATGGCTGATCCGCAAGGACGGCTGCATGCACTGCGCCGAGCCCGGTTGCCTGGCAGCGTGCCCAAGCCCAGGGGCGATCATCAAGCACGCCAATGGCATCGTCGATTTCGATCAGGACCATTGCATCGGTTGCGGCTATTGCATCACCGGGTGCCCGTTCAACATTCCGCGGATCTCGCAAAAGGATCACAAGGCCTATAAATGCACCTTGTGTTCGGACCGGGTGGAAGTGGGGCTGGAACCGGCCTGCGTGAAAACCTGCCCGACCGGGGCCATTGTGTTCGGCAGCAAGGAAGACATGAAGGAACACGCCGCCGAACGCATCGTCGACCTGAAAAGCCGTGGCTTCGATCACGCCGGCCTGTACGACCCCGACGGCGTGGGCGGTACGCACGTCATGTATGTGCTGCATCACGCGGACACGCCGACGCTCTACGCCGGTTTGCCGGGCAGCCCGACAATCAGCCCGCTGGTGGAACTGTGGAAGGGCGTGAGCAAGCCCTTGGGATTGTTGGCCATGGGTCTGGCGGTGCTGGCCGGGTTCTTCCATTACGTACGCGTCGGACCGCAGTTGGTCGAGGAGGATGAATTGCCGCCGCTCAAGGATCCGGCCGTGCATGAAGTCGATCCGTCGGTGCACACCTTTGATCCGCGCGGGGAGGACAGACCATGATCCGCAGACAGATCCTGCGCTACACCGCGAACCAGCGCACCAATCACTGGCTGGTGGCGATCCTGTTTTTCATGGCCGCCCTGTCTGGCTTGGCGCTGTTTCATCCGGCGCTGTTCTGGCTCAGCCACCTGTTCGGCGGCGGGCCGTGGACGCGCATCCTGCACCCGTTCATGGGCGTGGTGATGTTTGTTTTGTTCCTCGGCCTGGTCATCCAGTTCTTTCGGGCGAATTTCTTTATCAGCAATGATCGGTTGTGGCTCCGGCGCGTTGGGCGGGTGATCCGCAATGAGGAGGAGGGCGTGCCACCGATCGGCAAGTACAACCCGGGGCAGAAGCTGCTGTTCTGGACCTTGTTGTTGTGCATGCTGGTGTTGCTGTTCAGCGGTCTGGTGATCTGGCGTGCGTATTTCAGCGCGTACTTCGGCATCACCTCGATTCGCTGGGCGATGCTGCTGCATGCCTTGGCCGGTTTTGTGCTGGTGTTGAGCATCATCGTTCACATCTATGCCGGCCTCTGGATCAAGGGTTCGGTCAGCGCCATGGTGCATGGCTGGGTCAGCCGCGCCTGGGCGAAGAAGCACCATGAACTCTGGTTTCGGGAAGTGACCCGGGACGAAAACCCTGATCACCCGATCCGCAAAAAAGGATGACCCCTTGGCGACCATTCTTGAGCCTGGAGAGATCGAAGCGGCGGCGGGTTCACCGCCGTTCCTGCACCTGCCACCGAACAACCTGTTCGCGTTGCGGGCGCTGCGCCTGGAAAAACTGGCGGACGGGCACCCACTGGTCGATTACCTGAAACTGGTGGTCGACCTGTGCCGCGTTCAGCAACACCTGTTGGACGATCCGCCTGAAACGGCCCCGCTCGATCCCGAGCGCCTGCGAATGTGCCAGCAACACGGTTTGCCACCGTTCGCCGCCGACAGCCTGGTGCGCGAGGACGCCTGGTTGCCGTATCTCGATGCGGTGTTGCAGCGGTACTCGCCACCGCCAGACTCGGCCGTCGACAAAGCGGTCGCGACCTTGCGCAATGCCAATAGCGGGCAACGCAAAGCCTGGGCGATCGCCTTGGTCAGCGGCCAGTATTCGATGCTGCCGGCAGCGCTGGTGCCGTTTCTCGGCGCGGCGTTGCAAGCCGCCTTCAGTCACTGGCTGCTGAACACCCCGGACCTTGCGCTGAAACCTGGCGACAGCCTCAACCAATGCCCGGCCTGTGGTTCACCGGCCATGGCCGGGGTCATTCGCCATCGCGGCAAACACAACGGATTGCGTTATCTGGTGTGTTCGTTGTGCGCCTGCGAATGGCATGTGGTGCGGGTCAAATGCGTGTATTGCGAACAAAGCAAAGGCCTGGAATACGTCAGCCTCGATGACGACCGCCATGCCGCCAATCAGGCGCCGTTGCGCGCCGAAACCTGCCCCGGCTGCCACAGCTACCTGAAACTGCTGTACCTGGAAAACGACGCCGAGGCCGAAGCGCTCTCGACCGACCTGACCAGCCTGATGCTGGACATGCGTCTGGAACAGGAAGGTTACTTGCGCCCGGCACCGAATCTTCTGCTCGCTCCGGGAGGCGATTAAGCACAACGGCTACACTCAGGCACGACAGTCAACGTTTGCGGGAGCGCCTGATGCCTGCCAGATCCGCCAGCCCAGCCTTGCGGCTGCCTTCCATCGACAGTTTGCTGCGCCATCCGGCGTGCCTGCCATTGGCCGAGCGCTTTGGGCGTGACGCGCTGCTGGCCAGCCTGCGGCAGTTGCTGGATGACCTGCGCGAACCGGTACTGTCAAGCCAGCTCGACGCCGTTGAAATCACCCCCGAAGTCTTGGCTGGCAGAGCGGGCGAGCGCCTGGCCCTCCAGCATCGCAGCCATGTGCGCCGAGTGTTCAATCTGACCGGCACGGTGCTGCACACCAATCTCGGCCGCGCCTTGTTGCCCGAAGAAGCCATCGAAGCGGTGCAAATGGCCGCTCGCTATCCGCTCAATCTTGAATTCGACCTGCAAAGCGGCAAACGCGGCGACCGTGACGACCTGATCGAAGGCCTGATCCGCGAACTGACCGGCGCCGAAGCTGTGACCGTGGTCAACAACAATGCCGCCGCCGTGCTGCTGACGCTCAACAGCCTGGGCGCGCGCAGGGAAGGGATCATCTCCCGGGGCGAGCTGATCGAAATTGGTGGCGCGTTTCGCATTCCCGACATCATGGCCCGTGCCGGGGTCCGGCTGCACGAAGTCGGCACCACCAACCGCACCCATGCCCGGGATTACGAGGCGGCGATTGGCCCGCGCAGTGGTCTGCTGATGCGGGTGCATGCGAGCAATTACGCCATTGAAGGCTTCACCGCCCGAGTGCCGACGGCCGAGTTGGCTGAGCTGGCGCACAAGCACGGGCTGCCACTGCTCGAAGACCTTGGCAGCGGCAGTTTGCTGGACCTGACCCGTTGGGGTTTGCCCGCCGAACCCACGGTGCGCCAGGCATTGATCGATGGCGCGGACATCGTCACTTTCAGCGGCGACAAGTTACTCGGCGGTCCCCAGGCCGGGTTGATCGTCGGCCGTAAAGAGTTGATCGCGAAGATCAAAAAGAACCCGCTCAAGCGGGCGTTGCGGGTCGACAAGCTGACATTGGCGGCGTTGGAAGCGGTGTTGGGTCTGTACCGCAATCCCGATCGACTGGCCGAACGACTGCCGAGCCTGCGCCTGCTGACCCGACCGCAGGCCGACATTCTGTTGCAAGCCGAACGCCTGCAACCGTCATTGGCGCAGGCCGTGGGCGATGGCTGGAGCGTCAGCGCGGTGGCGGCGCTGGGGATGATCGGCAGCGGCAGCCAACCGGTGGCGCGCCTGCCAAGCGCGGCGTTGTGCCTCAGGCCGCTTGTCAGTAAGCGTCTGCGTGGCCGGCAATTGCTCGGACTGGAGGCAGCGCTCCGTCAGCTGACCATTCCAGTGCTGGGCCGAATTGACGACGACGCGCTGTGGCTGGATTTGCGCCAACTGGATGACGAAACCGCGTGGCTGGCGCAACTCGATCAATTGCAGGTGCCGGGGTGATCGTCGGCACCGCCGGGCACATCGACCACGGCAAGACGACGTTGCTCCAGGCCTTGACCGGCCAGGCCGGCGACCGTCGGCGCGAAGAACGTGAACGCGGCATGACCATCGACCTCGGCTATCTCTACGCCGCGCTGGAACCGGGCGCAGCACTGACCGGGTTTATCGACGTACCCGGTCATGAACGCTTCACCCACAACATGCTCGCCGGGGCCCAGGGCATCGATCTGGTGTTGCTGGTGGTCGCCGCGGATGACGGCGTCATGCCCCAGACCCGCGAACATCTGGCAATCGTCGAACTGCTGGGCATCCCTCGGGCCCTGGTGGTGATCAGTAAATGCGACCGGGTCGATCCGGCCCGCGTGCAGGCCGCGCGCGAACAAATCGAAAGCTTGCTCGCGCCCGGGCCGTATGCAAGCGCACCGCAGATTGCGCTGTCGAGCGTGACCGGGGAGGGTATCGAGACGTTGCGTCTGGCCTTGCTGGATGCGCAGCGTGATGTGCTGCAACGCAGCACCCGTGGCGGTTTTCGTTTGGCGATCGATCGTGCGTTCAGCGTGGCCGGCGCCGGCATTGTGGTGACCGGCACGGCGCTGTCCGGGCAGGTTGCCGTGGGCGATACGCTGATGCTCGGTCCGTTGGGCAAACCCGTGCGCGTGCGCGGCTTGCATGCGCAAAACCAGGCCGCAGAGATTGGGGTGGCGGGTCAGCGAGTGGCGCTGAACCTGAGTGCCGAGCGCTTGGCACTGGAGCAGATTCACCGTGGCCACTGGCTGGTGTCAGAGTGGCTTTACGCACCGACCCAGCGCCTGGACATCGACATGCGGTTGCTGGCCAGCGAAGCCAAGGCGTTCGAGCATTTTCAAGCGGTGCATGTTCACTTGGGGACGCAGGATGTCACGGGGCGAGTGGCGCTGCTGGAAGGTGCCAGTGTTGCGCCGGGTGAGCGGATGTTCGCGCAGATCCTGCTGAATGCGCCGGTGCAGGCGGTGAAGGGCGATCCTTTGATTCTGCGTGACCAGAGCGCCCAACGGACCCTCGGCGGTGGCCGGGTGCTCGACCCGTTTGCGCCGACCCGACACCGTCGCAGTCCCGAGCGATTGGCGCAGCTTCAGGCACTCGGGACCCGCAATGATCTGGAAGACGTGCTGCCTGCGTTATTGCGCAACAGCGAAACCGGGCTCGACCCGCAACGCCTGGAGCGTCAGTTCAACCGGCCGCGTGACACTTGGGTCCTGCCCGCCGATGTGCGTTTGATCGATACACGCCAAGGACCGTTGTTGTTCAGCGCTGACCGTTGGGAGTCCCTGAAAACGTCGTTGTTGGAGCATCTGGCACGCTTTCACCAACTCGAGCCGGACCAGATGGGACCCGACCGGGATCGCCTGCGGCGTTTCGCCGGGACATCTTTGGATCGGCCGACTTTCATCAGCCTGGTCGACGAATTACTCACCAGCGGCGCCATGCTGGCCAGCGGGCCGTGGCTGCACTTGCCCGAGCATCAGGTGCGCTTGAGTGAAGAGGACGAAGCGTTGTGGCAACAACTGCAACCGTTGTTCGAACAGGCCGGATTCAATGCACCGTGGGTGCGCGACCTCGGCCATGACGAAGCGACGGTGCGCTTGTTGCTGCGCAAAATGGCGAGGCTGGGGCTGGTGCATCAAGTCGTCCGCGACCTGTTTTACACCGACGCAGTCATCCGCCGATTGGCGGCTATGCTTGTGCAACTGGCCGCGCAGAACCCGGTGATTCAGGTCACGGCGTTTCGCGATGCCGTGGGCCTGGGGCGCAAGCGCAGCATCCAGATCCTCGAATACTTCGACCGGCTGGGCCTGACCCGACGTTTTGGCGACAAGCGCCATTTGCGCCTCGACAATGCCTTGGCCCAGCCATCAGGAAACTGACTTCAAGGAAGGCAATCGCGCCCGGTGGCGCGGCCGGGCTTCAAACCCGGTTGGGGACGGCATCCGTTCCCGGGCAGGTTCGACTCCGGCTGCCTTCCGCCATTTCCCCTTCAGAGAGGCCCGAAGCTCAGCGGGTACTGGATGACCACATAAACCCGGTCAATATCATCGCCGGCCTGCGCCGCATTGGCCCGATGCGAGACATGGGACAGTTGCAGCGATAACCCCTTGGCCGCCCCCGACTGCACGATGTAGTGCAGGTCGATGTCGCGCTCCCAATGCCGGCCGCCATCGCCTTGTTGTGGCACATATTCGCCGACGGACGCATCAAACGGATTGTAGGCGCCGCCCTTGGGTGCATGGGTGCCGTCGATCTGGCTGCCCAGGACGTAACGCGTCATGAATTTCAGGCCGGGAATCCCGAAGGTGCCAAAATCGAGGTCGTAACGCGCCTGCCATGAGCGCTCGTGGGCACCGTTGAAGTCGGCGTACTTGATCGAGTTGGCGAGGTAGATCGAGTCGCCGCCGACAAAATCGAACGGCGTATCGCCATTAATTTTTTGATAGGCCAGGGTGAAGGCGTGGGCATCGACGGTGTACTTGCCCGACAGGCTGAACGCGGTGTTGTCGATGGGACCGGCCAGCGCTTTGCCGGTGTCTTGCGTGTGGTAGAGATTGGCGTCGAGGAACACCCCGGGCTGCTTCAGGTGCAAGTTGGCGTAGTACTGATGCCAAGTGTCGGTGAGTTCTGAGGCATAGAGCGCGCCGCCGACGGGGCGTTGAGTGAACAAGTCAGCGCCCAGAAACGTAATGCCGCCGGCTTCGGTGTTGGCGCCGTAGCCGTAGAAGTTGCCTTTGCTCGAAGAACTGTCCTGGTTTTTGAATGCGGTGAAATGCCCGGCCAGCAGATTCACGTCATCGATTTCGCGGCTGTTCAACAGAAAACCTGTGGCGTATTCCGGTTGCAGGCGTTTGTCCGCGGTGTCGAACACCGGGGTTTCCACCATCATTTCGCCGAAGGCCAAGGTGGTTCGGGAGGCTCTGATTTTCAGCGCGCCACCGCCACTGGAATAGTTGCCTTCGCTACGGCTGTCATCATTCACGGGCAACAATCCGGTCCCGGAATGTCCCTTGCCGCCATCCAGCTTCAGTCCCAGAAAGGCGTGGGCGTCGAGGCCAAAGCCGAGCGTGCCGGGTGTGAATCCAGATTCAAAAGCGCTGATAAAGCCTTGAGCCCACTCGGCTTTATAGCTTTTGCCTGTCGGCGAAGGGGACCGGTAGTCGCTGTTGAGGTAGAAGTTTCGGCTGAGCACTTCAAGGTTTGCGCCGTCCAGAAACCCTGGTGCGGCTTCATCAGCCAGGGCTGTTCCGGCGAATAGCATCGACAACCAAAAGGGGAGAACTTGCTTGCGAAACTTCATTGGTCAATCACCACGCAGCAGCGACTGCGGAAGGTCCGCAGTCGCCCGCTTTTTATAGGAAAAGCGCTTAGTGGCCTTCCGAGGCACCGAACATGGTTTTGGCGTAGATCAGGCCGAGACCGTAGGAGCCACCGTTGGCAATCGAGGTTTTCACGGTTTCTTCATAGGTTTCGGTACGTGCCCAGTCGCGCTGCAGTTCGAGCAGGTATTGCAGCGAGGTCATTGGACGGGCGCCGATCTGGATCATGCGCTGCATGGCCATTTCATGGGCTTCGGTGCTGACGTCGCCACAGGCGTCGGCAATCACGTAGACCTCGAAACCCTGGTCGATGGCCGACAGCGCCGGGCCGACGATGCACACCGAGGTCCACAGGCCGGCGAGGACGATTTTCTGTTTGCCGAAGGCGTTGACTTCAACCGCGATGCGCTCGTCTTCCCAGGTGTTCATGCTGGTGCGGTCGATGACGTTGTGTTCCGGGAACACCGACTTGATTTCGTCGAAGATCGGCCCGGAAAAGCTCTTCTCGGCAACAGTGGTCAGGATGGTCGAGACCTTGAAGCCGCGCGCGGCCTTGGCCACGAGGGCGGCGTTGTTGCGCAGGGTGACGGCGTCGATCGACTTGGTTGCAAAGGACATCTGCGACTGGTGATCGATCATGATCAGGGTGTGGTCGGTCGGGGTCAGCAGGGTTTTGCCGGGAACAGCTTTGGCGATGGCCATGGCGAGATCCTTACGGGTGAGTGAGGAGGCCATGGTTGCGCAGTTTCAGGCGGGAATATTGAAGCGATGTGCTGTGTTTGGGTTTTTGCGGGGCCGCGCGAAGAACGGCCCCGCGCACTATCGGTCAGTGCGCGGGGCCGTTGTTCATTGCATCACATACCGCCCAGGCGCCGACTCCAACGCCGGGTATTGCGCGTTGCCGGTGTGCAGCACGGAAGGCTGGCGCTCGCCGGACTGGTCTGCCAACCAGACGAACCAGTCATTCCACCAGCTACCGGCATGCTCCTGGGCATTCATGAACCAGGTGTCAGGCTCCTTCGAAACCCGATTGTTGGTCCAGTAATGGCGTTTTTCCCTGGCTGGCGGGTTGATCACCCCGGCGATGTGCCCGGAGGCACCCAGCACAAAGCGCTTGGTCCCGGAGAGCAATTGGGTGCTGGCGTAAGCGCTGCGCCACGGCACGATGTGATCGTCATGGGTGGCGAGGATGTACGCCGGCGCATCGATGGCGCGCAGGTCGAGTTTGACTCCGCAACAGTCCAGATCCCCGGATTTCAGGTCGTTTTGCAGGTAGGTGTGGCGCAGATACCAGCAGTACATCGGCCCCGGAAGGTTGGTGCTGTCGTTGTTCCAGAACAGCAGGTCGAGGGGAATCGGCTTCTGGCCCTTGAGGTATTTGTCGACGTTGTAGTTCCACCACAAATCATTGGGGCGCAGCAGCGAGAAGGTGTTGCCCATGTCCTCGCCCTTGAACAGGCCGATGGGGCCCTCCTGGCCGCCGATGGTGCGCTCGCGGTAGGCCACCAGTTGTTCGTCGACGAAGATGTCGATGGGGCCGGTGTCGAGGTAATCGAGAAAGGTAGTCAACAGGCTCACGCTGGCGATGTCCTTGTCGCCGCGCGCTGCCAGTACGGCCAGCGCCGAACTCAACAGCGTGCCGCCGATGCAGAAACCCACGCAATTGGGGCGTTGCTCGCCGCTGATCTCGCGAGTCACTTGCAGGCCTTTGATGATGCCGGTGTCGATCAGATCATCCCAGGTGGTGCCGGCGTGCGCCTGATCAAAGTTGCGCCACGACATCAGGAACACCGGGTGGCCTTGTTGCAGCAGATGGCGAACCATCGAGTTGTCCGGTCGCAGGTCGAGGATGTAGTACTTGTTGATCGACGGCGGGACGATGAACACCGGGCGCCGGTACTGGGTTTCGCTTTGCGGGTAGTACTGAATCAACTGGAACAGTTCGTTCTCGAACACCACTTCGCCGGGGGTGTTGGCCAGATCGACGCCGACCTTGAAAGCGCCGCTGTCGCACTGGCGCATCTTGCCTTCTTGCAGGTCGCTGGCCAGGTGCAGCAGGCCGGTGAACAGGCTGCCGCCCTGAGTGTCGACGACGCGTTGCAAGGCATCGGGGTTGCTCGCCAGAAAGTTGCTGGGCGCCCCAGCGGCAATCGCTTGCTCCACCAGGTACAGCAGACGCTGGCGGGGTTTCTTGTCTTTGATCGGCAGTTTATCGAGCAGCTTCAGCAGAAAACCGGCGTTGAGCAAGTAGAACGCCGCGAGGGAACCGAACAGCGGGGTGCTCCAGTTGCCACTGGAAAAACGTCGATCTTCAAAGGAAAACGGTTGGCCGGTCAGCAGGCGCTGGCCCAGATCACCCCATTGGGTTTGATACTCGGCTTGCAGGCTTTCCAGGGTGGGGCGCGGCAGGTCGAACCACTCCTCGTATTCCTGGCCGGTGAACCATGGATTGGTGCTGACCCAAAGGCGTAATTGTTGCACTGCAAAGGAGGCAATGAACGGGACCTGGCCTGACCAGAAAGTGTTGAAGGTGTGCGCGTTATTGTCCATGGAACTCCTTGCCCACATCGGTAAACCGGGCAGAAAAAACCGCGGTGCCGCCATTCGGCACCGCGTCAGCAGTCAAGCAAGCAGTCCTGTGTTTCTTATTTTTATCGTTCGATGACCAGGCTGACGCCTTGGCCGCCACCGATGCACAACGTGGCCAGGCCTTTTTTGCCGTCACGGCGAATCAGTTCGTGCACCAGCGACACCAGAATCCGCGCGCCCGACGCCCCGATCGGATGCCCCAGCGCAATTGCGCCCCCGTTGACGTTGACCTTGGCGGTGTCCCAACCCAGTTCCTTGCCGACCGCCAGTGATTGCGCGGCGAACGCTTCGTTGGCTTCGATCAGGTCGAGATCGTTAAGGCTCCAGCCGGCTTTCTCCAGCACCAGACGGGTGGCCGGGACCGGGCCGATGCCCATGATCGATGGGTCCACACCTGCGCTGGCATAGGCCTTGATGCGCGCCAGCACCGGCAAGCCGAGGGCTTCGGCAGTGGAGGCGCTGGCCAGCAGCAACACGGCGGCGCCATCGTTGAGGGTCGAGGAGTTGCCGGCGGTCACGCTGCCGTCTTTCTGGAACGCCGGTTTAAGGTTGCTCAACGCTTGCAGCGTGCTGCCCGGGCGCGGTTGCTCATCCGTATCGAACACCAGCGGATCGCCCTTGCGCTGAGGGATCAGAATCGGGGTGATTTGACCCTTGAAGTAGCCCGCTTCGATGGCGGCGGCGGCTTTCTGTTGCGAGGCGGCGGCGAAGACGTCCTGATCTTCGCGGCTGAGGCTGTACTGCTTGGCCAGATTCTCAGCGGTGATGCCCATGTGGTAATCGTTGAAGGCGTCCCACAAACCGTCCTGAATCACGCTGTCTTGCAACTGCGCATGACCCAGACGCAAACCGGTGCGCGCCTTGGGCAGCACATAAGGCGCCAGGCTCATGTTTTCCTGACCGCCGGCAATCACCAGCTCGGCGTCGCCGCAGCGGATCGCCTGGACCGCCAGTTGCACGGCCTTGAGGCCCGAGCCGCAGACCTTGTTCAGGGTCAGGGCAGGGGTGGTGAAGGGCAGGCCGGCCTTGATTGCCGTCTGGCGTGCCGGGTTTTGCCCCGAGCCTGCGGTGAGCACCTGGCCGAGAATCACTTCATCAATCTGCGCGCCGTCCAGGCCGGTTTCTTCCAGCAGACGGCGGATCAACGTGGCACCCAGCTCAGTGGCTGGAATCGCGGACAAGGCACCTTGAAAACTGCCGATGGCGGTACGAGTAGCGGCAACGATTACGACTTCGTTCATGCGTGACCTCATTAAGATTCTGGCAAGCGGGAGCAGGGCGTCCTTGCCCTGATCGGTCTACTGCATGTTCATGCCGCCGTTCACCGAGAAGTCGGCGCCGGTGCTGTAGCCCGACTCATCGGAGGCCAGCCAGGCGACGATCGAGGCGATTTCTTCGGGTTGGCCGAGGCGCCCGACGGGGGTGGCCGCGATCATGGTGTCGAGGATGTCCGGGCGAATGGCCGCGGTCATGCTGGTCTGGATATAACCCGGGGAGACGGTGTTGACGGTCACGCCCTTGCCGGACACTTCCCGCGCGAGGGCCATGGTGAAGCCATGGATGCCGGCCTTGGCCGCGCTGTAGTTGGTCTGGCCGAACTGGCCGCGCTGACCGTTGATCGAGGAGATATTGATCACCCGTCCCCAACCCTTGGCCAACATGCCTTCAATCACTTGCTTGGTGGTGTTGAACAGGCCTGTCAGGTTGGTGCCGATCACCGCGTTCCAGTCTTCGGGCGTCAGCTTGCGAAAGGAGGCATCACGAGTGATGCCTGCGTTGTTGACCAGCACATCGACCGGGCCGAATTGTTCGTGCGCCATTTCGAAAGCCTTGCGCGTCGACTCCCAATCGGTGATGTCGCCGTAGATGCATTCGAACTGATAACCCGCCGCCAGTTGACCGGCAATCCAGTCGTTCTTGCGGGCGGAATCAGCGCTGCAACCGACGATGACTTTGAATCCTTCCTTGTACAGGCGCTGGCTGATCGCCGTGCCAATCCCACCCATACCACCCGTGACCAACGCAATACGACCAAGCGACTTCATAAGCTTCGTTCCTTTTTGTATTTTGCGCTGCAAGATGGGCGATTGTTCGGTATTGGCGGGGGATGCGGAAGTGTTGGGAGGTGACGGGCTGGTGTCCAAAGGTGCCATGTCCGGTTTAGTTGCATCGGGGCGACGAATGGCCGGGACCAGTGGCGAAAAATGAGGATTACCTATACTGGGATCAATATTGGCGACTGAACCACCCGTTAGTATTTTGATTCATCGCAGATCAGTCATGGCTCCGGACAGGATGTCCGGTTCCACAGGTCATTGAGGACGCCATGTATAGAATGAGTTCAGGCTATGCCAGCGTGCTGGTAAATACGCTTTCGGCTCAAGGACTGGATGTTGCCAGTCTGTGCCGGGAGGCTGGACTAGACATTGATCTCGCGGACCAACCAGGTGCGTTTTGCGAGCGAAAGAACATCTATCGACTATGGGAGCTGGCCGCCGAGGCCTCGGGCGATCCTGACATTGGCTTGAGGGCCTATGGCAGTTTCCACCCCGGCAGCTTTCAGATCATCGGCTACACCATGATGTCCAGCCTGAATCTGAAAAAGGCCCTTGAGCGCCTGGTCCGTTTCAGTCCGTTGATTGGCACCGGGTTCAGCCTTTTCTTTACCGCCGAACAGCAACATTACCGCTTGTCCAGCCTCGACCATCAACAGCATGGTTCGGTCAAACCGCGCCAGTACACCGATTCCGCTCTGGCGTCATTGCTGAGTTTCTCCCGCAAGTTGTTGGGTGGCGACGCACCGCATCCCTTGAGCGTTGAATTCACCTATCCCGAGCCCGAAGACATCTCCGAGCATCGGCGCCTGTTTGGCCCCAATCTGCAATTCGACGCGCCTTACGACAGTATTTTGTTCGACGGACAGGAGCTGTTGCGGCCGTTGAGCATGGCCAACGAAAAGCTGGCGGTGCTGCATGACAGTTTTGCCGAAGCGCAACTGGACCTGCTGTTTGGTTTTTGCATTGTCGGGCGGATTCGCGCGCTGATTACCGAGCGCCTGAGTCAGGGCCAGGGGCAATGCGACATGGAGTCGATCGCAGCAGCGTTGAACATCAGCAAGCGCACGCTGCAACGGGCGCTGGAAAAAGAAGGGACGCAATTCAAGGACGTGCTGAATGCGGTACGCCGACAACTGGCCGATTTCTACCTGCGCCATTCTCACTTCAACATGAAGCATGTCGCCTATCTCCTTGGTTTTCATGACCACAGCAGCTTCAACAAAGCCTGTAGCCGCTGGTTTGGCATGACACCGGGGCAGTACCGGTCCGATGAATCTTTTGAGATCGAGGAAGCCGCGCCGGTGTGACGCGGTGCTCGTCAGCGGTCTCAGCCAGACTGAGATCCCCTGTAGGAGCGGGCTTTGTGGCGAGGGCGCTTGCTCCCGCTGGGTCGCGCAGCGGCCCCAAAAGCATTGCGACTGCTTCACAGCCGAGCGGGAGCAAGCGCCCTCGCCACAAAAGCTCCGACATTTGCGCGTGGTTAGTTAACGACTTCCAGGACGGNCTGNTGTGTG
>NZ_NMOJ01000110.1 GCF_002251635.1 Pseudomonas mandelii
TGAACCATGTCCGCTTTCTTTGCCGAACGCGCGCTGCTGCCTAATGGATGGGCCAACGATGTACGCNTTGAAGTCAGCGCCGAGGGCGTGTTGACCCATATCCAGGCCGATTCCAATGCAGATGGCGCCGAACGGCTAAGCGGTCCGCTGCTGCCGGGGATGCCGAATCTGCACTCCCACGCCTTCCAGCGGGCCATGGCCGGACTGGCGGAAGTGGCGGGTAATCCGAATGACAGTTTCTGGACCTGGCGCGACTTGATGTATCGCCTCGTCGGAAAAATCAGCCCTGACCAACTCGGCGTCATTGCTCGCCAGTTGTATATCGAGATGCTCAAGGCCGGTTACACCTCAGTGGCGGAATTTCATTATGTGCATCACGACACCAATGGCCAGCCTTACGCTGATCCTGCCGAACTGGCGCTGCGCATCAGCCAGGCCGCCCGTTCCGCCGGTATCGGCCTGACGTTGCTTCCGGTGCTTTACAGCCATTCCGGTTTCGGCGGCCAGGCGCCGAATGATGGTCAGCGCCGCTTCATCAACAGCACCGAAAACTACCTCACGCTTCAGTCGCGTTTGCAGCCGATCCTGGCGCAGCAACCGGCGCAATCGCTGGGCCTGTGTTTCCACTCGTTGCGCGCGGTCACACCGCAGCAGATCAGCGAAGTGCTGGCGGCCAGCGACAAGCAATGCCCGGTGCACATTCATATCGCCGAACAGCAGAAGGAAGTCGATGACTGCCTGAGCTGGAGTGGCAAACGCCCGCTGCAATGGCTGTACGAAAACGNCGAGGTCGATCAGCGCTGGTGCCTGGTCCACGCGACCCACGCCAACCCGGAAGAAGTCACGCTCATGGCCAAGAGNCGCGCAATTGCTGGCCTGTGCCTGACCACCGAAGCCAACCTGGGCGACGGGATTTTCCCGGCGGTGGATTTCCTCGCCCAAGGCGGACGCATGGGCATTGGCTCCGACAGCCATGTGTCACTCAGCGTGGTAGAAGAATTGCGCTGGCTGGAATACGGCCAGCGCCTGCGCGACCAGCGGCGTAANCGGCTGTATGGCGCGGATCAGCCGATGGTCGGCCGCACGCTGTATGACGCCGCGCTGGATGGCGGCGCTCAGGCGCTGGGGCAGCCGATCGGTGCATTGGAAGTTGGCAAACGCGCGGATTGGCTGGTACTGGACGGCAACGATCCATACCTGGCAACGGCCAGTGGCGACGGGATTCTCAATCGCTGGCTGTTCGCCGGTGGTGATCGGCAGGTGCGCGATGTGCTGGTCAACGGGAAGTGGGTAGTACGGGACGGGCGTCATGCCGCAGAAGAAGAAAGTAACCGCGCGTTCACCCAAGTCCTGCGCGACCTCCTGGGCTGACACCGGAAACAACTGTGGGAGCGGGCTTGCTCGCGAAGGCGTCGTGTCAGTCAACATCAATGTTGAATGCACAACCGCCTTCGCGAGCAAGCCCGCTCCCACATTGGATCTTCGCTAACCGTCAGTTCGAGGTCTTGGCCATCTGCGTATCCGACGCGCGCCAGATCAGCCGCGTGGTGTCGTAGCCCTGCTGACGCGCCTTGCTCAGCAGTTCTTCACGCACGACACCGTTGACCGTCGGCGTCCGCGACAGCAGCCACAGGTACTTGCGGCTCGGGTCACCGACGATGGCGGTCTTGTAATCGTCGCTGACGTACAGCACCCAGTATTCCCCCTTCGCCACACCTGGCAGCAAGCGCGAGAACCAGGTATCGAACTCGACCCACAACTTGTCGGTCTTGCCCGGCACTTGTGGATAAGCCGTGCCCTTGGCCTCTTCCCATTGCCAGTCCGCCGTCAGGCAGCGGTTCAGCACCTGCACGTTGCCGTCAGGATTGAGCGTGTAATGGGCTTCGGATTGTGCGCAGTTGCGTTGGAAATACATCGGCAGGCGGGCCAACTCGTACCAGGTGCCCTGGTATTTCTTGAGATTGACGCTGTTGACGGTTTTCGGCGCCAACGGATCTGTGCCAGAAGTGGCGCAGCCGGCCAATACCAGGCCGGCAAAAAGGAGTATCAATAACCGCTTCATTGTTTTTCTCCCGTGGGCTTATTGCCCCGGATTACTTCAGGCCTTGCCCGGAAAACATCAGAACTTTGTCACCGGCGTACTGCACGCTGATAAAGCTGTTTTTATCGCCCCACGTGCAACTGGACATGCCGAGCGCGCCCGAGCAATCAGTGGCTTTACCCAACAAGGCTTCAACCTCAGCCTTGGGCATGCCGGCCGACAGTTTCGAATAGTTTTCCTGATTGACCTTGCTGCATGCGGCCAACAACACGCAGAACGAGAGCAGGGCGATAGAACGCAGCGACATGGTGTAGCTCCTGGGGCGAAGGGGGAATGGCATGGCTGCCAAGCAGAAGCTTAGAAGAGAAAACCCCTATCTGGTTCCCCGACTGCCCGGCTATTTATCAGGCCGCTCGTCTGCCTTTTTTCGAAAAATCAGCGACTTTCCTGCGCCGCTGAGTATTTCATCGGTTTTCGTAAAAACACGCCTAATCTTTGGCGCTGGCCAGTCGACATAGAAGCAGCGCAAAGCCCTCGACTGTGGCACATTGACGCCCCCTCGCTGACCAGCCCCTCCGCGGTAGTGTATTTAATGACCAGAAACATGAAATTCAGCCACAAGATCCTGCTGGCAGCCGCCCTCGTGGTCGCTGTTGCGTTCGCCTGCTTTATCCTGTTCAACGACTACCGTCAGCGCCAGACGTTGCGCAGCAGTACCGAATCCTCGATGCAGGAACTCGGCAGCCTGACCACCAGCAACATTCAGACCTGGCTGGAAAGCCGCATCCAGTTGCTGCAATCGTTGTCCCAGCAGATCGCCGTGGACGGCAGCACACCCGCCAGCCTCAAGCGCGCCATCGACTTGCCGGCCTACACCGGCAACTTCCAGCTCAGTTACTTCGGTGGCACCGACGGCGTGATGTTCTCGGTCCCGGCGGGCAATCGCGCGGCAGACTACGATCCTCGCGCCCGTGGCTGGTACAAGGCGGCCAACAGCGCGCAACAGACCATCGTCACCGAACCGTACATCGCCGCCTCGTCCGGCAAACTGGTGATCACCGTGGCCACGCCGGTGCAGCATCAGAGCCAGATGATCGGCGTCGCCGGTGCGGACATCGACCTGTCGAGCGTCAGCGCAATCATCAACTCGCTGAACTTCGGCGGTCACGGCCACGCGTTCATCGTCAGCGCCGACGGCAAGATCCTGATCCACCCGGACAGCAAACTGGTGCTCAAGAGCCTCGCCGAGGCCTACCCGAACGGCGCACCGAAAGTCAGCCCGGGCATGAAAGAAGTCGAGCTCGACGGCAAGACCCAGTTCATCTCCTTTACCCACGTCAACGGTGTGCCTTCGGCCGACTGGTACGTGGCACTGGTGCTGGACCAGGACACCGCGTTCTCGATGCTCAGCGAATTCCGCACCTCGGCGATCATCGCCATGGTCATCGCCGTGGTCATCATCATCGCGCTGCTGGGCATGTTGATCAGCTTCCTGATGCAGCCGCTGCTGACCATGGGCCGCGCCATGCATGACATCGCCGAAGGCGAAGGTGACCTGACCAAACGCCTGACCATCCACGGCCACGATGAATTCGGTGCCTTGGGCACCTCGTTCAACCGCTTCGTCGAGCGTATTCACACCTCGATTCGCGAAGTGTCCTCGGCCACCGGCCAGGTCAACGAAGTGGCGCTGCGTGTAGTGGCGGCCTCGAACTCGTCGATGTTCAATTCAGATCAACAAGCCTCGCGCACCAGCAGCGTGGCTGCGGCGATCAACGAACTGGGCGCCGCCGCCCAGGAAATCGCCCAGAACGCCGCCCTCGCCTCCCAGCATTCGAGCGACGCCCGCGCGTTGGCCGAAGACGGTCAGCAAGTGGTGGATAAAACCATCGCGGCGATGCAGCAGCTCTCGGCGAAGATCAGCGATTCGTGCGGCAACATCGAAACGCTCAACAGCAACACCGTGAACATCGGGCAGATTCTGGAAGTGATCACCAGCATCTCGCAGCAGACCAATTTGCTGGCATTGAACGCGGCCATCGAAGCGGCGCGTGCCGGTGAGGCCGGCCGTGGTTTTGCCGTGGTCGCCGACGAAGTGCGCGNCCTCGCCCACCGGACTCAGGATTCGGCGCAGCAAGTGCAGAAGATGATCGAGGAACTGCAAGTCGGCGCCCGGGAAGCGGTGAGCACCATGACCGACAGCCAGCGCCAGAGCGAAAGCAGCGTCGGCATCGCCAACCAGGCCGGTGAGCGTCTGGGCAGCGTGACCCAGCGTATTGGTGAGATCGACGGGATGAACCAGTCCGTGGCGACCGCGACTGAAGAGCAAACGGCGGTGGTGGAGTCGATCAACGTCGACATCACCGAGATCAACACGTTGAACCAGGAAGGCGTGGAGAACTTGCAGTCGACGTTGCGTGCGTGTGCGGATCTTGAGCAGCAGGCGGCGCGGCTTAAACAGTTGGTGGGTAGCTTCCGGATCTAAGCTGCTTTCACTGGCCTCATCGCGGGCAAGCCCGTTCCCACAGGGATCTTCGGTGGACACAAATCTTGTGTGGGAGCGGGCTTGCCCGCGAAGGGGCAATCAGCAGCAACCTAGAACTAGAACCTTGAACCAGGCCCAGAAAGAAACGCCAACTCCTCAGCCGTAGACGCCCGCCCCAACACCGCATTTCTGTGCGGAAACCGCCCAAACCGCGCAATCACCCGCTGGTGCTTCTCGGCATAGTTCAGATAGTCGGTAAACAGTTTCCGATCGGCCTCCGGCTGCTGTGCAACCAGATCGATATAGCGCGAAACCGCCTCGTTCTGCACCGCCAGGTGCTCGCAATGCTCAAACACCAGGTAGATAAACACCCGCTGAATCGGCCGCAACTGCCGATCGAAATCCGCCGCAATACCTTGCGCCACCAGTGCCTGAGCCCTGAGATCACCTGAAAAGGATTTGGGAGTGTCGCGAAAGATCATTCGCGGGAGTTGATCGAGCAGCAGCACCAGGGCCAGCCAACCTTCGGGGCGTTGCGCCCAGTCAGTCAATCCGCCGGCCAGTGCCTGCTCGACCCAGTCCCCGAAACGCGCCTGCGCTTCGAGGTCCTGGCTGTCGCGCTTGCCGAACCATAACTTGCCCTTGTCAGCCGCTATGTCTTGGGGGGATTCGAGGGTTCCGAACCACCATTCGAGCAACGGCTGCCAGGGCGCGGTCATGGTTTATTCCTTGTGGTAAGCCGTGACGCGTTCGACTTCTTCTTTTGAACCAAGGAACACCGCCACACGCTGGTGCAGGCCTTCAGGCTGGATGTCGAGGATGCGCTGGTGGCCGTCGGTGGACGCGCCGCCTGCTTGCTCAACCAGAAACGACATCGGGTTGGCTTCGTACATCAAGCGCAGTTTGCCAGGCTTGGAGGGCTCGCGGCTGTCACGTGGGTACATGAACAGGCCACCACGGGTCAGGATACGGTGCACGTCGGCCACCATCGCGGCGACCCAGCGCATGTTGAAGTTCTTCTTCAACGGGCCTTCCTCGCCCGCCAGCAATTCGCCGACGTAACGTTGGACCGGCGCTTCCCAGTGNCGCTGGTTGGACGAGTTGATCGCAAATTCCTGGGTGGAGGCAGGAATAGTGATGTCTTCGTGGGTCAGCACGAAGCTGCCCATTTCACGGTCCAGGGTAAAGCCCTTTACGCCATTGCCCAGGGTCAGCACCAGCATGGTCTGTGGGCCGTAGATCGCATAACCGGCAGCGACCTGCTCGGTGCCTGGCTGCAGGAAGGCCTTTTCGTTCANGGGCTCGTTCTGGCTCAGGTACTCGTTCGGGCAACGCAGTACCGAGAAGATGGTGCCGACCGGCGCGTTGATGTCGATGTTGGACGAACCGTCCAGTGGGTCGAATACCAGCAGGTACGCGCCTTTTGGGTACTTGCCCGGGATCTGGTAGGCATTGTCCATTTCTTCGGACGCCATGCCGGCCAGGTGACCGCCCCATTCGTTGGCTTCGAGCAGGATGTCGTTGGACATCACATCAAGCTTCTTCTGCACTTCGCCTTGGACGTTTTCAGTGCCCATGCTGCCCAGAACGCCACCCAGTGCGCCTTTGGACACGGCGTGGCTGATTTCCTTGCAAGCACGCGCCACCACTTCGATAAGGAAGCGCAGATCGGCAGGCGTGTTGTTGCTGCGGGTCTGCTCGATCAAATAGCGACTCAGGGTAACGCGGGACATGTAAGGCTCCGGAGNAATGGGGGGCTAAAAACCCGCGCAGTTTAACGCGAGTCGAGGCGCATTTCCTCCTATCAGACGTGATACGCCCAATAGAGTTCATGCGCCGGGTTGAGCGTAGTTCTAAACCGGCCGGATGTGGGCCGGGCATAAGTGGCAGTTTTGAGATTTTCTTCGCTTGATAGTCAGCCTTCGCGAGCAAG
>NZ_NMOJ01000111.1 GCF_002251635.1 Pseudomonas mandelii
TGACCGAGTCTCATCAGAAATACTCGGTCGAATGTGGGAGCGGGCTTGCTCGCGAATGGCGCGCAGCGCCAGCCATTCTCAGGGTTTTATGGGGGGCTTGCGCAGCAAACTGAACGCCATCGCCGCCAGAAACAGCACACTCAGCAACAACACCCCCCACAACCCGAACTTCTTCCAGTTCGTGTCCGTCGTCGCGGCCGTTTTCACCGTGGAAGTGTTGCTCACCACCGCCGCACCTTCCACCGACGCCTTGCCAAGCGCCGCCCACTTCTGCGCGCTGTAATCCGGGATCAGCGTCGACAACGGCAGGTTCGCCGCCTTCACCGTCGCACTCCCCAGCGCCAGCGTAAAAGGCCCGGCCCCGCGCGCCAGGAACACCAATTGCGTCGAGCGCACAGCAAACTTCACCGTCGGCGCTTCAGCGCCCAGGCCACCGCCGCGCTCATCCACGACAAGTTTCAACTGCTGCACGGTCTGCCCCGACAGCTGCAATTCGTTCTGCACCACGTCCTGGCCACTCTGGGTCAGGCGATAGAGCAAACCGCTGCTGAGCGGCTGCCACGGCAGGCTGCTTTCGCGACGACCGGACAACGTCACCGGCGCCAGGCTATTGGGCTGACTCAGCTCAACCTGCACCCGCTCGACATTCAGCCCCATCGGCAATTGCCACGTGTATTCACCCGCCTTCACGCTGCTGCCCGTCAGCGGCTGCGACCAGACCAACGGCAGCGGCAGACTGCGGGGGTTCGCGCTTTGCAGCTGCGCAGAGGTCAGCGCCGGCGCCGATTGCGGTGAATTCCACAGCAAGCGCAGATAACGCGCCGATTGCCCCGGCAAGCCGACTTCATGCTGCTCGACCCGCTCATCGGCAAACGTCAGCCGCGCCACCTGCCCTTCGCCCCACGACTGCCAATGCTGCAAGTCGTCGCTGGCCTCGATGGTGAAACGCTGAAAGCCATCCTGCTCGCTGGTCCAGTCGAGGATCAACTGCTGCAACGGCGCCTTGATGGCGCTGGCATCGAGCAACCAGCCGCGGAGTAATTCTTCGCCCGCCTCCAACTGAGTGGACGGCTGCACCTCGACCAAGGTGCCGTTGGCGCTGGATTGCACGCGGATACCCGGCGCCCGCTCCGTGGCGTCCGCCGAGGTGTACAGCGGGAACCATTTCACGTCGGTCAGCGTGCGATTTTCCCGGGTTGACGCCGCCTCGCGCGCCAAGGCGTAGGCCTGGGCCTCGCCGGCAGCGTTGAACACACGGACATCGCTGAGGTCCGTTTGCCGGGCATTCAGTTGCACACTCAAGGGTAAATCGAGGCGATACCAAGGTCCCTCGCCGCTCACCGACAACGGCACCTGCGTGGCGAAGTCCGCCGGTTTTTCCTGAGCGCTGGCGGACAGCGCCACGCCCAGCGCAACCGCGCCCAACCAGCCCAGATTCAACTTCTGACTCAAGACGACACTCCTTCGGTTTCAGGGGCCGGCCTTTCAGCATCCGGCGCAGCCTCGGCACGTTTTGGTGGCAGCGGCGCGAAATAGCCCACCACCAGCAGCAACACGCCGACNCCGATAAACGACACGATCCGCGCCAGCCCGCCACGGTTGCTCAGTTCGACAAAGAACAGCTTGGCGACCACTAGCGCAATCAGCGCCGCGCCGATCAGCCACACTTCGCGACGATGGCGCAGATGGCCGCCGATCATCAGGCCGAGAGCGACCAAGGTCCAGACGATGGACAGGCCAGCCTGCACGAGCATGGATTCAAGCAACGCATCCAGCTCGAACGGCACGCCGCCCCAATGGTGAGCGGTGCGCATCACCAGCGCGGTGAAGAAGACGAACAGCGAGACTCCGGCGATCAATTGCGTGGCATGGGCGACGTAGTCCTTGCGGATCGACAGTTGCGTCACGGCGCTGCGGGACCAGACGTAGACACCGAACAGCGCAAACAGCAGCCCCAGCTCCAGCGGATTGACCAGCGGCACATAGGGCAAAGGCTCAGCCGTGCCGTCGCTGACGCTATTCGCCAGCCAGAACCATCCGAGCATCAGCACCGCCAACGGTGCCGCCGCGAAGAAACGGTATTCGCGTGGATAAGCCGAAACGGGCCACGGCCAGTTGCGCGGCGCCGCCATCAGCACCAGGTACAGACTCGGCAGAATCGCCCAACCCAACCAGCGCCAGGCGTTGTACTGCTCGGACAGCAACAGCAGGCCGTAACGCAGCTCCAGCGCCAGCACACCGATCAACAGCCAGCAGCCGAGCACATGGGCGGTGCTCAGGGCACGCGCCGGCAACATCGGCGCCAGGCGTCGCAGGGAGATGAAATGCACGACGAACACCGCTGCCCAGACCAGCCAACCGAAATCGGCGGCCGGGTGATAACGCGAGTGCCATGCGGCGAGCAGGACCAGACCGGCAGCGGGAATCAGCAAGGTGCAAAGCAGGCCGAGCAACGGCCATTTCAGGCGCAACGCCAACACTGTCCACAGCGCCACGCTCACGGCGGCAACCGCCAGCAGCAAGGTCGCTTGCAGATTCAACGGTGCAAAACGCAGCATTTCACTGATCCACGCCAGCGCCCACCATCCCGCGCCCCACACCAGCAGCACTTCGGACAAACGCTGCAAGCTCAGCACATCAAATGCCGAGGCATGGTTGCCGAGTTGCAAGCGCCAGGCCCCGACCATCGCGGCCAGGCCTAACACCAGCGGCGTCCAGAAGCCGCTGTGGGCCAGTGGCTTCAACCCTTCGCTGGCCAGTGGTCCGAGCAGGTCCGGCCCGGCGAACAGGAACGCTGCGCCGCCAATCACCTGCAACAACAGGCCGAAGACAAAACTCACGCGCTGCTTCAGATACAGACTCAACCAAATGATGAACAAGCCACTGGCCGCCCACACCGCACTCGCAGTCTGCCACGGCAGCACGAACAGCACCGCCAGATTGATCAGCACCAGACCGGCGAGCAACACCACCGACAAGCCGCGCAACAATCGAACATCGCTGCGCACCATCTCGTCACGCGCGGCGAGCAACATGCCGGCAATTAGCGCCAAGCCGATCAGGGAGGCGCTGAGCAAGCCGCTCCAACCCGCGCTGAACACCGCGCCGGACTCACCACTCGAACCTTGCAACCGCAACAGGAACAACGCACCGCCAAGCAATTGCACAGCGAACGCGGTGAACAGGAACGTGCGTGATTGCAGACGCAGACCGACAAACAACGTCGCCAACCCCGCCAGCGCCCAACTGATTGCGGTGCCGTGGGTCAGGAAGAACAACGGCGCCAGCAGATAGAGGAAGGTCAGGCCCAGGCAGGCCAATACCGGCAGCCCTTTGCGCTCCCATTCCGATGTCTGTTCGGGCAAGGCTTTGCGCAATTGATAGAAGCTGAACAACAACGCCACGCCGAGCATCAACGCGCCCAGCGGAGCGCCGTCGAGCAAACTGCCGTCGCCGATGCGCAATTCGCTGACAAACGCGATGGCCGAGCCCAGTTGCAGCAGCAAGGCAAACGCACGAGCCAGCGGTCGTTGCTGACGCAGGCCGAGCCAGAAAATCCCCGCGCCCTCGACGGCCCACGCGGCAGCCGTCCAGCGTGCATCGAGGCCCAGGGGAATCGCCAGGCTGGCAAAGATCACACCCAGCGCCAGGCAGGTTTCCGCCAGCAACAAGGCGCGCCCACCCCTCAACAACCGGGCCAGGCCCATGTAGATAATTCCCAGGCCCAACGCACTGAACGCGGCGGCAAAGTCCAGGTGCTGCACCAGCGCGAACTGCAAGCCAAAGCCCACCAGCGGCGGGCCGAACAGCATGCTGCCGTCGACATAATCGCCCTTGGCCGCCGACCAGCGCAGCAGTGCGCCACGGCTGTCGTCCTCAGGCGCGCCGCTCATCTCCTGCAATTTTCGCCGGGCGAACAACAAGCCGATGGCCAGGTACATCAGGAAAAACACAATCAGAAACGGCTCGGTGCTCCACAGCAGTTCCGGTGTGTAGGAACGCATGCCCCAGGCGAAACCGATGCCGAAGGTGCCAACAAAGCCGATCAGGTTGAGCAAGCGCCAGGCCTTGAACCAGGCGATGGCGAGGATGCCGGCGTTGAGCAGTGCGAAGTAGCTGAACAGCGCCACATGGTTACCGGCACCGGTGGAGGTCAGGATCGGCGCCGCGAAGCCACCGAGTGCAGCGGCAGCGGCCAGGCCCAACGCATCCTGGGTAATCGCNAGNATCGCCGAGAACACCGTGACCGCCACCAGCAGGCCGAGTGCCGCGCCTGGGTCGATCAACGGGTGCAGGCGCATCGCAGCGAACACGGTCAGGTACAACACGGCAATGCCGGTGCCTTGCAGCATCAAGNCGTAGTTGCTGTTGCGTGTCCTGAGCCACCAACCCAGACCGAGCAAACCCAACGCAGCCGCCGCGACCCCGGCGTACCGCAGTTCGATCGGCACCACCATGCCTTCAGTGGCATAACGCAGCAAGAACGCCAGACCGAGGAACAACAACACCACGCCGACCCGCAGGACGGTGTTGCCGCCGAACAGCCAGTTGCGTGCACCACTGATGGCGCGCTCGATAAAATTCGGGCCGCGAGGGACGGCGGGTTGTTGCGGTTCGCGAGTGACCGGCTCAGGTTTCCAGGCATCGTCGGGCAGCGGACGGCTGGTTTGCGCTGCCGTTGCGGCCATCGGCTCGAGTTCGGGCGGGAGGTCCCAGATCAGCTCCGGGGTTTCGACAGGAATGTCATCGAGGGTGAAGTCAGGCGACGGGGCGGCTTCGCTGGCAACCGGCTCGCTGGTTTCAGGCGTTGTGACGCCAGGCACCTCCAGCAATGCCAGGCGTTGCTGCACGCCATTCAGCGCAACCTGAGCCTGCTCCAGCAGACGACGCTGCTCGGCCGCTTGTGAATCCAGGCGGCCGATACGAATGGCTTGGCCAATACCCAACCCGAGCAACGCACCCAACAGCGCATCGCTGAATGACTCGTCGAGTATCCAGCCCAGCACCAGCCCAATCAGCATGAACATCCATTGCATGGTCGATATCCCTAAGCGGCCCCGCTGCGGGGCGAATCCGGGTAAAGCAGCCTCTGGCTGAGTCTAGTGTGAAACCACACAAACCTGTGGGAGCGAGCCTGCTCGCGAAGGGGCCATGACATTCAGCATCGAGGTTGAATGTCAGACCGCTTTCGCGAGCAGGCTCGCTCCCACATTGGATTGCCAGTGCCTGCTGCCCGGTGAAACTGGGGCTTAGTATATCGATCAGGCCCAACAACCGTCGGGCCTTGCTCGCAATTATTGCTAAAAGTTACTCCAATGCCTTCCAGATATCCGTGGCGTACTCGCGAATGGTCCGGTCGGACGAGAACCAGCCCATGCGCGCCGTATTGAGCACCGCCGAACGCCACCACGCCTTCGAGTCGTGCCAATGCGCCTCGACACGCGCCTGGGCATCCCAGTAGGAGTCGAAGTCGGCACACACCAGGAAGCGGTCGTAGTCGATCAGGCCGTCGATCAAGCCCACATAACGGCCCGGATCATCCGGCGAGAACACCCCGCCGCGAATCGCTTGCAGCACGTCGTTAAGTCGATGGGACGCGGCAATGTCCGGCGTGGCATTGAACTCATGGTTCTGCTTGCGCGCTTCAACCTGCTGAGCACTGAGGCCGAAGATGAACATGTGCTCGGGGCCGATGAACTCGCACATTTCGACGTTGGCGCCATCGAGGGTGCCGATGGTCAGCGCGCCATTGAGGCCGAACTTCATGTTACTGGTGCCCGAGGCCTCAAAACCGGCAGTGGAAATCTGCTCCGACAAGTCCGCCGCCGGAATGATGCTTTCCGCCAGGCTGACGTTGTAGTTGGGCAAGAACACTACCTTGAGCAAACCGCGCACGGTGGGGTCGTTGTTCACGGTGCGGGCGATGTCATTGGTCAGTTTGATGATCAACTTGGCCTGGTGATAACTCGCGGCCGCCTTGCCCGCGAAGATTTTCACGCGNGGCACCCAATCGGTGCCCGGCTCGGCGCGAATCGCCTGGTACAGCGCCACGGTGTGCATCAGGTTGAGCAACTGGCGTTTGTATTCGTGGATCCGCTTGACCTGCACATCGAACATCGCCGCCGGGTTGACTGCGATCCCCAGTCGTTCATGAATCAGGTACGCCAAGGCCTTCTTGCTGTGCAGCCGCTGCTCGGCGAAGGCTTTGCGGAATGCAGCTTTCTCGGCAAACGGCTCCAGTTCCTTCAGGCGTGCTTCAGCGTTGTCCAACAGGTCCGGGCCGAGGGCATCGACCATCATCGACGTCAGCTCGGGGTTGGCCTGGTAAAGCCAGCGGCGGAAGGTGATGCCGTTGGTTTTGTTATTGATGCGCTCCGGGTACAGCTTGTGCAGTTCGGAGAACACCGTGCTGCGCATCAGTTGGGTATGCAAACCGGACACGCCGTTGACGCTATGGGAGCCGAGGAACGCCAGGTTACCCATGCGCACGCGGCGGCCGTTGTCTTCTTCGATCAGCGACACCGCGCGCAGCACGTCGAAATCGTGGATGCCCTTGGCCCGCAGCGAGTCAATATGCTGGGCGTTGATCAGGTAGATGATTTGCATGTGCCGCGGCAGCATGCGTTCCATCAGGCCGACAGGCCAGGTTTCCAGNGCTTCCGGCAACAGCGTGTGGTTGGTGTACGAGAGCGTGTCGACGGTGACTTGCCACGCGGCATCCCATGCCACGTCGTAGACGTCGACGAGCTGACGCATCAGTTCGGCCACCGCAATCGAGGGGTGCGTGTCGTTGAGCTGGATCGCCGCGTGGTCGCCCAGGGTCAGGACCGAAGTGTGCATGTTGCGATGGCGGCGCAGCAAATCTTGCAGCGATGCGGAAACGAAGAAGTATTCCTGGCGCAGGCGCAGTTCCTGCCCTGCTTCGGTGCTGTCGGCCGGGTAAAGCACACGCGAGATGCTTTCGGCGCGGGCCACTTCGGCGACGGCGCCCAAGTGGTCACCGGCGTTGAAACGCTCCAGGTGCAGGTCCTCCACGGCCCGTGCACGCCACAGACGCAGGGTGTTCACGCTGGCCCCGCGCCAGCCGACCACCGGCGTGTCGTAAGCAATGGCCCGCACGGTTTCCACCGGGGACCAGACTTGCTTGGACTTGCCGTTTTCATCGGTGACGGTTTCGACACTGCCGCCGAAGCCGATCGGGTAAACGACTTCAGGCCGTTCAAATTCCCACGGGTTGCCGAAATCCAGCCAGTGTTCGGTCTGTTCCTGCTGCCAGCCGTCGACGATGGCCTGGCGGAACAAGCCGTGCTCATAGCGAATGCCGTANCCGTGGCCAGCGATGCCGAGGGTCGACATGCTTTCCATGAAGCACGCCGCCAGACGACCGAGGCCGCCGTTGCCCAGCGCCGCATCGGGCTCCAGCAGGCGGATGCGTTCCAGGTCGACGCCGAGTTCGGTCAGCGCTTCGCGGGCGACGTCGAGCAGTCCAAGATTGCTCAGGCTGTCGTAGAGCAGCCGGCCGATGAGAAATTCCAGGGAGAGGTAGTAAACCCGTTTCTGACCTTTGCGGTAAATCTGCCGGGTGTGATCCATCCAGTGCTCGACCATGTGGTCGCGGGCGGCCAGGGCAATGGCTTCAAACCAGTCGTGGTCGAAGGCGTGGTCGGGGTCTTTACCCACCGCGTAAGTGAGTTTGGTCAAGACGGCATCGCGAAATGCGGCCACCTCTGCTTCGCGAACAAGTGGTTCTTGAGTCATCGATAGGACCTCGAGCGAGCGTGGAGTTGTTGAGCCTAGACGGTCTGACAGGCCGTGGGGGCTCTGGTTCGGCAGTTTTTCCTGATAGTGCGAGATAGGCCGGCATTACATTGTCATGTACCTGAATCAATGCAGGGGCCGTGCCGGATTAACGGTGTTATTTGGGCGAAGGAGAAAAAATCTGGCGAAAGGTTGTTCAAAAATCCACCAGTCCCGGTATGATCGCGCGCCCTGATGCACACGCTGGTAACAACCGATGATGAAGTCCAACCTGATCGCCGCCGCGGAGATCGATCGCCTCGATACCTGGGCCAAATATTCTGCGCCGATGTGCGGCTCGTGTGTATCCAGCTGCTGCACGCTGCCGGTTGAGGTGAAGATCAAGGACCTGATCCGCATTGGCATCGTCGATGAGTTCGAACGCGGCGACCCGCCGAAGAACATCGCCAAGCGTTTGCAGAAAGAAGGCATCGTCGAGCGCTACAACTCCAAATCCGAGATTTTTACCCTGCAGCGCATGAGCAACAACGATTGCCTGTACCTGGATCGTAAGAGCCGTCTGTGCACTATTTATGAAAAGCGCCCGGACACTTGCCGCAATCACCCGAAAATCGGGCCACGGCCGGGGTATTGCGCTTACAAGCCCAAAGAAGTGGCACGTGAGAGCAGCGAGAGCCGTCGTACCCTCGAAAAATTCTGATCCGCAATCTCGCTGGCTGACAGGACGCCATCGCGGGCAAGCCCGCTCCCACAGTTTATTGTGGGTGACACCAGATTCGAGCACGACTCGGACACTGTGGGAGCGGGCTTGCCCGCGATGGCGCCGGCCCAGACAACATCAAACCCCAGACAAACAAAAACGCCCCCGACCTTGCGGTCGGGGGCGTTTTTTTAGCAGCTAACTAAGTCGAGACTCAGTTACCGGCTTTCTTGGCAGCGCGGGTACGCTCGCNTTCGTCCAGGATCTTCTTACGAAGACGGATGGACTTAGGCGTAACTTCGCACANTTCGTCTTCTTGAACGAATTCCAGAGCTTGCTCCAGAGTGAACTTCACTGGTGGAACCAGAGCGATGGTTTCGTCTTTACCCGAAGCACGCATGTTGTCGAGCTTCTTGCCTTTGGTTGGGTTGACGCCCATGTCGTTGTCACGGCTGTTNATNCCAACGATTTGACCTTCGTACACGTCTTCACCGTGACCCAGGAACAGTTTGCCGCGAGCTTGCAGGGTTTCCAGCGAGTAAGTCAGAGCCTTACCGGTTTCTACCGATACCAGAACACCGTTCTGACGGCCGGACATGTCGCCGGACTTCATGGTGTCGTAGCGATCGAAGATCGAGGTCAGGATGCCAGCACCGTTGGTCAGGGTCAGGAACTGGTTACGGAAACCGATCAGACCACGAGCAGGGATGTTGTATTCCAGACGCACACGGCCTTTGCCATCCGGCACCATGTTGGTCAGGTCGCCTTTACGGATACCGATCTGTTCCATGATCGAACCTTGCGATTCTTCTGGCAGGTCGATGGTCACGTCTTCAAACGGTTCCTGCTTCACGCCGTCAACCTGGCGGATGATCACTTCTGGACGACCAACGCCCATTTCGAAGCCTTCGCGACGCATGGTTTCGATCAGTACCGAGAGGTGCAGCTCACCACGGCCGGAAACCTTGAACTTGTCAGCCGAGTCGCCTTCTTCAACGCGCAGAGCAACGTTGTACAGCAGCTCTTTGTCCAGACGTTCCTTGATGTTACGGGAAGTCACGAACTTGCCTTCTTTACCGCAGAAAGGCGAGTCGTTTACCTGGAAGGTCATGGAAACGGTTGGCTCGTCAACGGTCAGAGGCTTCATCGCCTCGACAGTGTGNGGGTCGCACAGAGTGTCGGAGATGAACAGCGAGTCCAANCCGCTTACGCACACGATGTCGCCTGCGAAAGCTTCTTCAACGTCAATACGGTGCAGACCGTGGTGACCCATCAGCTTCAGGATACGACCGTTACGGNNCTTGCCGTCAGCACCGATCGCCACAACTTGAGTGTTCGGCTTGACGCTACCACGGGCGATACGGCCAACGCCGATAACACCCAGGAAGCTGTTGTAGTCCAGTGCCGAGATTTGCATCTGGAACGGGCCTTCACGGTCAACCTTCGGCGGTGGAACGTGGTCAACGATCGCTTGGTACAGCGGGGTCATGTCTTCCGCCATGGCGGTGTGTTCCAGACCGGCAATNCCGTTCAGGGCNGAGGCGTAGATCACTTGGAAATCAAGCTGCTCTTCGGTTGCACCCAGGTTGTCGAACAGGTCGAAAATCTGGTCCAGAACCCAGTCCGGACGTGCGCCTGGACGGTCAACCTTGTTGATGCACACGATCGGACGCAGGCCGGCTTCGAAAGCCTTCTTGGTCACGAAACGGGTTTGCGGCATAGGGCCGTCTTGAGCGTCAACCAGCAGCAGAACGGAGTCAACCATCGACATTACGCGTTCAACTTCGCCGCCGAAGTCGGCGTGGCCCGGGGTGTCCACGATGTTGATGTGGTAGCCGTTCCAGTTGATGGCGGTGTTTTTCGCCAGGATGGTAATACCGCGCTCTTTCTCCTGGTCGTTGGAGTCCATCACGCGCTCGTCGTTGAGCTCGTTGCGCTCCAGGGTGCCGGATTGACGCAAGAGTTTGTCTACCAGGGTGGTTTTACCATGGTCAACGTGAGCAATGATGGCGATGTTACGTAGATTTTCGATCACTTGTGTATCTCGATCAGAGGATTCGGTGTGCTGACAGGTCGTGGCAGCGATTAACAGTAGAGTCAGGCCTTGCCGTTACAGCTTGACGGCAGAGTCGGGGGGCCGGTGACGCAGGCCACAGGCAAACAGCCCCGGGCTCTTAGCTCGGTCGATAAACGCGCACATTGGCATGCCCCTCACTGAGCAAATGGTGGGCATGCAGGCGACTCATCACGCCTTTGTCGCAATACAGCAGGTACTGACGGCTGTTATCCAGTTCCTTGAAACGCGCGTTCAATGCGTAGAACGGCAGCGTTTGCACGTCGATGCCAGCGATTTCCAGCGGCTCATCTTCGGCGGCATCCGGGTGACGGATGTCGACGATAATCTGGCCGGCCAGGGCTTCGCTGACTTCTTCGATTTGCACGTCTTGGCCCAATTCTTCGATTACGCGATCGATCGGGACCATTTTAGCGTTCTCGAGCGCACGCTCCAGAATCGCCATGTCGAACTGTTGTTCTTCGTACTCCACGCGGTTGCGCTTGGCGTGGGTCTTGGGGTTCACCGAGATGACCCCGCAATATTCAGGCATGTGCTTGGCGAAATCCGCCGTGCCGATTTCTTCGGCCAGGTCGATGATGTCCTGCTTGTGACTGGCGATCAGCGGACGCAAGACCAGCTTGTCGGTCACGCAGTCGATCACGGACAGGTTCGGCAGTGTCTGGCTCGACACCTGGGAAATCGCCTCGCCGGTAACCAGCGCATCAATGTCCAGCCGATCGGCAATACGGGACGCAGCGCGCAACATCATACGCTTCAATACTACGCCCATATGACTGTTATCGACTTTGCCGAGAATTTCGCCCAGCACTTCCTCGAACGGCACGCTTACAAATAGCACGCGTTGGGAGCTGCCGTACTTCTTCCAGATAAAGTGCGCGACTTCCATCACGCCCAATTCATGTGCACGCCCGCCCAGATTAAAGAAGCAGAAGTGGCTCATCAGGCCGCGGCGCATGATCTGGTAGGCCGCTACCGTGGAATCGAAACCGCCGGACATGAGCACCAGGGTCTGTTCCAGGGCACCCAGCGGGTAGCCGCCGATGCTGTTGTGCTGGCTGTGGATCACGAACAACCGTTTGTCGCGAATTTCGATGCGAACTTCAATTTCCGGCTCTTTCAGCGAGATTCCGGCGGCACCGCACTGACGACGCAGTTGGCTGCCGACGTATTTCTCGACGTCCATGGAGCTGAAGGTGTGCTTGCCGGCCCGCTTGCAGCGCACCGAAAAGATCTTCCCTTCCAGCGCCTCGCCGAAGTGCTGCTTGCACTTGGCGACGATGTCGTCGAAGTCGCCCAGCGGGTACTCATCCACCTGCAGGAAATGCGCGATGCCCGGCATGCAGCTCAGGCGCTCGGTCATGTCCTTCAAGGCTTTGGCATCGGTGATACGGGTTTCCAGCTCGAGGTTGTCCCACACGCCATTCACCACCACAGCCGGGTCCAGGTCACGGAGCACGGCACGGATGTTCTTGGCCAACTGACGGATGAAACGCATCCGTACCGGTCGGCTTTTGATGGTGATNTCGGGGAACACTTTAACGATTAATTTCATGGAAACAGCGCGCGCTGGGCCAGCNGAAAAAGGGGGGCGCGGATTATAGCGGAAATTGCTCAAGGTTTAACCAGTTAATGTGCAGAAGGTTTTTCGCGCACCAAAACAGGTCATTTGTTGATTTTAACGCTACATTGTAGGGCGAGATTTTCCGCTTACAGATGCTTTGTGCCTTTATAAGCGTGATATTGGGGCAAAAAACCCATGGTGGGGCACTGGCATGCAATTTGCTCTCTTGTGAGGCAGGTTGCCTTGGTCGAGTATTCGCGCCGGCATCACCCACATTCTAAGGGCTTCCACTATCCAGCCCGAAGCCACCCGGAGGACACCATGTCGAAGTCGGTTCAACTCATCAAAGATCATGACGTTAAATGGATTGATCTGCGCTTCACGGACACTAAAGGTACTCAGCACCACGTGACCATGCCGGCTCGCGACGCGCTGGATGATGCTTTCTTCGAAGAAGGCAAAATGTTCGACGGTTCCTCCATTGCCGGTTGGAAAGGCATCGAAGCTTCCGACATGATCCTGATGCCGGACGACAGCACTGCCGTTCTCGACCCGTTCACCGAAGACCCAACCCTGATCATCGTCTGCGACGTGATCGAGCCTTCGACCATGCAAGGCTACGACCGCGACCCACGTGCGATCGCCAAGCGCGCCGAGGAATACCTGAAGTCGACCGGTATCGGCGACACCGTATTCGTAGGTCCGGAGCCAGAATTCTTCATCTTTGATTCGGTCAAGTTCAAGTCCGACATCTCCGGCTCCATGTTCAAAATCTTCTCCGAACAGGGTTCGTGGATGTCCGACCAGGACATCGAAGGCGGCAACAAAGGCCACCGTCCAGGCATCAAAGGTGGCTACTTCCCGGTTCCGCCGTTCGACCACGACCACGAAATCCGTACCTCCATGTGCAACGCCATGGAAGAAATGGGCCTGGTCATCGAAGTTCACCACCACGAAGTGGCGACTGCAGGCCAGAACGAAATCGGCGTGAAGTTCAACACCCTGGTTGCCAAGGCTGACGAAGTTCAGACCCTGAAGTACTGCGTACACAACGTGGCTGATGCCTACGGCCGTACCGCTACTTTCATGCCTAAGCCGCTGTATGGCGATAACGGTTCGGGTATGCACGTTCACCTGTCCATCGCTAAAGATGGCAAGAACACCTTCGCTGGCGAAGGTTATGCCGGCCTGTCCGACACTGCCCTGTACTTCATCGGCGGTATCATCAAGCACGGTAAGGCCCTGAACGGCTTCACCAACCCGTCGACCAACTCCTACAAGCGTCTGGTCCCAGGTTTCGAAGCACCGGTAATGCTGGCCTACTCGGCGCGCAACCGCTCCGCCTCGATCCGTATTCCTTACGTGTCCAGCCCGCGCGCTCGCCGTATCGAAGCTCGCTTCCCGGACCCGGCAGCCAACCCGTACCTGGCCTTCGCGGCCCTGGTCATGGCTGGCCTGGACGGTATCCAGAACAAGATCCACCCTGGCGACGCTGCCGACAAAAACTTGTACGACCTGCCGCCTGAAGAGGCCAAAGAGATCCCACAAGTGTGCGGCAGCCTGAAAGAAGCCCTGGAAGAGCTGGACAAGGGCCGCGCGTTCCTGACCAAAGGCGGCGTATTCAGCGACGACTTCATCGATGCCTACATCGAGCTGAAAAGCGAAGAAGAAATCAAAGTACGCACCTTCGTACACCCACTGGAATACGAGCTGTACTACAGCTGCTGATCCGGTAGCGCCGCTTAACGTGGCGTGACGAAAAGACCTCCTTCGGGAGGCCTTTTTTGTGCCTGCAATCCAGAAATCGACGCAGTACCAATGTGGGAGCGGGCTTGCTCGCGAATGCAGTGTGTCAGCTTGCATTGATGGTGGCTGACACTCCGCTTTCGCGAGCAAGCCCGCTCCCACAAGGGTTTTGTGGTGTCTGGGGGATCTCTGTAAATCATGCCCAAATGTTTACAACTTGGGACAACCCCCGCCCCTGACCTATGCTGCACCCCAACGCTTTCGTTTCTGGTTGATTTTATGGGTCGTGGATTTCTTTTGATGTGGCTGCTGATCGCCCTGCCCGCCGCAGCGCAGATCTATAAGTACACCGACGCCTCCGGCAACACCGCCTACAGCAATCAACCGCCCGATGGCGTCAAGGCGCAGCCGGTCGATTTGCCACCGCTCAACAGCGTTGCGCCCCAGGCACCGCCTGCGCCCGCTGCCGAAGCCGGCCACCGAGAGCAGCCGCGTAGCGCCTATGAGGTGCTGGAGTTGACCGGTTTGCCCACCGACGAAGCCCTGCGCGCCAACAACGGCACGTTCACGGTCAGCGTCATGATCAAACCGCGCCTGCACGCGCCGCATCTGCTCAGGTTGTTGCTTGATGGCCAACCCTATGGGCAATCGAGCAACGTGCCGATCCTGCAACTGGTGAACATCGACCGTGGCGAACACAGCCTGGCGGTGCAGGTGATCGATGGCGAGAACATCGTCCAGCAAAGCCCGACGGTGACATTTACCGTGCAACGGGTGCACAAGCGATGAGGACGTGGCTGCTGATCGCCTGTCTCGTCGCGCTGCCGGTCACAGCAGAGGTGTTCACCTACGTCGACGCTCAGGGCAACCGGGTTTACACCGACCGGCCAGGCTCAGGCAACGCCAAGCGTGTGCCGCTGGCGACGAGCAATCGCATGTCCGCCAACCCCACCAGTGCGGCGCCATTGATTGCTTCGCAAATAACCGAAGACAAACCATTGTTCCATTACGACATGCTCCGCGTGCTGGTCCCGGAACCGGACGCTACGGTCCGTAGCAATGCCGGTGAGCTGATCGTCAGTGTCACCAATGAACCCGGCCTGCAACGAGGGCACCGCTACCGATTGCTGCTCGACGGCCAACCCACCGCCGAGCCCGGCCTCAGTCCGGTGTTTGCCCTGAGCAATATCGACCGCGGCAGCCACAACCTGTCCGTGGAAATCCTCGACGAACAAGGCCGCATCGTAGAACGCACGGCCAATCAACCCTTCCAGATGCTGCGCATCTCCCTCGCGCAGAAGCGCAAAGTCAAACCCTGCGCCCTCACCGACTTCGGCCAACGGCCGGAATGTCCGCTCAAAGACAAACCCGAGGAAGAAAAAAATCCCTTCCTGCGTTTCTTCTAACGCCGTTCAGCTTTGCGCACTATATTGGTGCAATCGGTTGCACCGTTCCCACATCTCAACCCATTTTGGTTCGAAAGTACCCGCGAAAGCTGGCAGAACGCCACGCAAACGAGCGTCAAACGCCCGTTTCAGGGCTTTAACGCTTCTTTTCGGAGCCTTGGTTTGGTTTTTGCATTTTCCTTGTATCAGCGTGTGCCTTAAGCCCGCGCCCTGCTCCAAAAGAGGTCCTACATGACCATCAGTGACGCACTGCATCGTCTGCTTCTCGACAATCTGACTACCGCTACCATTCTGCTCGACGACGACCTGCGTCTTGAGTACATGAACCCGGCGGCGGAGATGCTCCTGGCCATCAGCGGCCAGCGCAGCCATGGGCAGTTCATCAGCGAATTGTTCACCGAGTCGGCCGAAGCCTTGAGCTCGTTGCGCCAGGCGGTNGAGCAGGCGCACCCGTTCACCAAGCGTGAAGCGATGCTCACCGCCCTTACCGGCCAGACGCTGACCGTCGACTACGCCGTGACCCCGATCCTGAGCAACGGCGCGACATTGCTGTTGCTCGAAGTGCACCCCCGCGACCGCTTGCTGCGCATCACCAAAGAAGAAGCGCAGCTGTCGAAGCAGGAGACCAGCAAAATGCTGGTGCGCGGCCTGGCCCATGAGATCAAGAACCCGCTGGGCGGGATTCGCGGCGCGGCGCAACTGCTCGCGCGCGAACTGCCGGAGGAGCACCTCAAGGACTACACCAACGTCATCATCGAGGAAGCCGACCGCCTGCGTAACCTGGTGGACCGCATGCTCGGCTCCAACAAGTTGCCATCGTTGGCCATGACCAACGTGCACGAGGTGCTGGAGCGTGTCTGTCATCTGGTCGAGGCCGAAAGTCAGGGCTGCATTACTTTGGTGCGCGACTACGATCCGAGCATTCCCGACGTCTTGATCGACCGTGAACAAATGATCCAGGCCGTGCTGAATATCGTGCGCAACGCCATGCAGGCCATCAGCAGCCAGAACGAGCTGCGCCTGGGCCGCATCAGCCTGCGCACCCGCGCCCTGCGCCAGTTCACGATCGGCCATGTGCGCCATCGCCTGGTGACCAAAGTCGAGATCATCGACAACGGCCCGGGCATACCTGCGGAATTGCAGGAAACCATCTTCTTTCCCATGGTCAGCGGCCGCCCGGACGGTACCGGGCTGGGCCTGGCCATTACCCAGAACATCATCAGCCAGCACCAGGGTTTGATCGAATGTGAAAGCCATCCTGGCCACACCACGTTCTCGATCTTTCTGCCTCTGGAACAAGGAGCCCCATCGACATGAGCCGTAGTGAAACCGTCTGGATCGTCGATGACGACCGTTCTATCCGCTGGGTCCTCGAGAAAGCCTTGCAACAGGAAGGCATGACCACCCAAAGCTTCGACAGCGCCGACGGGGTGATGAGCCGCCTGGCGCGTCAACAGCCGGACGTGATCATCTCCGACATCCGCATGCCCGGCGCCAGTGGCCTGGACTTNCTGGCGCGGATCCGCGAGCAACACCCACGCCTGCCGGTGATCATCATGACCGCCCACTCGGACCTGGACAGCGCTGTCGCGTCCTATCAGGGCGGCGCCTTTGAGTACCTGCCCAAGCCATTCGACGTGGACGAGGCGGTGGCGCTGGTCAAGCGCGCCAACCAGCACGCCCAGGAACAGCAGAACCAGGAAGCCCCTCCCGCCCTGACCCGCACCCCGGAAATCATCGGCGAAGCGCCGGCGATGCAGGAAGTGTTTCGCGCTATCGGGCGCTTGAGCCACTCCAACATCACCGTGTTGATCAACGGCGAGTCGGGTACCGGTAAAGAGCTTGTGGCTCATGCACTGCACCGTCACAGCCCACGGGCGGCCTCGCCGTTTATCGCGCTGAACATGGCGGCGATTCCCAAGGACTTGATGGAGTCCGAGCTGTTCGGCCATGAGAAAGGCGCGTTCACCGGCGCCGCCAACCTGCGCCGTGGCCGCTTTGAACAGGCGGACGGCGGCACGCTGTTCCTCGATGAAATCGGTGATATGCCGGCCGACACCCAAACCCGCTTGCTGCGCGTATTGGCCGACGGCGAGTTCTACCGCGTTGGCGGGCACACGCCGGTCAAGGTCGACGTGCGCATCATCGCGGCGACGCACCAGAACCTCGAAACGCTGGTGCACGCGGGCAAATTCCGTGAGGACTTGTTCCACCGTCTGAACGTGATCCGTATCCACATCCCACGTATGTCGGACCGCCGCGAAGACATCCCGACCCTCGCCCGCCACTTCCTCAGCCGCGCCGCCCAAGAGTTGGCCGTCGAGCCGAAGCTGCTCAAAAGCGAGACCGAGGAATACCTGAAGAACCTGCCATGGCCGGGCAACGTACGCCAGCTGGAGAACACCTGCCGCTGGATCACGGTAATGGCATCCGGGCGTGAGGTGCATATCAGCGACCTGCCGCCGGAGCTGTTGAGCTTGCCGCAGGATTCGGCGCCGGTGACCAATTGGGAGCAAGCGTTGCGTCAGTGGGCGGACCAGGCGTTGGCCCGCGGTCAATCAAACCTGCTGGACAGCGCCGTACCGGCTTTCGAGCGAATCATGATCGAAACCGCCTTGAAGCACACCGCCGGCCGCCGCCGCGACGCCGCTGTGCTGCTCGGCTGGGGCCGCAATACCCTGACGCGCAAGATCAAGGAGCTGGGGATGAAGGTGGATGGCGGGGATGATGATGAGGGTGATGAGGCTTAACACCTCTTCCTGATCCACTGAAGATCCCCTGTGGGAGCGGGCTTGCTCGCGAAGGCGGTGTGTCAGTCAGCAGNNTCCCTCAGGGAGAGGGGTCGATTCAAGATCAGTCCCATTTCCAGGATGCACCGCGAGCCCCTCCGTGCACCGCCGTAATGCATCGTGAACTGCAATCGCGCACGCAAACCGCTTCAAACCCCCGCCCGAGTTCACAATCGAACCCTGATCGAAAAAACACGAAAGCCCCGTAATACGGGGCTTTCGGCATTCCAGCGCAGCTTTCTGTTTCAACTTGTTAAAACCTGGCACGCCCCCTGCAATAGTCCATTCAGTGATTCAGTTCACTACCCGGTTTCGGGGACCTTGGTACAGGCAGGCCGGGGATTCCCCTCTTTACATCGGGCTCACACCGCACTCGCGACGAGCCCCTCCAGTTTTGGGGCCCTTGATACAGGCAGGTCAGGGGTTCCTTCTTTACACCGGGCTCGACGCCATGCGCGAGCCCTGCCGTTTTGGGAACCTTGGTACAGGCAGGCCGGGGATTCCCTCTTTTATTGCTCCCGGAGATGGATCTCCAGTCGCCAGCGGTCATCGACCTCGCTACCGGTCCACTCGCCCTGCAGTGGCCGGGCCGCCACTACCGTCAGTAACAACCCCCCATCACTCAAGCGCGTCCGCCAGTTCACGACCTTGTCGTTGAGCTTGAGCTGACCTTTCTGCGCCTTGCCTTGCGCCTCGAACAGCAGCGCGAGGCTGCCGTCCACGAATTCGCCATGGGATTTGGGTTCGTTGTTGAACCACACCACCAGCCCATCGTCCGTCACCTCGACCTGTTGCAATTCGCTGGGGTCAGGCGTGGTCAGGCGACCGATCATCAGCCCCACCATCAGTCCGACAATCGCCAGCGAACCCATTACCCGCGGTAATAGTTTCGAACGTGGGTCGATGGGCGGCGTAGAATGCCGCTCATCTTTACCTTCGGAGCCGTGCATGTTTCACGTCATCCTTTTTCAACCAGAAATTCCGCCGAATACCGGCAACGTTATCAGGCTGTGCGCCAACAGTGGCTGCCACCTGCATTTGATCGAGCCCCTGGGCTTCGACATGGACGACAAGCGCCTGCGCCGCGCCGGGCTGGACTACCACGAGTACGCCACTCTCAAGCGCCACGCCGACCTCGCAAGCTGCCTGGAAAGCCTGGGCCACCCACGGCTGTTCGCGTTCACCACCAAGGGTTCGCGGCCATTTCACGATGCCAGCTTTGCCGAAGGCGACGCCCTCCTGTTCGGCCCGGAAAGCCGAGGCCTGCCGGCCGAGGTGCTCGACGCACTGCCCGAGGGCCATCGCCTGCGCTTGCCGATGCGCGAGGGCTGCCGCAGCTTGAACCTGTCCAACACCGTGGCTGTTGCCGTCTACGAAGGCTGGCGCCAGCTCGGTTTCAAATAACACCGCATAACAAATGTGGGAGCGGGCTTGCTCGCGAAGAGGCCATAACATTCAACATCATCGTTGACTGTTACACCGCTTTCGCGAGCAAGCCCGCTCCCACATTGGACTTGCTTTGACTCAGGACCGCTTATTGAACGGTTGGAGTCTCGCCAGCCGCCTGCATGCGTTGCAGTTCTTGTGCGTACAGGGCATCGAAGTTCACCGGAGCCAGCATCAGCGCCGGGAACGAGCCACGGGTGACCAGGCTGTCCAGGGTCTCACGGGCATACGGGAACAGGATGTTCGGGCAGAACGCACCCAGGGTGTGGCTCATGGACGCTTCGTCCAGGCCCTGGATCAGGAAGATACCAGCCTGTTGCACTTCAGCGATGAAAGCGACTTCTTCGCCGTTCTTGACGGTGACCGACAGGGTCAGCACGACTTCGTGGAAGTCGCCTTCCAGTGCCTTTTGACGGGTGTTCAGATCCAGACCGACGCTTGGCTCCCACTGCTGGCGGAAGATCGCCGGGCTTTTCGGGGCTTCGAACGACAAGTCACGTACATAGATGCGCTGCAAGGAGAATTGCGGTGCGGTGTCTTCTTCGCTAGCTGCAGTGTTCTGTTGGTCAGTCATCTCAGATCCTTTCTGATCTTGGGGTCTTATAGGGAAGGCATTCAGGCCTTGAGCATGGCGTCGAGCTTGCCGGCGCGCTCAAGGGCAAACAAATCATCACAGCCACCAATGTGGCGCTCGCCGATCCAGATCTGCGGCACGGACGTGCGTCCCGCTTTTTTGGTCATCTCGGCGCGCACCTGCGGCTTGCCGTCGACCTTGATCTCTTCGAAGGCAATGCCCTTTTTCTCAAGCAGGGCCTTGGCCCGAATGCAGTAGGGGCAATAATCGCTGGAATACACGACAACCTGGCTCATATCACTTCACCAGCGGCAGGTTATCGGCCTTCCAGCTGCCGATACCACCGGACAGCTTGGCGGCGGTGAAGCCGGATTTCATCAGTTCGCGGGCGTGAGTGCCGGCGGTCTGGCCCATGGCATCGACCAGAATGATGGTCTTGGCCTTGTGCTTTTCCAGTTCGGCAATGCGAGCGGTCAGCTTGTCGTGGGGGATATTCAACGCGCCGACAATGTGACCGGCGGCGAAATCCTTGACCGGACGGATGTCGATCACAACGCCTGCGTCCTTGTTGACCAGGCCGGTCAGTTCACCGGTGCTCAGGCTGCGGCCGCCGCCTTGCATCTGATAAGCGATCAGCAACGCCAGCAGTACGACGAAGATACCGACGAGCAGATAGTGGTTAGTGGCAAATTCAATCAGGTGATCAACCATCAAGGAGGTTCCAGGGCGTTAAAATGGCGGTAAGTATACACAGCCGTCAGGGGCGGCCAACCCCCGTAAAGCGGTGACGTGGTCGGAACTTCGCTTTAAACTGCTACTCCCTTTTAGATTGCCTTCCTTTATTACCGCCGCGAGAGGATCTATGACTACTACGCCTAAACCTTTGGTCCTGATAATTCTCGATGGCTTCGGTCACAGTGAGAGCCCTGAATCCAACGCCGTGTTTGCGGCGAAGAAGCCCGTACTGGACCGCTTGTGGGCCACTGTGCCGAACGGCCTGATCTCGGGCAGCGGCATGGACGTGGGTCTGCCGGACGGCCAGATGGGTAACTCGGAAGTCGGCCACATGAACCTCGGCGCCGGACGAGTGGTATACCAAGACTTCACACGCGTGACCAAATCGATCCGCGACGGCGAGTTCTTCGAGAACCCGACCATCTGCGCGGCGGTGGATAAGGCAGTCGCAGCCGGCAAGGCCGTGCACTTCATGGGCCTGTTGTCCGACGGCGGCGTTCACAGCCACCAGGACCACCTGGTCGCCATGGCCGAGCTGGCCTTCAAGCGCGGCGCCGACAAGATTTACCTGCACGCCTTCCTCGACGGCCGCGACACCCCGCCCAAAAGCGCGCAATCGTCCATCGAACTGCTCGACGCCACCTTCGCCGCACTCGGCAAGGGCCGTATCGCCAGCCTGGTCGGCCGTTACTTCGCCATGGACCGCGACAACCGTTGGGACCGCGTCTCCCAGGCTTACAACCTGATCGTCGACGGCCAGGCCGAATTCAACGCCGCCACCGCCCAGGAAGGCCTGGAAGCGGCCTATGAGCGTGGCGAGAGCGACGAATTCGTCAAAGCCACNTCCATCGGCGAGCCCGTGAAAGTCGAAGACGGCGACGCCGTGATCTTCATGAACTTCCGCGCCGACCGCGCCCGGGAACTGACCCGCGTGTTCGTCGAAGACGGTTTCAAGGAATTCGAACGTGCGCGCCAGCCGAAACTGGCCGGTTTCGTGATGTTGACCCAATACGCCGCCAGCATTCCCGCGCCATCAGCCTTTGCCGCCGGTAGCCTGGAAAACGTGCTGGGCGATTACCTGGCGAAAAACGGCAAGACCCAGCTGCGCATCGCCGAAACCGAGAAATACGCCCACGTGACCTTCTTCTTTTCCGGCGGCCGTGAAGAACCGTTCCCGGGCGAAGANCGCATCCTGATCCCGTCGCCGAAAGTCGCCACCTATGACNTGCAGCCGGAAATGAGCGCGCCGGAAGTCACCGACAAGATCGTCGATGCCATCGAACACCAGCGTTACGACGTGATCGTGGTCAACTACGCCAACGGCGACATGGTCGGCCACAGTGGCAATCTGCAAGCGGCTGTAAAAGCAGTGGAATGCCTGGACCTGTGCGTTGGCCGCATCGTCGAAGCGCTGGAAAAGGTCGGCGGCGAAGCGCTGATTACCGCCGACCACGGTAATGTCGAGCAAATGTCCGATGCCTCCACCGGTCAGGCGCACACCGCNCACACTACCGAGCCGGTGCCGTTCATTTATGTCGGTAAGCGTGATTACAAGGTGCGTGATGGCGGCGTGCTGGCGGATGTGGCACCGACGATGCTGATGTTGCTGGGGATGGAAAAACCCTCTGAAATGACCGGCACGTCGATTCTGGTGTAATCCGACCGTTCAAACACCGCCAAAACCCTGTGGGAGCGAGCTTGCTCGCGATAGCAATCTGACAGCCAACATTAATGTTGAATGTTAAGACGCCATCGCGAGCAAGCTCGCTCCCACAGTGGTTTTTGGTGGTTTCAAAGATTAATTACCCTCGCTTCCCAGCCCGGTTATCACACAACCCCAATTGGGCGTTTTTTTTGCGACGCTTGGCGGGCATACTAGGCCGTCCCTTTCCCTGGTGTCGCCCGCCTCTATGCTTCGCGCCTTGATTACCCTCGCTCTAGTCTGCCTGCTCCAACCGGCGTTTGCCGATGAGCGCGCACAAACCCAACAACAGTTGGACGCCACGCGTCAGGACATTGCCGAGCTGAAAAAACTGCTGGGCAAGCTGCAGGAAGAAAAATCCGGTGTGCAGAAAGACCTCAAGGGCACCGAGACCGAGATGGGCAAGCTCGAGAAGCAGGTCGAAGCCCTGCAAAAAGAGCTGAAGAAAAGCGAATCCGAACTGGAGCGACTCGACGCTGAGAAAAAAAAACTCCAGAGCGCACGCGTTGAACAGCAACGCCTGATCGCCATTCAGGCCCGTGCGGCCTATCAGAACGGCCGTCAGGAGTACTTGAAGCTCCTGCTGAACCAGCAGAACCCGGAAAAATTCGCGCGCACACTCACCTATTACGACTACCTGAGCAAGGCGCGCCTGGCGCAATTGAAGGGTTTTAACGAAACCCTGCGCCAACTGGCCAACGTCGAAAAAGACATCGCCCTGCAACAGGCACAATTGCTGGTGCAGAAGAGCAGCCTCGACAGCCAGCGCGACGAACTCGACAAGGTTCGCAAGGAGCGCCAGCAGGTCCTGGCCAAGTTAAGCGACGACGTGAAGGCGCGCGACCAGAAGCTGGCCGCCCGCGAGCAGGATCAGGCCGACCTGGGCAAAGTCCTCAAAACCATCGAAGAAACCCTGGCCCGCCAGGCACGTGAGGCCGAAGAAGCGCGACAAAAAGCGCTCATCGCCCAGCAGGAAGCCGAAAAAAAGCGTTTACGTGAGGCCCAGGCGGCTGCAGACGCAGAGACCACCGACGCCCCACGCAAACCGGTTAAATCGACACCCGGCGCTCTGGTTTCAAGTTCAGGCGAGACCTTTGGCGGCGCCTTTGCTTCAAGCCGGGGAAAACTTCCGTGGCCCGTTGATGGTCGACTACTGGCACGCTTCGGTGAAACCCGTGGCGATGACACCCGCGCCAAGTGGGACGGCGTGATGATCAGCGCCTCCGCCGGCAGCCAGGTGCACGCCGTGCATGGCGGTCGCGTGGTGTTCGCCGACTGGTTGCGCGGCGCCGGTTTGCTGGTGATTCTTGACCACGGTAATGGCTATTTGAGCCTTTACGGCCACAATCAGACTTTACTCAAGTCGGCAGGTGATGTTGTAAAAGCCGGTGAATCCATCTCCACTGTCGGTAACAGTGGCGGCCAGGACACTCCGGCGCTGTACTTCGCTATTCGTCAGCAGGGCCGCCCGAGCGACCCTGCACAATGGTGCCGTTCCCAAGGATAGGGCCGCATCTACATTAGGAGTTCGTTCGACATGCTGCATTTGTCCCGCCTCACTTCGCTGGCCCTGACGATCGCCCTGGTGATCGGCGCGCCTCTGGCNTTTGCCGCTCAACCGGCCCCGGCGGTCGCGCCTGCGGGCACTGCTGCGACCACCAAGGCGCCGCTGCCGCTGGACGAGCTGCGCACCTTTGCCGAGGTCATGGACCGGATCAAGGCAGCCTATGTCGAACCCGTAGACGACAAGACCCTGCTGGAAAATGCCATCAAGGGCATGCTCAGCAACCTCGACCCGCACTCCGCTTACCTGGGCCCGGAAGATTTCGCCGAGCTGCAGGAAAGCACCAGCGGTGAGTTCGGCGGCCTGGGCATCGAAGTCGGCTCTGAAGACGGCCAGATCAAAGTGGTCTCGCCGATCGATGACACCCCGGCCTCCAAGGCTGGCATTCAGGCTGGCGACTTCATCGTCAAGATCAACGGCCAGCCGACTCGCGGCCAGAGCATGACCGAAGCCGTCGACAAGATGCGCGGCAAGCTCGGCCAGAAAATCACCCTGACCCTGGTGCGCGATGGCGGCAACCCGTTTGACGTGACCCTGGCCCGCGCGACCATCACGGTCAAAAGCGTGAAGAGCCAGCTGCTGGAGTCGGGCTACGGCTATATCCGTATCACCCAGTTTCAGGTCAAGACCGGCGACGAAGTGGCCAAGGCCCTGGCCAAGCTGCGTAAAGACAACGGCAAGAAGCTCAACGGCATCGTCCTCGACCTGCGTAACAACCCGGGCGGCGTGCTGCAGTCTGCGGTGGAAGTGGTCGACCACTTCATCACCAAAGGCCTGATCGTCTACACCAAGGGCCGTATCGCCAACTCCGAACTGCGCTTCTCGGCCACCGGCAACGACCTCAGCGAAAACGTGCCGCTGGCTGTGCTGATCAACGGCGGCAGCGCCTCGGCGTCGGAAATCGTCGCCGGCGCCCTGCAAGACCAGAAGCGCGGCGTGCTGATGGGCACCACCAGTTTCGGCAAAGGCTCGGTGCAAACCGTGTTGCCGCTGAACAACGATCGCGCATTGAAGATCACCACGGCGCTGTACTACACGCCGAACGGTCGCTCGATCCAGGCCCAGGGCATTGTGCCGGACATCGAAGTACGCAAAGCCAAGATCACCAACGAGATCGACAGCGAGTACTACAAAGAGGCGGACCTGCAAGGTCACCTGGGCAATGGCAACGGCGGCGCCGACCAGCCGACCGGCAGCGGCGCCAAAGCCAAGCCAATGCCACAGGACGATGATTACCAACTGGCCCAGGCACTGAGCCTGCTTAAAGGGCTGAGCATCACCTCCGGTCGCTGAGGTGCGCCTGCGGTTCTTGATCGGCCTGCTGTGCGGTCTGGCGGGTGTTGCTCACGCGCCCCCCGCCACGCCAGCGCCTCAGAAAGCCTATCTCACGCTGATCATCGATGACCTGGGGCAGAACCTGCCCCGGGATCGTCGCGTGCTGGCCCTGCCCGGGCCGGTGACCACGGCGATCATGCCCGACACACCCCACGCCGCCGAATTCGCTCGCGAGGCGCACAAGGCCGGCAAAATCGTGATCCTGCACATGCCCATGGACCCGGCCACCGGCCCATTTGCCTGGCACCCTGACCTGCCCATCGAAGAACTCGGCAAGCGCCTGGACGCCGCCTTCAAGGCCGTGCCTTACACCGCCGGCATCAACAACCACATGGGCAGCCGCATGACCGCCCAGCCGGCCGCCATGGCCTGGCTGATGGCCGAGCTGCAACGGCGTAACAAGTTCTTTGTGGACAGCCGCACCAGCGCACAAACCGTCGCGGCCGCCGAAGCACAGAAGATTGGCCTGGCCCATGTCTCGCGGGATGTATTCCTCGATGACGAACGCACCGAAGCGGCGATTACCACGCAGCTGCAAACNGCGATCAGCCTGGCACGCAAACAGGGCTCGGCGGTGATGATCGGGCATCCGTATCCACAGACGTTGGCGGTGCTTGAGAGGGAGTTGCCAAAGCTGAAAGCTCAGGGCATTGACTGGATTGATATCAAGCAGATGATCAGCGTGCGCAGCAATCGCGCAACGGCTGCTCACGGTAAGGATGGCGTGTACCGGTAATCAGCGACACCACCTAACCCCTGTAGGAGCCGGCTTGCTGGCGATGGCAGCAGTGCGATCAATGCAAGAGTTGAGACCGCTTCGCCAGCAAGCCGGTTCCTACAGGGGGCGGTGGTAGCTCGGGCATGGTGGGCGGCTAGAGATACCGCGCCATGATCTCGTCAACCACGCCTTCCTTGCGCAGCTGATCCAGCGCGGCTTGTAGCTTGGCCACCACTTCATCCGGCACATCTTTGTTCAAGGCCAGATAGAGTTCGGCGCTATTGAACCGCAACACCGTCTTCAGCCCGTTCACGCCTTCCTGACGCGCCAGATAGCGTCCGGCCGGATCGCCCGTGGCCCACAAATCAATCTGACCATTCACCAGCTTCTTTGCGTTGTCCTGATCGCGCAGCACCACAATGGGCTTCAACCCTTGTTTGGCCAGCGTCTCGGCAATCGCATCGCCCTTGTACGCGCCAATCTTGTATTTGCGCGCCTGATCCAGAGTCTCCAGGCTGATCTTGCTGTCAGCCTTGGCCAGCATGATCCAGTCATCCGGGCCAATCGGACCGACCCACTTGAACAGCTTCTCGCGATCCGGCAAGCGCGCCATCACGAAAACGCCGTAACCGGGTTTCTCGAGGGCGAGTTTGTAGATTCGCTCCCAAGGGAAGCGCAGTGTCAGGCTGTAGGTGACGTCGGCACGTTTGAACATCTCACGGACGATGTCCACGGCGATGCCATTGATGTTCTCGTCCTGAGCGAAGTTCTTGCCGTTCTTCGCCATGTTGTATGGCGGGAAGTTTTCCGTGAGCAGCACCAGGTCGGTGTCGGGACTTTCTTCAGCGTGGACTCCATTGATGAGCAACAGAGAAGCGCTGGCGAGGACAAGAAGAAGGCGTTTGATCATGTCGGGCTACCGAAATCCATGGCGTGCCCAAGAGTGCCTTGAGCCCGCCATGCTGTCCACTGGCCTGCATGGATTTGTTTAGCGCATCACGATCCCGCGATGCGCCATGTAGGCCTTGGCTTCCTGCACGGTGTATTCGCCGAAGTGGAAAATACTCGCCGCCAGCACCGCGCTGGCGTGACCTTCGATCACGCCGTCGGCCAGGTGCTGCAGGTTGCCGACGCCGCCGGACGCGATCACCGGGATACCCAGTGCATCACTGATGGCGCGGGTCACACCCAGGTCGAAGCCGTTTTTCATGCCGTCCTGGTCCATGCTGGTCAGCAGGATTTCACCGGCGCCCAGGCCTTCCATCTTCATCGCCCATTCCACCGCGTCCAGGCCGGTCGGCTTGCGACCGCCATGGGTGAAAATCTCCCAGCGCGGGGTTTCGCCCGGGCCAGAGACTTTTTTGGCGTCGATAGCGACCACGATGCACTGCGAGCCAAAATGCTGGGCCGCTTCGCCGACGAATTCCGGGTTGAACACGGCTGCAGTGTTGATCGAAACCTTGTCCGCGCCGGCATTCAGCAAGTTGCGGATGTCTTGCACGGTGCGCACGCCACCGCCGACGGTCAGTGGGATAAACACCTGGCTGGCCATGCGCTCGACGGTATGCAGCGTGGTGTCGCGGCCGTCGACGCTGGCGGTGATGTCGAGAAAGGTAATCTCGTCGGCACCTTGCTCATCATAACGACGGGCGATTTCCACCGGGTCGCCGGCATCGCGGATGTTCTCGAACTTGACGCCCTTGACCACCCGGCCGTTGTCCACGTCCAGGCAAGGGATGATGCGTTTGGCCAGCGCCATGGTCAGTCCTCAGCCTTTGTACGAATCGCAGAAAGCTTGCGCTTCAGCGACATCAAGGGTGCCTTCGTAGATCGCCCGGCCGGTGATCGCGCCGATGATGCCGGGGGCCTTGGCGTCCAGCAGCGACTTGATGTCGCCCAGGTTGTGAATGCCACCGGAAGCGATAACCGGAATCCTGGTGGCCGCAGCCAACGCAGCCGTGAACGGTACGTTGCAGCCCTGCATCATGCCGTCTTTGGCGATGTCGGTATAAACGATGGCGGACACGCCGTCAGCTTCGAACTGCTTGGCCAGGTCGATCACCTGGACAGTGCTGATTTCAGCCCAGCCGTCGGTGGCGACGAAACCGTCTTTAGCGTCCAGGCCCACGATCACTTTACCCGGGAACGCGCGGCAGGCCTCAGCGACGAACGCCGGGTCTTTCACGGCCTTGGTGCCGATGATCACGTAGCTCACGCCGGCCTTGACGTAGTGCTCGATGGTTTCCAGGGAGCGGATACCGCCACCGATCTGGATTGGCAGGTTCGGGTAGCGCTTGGCGATGGCAGTGACCACTTCGCCATTGACCGGCTGGCCTTCGAAGGCGCCGTTCAAGTCCACCAGATGCAGACGACGGCAGCCCCCTTCCACCCATTTGGCAGCCATGCTCACCGGGTCGTCGGAGAACACGGTGGAATCTTCCATGCGGCCTTGGCGCAGGCGGACACAAGCGCCGTCCTTGAGATCGATAGCGGGGATAATGAGCATGCTTTTCCTTCGTCAAAGAGCTGCAAGCTGCGAGCTATAAGCTGCAAGCAAGCACGCGTATTAAGTCTTGCAGCTTGAGGCTTTCAGCTGCTTTTTTCTAAAA
>NZ_NMOJ01000112.1 GCF_002251635.1 Pseudomonas mandelii
GCCCACAGGTCGCTTTCGATGCTTTCGAACCTTTCTTTAAGGAGCGTCTGCGTGTCGAAAATCGCCCTGTTGTAATAGTGCGGCGCAATTTCGCGGGTAAACAGCTCAAGGATTTCAGCCGCTTCGAACGAACCCAGGTCCAGTTCGAAGCGATCTTCCATGAAGCGTTTGATCTTGTGATTGGCCTCGTTCTCCTGTTCGGGAGTGAGGGTCAGGATCGGCGGCTTTTTCTTGGCAGCCATTTACCAGCGGCCATCCCACGCGGCGAAGTTCTGCAGCAATTGCAGGCCATGGGTATGGCTCTTCTCCGGGTGGAACTGCACGGCAAAGCGCGAACCTTCGGCCAGCGCCGCGGCGAAGTCGACGCCGTAGTGCCCGCCACCCACCACCTGNCGCGGGTTACCGGCGGCGATGTAGTAGCTGTGCACAAAGTAAAAACGCGCCATGTCCGGGATTTCGTGCCACAGCGGGTGGTCCACGGTGCGGCGCACTTCGTTCCAGCCCATGTGCGGGACTTTCAAATGCTCGCCGTCTTCATGCAGGTCTTTGCCGAAGAACTTCACCTGGCCGGGAAACAGGCCGATGCAGTCAACGCCGCCGTTCTCTTCACTGCTGTCGAGCAGGGCTTGCATGCCCACGCAGATGCCGAGGAACGGGCGGTCCTGGCTGACTTCGCGCACCAGGCTGTCAAAGCCCAGGCGGCGGATCTCGGCCATGCAATCGCGAATCGCGCCGACGCCCGGAAACACCACCCGGTCGGCTTCGCGAATCACGCTGGCATCGCTGGTGATCAGCACCTTGCCGGCACCTACGTGCTCGAGGGCCTTGGCCACCGAGTGCAGGTTACCCATGCCGTAGTCGATAACCGCGACCGTCTGCATTACAGAACGCCTTTGGTCGAGGGCATCTGACCGGCCATGCGGTCATCGAGCTCTACAGCCATGCGCAGCGCGCGGCCGAAAGCCTTGAACACGGTTTCGATCTGGTGGTGGGTGTTGGTGCCGCGCAGGTTGTCGATGTGCAGGCTGACCAGTGCGTGGTTGACGAAGCCCTGGAAGAATTCCTGGAACAGGTCGACGTCGAAGCCGCCCACGGTGGCGCGGGTGTAGGGCACGTGCATCTGCAGGCCTGGGCGGCCGGAGAAGTCGATGACCACACGCGACAGCGCTTCGTCCAGCGGGACATAGGCGTGGCCGTAGCGACGGATGCCTTTTTTGTCGCCGATGGCCTTGGCAAACGCCTGGCCGAGGGTGATGCCTACGTCTTCCACCGTGTGGTGGTCGTCGATATGCAGGTCGCCCTTGCTGACGATATCCAGGTCGATCAGCCCATGACGGGCGATCTGGTCCAGCATGTGCTCAAGAAAAGGTACACCGATATCAAATCGGGCCTTTCCGGTGCCATCCAGGTTAATCGAGGCTTTGATCTGGGTTTCCAGAGTGTCGCGCTCGACGGACGCCTTACGTTCGGCCATCACCAGCTCCGCAAAATCATTGGGCGAAAAAGGCAGCCATTATAGGGGCGCGGGCGCGAAACAGAAACACGGGAGGTGATATGACTGACGGACAGAACCCAGTGTTGTCGGGGATAGACATGTCCATACAAGCCGGAAAAATGAAAATCTGAAGTCTTGTGGAGCCCATGTGGGAGCGGGCTTGCCCGCGAAGAGGCCGGCACACACAACATCTGTTGTTGTCACTGGCTGATCTGAAGGCTTCAGATCAGCTATGCCTGCACCTTAGTGGAACAACACTGCCGTTTTCTGCAAGGTCACCCAAACACCCCACGCCAACGGAATACCCACCACCAGCCACGCAGCAATCGCCAACGGCTTGGTGCCCGGCGCCGCTTTCCACTCCAGCGAAGTGCTGGCGTCAGCCCCTTTGTCATGGCCCAGCGCCTGTTCGGCCGCCAGCTCTGCGTCAGTCATGAAGTACTTGTCGGCCACCGGGCGCACCAGCAGGTTGCAGATGAAACCCAGCACCAACAGGCCCGCGAGGATGTACAAGGTGATGTCGTAGGCAGCAGCGCGTTCAACGCCGATGCTCAGCTGATACTCACGCAGGTAGTTCACCAGCACCGGGCCCAACACGCCCGCCGCAGCCCATGCGGTCAGCAGACGACCGTGGATCGCACCGACCATCTGGGTGCCGAACAGGTCGGCCAGGTAAGCCGGGACGGTCGCAAAACCACCGCCGTACATCGACAGGATGATGCAGAACGCTGCCACGAATAGCGCTACGTTGCCCAGGTGACCGAGGTTCGGAATCAGCGCGTACAGGGCAAAGCCCAGGGCGAAGAACACGAAGTAGGTATTTTTACGGCCCAGGTAGTCGGAGAACGACGCCCAGAAGAACCGGCCACCAATGTTGAACAGGCTCAACAAACCGGTAAAACCGGCCGCAATCGCCGCGATAGAAGCCAGTTGCCCGGCGTCCAGCTGACCGAATGGCAGGTCAACACCGATCAATTTACCGCCGAACACTTCCTGCAACAGCGGCGAAGCCATGCCGAGAATACCGATACCGGCAGACACGTTCAGGCACAGCACCAGCCATACCAAACGGAATTGCGGGGTTTTCCACGCCACACTCACGTGAACGTGACGATGGGTAATCATCGCATTGCTGGCCTTTTTCGCCGGAGCGGTCCAGCCTTCAGGTTTCCAGCCGGTTGGCGGCACGCGGTAGGACAGTGCGCCACCGATCATGAACACGAAGTAGATGGCGGCCATCACCAGGAAGCTCTGCCATACGCCGACGCTGTCTGCCGAAGCGAAGTGGCCCATCAGGGCTGCGGCCAACGGGGCACCCACCATCGCTCCGCCGCCGAAGCCCATGATCGCCATGCCGGTGGCCATGCCGCGCTTGTCCGGGAACCACTTGATCAGGGTCGATACAGGCGAGATATAGCCCAGGCCCAGACCGATACCGCCAATCACGCCGGAGCCGATCCACATCAGCCAGATCTGGTGGGTGTAGACACCCAACGCCGAGATCAGCAGGCCGCCGCACCAGCACAGCGCCGAAACAACGCCGGCCTTGCGTGGCCCGGCATGCTCAAGCCAACCGCCCCAGATCGCTGCCGAGCAGCCCAGGAAGATGAAGAACAGGGTGTAGATCCAGCCCAGCATGGAGATCGGCCAGTCACATTGCGACGAGAACACTTGCGAGATGAAGCTCATGTCCGGCGCGCAGGCTACCGCCTTGGTCACGCCCAAAGCCTTGGACAGTGGCAACCAGAACACCGAAAAGCCGTAGGCCATGCCGATGCACAGGTGGATGGCCAGGGCGGCCGGTGGAACCAGCCAGCGGTTGAACCCCGGCTTGGCGATAATGCGTTCCTTGGACAGGAACCCGGGCTGATCGGCTTTGAAGCCGTCCGCCGTGATGCTCGTGGTCATTGTGTATCCCCCAATTATTAGTATGGTTCGCCAGCCACTCTTCGCCCCCAGCCTTATGCGCACGCATGACTGTCTTTTTCAGGGTGAAGCTCCATTTTGGCGCGACATCACGTCGCAGAAGGACGGACGAACTGGCAGAGGTTACCATCTGTACGTGACAGAAAAACCAAAGTGATATCACCTTTATGTAAGTCATCTGTTCTCGTACCACTGAAGGAACCGCCATGCCGATCATAGTCGAGCTGCTGCACGAAGCCACTTATCAGGATCAGCAAGACCTGCAAAAAATTTACCGCGACGCCCCGGAATGGCTGTTCGCCCCGTTTTCAGGGGAGTTGCAGCTGATCGAAGGCTGCCTGGGCGATGGTTCGCTGATCGCTGGACGCTTCAATGACCGGTTGCTCGGAGCGGCTCGTTTGCAGAGGCAAACTGATGTTTGGCACTTGTCCCAACTATGCGTGCGAAAAATTACCCGTCGTCGTGGCGTTGCCGAGCGCTTGGTGAAAGAAGCGCAGAAAATGGCGTCGCAATCGGGCGTGACATTGCGTCTGCTGGCGCCCGCCGGGCATCTCGAAGCTCAGGCACTGGCCGCCAAGCTGAAAGTGCCGCTGGATGTGCTGCCGGCGTGATCGCTGACCGGTCGTCCGCTTCGGAGCGCTATACTCCCCGGCTAAATTTCGAATTCGACTAACTACAAGGACTCGCCCATGAAAGCGTTCGGCAAAATCCTGGGTCTGGTACTTCTCGGGCTGTTGCTGATCATTGTGGCCCTGGGCTTTGCCCTGACCCACCTCTTCGATCCCAACGATTACAAAGACGAGATTCGCCAGATTGCCCGCGACAAGGCCCACATCGAGCTGACGCTCAATGGCGATATCGGCTGGAGCCTGTTCCCCTGGCTAGGCCTGGAACTGCACGAAGCCAGCGTGGCGACCCTGACCAACCCCACCCAACCGTTCGCCGACTTGCAGATGCTTGGCCTGTCCGTGCGCGTGCTGCCGCTGCTGCGCCGCGAAGTGCAGATGAGCGATGTGCGTGTCGAAGGCCTGAACCTGCGCCTGAACCGCGACAAGGACGGCCACGGCAATTGGGAAGACATCGGCAAGGCCCCGGCGCCAGCCACCCCGGCCACGCCACCGGCCACTGCTGGCGAACCTGCACCTGCGCCGGCCACCACCGCCCAGGCGGAAAAACCGGCCCAGCCGATTCGCCTGGANATCGACAGCCTGACCATCAACAACGCCCGCGTTGAATACAACGATGAGCAGACCGGCAAACAGTACAGCGCCGAAAGCATTCAGCTGAGTACCGGCCCGGTCCACGACTCGACCAACATTCCGGTCAAACTCACCGCGTTCCTCGGCACCAATCAGCCGGTCTTGCGTGTACGCACCGAGCTCAATGGCGAGTTGCGTTTCGAACGCGCCTTGCAGCGCTACAAATTCGAGGACATGAAGCTCTCCGGCGAAGCCACCGGCGAGCCGCTGCAAGGCAAGACCATGACCTTCGCTGCCCAAGGCCAGTTGCTGCTGGATAAAGCCGCGAACGTCGCCGAATGGACCGGCATCAAGATCTCTGCCAACCAGCTGCGCGCCCTGGGCGAACTGAAGGTCAACAACCTGGACAAAACCCCGCAACTCAGCGGCGGCCTTTCGATCGCCCAGTTCGACCTGGCGAAATTCGTCGACAGCATTGGCCAGAAACTCCCGGCCATGGCCGAAGGCAGCCTGAGCAAAGTCGAACTGGTCAGCCGCCTGGCGGGCACGCCTTCCAGCCTGTCGCTCGACAACCTCAACCTGAAAGTCGACGACAGCACCTTCAGCGGCCGCATCGCTGTCGAGGACTTCGCCAAGCAATCGCTACGCGCAGCCCTCAAGGCTGACACCTTCAACGTCGACCGTTACCTGCCACCGAAATCCGCCGAAGCCAGTAGCGCGACGCAAGTGCGTCAGGCCGAAGTCGCCAGCACCGAAGCCGATGCCATGGCAGGCGCCGGCAGCACACCGCTACCGAACGCACCAACCAAAACCGCATGGAGCACCGAACGCCTGTTGCCGGTAGAACGCTTGAGCAAGCTCGACGTGCAGGCCGACCTGACCTTCGGCCAGTTGACCCTCGATAAGCTGCCGATCCAGAACGCAGCGCTCAAGGCTTCCGGCCAGGGCGGCCTGCTGACCCTGGAGGACCTGCGCGGCGACCTGTACGGCGGCAACTTCGAAGCCAAGGGCACCCTGGACGTGCGCCAGGAAGTGCCGGCGCTGAACATGCAGACGCGTATCACCAAAGTGCCGGTGGAAAAAATCCTCGAAAGCCAAGGGAAGAATCCGCCGGTCAAAGGCCTGGTGACGCTCAACAGCGCGTTGACCGGCAGCGGCAATAGCCAGCAAGCACTGATCGACAGCCTCAACGGCAACGCCAGTTTCGTCATCAATAACGGCGTGCTGCTCAATGCCAATCTTGAGCAACAGCTGTGCAAAGGTATCGCCACCCTGAACCGCAAATCCCTGAGCGGCGAGCCACGGGGCAAGGACACACCGTTCCAGGAACTGCGCGGCAACCTGACCTTCCGTAACGGCGTGGCCAGTAACCCTGACCTCAAAGTGCGCATCCCGGGCATGACCGTGAAGGGTGACGGCGACGTCGACCTGCGGGTGCTGGGCATGGATTACCGCGTGGGCATCGTCGTCGAAGGCGACAAGAGCGACATGCCAGACCCGGCCTGCCAGGTCGGCAGCAACTTCCACGGCATNGAGTGGCCGCTGCGCTGCCGTGGCCCGCTGGAACTGGGCGCCAAGGCGTGCCGTCTCGATAACGAACGCATGGGCCAGGTCGCGAGCAAACTGGCGGGCGACAAACTCAGCGAAAAAATCGACGAAAAGCTTGGCGACAAGGTCAGCCCTGAACTGAAAAATGCGTTGAAGGGGCTGTTCAAGCGATGAAAGCCGAGCAGTTTTCAACGGCGGTGCTGGACTGGTACGACCGCCACGGCCGTCACGATTTGCCTTGGCAACAAGGCATCACGCCNTACCGGGTGTGGGTCTCGGAGATCATGCTGCAACAGACTCAGGTCAGCACTGTGCTCAACTACTTCGACCGCTTCATGGCCTCGTTGCCGACGGTCGAAGCGCTGGCTGCCGCGCCGGAAGACGAAGTGCTGCACCTGTGGACCGGCCTGGGTTACTACACTCGCGCGCGCAATTTGCAGAAGACCGCGAAGATTGTCGTGGCCGAGTACGGCGGCGAGTTTCCCCGAGATGTCGAAAAGCTTGTCGAGCTGCCAGGCATCGGCCTGTCCACTGCCGGAGCGATCGCCAGCCTGAGCATGGGCCTGCGTGCGCCGATCCTCGACGGCAACGTCAAGCGCGTGCTGGCGCGCTTTACCGCGCAAGAGGGCTACCCAGGCGAACCCAAGGTCGCCAAGCAGCTCTGGGCGACCGCTGAGCGCTTCACGCCACACGATCGCGTCAACGCCTACACCCAGGCGATGATGGACATGGGCGCCACGCTCTGCACCCGCAGCAAGCCCAGCTGCCTGCTGTGCCCACTGGAAAAGGGCTGTGAAGCCCACATGCTCGGCCTGGAGACGCGCTACCCGATCCCCAAACCGCGCAAAACCATCCCGCAGAAGCGCACGCTGATGCCGATGCTGGCCAATGCCGAGGGTGCGATTCTGCTTTACCGCCGTCCGTCCACGGGCNTATGGGGCGGTTTGTGGAGCCTGCCGGAACTCGATGACCTCGACGACCTGCAACATCTGGCCACGCAACACTCGCTGGAACTGGGCAGCCAACAAGCGCTGCCGAGCCTGGTCCACACCTTCAGCCACTTCCAGTTGNCCATTGAACCCTGGCTGGTTCAGGTCGAGGAATCCGCCCATCACGTGGCCGAGGCCGACTGGCTCTGGTATAACCTCGCCACCCCGCCGCGCCTGGGCCTTGCCGCCCCGGTTAAAAAACTGCTGAAGCGCGCGGCTGAAGTATTGAACGCAGGAGTTCTGTCATGACCCGCACCATCATGTGCCGCAAGTACAAAGAAGAATTGCCAGGCCTGGAGCGCGCTCCATTCCCGGGCGCCAAAGGTCAGGACATTTTCGACCACGTCTCCGCCAAAGCCTGGGGCGACTGGCAGAAACACCAGACTCTGCTGATCAACGAAAAACGCCTGAACATGATGAACGGCGAAGATCGCAAATACCTTCAGGGCGAGATGGACAAGTACTTCTCTGGCGAGGAATACGCCAAGGCTGACGGCTACGTTCCGCCGGCAGAATAATCCCGATTTATCGGGGGTCGGCACGTAAGCGACGGTAATAATTAAATATTTTTTGAAAACTTGCTTGACGACCCCCTGAAAAACCAGTTTAATGCGCCCCGTTGCCCAGATAGCTCAGTCGGTAGAGCAGGGGATTGAAAATCCCCGTGTCGGCGGTTCGATTCCGTCTCTGGGCACCACTAATACCGAAAACCCTGAATCGCAAGATTCAGGGTTTTTTTTATGCCTGAGATTTGATAACGACGGTCCAGCGCAGCACAGACGCCAGAAAAACAATCACTCTTTAGTACGCTGGCTTGATGATGGCACCATGCTATGATTTTCCGCGTGCATGGAATAAAGCCAACTGATCCCGATGCCCCCGCATCCGAATCAGTCGATACAGGATAGAGACAGCGCAAGGAGTGCGTGCTTTTCACCCCTCCCCGCAAAACACTGCCCTTCCCTGTTCGACGACACGAAGCCAGCCTTCCAGGCACGCTCCCTTCTCGAAAGTCCTGAACATGGAACAGTTATGTCCGACATCAACGAACTGAAAGACAAGATCAACACCAAAACCTTGAACATGGTCCTGCTGTCGATTGCGACCGCCGGGATCTACTTGCTGTTGTGGTTGTACAAGAGCAACCAGAAGATCAACGAAACCACGAAAATCAAAGTGGCAGACGACACTTACATTATCTGGGTCGCCGTCTGCCTTGGCTGGAGCGGCGCGTTGTCGAACCTGGGCGACGTGTTGTTCGACTCACTTTCCGGCATTCTGCTGATCGCATTGAACGCGCTGTACATCGTGTGGGCCTTCAAGGCAAAAAACGCGCTGTCGGAATACGCCCTCAACGAGCACAAAATCGACCTGCGCATGAACGGGTTCTACACCTTCTTCCTGAACATTTTTTACGTGAATTACTGCATCAACGACTTGCCTGAAGAGCAGCGTAAACAACTGATCCTGCGCGGCCAAACGACGCAAGCCTGATCAACTGGCGAGGGGCAGTCTCCACGGACTGCCACCGTCACTCATCACCCTTCCAGTTGAACACCAGATTACGCACGCCAGCGCTGCCGACATCTGTCGTGTCGCGCTTTGCCTCACCATTACGGGTGGCGACCACGGTGTACTTGCCAGCCGGTAACTGGACGTAAACCAGAGGCCCTGCCTGACTGAGTGTCAGTACTGATTGACCTTGAGCACCCTGGATAACCAATTCAACATCCGGTACATATTTGCCCTCCGCTCCAATGGAGAAGGTCATGTGCAGGTTATAGCCAGTCGATTGCTGGATGGCCTTCGCTTCATCCTCGCCAATACCGCCGGACAAATAGGTAATCCCGTTCTGTTCCTGCCGCTGAATCTGTACGCCTGAACTGTCGATGGGCTCAAGGCTCGCGGCCCCTGACATGACGGCAAACATCAGCACACCGACGGTGGCGATAGGCAACATTAGGGAATGGATGGACTTCATGATGGTGACTCCCGGGCTCCACAGAACCCAATCTTTACTCCTTTTAGATTTCTCGCTGATTGCTCAAGTTTTAGATTGATTGGGACTTGAGCTCACTGCGAATCGGACTACACGCTGTATTCCTCAAGCACGCATTCCAGTCGGATTGCTCCTGCAAAACGAATCCGGTATTTCCTGCGGATTTCCGGGCTTCGCCCGGCATCGCCGCCCTGCACTTTCTTGCCATCCTCTTTCGCCTGTTCCTCCAGCTGCGGAAGACTTCATGAGCATCGTCAAAACCGAAATCACTAAAGACCCCCAACTCGCCTCTCTGGTGGGAGACCTTGGGGAATTGATACGTCAGGCACGCCAGAAGGTGCTGCGAGCGGTCGATACCGTTCAGGTGCAAACGTGCTGGCAGATTGGACGGCATATTGTCGAGTTCGAGCAGGAAGGGGCTCGGCGGGCGGCCTACGGCAAGCGCTTGCTTCCAACACTGGCCAAAACTCTTACTACGCAATTTGGAAAAGGTTTTGATGAACGCAACCTGCGCTATATGCGGGACTTTTATCAGACCTTTCCAATTTGGGACGCAGTGCGTTCCGAATTGAGCTGGACCCACTACCGCAGGCTACTGCGTGTCGATAATGAACACGCCCGTCACTGGTACATGTACGAATCTGCCATACAAAACTGGTCATCCCGCGCCCTGGAGGGCAACGAGCAACTGTTCGCCAGTAAGTACAAGCTGGTATTGCCGAGCGAAGAGGAATTTCGTGCGGAGCTGGATCGGGAACGCGCCGTGCTTGAGGACCGACAACACAATCGAACGTTGTAAAACGACGGGCGCATTGTTCACAAGCGGTGTGAGGACTATCGTTGGCAACTACCCGCAAAGGTCCAAAGCCGATGAATTTGCAGGACATGCCTTCACTGTCACCGACTCAGATCGAATTGCCGCTGACCACCGACACTGCTGGCGAACCGTTCAAGGAGCCCGCCGCAGACGGCTTCATCCTCGGCGGCTTCACATGGCGGCACGCCTCTCAGGACGTCGCGCGCCCAGTCGTCATCATCAACGCGGCCACCTCGGTTCGTTGCCGGCACTATTCGCGCTTCGCCGACTACCTGTTCGCCAACGATTTCGATGTCATCACCTATGACTACCGCGGCATCGGCGAGTCGCGCCCAATGTCGTTGAAAGGGTTGGAGGCGTCATGGTCCGATTGGGGCGCGCTGGATTTCGAGGCGATGCTCAACCGCGCGCAGCGCGAATTCCCCGGCCAACCCATCGACGTTGTCGGCCACAGCTTTGGAGGCTGTGCAGCGGGCCTGGGAGCGTCCGGGCATTTGATTCGGCACTTGGTGACGGTCGGCGCGCAATTCGCTTACTGGCGCGACTATGCGCCCGCTCATCGCTGGCGAATGTTCGGTAAGTGGCATGTGGTGATGCCGCTGATGACCCTGCTGTGCGGGTACTTCCCCGGCAAACGCCTGGGCTGGCTGGAGGACACGCCCGCCGCGGTGGTTCGCGACTGGAGCACGCCCACTGCGCGCTACGAAACGCGGCCCAGTGGTCGTGTCATGCACGCGAAGACCGGTCGGCTTCCCTTTGCATCCGTTACCGCAAAAACGCTGGCGATCAGCATCAGCGACGATCCTTACGGTACGATTGCCGCCATTGAACGTCTGCTCGGCTACTTCACCGGCAGTACAAACACCCACCTGCGAATCACCCCCGAAGACATCGGCGAAGAAGAAGTCGGACATTTCGCCTTTTTTCGCAGCGCATACCAAGCCACACTATGGCCCATTGCATTGTCCTGGTTGCAGACCGGCGAACTGGCCCCCGATATACCCGGGCGGCGAGTGCCACGCAACTGATTGACCCGCCCCTCTCACCGAATGACGGAACGACACCCATGGCATCCGCCAACAAGCAGAACAAACGCGCTTCCCGCGCCAAAGCCAAGGCCAAGCAGAACCGCACCCAACGGGCCGTCGCGCCGGTCGAGCTGGACCCGAACGACGATCGCATCGACTTCGAGTCGGTGGACCTGACCGAACTGTTCAAGAAAATGATCGACGCGGAAAAAACCAGCCAGCAAGCGACGTGCGTGGCCTTCCTCGAAGACCCGCTGCTGGAACTGGTGTACGAGCAGGAAGGCGAAGAAGGCGCGATGGATTTCATCCTCGCGGCGCTGATCGAATATCGCCAATGGTCCACCGAAGTCGATGAGGCCGGCGCCCTGGCGTGGATCGAATCACCGGCCTTCCAGGCTGACTACGTCGCGGCGTCCGACATCATTGCGGCCCAAACCCAACAGAAAGCGAACGGAATTTAATGGCATCCCTGAACAAGCAGCAAAAACGCGCCAAACGCGCCAAGATCAAAGCCAAGCAAATCAACATCCACGGCCGCAAACCCGCCGCGCTAGACGATGATCTGGGCGAAATCGGCGAGCCGATCCCGGAATACACCCTGGCGATGTTCAGCAAAATGCGCGACGCGGAAGCCATCAGCCGTGGCGACATGCTGAAGATCCTGCTATCGGACCTCGCAGGGATCATCAGCGACCATCCAGAACTGCTGGACATGGAAAACGCCGACAATGAAGCCATGGCTGCCACTCACATGGCCGCCGACATGCTGATCGACTACCGCATGTGGACCGATGGCATGGACCGCGATGCCGCACAGGCGTGGCTGACCGATCCGCAGTTCATCACTGATTTTGGCGATGCGCTGGACAGCTATCGTCAGTCGTTGGATGCGCAGGAAGAAAAGAGCGAATAAATACTCGCCTGGGAAAACTAAAACGGCCGCTTGTCATCACTGACAGCGGCCGTTTTTTTACAACCTTCAAAACAACAATCAGGCCTCGTCATCGGATAGGTATATCCCATTGACATATCCCAATAGAGATCTATTCTCTGGACTCAGACACCAGTAAAAACGCAGGAGGCCACAATGGAACAGACTACCCTTTTCATGAGCAATCGAAGCCAGGCTGTCCGTCTGCCGAAAGCTGTGGCGATGCCAAGTGACGTCAAACGGGTCAACGTATTTGCCATCGGTCGGGCTCGCATCATTACGCCTGCAGACGAGACATGGGATAGCTGGTTCGATGGAGATAACGTCAGCACAGATTTTATGACTGATCGCCAACAACCCGCCGCTCAGGAGCGTGAGTCGTTCTGATGATCAAGTTCATGCTCGATACCAATATCTGTATTTTCACCATCAAGAACAAACCGCAAATAGTCAGAGAAGCTTTCAACTTGCATGACGGACAGTTATGCATCAGCGCGATTACGCTGATGGAGTTGATCTACGGTGCCGAAAAATCAGCGACCCCCGAAAAGAACCTCGCGGTAATTGAAGGCTTCACAGCCCGCCTTGAAGTTTTCCCTTTCGACAATGAAGCAGCCGCGCATACCGGAATGATACGGTCCGAGCTAGCGAAGGCCGGAACGCCCATTGGTCCCTATGACCAAATGATTGCCGGACATGCGCGCTCACGAGGGTTAATTGTCGTCACCAACAATCTGCGTGAGTTCGAACGGGTGCCAGGATTACGTGTAGAGGATTGGGTTCATCAAGAGCGAATAAATACTCGCCTGGGAAAACTAAAACGGCCGCTTGTCATCACTGACAGCGGCCGTTTTTTTACAACCTTCAAAACAACAATCAGGCAGCAACACCTTCCAGACGCGGAATTTCAATACCGATCTTGGCGCTGGCATAGTTCAGATCGCCTTTGGCGATGGATTGAGCCTTGTAACCGGCGCCGATCAGGTCCTGCACGTACAGCTTGTTGTAGATGAACATGAACACCAGGTTGCTGAGGCTGAACGTGAAGCAGGCCACGACGAACATGATCGCTGCCCACTTGAAATCACCACGGAACAAGGCCGGGAAAAAGCCAAAGAAAAACACAGTCCACGAGAAGCCGATTGGCGCTTCTTTCATGGCTCCGGTGTTAGGGTTTTTGAACACAACCGATGTAAACGCCATGCCTGACTCCTTGATGCCCCAATGGGTTGGCTGAATGGCCGGGCTATCTCCATGCAGTTCGTTTAAACGCAAGCACACGCAAATGCATCTGTGACTCGCGTCAGATGAGGGAGCAGGCAAGAAAGGGTCCGGGGCTTTAGCCAGGAAGGCTGGGGGCGTCGAACAATCCGTGTCCTGAAACTCCATCGTATCCCGCAACAGCGAGATACACATTCGGCGAGAAGGCTACTATCTGGCCATCATCCTGTCCATCAGATAGCCACTCGTAACTCACCTGAATGAAAGCAAAAACGACCGCGATCATTTCTGATGGCGGTCGTTTCTATGCTTCAACAGCGCTTGTCTTGAATCAGGACACTCAGCGCGCTACTGCTGCGATCAGCTTTTCGTTGCGACGACGGCGCGCCACAAACAAGCCAGCAGCCACAACCAACAAGCTCAGCAGACCGGTCGCGAGGATCTCNACCCGGTGTGCTTCCTGGAACAGCATGATAGTCAGCGTAGCGACGATGAAGATGATCACCGCGTAGGTCAGGACCGGGAACAGCCACATGCTGAAGGCGATTTTTTCACCGCGAGCCATACGCTGTTTGCGCATACGCAGTTGCGAAATCGCGATCACCAGGTACACCAGCAGCGCNATAGCGCCGGAACTGGCCAACAGGAATTCGAACACCGCCGCCGGGGCCACGTAGTTGGCGAATACCGCCAGGAACGCCGCGCCAGTCGACAACATCACCGCCCAGTAAGGCGTGCCGCTCTTGTTGGTGCGCTTGGCCACAGCCGGTGCATCACCGCGACGACCCAGGGAGAACAACATGCGCGACGCGGTGTAGAGCGCCGAGTTCAGGCAGCTGGTCACAGCAACCAACACCACGATGTCGACGATCAACTTGGCGTTCGGAATGCCCATGCGTTCCAGCACGGTCTGGTAGGAACCTACGGCCGCCAGGGTCGGATCATTCCATGGCACCAGGGACACAACGATGAAGATCGACAGCAGGTAGAACAAACCAATCCGCCAGATCACCGAGTTGGTGGCCTTGGTGATTTGCTGGCCCGGGTTCTTCGATTCCGCTGCTGCGATGGTGACGATCTCGGTGCCCATGAAGGAGAACATGGTGGTCAGGATTGCCGCCAGCACCGCGCCCATGCCGTTCGGCATGAAGCCCTGGGTGTCAAACAGGTGCGAAACGCCGCTGACCTGGCTGTTCGGCAGGAAGCCGAAGATCGCCATGATGCCGAGGCCGATGAAACCGATGATCGCGATGACTTTGACCAGGGCGAACCAGAATTCGAACTCACCGTAGTTCTTCACGCTGAACAGGTTGGTCACTGTCAGCAGCAAAGTGATGACCAAAGTGAAGGCCCAGATCGCCACATTCGGGAACCAGGCATGGAGGATGGTCGCCGCCGCGTTGGCTTCCAACGGAATCACCAGCACCCAGAACCACCAGTACAACCAGCCGATGGTGAAGCCGGCCCAGTGACCGATCGCGCGGTCAGCGTAGGTCGAAAAGGAGCCGGTATCGGGCGACGCGACGGCCATCTCGCCGAGCATGCGCATGACCAGCACCACCAGGGCACCGGCGGCGGCGTAGGCCAACAGCACGGCCGGGCCTGCGGCGGCGATGGCGTGGCCGGAGCCGACGAACAGGCCGGCNCCAATAACGCCGGCAATCGACAGCATGGTGACGTGACGCGGTTTGAGCCCCTGTTCGAGGCCATTGGAGCTTGGGGTACTGCTCATTGAAACTACCTTTGTAAGGGAAAGCGATGTGCATCCATCCTGTCTGGCGTTCCTTCTCGTAAAAAGAAACCAACAGGGCGTTCCGTATTCCGCACGCAATAATTGCGCCAAAATGTTTCAAACTCCTCAAGCACGGGGCTTGTGGCGTGACCGGACAGTCATCGCAAGTCCTTGAGATTAATGGCAATTTGCCAGAGCGTTACCCTGCGACCCACTTTAAGAACGAACCAGCGCACCGGAAACACACCCGAAAATGAGTCGACGCACAATAAAAGTGCAGATCAGGAACGTTTGGCCGGTTAGTGCTTCCAACACCCCGTCAAAGCTGGCACCATCGCGCCCTTTTTTACGCGACACCCGCAGGGCAGCTGGTTCAAACGGCTGTTCGGTTGATAGCAGCGCGACAGTCTGCTGTACCGATGCGACACCCTGCCGCACACCACCCGTTAACAGTCCGTAGCGCTGTTGGCTGCCATCCGAACGCTATGCTAGCTTGGCGCCTCGCCAGGAAGGCGGCCCAACAGCAAGAACGNAACACAATGAGGACCGCACATGGCCCAGGCCGCGCCCGCGCTTGAAATCCGCAACTTGCACAAACGCTATGGTGAGCTGGAGGTACTTAAAGGTATCTCGCTGACCGCTCGCGACGGCGACGTGATCTCGATCCTGGGTTCCTCCGGTTCCGGCAAGTCCACATTCCTGCGCTGCATCAACCTGCTGGAAAACCCGCACCAGGGTCAGATCCTGGTCGCCGGTGAGGAGCTCAAGCTCAAGGCTGCAAAGAACGGCGAGCTGATGGCCGCCGACGGCAAGCAGATCAACCGCCTGCGTAGCGAAATCGGTTTTGTGTTTCAAAACTTTAACCTGTGGCCGCACATGAGCATCCTCGACAACATCATCGAGGCGCCCCGTCGTGTGCTTGGCCAGAGCAAGGCCGAAGCGATAGAAGTGGCCGAAGCCCTGCTGGCCAAGGTCGGCATCAGCGATAAACGCCACGCCTACCCTGCGCAACTGTCCGGCGGCCAGCAGCAACGGGCGGCCATTGCGCGCACCCTGGCGATGCAGCCCAAGGTCATCCTGTTCGATGAGCCGACATCGGCGCTTGACCCGGAAATGGTCCAGGAAGTACTTAATGTNATCCGCGCGCTGGCCGAAGAAGGCCGCACCATGCTGCTGGTCACCCATGAAATGGGCTTCGCCCGTCAGGTTTCCAGTGAAGTGGTGTTCCTGCACCAGGGCCTGGTCGAAGAGCAAGGATCGCCACAGCAGGTGTTTGAAAACCCGCTTTCGGCGCGCTGCAAACAATTCATGTCCAGCAACCGCTAACGGAGCAACATGCATGCAGAACTATAAAAAATTCCTTCTGGCCGCAGCCGTCACCCTGGCGTTCAGCGCCGGTGCCATGGCCGAAACCTTGAAGATGGGCATCGAAGCGGCCTACCCGCCGTTCAACAATAAAGACGCCAGCGGCAACGTCGTCGGCTTCGACAAAGACATCGGCGACGCCCTGTGCGCCAAGATGAAAGTCGAGTGCNNCGTGGTNNNGTCTGACTGGGACGGCATCATCCCGGCCCTGAACGCCAAGAAGTTCGACTTCCTGGTGTCCTCGCTGTCCATCACCGATGAACGCAAGCAGGCTGTCGACTTCACCGACCCGTACTACTCCAACAAGCTGCAATTCATCGCGCCAAAAGACAAAGAGTTCAAAACCGACAAGGATTCCCTGCAGGGCAAAGTGATCGGCGCACAACGTGCGACCCTCGCCGGCACCTGGATGGAAGACAACATGCCCGGCGTTGAAGTCAAACTCTACGACACCCAGGAAAACGCTTACCTGGACCTGACTTCCGGTCGTCTGGACGGCATCCTGGCGGACAAGTACGTCAACTACGAATGGCTGAAAAGCGACGCCGGTCGTTCGTATGAGTTCAAGGGCGACCCGGTGGNAGAAAGCGACAAGATCGGTATCGCCGTACGTAAAGGCGACCCACTGCGCGAGCGCCTGAACAAAGCCTTGAAAGAAATCGTCGAGGACGGCACTTACAAGAAGATCAACGACAAGTACTTCCCGTTCAGCATCTATTGATTCTGACTTGCCTGGCCGGTGCCGTTCTCTGACGGCGCCAGTCCTTGGCATTGCCTGCTGCACATTGAAAAGAAATCCATGACTATCGATCTCTACGGATTCGGCCCGGCCCTCGCCGCCGGCGCGCTGATGACCGTCAAACTGGCGCTCACGGCCTTGTGCCTGGGGCTGGTGCTGGGCCTTGCCGGCGCCTTGGCCAAGACGTCCCCCTACAAGCCGTTGCAATGGCTTGGCGGTGCTTACTCGACCATCGTTCGTGGCATTCCCGAGCTGCTGTGGGTGCTGCTGATTTACTTCGGCACGGTCAACCTGATGCGTGCCCTCGGCGAGTTTTTCGGTAACCCCGACCTTTCGCTCAGTGCCTTTGCTGCCGGGGTTATCGCCCTGGGGCTGTGCTTTGGCGCCTACGCCACCGAAGTGTTTCGTGGCGCGATCCTCGCCATCCCCAAAGGCCACCGCGAAGCCGGTGTGGCGTTGGGGCTGTCGAAGTTTCGGATTTTCACCCGGTTGATCATGCCGCAGATGTGGCGCATCGCCCTGCCGGGGTTGGGCAACCTGTTTATGATTTTGATGAAAGATACCGCACTGGTGTCGGTGATCGGGCTGGAAGAAATCATGCGCCATGCGCAGATCGGCGTGACTGNGNCCAAGCAACCGTTCACCTTCTATATGGTGGCCGCGTTCATGTACCTGGGTCTGACCATTCTGGCCATGACGGGCATGTACTTCATGGAAAAACGTGCCGCTCGCGGCTTCGCGAGGAGCACCCAATGAACTGGGAAGTCATCATCAAGTGGCTGCCGAAACTGGCTCAGGGCGCAACATTGACCCTCGAACTGGTGGCCATCGCCGTCATCGCGGGTTTGCTGCTGGCCATTCCGCTGGGCATCGCGCGCTCGTCGCGGCTTTGGTACGTGCGGGCATTTCCCTACGCCTACATCTTCTTTTTCCGTGGTACGCCGTTGCTGGTTCAGCTGTTCCTCGTCTACTACGGCCTGGCGCAATTCGATGCGATCCGTAAGAGCTTCATGTGGACGTACTTGCGCGACCCTTTCTGGTGTGCCACGGCGACCATGACGTTGCACACGGCCGCCTATATTGCCGAAATCCTGCGCGGCGCCATCCAGGCTATACCACCAGGNGAGATCGAAGCCGCGCGGGCGCTGGGCATGTCCAAGCCGAAGACACTGTTCTACATCATCTTGCCTCGCGCGACCCGCATCGGCCTGCCGGCCTATAGCAACGAAGTCATTTTGATGCTTAAGGCCAGCGCACTGGCCAGCACCGTGACCCTGCTGGAACTGACCGGCATGGCGCGCACCATCATTGCCCGGACCTACCTGCCGGTGGAGATCTTCTTCGCCGCGGGCATGTTCTACCTGCTGATGGCTTACGTGCTGGTGCGCGGCTTCAAGCTGCTGGAGCGCTGGTTGCGCGTCGATGCCTGCCAAGGGCGTTGATTCCCACGTGCTGACGGGCGAGGCCCTACTCGCCCGTTTCACGGCGCTGGATGCTTTTCTGATTGAGCATCAGGCGTTGTGGAAGCCTCGTCCGTTTACTCATCTGCAGCTTCCTTGGGAAGCGTCCTACCCGGAACTGGCATTGTGGCTACGCAGCCGGTCGCTGGAGGACGCGGAAAGTAGCCATAACCAACCCGGTTTGCTGGACGCGCCGCAGCCGTTTACTGCGTTGGCGGCGTTGTCCCTTGAGTTGAGTTCGGTGGGCGAATTGCCGGCGCATGCACTGGAAGCGGCCGGGCATCGATTGAATGTCGATGTGCCCGGACGCAAGTGGCAGCAGATTGAAGCGTTCGCCAGTCGCTTGTCGTTTACCTCGCCGCCCAGGCATTGGCTGGATTGGTGTTCAGGCAAGGGCCACTTGGGTCGGCGGTTGCTGCAACACGGCCAACAACTGACGTGTCTGGAATACGACCCGGCGCTGGTGTCCAGCGGCCAGGCCCTCAGTCAACGCCATCACCTGCATGCGCTGCATGTTGAACAGGATGTGCTCGCGGCTGACGCTGCGTCTTTCTTGAGTCCCGACCACACGCCAGTAGCGCTGCACGCCTGCGGAGATTTGCACGTGCGGCTCATTCAGCTCGCCAGTGCGTCAGGCTGTAAACAATTGGCCATCGCGCCCTGCTGCTATAACCGGATTAGTCGTCCTGCGTACCAACCGCTTTCCTCGGCCGGTTTGCGATCCGACCTACAACTCTCCCTCGACGATCTCTCGTTGCCGATGAGCGAAACCGTCACCGCCGGGGCTCGTGTCAGACGTCAGCGCGACACTTCCATGGCCCGGCGCCTCGGCTTCGACCTGCTGCAAAGACAACTGCGTGGCGTTGACGAGTACCTGCCAACTCCCTCCCTACCGAGTGCCTGGCTGGATAAAACCTTCGCCGACTACTGCCATCATTTGGCCGCACTGAAAGAGTTATCCACAATCGGCCCGCAAGATTGGTCAGCACTCGAAGCCGCTGGCTGGCAGCGACTTGCCGAAGTGCGCAATCTGGAGTTGCTGCGCGGCCTTTTCCGACGCCCGCTAGAGCTTTGGCTGGTACTCGATCGGGCACTTTTCCTGGCCGATCAGGGCTACACCGTTCGCCTCGGCACCTTCTGCGAAACCCCGCTCACGCCGCGCAATTTCCTGTTCCTGGCGGAACGTCCATAAAAAGCCACAGCCTGTGGATAACTCTGTTGATGAAATTATCGTGGATCCAATATAAGCGCCTGTTTCAGGGGTGAAACGCTACTGTTCAATTTTCGTACACATGATAAAAAACCGAGAAAAACAGGCATTTGCGTACAAATGAGAATGGGTCCGCAAAAATGTCATGAGCGATACTTCCGAGTGCGCCCGTTGTGCATAAGCATCCGACGAAAAGGACATAACCGCCGAAACCCGGTCGCGTTCGGCGGAAAATTGCGTGCCGCGACCACCCTTGTTATACAGGCAGACAAGAGCGCCAACAGTGCGCTCACGAACAAGAAATCTCTGACAGACAGGAAGCCACAGTGACGTTCATTTCTTACGCACAGAATTTCGAAGACATACGCCTGTGGCGCGCCCTCAAAACTGTCGAAAACGGCTTCTACATCGACGTCGGTGCCAACCATCCCACCCACGACTCCGTGACTAAAGCTTTTTATGACCGTGGCTGGACCGGCATCAACGTCGAACCGATGCCAAATTACTACGACGCTCTGTGCCAGGAACGCCCCAACGACACCAACCTGCAATGCGTGGCCGGTGAAAGCGCCAACGACCTGACCTTCTACGGCATCGCCGGCACCGGCCTCTCCACCCTCGACCCGGCCATGGCGCAAATGCACAAAGACGCCGGCATGGACGTGCGCAGCCAAACCGTCCAATCCCGCACCCTGACCTCCATCTGCGAAGAACACGCCCAGGGCCGCGAGATCCACTTCCTGAAAATCGACGTCGAAGGCCACGAAGAAACCGTCCTGCGCGGCATGGACTTCAGCCAATGGCGGCCGTGGGTCATCCTCATCGAAACCCCATGGGACCGCGACCAGACCTGGGAAACCCTCGTCACCGACGCCGGCTATCAGTCCATCCTGTTCGACGGCATCAACACCTATTACCTGGCCAACGAACACCTGAACCTAAAACCTGCCTTCGACATCCCGCCGTGCAACCTGGACGAGTTCCAGTTCTGCAAAGGCCACAACTTCAGCCACCCCGTCAGCGACGCCGAACACCAGCTCGCCGCCGCCCTGCAACGCGCTGAACAGGCCGAAGCACAGCTGCGAGCGATGCAAAACAGTCGAACCTGGAAAGCCCTTCAGAAACTCAAGAAAACACTCCTTCGAGCCTGACTTGAAGGCTGCGTAAAAATAGTCTGAATTCAGGGGTTTACAGAACCAACCCAATCGCTATAATCGTCGCCCTAACACGCCGGTATAGCTCAGTTGGTAGAGCAACTGACTTGTAATCAGTAGGTCCCGGGTTCGACTCCTGGTGCCGGCACCATACGCAATACCGAAAAAGGCTCACCGAAAGGTGGGCCTTTTTCGTTTATGGATTTTACGCTCCTGAGTTTCCCCTGCTCGCTCCCCGTTTCGTGTTCGCTCCTCTTCCGCCCCTCTCGCTCCGAATCGACGCATCCAATTCTNNCGCTCCGAATCGACGCATCCAATTCTGGCACCGGCTGTCTACATACATCACCGAAACGATGAGCGGTTACGGTCGAAAATCAGTGAGGCGGCATAATGACAGCAGTGCTGATGCACAACCTGCCACTTCTCTCCGCCGTTGCGAGCCCCTTTGTAATGAACACCGAACGACGTTACTCGATCATCTTGGAGCACAGCGCCGAGGTGCTGCTTGAACATGCACCCATGGCGCAGATAGAGGCATTTTGGGACGCCAACGATACCCGCTACTTCGGGTTGCGCATGGAGGACGAACACAGCGCACACGCACGAGTGATTGTTACGGACGAAGTCCCCGACGACGAAGATGTGGAGCTTTTCTGTCTGTAGCGAATGGGATCCCTCGACATCTACGAGAGGTGGGGGGTGCCCAGATGATTCTCAGATCTATTTTTCAGATCTGGTGCCAACACCAAACAATAAAGCCCTCGTAGAAGTAGGAGGGCTTTGTTGTTTCTGGGTTCTGGATTTTTATCCACCGGCCAGCAAGTCACTCAAACTCCGTCGAAACCGCAAGATGCTCCCACGCATCAATTTCTGCCTGAAGCTGCGCAATCTTTTCACGCACCAACCTCACCGCATCCTTACCCAGCAACAGATGAACCGGCGGCTTTTCAGCAGCGACCAGTGTCAGTAACGCCTGGGCAGCTTTGTGCGGATCACCGGCCTGCTGACCACTCTTCTCTTCCCGCGCCTTGCGCACTGGATCGAACACCGCGTCGTAGTCACTAACGGTGCGACCGGATCGGATCATCGAGCGCCCCGCCCATTCGGTCCGAAATGAGCCAGGTGCCATGGCGGTAACGTGGATGCCCAGGCTTTCGACTTCTTTGGCCAGCGCTTCGCTGACGCCTTCAAGGGCGAATTTGCTGCCGCTGTAGTAAGCGATGCCCGGTAAGGTGATGAAGCCGGCCATGGAGGTGATGTTGACGATATGCCCGCTGCGCCGTTCACGCATGCCGGGCAGGACTGCTTTGATCATTGCCACCGCGCCAAACACGTTGACGTCGAACTGGCGCTGCATTTCAGTCAGTGGCGACTCCTCGAGAATGCCTTCGTGCCCATAGCCGGCGTTGTTCACCAGTACGTCGATCTGCCCCACCTCGCACAGGATGTCAGCCACCAGCGGTTCGATGGCTGGGAAATCGGTGACGTCGAGCACGAACGCTTTAGCGCGATGGGCGTCCAGCGCTTCGAACGCGGCGCGCTCGGATTCGCGCCGCACCGTGCCAACCACCGTGTGTCCCGCCGCCAGCGCTGCTTGCGAAAAGGCCAGGCCGAAACCTGAACTGACGCCGGTGATCAGGAAGACCTTGTGAGCGTGGTTGTTCATGCTGCGTTCTCCAATAAAAACGCCGTCGATAGTGATCGACGGCGCTGTGGACAAGTCAACGAGGTCTTAGTGACCAGCGCTCTGACCGCCATCGACGTGCAGGATTTCGCCGGTGACGAAGTTGGCGTTGTCCAGATACACAACTGCCTGAGCGATGTCGCTGATTTCGCCCATGTGGCCGACCGGGTGCAGACTGCCCAGCGCTGCATGGGTTTCTTCGCCGTGCATCGGGGTCTTGATGATGCCAGGGGAAACCGCGTTCACCCGAATCCCGCGCTTGGCGTATTCAATCGCCAGGGACTTGGTCGCAGAGTTCAAACCACCCTTAGTCAGCGAGGCCAATACCGACGGCACACCGTCAATTGCGTGGTCTGTCAGGCTGGTGGTGATGTTGACGACGTGGCCTTTGCCTTGTTTTTCCATCTCGGTGATCGCGAGTTGGGTGATGTAGAAGAAGCCATTCAGGTTGACCGACAGCACTGCAGCGTAGTCTTCAGGGGTGTAAGCAGTGAACGGCTTGGCGACGAAGATCCCTGCGTTGTTGACCAGGGTGTCGATGCGGCCAAAACGGGCGATGGCTTCACGGATCACTTGCTGCGCGACTGCCGGGTCGCCGATGTCGCCGGCCACGGTGAGGATGTCCGGGTCGGTGGACGGTTTGATCGAACGCGAAGTGGCGACCACTTTGTAGTCCAGATCACGGAAAGCTTTGACCATGCCGGCGCCGAGGCCTTGGGATGCGCCAGTGATAACGATGACTTTCTTCGAATTGCTCATGATGAACCTCTACTAATAAATGATGGTTTGAAAAAGTAAGTAATCAGGCTTCGGCGGGGGCCTTGGCCATTTGTCTCAACATCTGTTCGTAGTACTCGACCGACTGCGAACCGGATACCAGGTGACGACCGTTCAGCACCATGGCCGGAACCGAGTTGATGCCGTGCTGGCGGTAAAACGCTTCAAGCTCACGCACTTCTTTGGCAAACGCGCCGGACGCCAACACCTCTTGAGCCGCCGCTGCATCCAGTCCCGCTTCAGCCGCCAGGCGAACCAGCGTCTCGCGATCGCTCGGGTTCTGGCCGTCGGTGAAGTAAGCGCGCAACAGGATTTTCTTGAGAGCGACCTGCCGCCCTTCCTGCAACGCCCACAACAGCAGTCGATGCGCATCAAACGTGTTGTAGAAGTGGGTGCGCTTCTCCAGATCGAACTTGAAGCCAAGGGCTGCGCCACGTTCGATCTGCATCGCTTTGCCAGCGGCGACGTCCTCGGCGGTCCGTCCATATTTGCGCATCAAATGCTCGACCGCTTTTTCGCCGACTGCCGGCATGTCCGGGTTCAATTCGAAGGGCTTGTAGGTCAGCTCCACCGAGATCTCACCGGCCACGTTCTCGATCGCCTGCTCCAGCGCCGTCGCACCCAATGCACACCACGGGCACACCACGTCGGAGATGAAATCGATGGAGACGGACGCGGTCATGACTTGCCCTCCGCCTCTGCCAGTTCCTTGCGGTACTTAGTGGTGGTGATGCCCGCGTAGCCCCAGTTATCGGTGTCGACTTCCTCGATCACGATGTGGGTCAGGTGCGGATCCTTCTTCAGGACGCGCTCCAGGGTTTCAGTGATTTCGGCGATCACCTGAGCTTTCTGCTCAGAGGTAACGCCATCGCGGGTGATGCGTACGCTTACGAAAGGCATGAGGACTCTCCAAGTGACCTTCCCTTCGGAATGAATGGGTCGGCGTTGGAGCTCAATGTATGGAGTTCGCTGGAGGGGATAAAGGTGGGGGCGGGAACATCATTAGTTACCTGGTGTAATGATTTCCTCGCTGGGAGCCACTAAAACTGTTTGCATCAAAAATGATTGATCGGCCAACTTACATTTACAGCAACATTTAGATATCGCCAAAAAATGGAGCACCGTTCATGACAATTCGAAGCCCGAACAGGTCGGGCTCTCGTCAACAAATCGTAATTTCATAATTCCACTCAGGACGGCCTCTAATTAGAGCCCTCGACACCTAAGTTCATTATAGTGATGCTACATTGGACCGAAGTAAGTATATAAACTCAAAAAACTCTTACTTAGTCATTAACAAATACAAGACTCTACTCTTTTGAAGCTGATGACCTCAGCTCATTATTAAAATAATCTTCGCTATTTTTTATTTCAGAATCAACCCAGCTCGCTACAAACGAATTTTTCTCTTCGGAGCCCTTTAAAAGCTCGTCTTCAAAAAACATAGATATCGACGAATGATATATATCATTTCCACCAGCAACTCTATTTTTATCAATTTCGCTGTTTTTCTTTGAAAGAAAATTAAATATTCTCATGGTCTTGCTCCAAATCGTTTATCCAGATAAATCGATAAGAGTTTAGCTATTGTCAGGCCTAACATCTTATCTCTCTCCAAGGAAAATTGATTAGATTCATTACTAGTGAATACTAGCACACCCAACGGTTTGCTGCCAGAGCTGAGTTTTGCAGAGTCTTTTATTGGCATAGAAAGAAATGACTTATATTTATGCTCATCACCGATAGTACTTGAGCTTACCGAAAGCTCCGTACTCCTAGTAATATCATGGCAAATTTTTATCTCATCCAAAATGTATGTTAATCCTACATGGCCGAATCCCGGTTTCCAGCTCCTCCCCGTGGTAACGAGCCTGTCATCATGGCTTCTCCATTTAAGCTCAAGCTGAGCTGTGCTCTCATTATAAAGGTATAATGCAAAGTTATATAAAGCCGTCGAGCTATAACCAAAAAGCTCCGCTCTATATTTGACTAGAGGCGAAAGTATCTTTCCTAAATCAGCAGATACCCGAGCGCTTGTGCAGTCAGTATTATTAGAATCATTGATTTCATCGATTAAATTCTCCAACTCCAACGTGGAAATATACGACACAGTTTGTTGGAACTTTAGGTTTTGATACATTTGGGAAGCTTTCGGAATCACTATCTTTCTGAAAATCTTATTCTGCTTAATAAGCTTCTCTACTTCTTGAGTCACGGATTTACGAGTGCTCGACGACAATAAAACACTGGTAAACACTAGATGCAGAAAAGCGCTTAATGAAAAAAGTACCGTTTCACCCAACGTAAACTTAGATAATTCCCCAGTCGCAAAATATTTACTAATAAACGCACCAATGATAACGGGAGAAATTAGCGTCATCCAAAAATTGGAAAACATTACAGAAAAATAAAAAACCCTACCTTCAATCGATCTGTTTTTTGAATTGTTTTTTGTTATTTTTTTCAACATACACCCGCATTTTTTCAAGGCTCGATCCAAGCCATAAATATAGCTGACTTTTGATTGCCCTCAAAAGCCTGGCGTCGAAGAGAATGAAGCCGGCGTCAGGTTAGACGTGGGTCATTCACGCATTCCCAAGCCTCAGGACCAGTAAATCACTGAAGCTCTCACCCTACGCCACCACCTAGCCACGATTGCGCATCCGCCCCCCTCAAGCTACCTTCAACCCGTCGCTGCCAATTCAGCGACCGGGCCTGAGAACCCGGGTAATATGCGCGCGCACCAGCGCCCTAAATCACGATTGCCGGCGTTTTTTTGTGCCTGCATTTCCGTGCAATGGCGGCTGTGCGTGGGAGACCTTCGGGTCTGCCGGGTCGTGCATACCGGTTTCTCAGCCTGCGCACAGCTGCCACCCATTCGCCTGAGAACGAACGCGGCAGCTCTACTTTGATTTTGGAGTATTGCAAATGCACGCTATTGATCCGTTCAAAACTTCCCTCTTTGCTACGCCTGTCATCACCCACCACCGCCCAAAAACCGGAGGTGCCCAATGACCAACCCCCAAGACCTCAAAACCATCGGCCTCACCCCTTTCTCCTACCACGCCAACGAACCGCTCTTCCGCATCAACGCCGGTGTCCCGGTCATTGCAGCCCTCTCCCACGCCTCCGATCTGCTCCACGTCGCCAAACTGCTCGCGTCAGACGCGGCCATGGTTCGCGACACCGACCGGCACGCCTGGGCATCGCATTACTTACAGGATATGAGCAAGGCGATCATTGATGATGTGGTGAAGGTGTTGGACGCGCCATGTAACAACCGAGCCAGTAACGTCGCACCATAAAAATGGCACGCATAAAAACGCCCCGAGTCTATCGGGGCGTTTTGAGTCGCACTGATTAACGTGTCGCAATTTTTCACTTTTTGCGACACGTCTTTGGAACGTGTCGCCGCGGACTGCGCAGCCCAGCGGGAGCAAGCTCCCTCGCCACAGAGGTGAGCAATCAAGCGACGTCTACTGTCTCCACAGTGATCTGCTTCAGCGCATAAAACGGCGCAAGCGCCGCCTCATCCGCCGAAGCCCCGGTAATCAACCGCCACTCCCGCTCAATCGGCGTCCAGTGCTGCTGTCGGGCGCGTCCCAGCTTGTCAGTGTCCGCGAGCACAACAATCTGAGCCGCCCGCTTGATAATGCATTCCTTGAGGTACGCCTGCTGCGCGCTCGCCTCACACAACCCAAACTCCGCAACCACACCATCCGCACCCAGAAAAGCCTTGTCCACACTCAACCGACTCAACGTCAGTTCCGCCAACGGCCCCAACGTGCTCATGCTCGAACCGCGCAGATCACCGCCGATCAACGTCAACCGCACGCCCGGCGCATTGGCCAGAGTCATGACGGCGAGCAAGTTGTTGGTCACTACATGCACGTCTTGCCGCGAACACAAATGATGGGCCAACGCAGCACACGTGGTGCCACCATCGAGCAGGACAGTATCGCCATCCTGAACATGAGCCGCCGCAGCCTGGGCGATGGCGTCTTTCTGCTCCCACTGGGATGTTTTGCGTTCTTCAAGGGAAGCTTCCGGCTCATGAACGCCGACAACCGAAGTGGCGCCGCCATAGGTCCGCACCAGATGCCGCTGTTTGGCGAGCATGGTCAGGTCGCGTCGCACCGTGGCTTCCGAGACACCGAGCGCCGCGCTCAATTGCTCGACGTTGGCATCGCCAATGCGTACGAGATCGAGGATGGCGCGGTGGCGTTCGGAGGCTTTCATGGCGGGTCTCGTTGTGTGGACGGTGGTCGATCTTACACGACAGCGCCCGCGCGGCTCATCCCCGTCGCGTGGCGAGCTCCGCACCCTGGCGCAGCGCTTCGAGCAGGCTGCGTTCATCGGCGATGCCCTTGCCGGCGATGTCGAAAGCCGTGCCGTGGTCGACCGAGGTGCGGATTACATCGAGGCCGACGGTCACGTTCACGCCTGCTTCAAGTCCCAGCACTTTGACCGGGCCGTGGCCTTGGTCGTGATACATCGCCACCACCAGGTCGAAGTCGCCGCGTCCGGCGCGGAAGAACAGCGTGTCGGCGGGCAGCGGGCCGGTGACGTCGAGGCCGCGTTCCTGCAGCAGTTTCACCGCAGGGATGATTTTTTCTTCCTCTTCGCCATAACCGAACAAGCCGTTTTCACCGGCATGGGGATTGATCCCGCACACGCCGATTCGCGGTCTGGCGATGCCGGCCTTGATCAGTGTCGCGTTGCCGCGCTCGATGGTGCGCTGGACCAGGCCCGGTTCGATCTTGCGGATCGCGTCGATGATGCCGATGTGGGTCGTGACGTGAATCACCCGCAACTGCGGTGCCACCAGCATCATCGACACTTCGTCGACGTTGGTCAGGTGCGCGAGCATTTCTGTGTGGCCGGGGTATTTGTGGCCGCCGGCGTGCAGCGCTTCCTTGTTGAGCGGTGCGGTGCAGATCGCGTCGATCTGGCTGGCCTCGGCGAGTTGCACGGCGCGGGCGATGTATTGATAAGCAGCGTCACCGGCGATGGGCGACAACTCGCCGAACGGCAGGTCGTCGGGGATCAGGTCGAGGTCGATGCAGTCAATGGTACCGGCCTCGTACAAGGCTTGGGAGGCGTCTTCGATGCGGCGCACTTTGGCGCTGCCGCCGACGATGACGTTGGCTTGTTCAAGGCGGCGGGCATCGCCGATCACCAGCGGCCGGCATTGTTGGTAGACGATGTCGTGAGTCAGGCTCTTGACGATGATTTCCGGGCCGACACCCGTGGCGTCGCCCATGGTGATGCCGATGATGGGGAGGTAATTGCTCATAGTGTTCATTCGAGTCCTTGGATTCGTGTGCGTTGGGGCGGGGAGCGATCGGCGCTGTCGCTCAGGTGTTGCCATGCCGCATATAAGGCGTTGTCGGTACCGAACGCGCCGGCCTTGGTAACGATGCCGGGACGATGGCCCTGGCGGGAAACGGTCGGGCGGGCGAAGGCGACGCCGGCTTCGATTTCGGTCAGCAGTTGCAGGCTGTCGATGCCGACGGTGGTCAATATGGCCCGCGCCGTCTCGCCGCCCGTGGCGATCAGGCCGCCGACCTTGGCGAAGTGCGGTTCGACCAGCACGGCGAGCATGGCCGAGAGTTGCGCGCCCTCTTGGGGATCGAACGCTTCATCGCGGCCGATGCGCAGCAGCAGGTCACTCCAGCCGTCCAGCTGCTCGCCAATGCGCGCTTGCCAGAGTGCCCAGTCGGCATGCGTCGTGCCCTGGCGAAGGACTTCAGGCGGGACGACCAATTCGCTGACGCCGCCGCGCTCCTTGAGCAAAGCACACTGCCGTTCGCAGACGCCGGAGAGGCTGCCGACGAGTATCAGAATCGGCGCCTGACTTTTTTGGAGGGCATCAGGCTCGATGGCTGTGAAACGTGCTTCAGAGAAGTCGGAAAGACTGGCGATTTCTCGCGCCAGGCCACCCGAACCGATCCAGAACAGCGGCTGATCCATCGACGCGGTCAAGCGAGCAAGGGTCAGCAGGTCGTCTTCGGTCTGCGCATCGACGATCAGCGCCTGCGTGCCATTGCCGGCAATTTCAGCAATGTGCCGTTCGAGCGCTTTTTCGTTGCCGCGCAAGGTGTCGAGGTCGAGCTTCGCAGTGCTCAGGCCTGCGGCAATCAGCATCGCTTCGACATCGGCCGGACGGTCGGCGTTTTCCAGTTTCCAGGTGTCGGTGGTTTCCAGCGGCTGGCCGTTAACGAACACACGACCGCCGCGCAACGTGCGCCCGGTAGCCGGGAACGCCGGGGCGACGATGGCCAGGCCGGCCAACGGTTGCAGGGCGGCAACCTCAGCCGCCCAGTTGCCGCGCAGCGTCGAATCGATTTTTTTGTACAACCGCTGTCCAGGTTCGTGCAGCGCCTTGAACGCCGCGACCGTGCGCTCGGCAGCCCGCGCTGGTGAGAGGCGCCGAGTGTCCGTATCGGCGGCAATCACTTGTGCGTCAGCCTTGTCATTCAAAGGGTCGAGCGTGACGACCGTTTGCATCCCCACACTCGCGAAGCCGATGGCGCAATCCGCCGCGCCGGACAGATCGTCAGCGATGATCAGAATCCTCATCGCAACGCCTCCTGCTTTTGAGGTTCGATCCCGGGTTCAGGGATGACGACAGGATTGCGCTGCTGCACGCGTTTGGCGACGGCGGCGGTGAGTAACGGCGCAAGAATAGCGGTGACCACGACGCAGGCGGCTACCAGTATGGTCGCGCTCTTGGCCGCTTCGGCGTACACCGGGTTGGCTGCCGCAATCAATGCAGGGACGGCGGCGGCATTCCCGGCGGTGGTGGCTGCGGCAACACCCGCGACGCCTGTGCCACCGGTCAAACGATCGGCGAAGAACAGCGGAATGCCGGTCAGCACAACCACCGCAACGCCCATGCCGAGACCCAGCAAACCGGCCTGCCAGACGTTATGCAAGTCCAGGCTGGCACCGAGTGCAAGGGCAAAAAACGGGATCATCACCGGAACGGCTTTGGCCAGGAAATCGCGCATGTCACGGTCTAGGTTGCCCAACAGCATGCCGAGGGCCAGTGGCAGGATGCTGCCCACCAGCGTCGGCCAAGGGAAAGCCGACAATCCGGCGATGCCCAAGGTGACCATCGTCAAGAAAGGCCCGGACTCCAGAGACATGACCGAATAGGCGCCGACGTCTTCGGAGCGACCGTATTGCCCCATCAGCGCCATGTACAAGCCGCCATTGGTGTCGTTCATCGCTGCGACGACCGCCAGCGTTGAAATGCCGGCGAAGAGGCCAGACGAGATCGGCTGCTCGCCGAGAAAATGCCCGAGCACAATGCCGATAAGCACGGCGATGCCGACTTTCGTGATGAGCAGCGTGCCGCCCTTCTTCAGCAGATAAGGCGTGGCCTTGATATTGATGCTCGCGCCCATGCAGACGTAGAACACCGCGAGGATGGGTAACGCCCCGGTGAACAGCGCATTGGTGAAAGAGCCGAAAAACTTCGGTGTGTCAGGAAGGAATGTAGCCACCAGTGAGCCAATCAGCAGCGGGACAATCATCATGCCGCCAGGGATGCGTTCAATGGTGCGCTTGATAGGAATTTGGGCCACGAGGGTCTCCTTTTATAATTGTTTGGTAAGACGTACTTCACCTCGAAACTGACTGATTCGATCATTTAGTGATTGAGTCAGTCAAAATAATCTTAGGCTTTCGTTCTTAATTGCGCAAACTAATCATTCAAATGATCGTTTTGATCATTTATGGAGGAAACCTGTTTTTTCACAAATACCTTTGCCAGCCACCGCAGTAGCCGCCCTCAGATACAGAAAAGCGGCAAGGTCGAGCATTCACAACCCCAAAAAAAATGCCCAAACCTCCCGGCCTGAGCATTTTTTTGACCCTGATCACCCAGCTTTCCCAAAAAACCTCGACTCTATGTAAGCCTCCAGCCATCGGACGCAGCATCATTTCGCTACTAAACTCGGGACAAGCGTGTTCATGTGCAGGATTATAGCCAGCACGTATCGCCCAACCGGCGGCCAGGTACTCAACAATAGCCAGCCCACTTTAGAGGGCATTACCCAATGGATAGCAGAACCCTACGCAACCTGATGCGCATTGTGCAGACCGGCTCTTTGTCGGCGGCGGCAGAGCATTCCTGTTTAACCGTGCAGGCGTTGGCCGCGCAGTTGAACAAGGTCGAAGAACTGTTCGGTTTTCGGTTGTTTCGTCGCTCCAACAAGGGGTTGACCCTGACCACGCAGGGCACGGAACTCACGCCTTACATGGACAAGGTGTTGGTTGCCACGCGGCAACTGGAAGAAAAAGTCGCCGCGCTGAAGGTGCCTGGGCAGCGCACGCTCAAGGTGGCGCTGAACACGACGCTGTCGGCTGACTTCAATCGGCGGATGATCGGACGCCTGATTGAGGTGTTTCCCGACTATCAGCTGGAATTTAGCTACGCCGAGTCGATGGAAAATCTCAGCAAGCTGAAGAACGAAGACTTCGACCTGGCGGTGCTGATTGGTCCGCAGAAGCCGGGATTGCCCAGCATCATCCTGCCCGAGGTCCAGGTGCAGGTGGTCGGTGCGCATTGCGGTCAGGAACATGATCCGCTGGTGCTGCTCGGCAACAAGTTTCAGGTGCGCCCGGCAGACGATTGTCCGTATTCCCACAGCTTCTTGCGCTTTCTCGACGCCGGTCTGGGCAATTACGAGTCGGGCAAGCGGATGGTCTATTCCTGCAGCGAAACTCTGACGTTGTCGTTGATCACGCAAATGGATGGCCTCGGCATGGTCTCGCGGGATGCGGCCCAGCGGAATGGCCTGACGATTTTTCCCGGTTTCGAGGATGCCCTCGAAGTGCGGCTGGCGATCAATAATCCGGAGTTGTCGGGGCAGGCCTTGCACGATGTGGTCGACCTCCCGCTACATGAACGAGCCGAGCGCAATGTACGCAGCCGTTCCCACCGCAACGGAGAGAAAGAGGTTTTTGCTGAAATACGCACATAACAACGTCGGAATCGCGGCATAGAATTCCGGGCGATCGAGCTGCACGTGCTGATCCTTGATCAACAACGGCGTAAGGCTGATTGCAGCGACGATCGCCACCGGCAGGTATTCCAGCGCACGGGCGACGAAGGGCGGCCAGTGGTCAGTGTTCACTTGCAGCGGCAACGCACGCGGCAGGAAGGTCACGGCCATCATCAGCGCGACCACCAAAATCAGGAACGTTTGGTCAGGCATACGCCCACCCCGCAGCCCACAAATGTGGCGATAAATACATTGAAGGGCGAGCTGCCGACCAGGCTCAGCGCGCCCATACAGGCGACGGCGGCCAGTGCGGCGATGAGTTTGTTACGTGTGTTGCACAGCGACACCAGCACGTAGAGCATCATCGCGGTCAGCGCGTAATCGAGTTGATACTGGATCAAGTGCGCTGCGTACTGTGCGCAAATTGCCCCCAGCAAACCGCCGAGCACCCATGAGGTGTGGCAATACAGATTGAAACCGATCAAGTAACGCACGTTGACCGGCGAACCCTTGCCCAGTTTGACGCTGTGAAAAGCGAACGACTCATCGGTCAACCCACCCGCGTAACACCAGCGCTCCATTCGACTGAGGCCCATTGCTTGCAACGCCTTGGCCATGTAGACCGACATCAGCATGTGCCGCGCGTTGATCAGAAACGTGGTGAGGATGATCGTGGTGAGCGAAGCACCGCTGGAAATCAGCGCCAGGGCGGCGAACTGCGAAGCGCCAGCGTAAACGAACAGGCACATGGCGACCGGCAGCCATACGGGCAACCCGGCATTCACCGCCATCAAACCGAACACAAACGACACCGTGAAGTAACCCGCAACCACCGGGCTGGCTTCGGCGAAGGTGCGCGAAGCGTGGGGCTCGACCATCAGCGGCTGGCGGCTGGACGTCTCATTCATAGGTCCCTCTCAAATGTTCTTTCACCGCGCGGTTCGCAAAAACCCTGGGCACTCCAGAAGCGCTGGCCGGCAAGGTTAGCATCGTCGACAAACAGGAACATCCGCAGCACGCCCACGCGCTTCATGTCTGAGGACGCCGCTTCAACCAGGCGTTGACCGACGCCTTGGCTGCGGTAATCCGGGCTCACGGCGAGGTGGTTGATCGTGCCGCGACTGCCGAGCATTCCGCCCAACACCGCGCCGACAATTTCGCCGCTGACGTCCAGTGCGATAAACGCGGTGGTGGTCTTCTGCACCAGCACACTGCGCAGGCATTTGGCATCCTGCCACTCACAGAAAGACACTTCTTCGAACTGCCGAAAGAAGCGTTCCAGGCGCTGTGCATCCTTGGCCGTGGTGCGCCGCAGCATCACCGGTGCAGGGCACTCGGCGAGGCTGGTCACGGTGTTGTACTGTTCAGCGAACAATGTCGAAAGCGGTCCCGGGCCGCGAGAAAGAGATCGCCAGAATTTGCCGGTACGCCATGTCGTGAGAATGGGTATTGCGTGCCGGTGTCACGTAGTGACGCATGTCGCGATCGAGAAAGTAGGTGGTGTCGAGGATTTCCTGATACGTCGTCGAGGCCAGGTGTTCCTGGTTTTCAGTGTCGTATAAACGACTCTCTGCCCCTTCAACGTTATTGCGTCCCCAGAAGTGCACGCCGCTGAACGGATAACCGTCGCAGTGAATCCCTTCCGGGGTGATTTCCAGTTGTTTGCCAGGCTTGATCTCGATGCGGATCTGATGAATCTGGCATTGCCAGATTTCGTCGTGCAACTCAGGTGGCAACACGTTTTTGTACACTTCGAAATCGGTGTCGATCAGGCTGCGCATCACTGGCGAACTGATGATTTCATCGGAGAAGTCCTGGAAGTGCCGAACCATCCCGCCAACGTAACTGTTGTTCGCCTTGGACTGAACATACGCGCGGTGTTCCAGTTGCTTCAGGTCGCGCGTGACCGGGTTGTACTCGAAATCGCTGTAGCGACGATAGCGCATACCCGCCTCGGCCTGACCGTAGTAACTGTCCGGCTCCATGTTTTCCCAACTTCTGGTCAATCTGACGAAATCGTTGAAATGACCGAAAAGATTGAAGTCAGCACCCCGAACGTTGGCATATTTGTCACGCCGTAGAAATTCGCCCACTTCTTTGTTCAAAACGATCATTTTAAAAATCTCCGTGCATTTAGCTGCCTAATCTAGAGAGCACAGGATTTACGTCCATGAGAAAGAATTTGAGGCATATCAAGCGCTGCTTGAAACGGGGCATGACGATGCTTCAATTCGACTTTTCATGATCGAAAATGGCCGTTTTATGCGTTTTTCGAAGGTTCTCAGGCGAAAAAAAAACCCCGAACCAGTCGGGGTTTTTTATCGAGTGTCGAACACTCAATCGATCATCAGAAGATGTTGATCGGATAATCCACGAACACACGTACTTCGTTGCCGCTCACGTTGTATTCGCTGGATTTCTGCGAGACACGCAGGATCGAGCTGCGCAGTTTCACGCTCAGGTCTTTCGCCGGGCCGCTTTGCACGACGTACTTGAACTGGTTGAAGATTTCACGCTCGGTGCCGCCTTCGCTGGTAGACGTGGTGATGTTGTCACCGCGCACGTAGGCGAAGTTGTAGCTCAGCCCCGGAATACCGAAGGCGCTGAAGTCCAGGCCGTAGCCCAACTGCCAGCTGCGCTCGTCTTCGGCGTTGAAGTCGGACCAGTAGGAGTTCGCCAGGTAGATGGTGTTGCCGCCGTCGCCGACACGACCTTGACCCTTCTGGTAACCGCCGTAGGCGTAGCCCAGGTTGCTGTCGCCAGTGCTGCGCTGGTGAGCGAGGGTGAACGAGTGCGGGCCGGTGGCGAAGGTCGCCGCCAGGCTCCAGATTTTGTTGTCGTCGCCGGTAGCACCGCTTTCGCGGACGTAGGAATCATCCAGCTTGGTGCGATAGCCGTTGAAGTCCAGGGTCAGGGACTGATCCTTGTCGATCGGGAACACGTAGTTGGCGTTCACGTATTGCTTCTTCAACACGTCTTCGACATCGGATGCGTACAGCGCAGCCTTGAATTGTTCGGTGAACTGGTAGCTACCGCCCAACACGTTGATCGACTTCAGGCCACCACTGTCACGGCCTTCAGCGCTTTTGCGCGACTCGGCGGTGAAGCGACCGGCGTTCAGCTCCAGGCCTTTGATCTCCTTGGAGGTGATCAAGGTGCCGGTATAGCTTTCTGGCAGCAGGCGCACGTTGTCGTAGCTCAGCACCGGCAGGGCCGGCATCTGGTCGCCGTAGGTCAGCGTGGTGCTGGAGAGACGGAATTTGACCGCTGCACCGCCCTTGGACAGGTCGTCAGCCGCGTTGCCGCTGTCGCCCTTTTTAAAGAAGTCGATGCCTTGTGCGCCGGTGCGACCCTTGCCGCCATCCAGACGCAGGGCGTACATACCGAAAGCATCCACACCCACACCGACGGTGCCTTGGGTGAAGCCGGACGAGAAGGTACCGATGGCCGCTTGGCCCCACTCGGCTTTGTCCGGGTTGCCGTCTTTGTAGTCACGATTGATGTAGGCGTTGCGCAGCAGCACTTTGAGGCTGCTGTCTTCAACAAATCCCTTGGATTCGGCCTGGTCGTTAGCCATGGCCTGTGTAGCGCTCAACATCCCCAGAGCGATCAGGCTGATTCGCTTATTCAACATTTTGTTCTTTTCCTTATTACCGGTTGATACGCGCTGTGTCGAACGGCTGAAACGGCGCTATCGCACTCTTTTTTCACCCCAAAACAAAAAGGCCCGCCCACGAGAATATCGTGGCGGGCCTTTTTATTATTTTATGAGTCATGGCGGTTAGCCACAGGCGTTGGGCGAATGCTATCCGCGCCTTCAATGATGTGTCAATTTCATGAATCGTCTATGAAAAGGCGAAAATAATCTAAGCAATCACTTGCCAGCGATCGCTAGTTGCACCGTATGGCTGTCGACGAATTGTTCATATCGACCAGGGTAAATTGTCCATCCTGTTCAAGGACGAAGGTCGGAAAACCCTGGCCGCCGACCTTGGCCAAGAATGCGCGGCTGTCTTTTATATGGTGATCGGTTCCGACTGCTTTGAATGCCATCTGGAAGGCTTGAGGTTCAAGATCGATGTCTTCGGCAAGCGCCAACAACACCGCTTCATCGGCGATGCGCAGACCTTCCACGTAATGCGCGATTTGCAACCGCCCCAGCAACTCAAGCCCTCGGCCGGCGATGTGTTCGGCGGCCAGCACCGCAGCAATTGGCGGTGTGGAATCGAACACAGCGGTCTCATCGCGCAACAGACCTTCGAAATACGCTTCGCCAAATGGCTGGCCGGTGTATTCGGCGATGCGGCGGTCGTGGGGCATGACGTAGTTGCGCAATTGTGGCGAAACGGCTTGGCGGTTGGCGCCGCTCATCATGCCGCCACCGTGGGCGATCACCGGTAAAACGCCTTGGGCGGCTTGCACTAGCGGTTTGGCGCCGTAGCACCAGCCGCATAAAGGGTCGTAAATGTAGTGAAGGATCATGGCGAGACTCCGGCAACCAATCAGGGGAATTCAGTGCCGGCAGACTAATCCTCGGACCGTTGCGGAAAAACGCTGGAATGGCTTTCAGTCTGTTTCATGAATCGGGCGAATGGCCTCGCCGAGGCTTTGTAGGAATCTCGACACAATTCGAAACAATCAAACAAAGGAACTTTTCAAGAATAATTAACGAAAGTAAATAACAAGCATTACCATTCGCGCCCTCGAATTCTTCCACCCTTTCGGATGCGCTTCAGATGCCTGCCCCCTTCCGCCTTACGCCCGTCACCCTTGGGCTTTCTGCTTTTCTGTCTGCCGGTTTCACCTGCGCCGCGACCACCGTTTTACCCGAAACCTCGATCAGTGCCGAAGCAGAAGCCGATGACCCGCGAGTGAAGGAAACCAGCACCGCCACCCGCACCGCGACACCAGTCCGCTACGTGCCCCAAGCCATCGACTCGATTAAAACCTCGAACGTCTCGGATTACGGCACCAATGATCTGGGCACTGCGTTGAGCGGCATCCCCAACGTCAGCAGCGGTGCCGACACACGGTTCGACAGCCTGCGTATCCGCGGTTTCGACGCGAGCAATGACTTCTACCTGGACGGCATACGCGACGACAGCCAGTACGTGCGCGACCTGCATAACATCGAGCGCATCGAAGTGCTCAAAGGCCCGGCAGCCGTTCTATACGGCCGTGGCAGCCAGGGCGGGATCGTCAACCGGGTCAGCAAACTGCCCGAGTTCGGCCGCCGTTCGACCATCGAAGCTCAAGGCGGCAGCCATGATTTGCGCAGCCTGTACGCCGACCTCAGCACCGACCCTAGCGACGACATCAGCCTGCGCCTGAACATGGGCAACCAGGACAACAACAGCTTCCGCGACGGCGTGAGTGGCAACCGCCAGCTGTTTGCGCCGTCCATGAGCTGGCAACTGACGCCTGACTTGAATTGGTTGGTGCAATACGAATATAGCCGTTACAACCGCACGCCGGATCGCGGTATTCCTGGGGTCAACGGGCGCCCGGCAGACGTAGGACGCGATACGACCTACGGCAGCGAGCACGATTTCATCGACGACAAGTCGCAATCCCTGCGTTCCAAACTCAGCTATGAACTCAGCGACAACTGGCAGCTGCGCCATACCCTCGGCGTGTTCAAGCTCGACAGCGATTTCGACAACACCTACCAGACCGGCTATGACGCCAAGACCAACAAAGTCACGCGCCAGCGCTGGCAGCAGGACCTGACCACCCGCAACGTTTTCAATAACCTTGAGCTGGAAGGCGGTTTCGACACCTTCGGCCTGGAACATCGCCTGCTCACCGGCNTNGAGACCGGCAGCCAGCGCCGTGATCCGACCTTGTACAACGCGGCCACTTCCGGGCGGGGCAGCTCACCGGTGCCCGCGCTGGACCTGTACAACCCGAATCGCGATCTGCGTCATACCGGGCGCATGCAGGTGTCCAGCGACAACCACACCGAAGTCGAAAGTCGCGCGCTCTACGTGCAGGATCAACTGCGCCTNAACGATCAATGGCAACTGCTGGCCGGTCTGCGCTACGACACGTTCGACATCGAATCGACCAACAAGCTGCGCAACATTTCCGAAGACCGTGACAGCCATAGCACCAGCCCGCGTGTCGGCCTGGTCTGGACGCCGCTGCAGAACCATTCCTTCTATGCGTCCTGGACCAAGACGTTCTCGCCAGTGGGTGGCGGCTTGATCGGCATCACCCCGAATGCCGCAGGCAGCGTCAACGACCTGAGCCCCGAGCTGACCAAGCAAAAGGAAATCGGCGTAAAAAGCGACTGGCTCGACGACCGCCTGAGCACCACTCTGGCCCTNTACGAACTGGAACTCTACAACCGCCGCACCAGCGATCCGCTCAACCCGACCATCACGTTGCTCTCGGGCCTGCAACGTTCCCGCGGGATCGAGCTGACCGCCGCCGGCAAAATCGCCGGCAACTGGTACGTGCGCGGTGGCGTCGGCTTGCAGGACGCCAAGGTCGAGAAAGACAACAACGGCTTTGAAGGCAAGCGCATCAGCGATGTGGCCAAGCGCAATGCCAGCCTGTTTATCACTTGGAAACCGGAAATGGGCTGGTACGCAGAAACCGGTCTGACCCTGGTAGGCGACCGTTACGCCGATAACCTCAACACCGTCGTGCTGCCGGGTTATGGCCGTTGGGATGCACTGGCCGGGTTCCGGCAGAAGGATTGGGACTTGCGCGCGGCGCTGAACAACATCAGCGACAAGACCTATTACTCGTCGGCCACCAGCGCCGCGCAGATTCAACCCGGCGAACCGCGCAGCCTGGTGGTGACGGGGACCTACAGCTTCTAAACACTGTTTTCAAGCCAATAACAATCCCCTGTGGGAGCGAGCCTGCTCGCGATGGCGGACGGTCAGTCAATGCAAGCGTTGACTGTGCCGCCGCCATCGCGCGCAGGCTCGCTCCCACAGGTTGTGGTCCTCACCGGTTAAACAGTGTTTAGAAGCTGTAGGTCCCCGTCACCACCAGGCTGCGCGGTTCGCCGGGTTGAATCTGCGCGGCGCTGGTGGCCGACGAGTAATAGGTCTTGTCGCTGATGTTGTTCAGCGCCGCGCGCAAGTCCCAATCCTTCTGCCGGAGCGGTAGTTCAGTAAACATCGATGCTGAATGATCCAACGCCATCGCGAGCAAGCTCGCTCCAACAGTGGCTGGGGGTGACCAAAGCGCTGTATTTCAAAAATCCATCGCCCATAAAAAAGCGCCGCCTTCCCGGCAGCGCTTTTATCAATCCTTTGTTTTTTCTTCTTATCCTTCCATCACATCCCACAACGCTTCCAATTCCGCCTCGCTGAACAAACCAGCGGGGTAACGCTCGATCATCATCCGGCGCGGATCAGGTTCTCTGATCTGACGCGTTCCATTGGACTTCAACCAGTGCGCAAGGACCTGGAGCGATTCGCTATTGACTGCCAGGGGATGCAATGCCCGCTCGCTCACTACGTTCACTTCGGCGTTCATTTCGGCGCTCTCTCCCGGTTTGTGAGCGGCTAACTTATCCAAGGTTTATGACAGAACATCGAAGTCCTCCCCCTCCCTGTTTCACCCCATGACAGATACAAGAGCTGTGCCAATATTTCTCAAGTGTCGACAAGCGGATACAAAGAAGCCCGCGGTCCTTTCGGGCTGCGGGCTTCTTGATGAACGGCGGGGCCAAACCTTTGCCTTGGTGGTTTTTTGACCGGTTCAGGCTGTTACAACCCCACTCACTCTTTGTGCGGCGCAGGCTGTTGTTGAGTAAGGCAATGAATATTTCCGCCGCCCAGTAACAGTTCGCGGCCCGGCACCATCACCACTTCGTGCTGCGGGAACAGGTTTTGCAGAATGTCCTTGGCCTGGCTGTCCAGCGGGTCGTCGAAGCTCGGCGCGATGATGCCGCCGTTGACGATCAGGAAGTTCACGTAGGAACCTGCCAACCGCACGGTCGGATTTCGNTCCTGAGTCCCGTCCACCGGATCCACGCCCGCGCACTCTTCCTCGGTGGCATACANCGGCCCCGGNATCGGCATTTTATGCACNGTGAACGCGCGGCCCTGGGCGTCGGTGCTGCTTTGCAGCACGTCCATCGCTGCGTGGCAGCGCGCGTAGTTCGGGTCTTGCGGGTCATCGGTCCAGGCCAGCAGCACTTCGCCCGGGCGCACGTAGCAGCAGAAGTTATCCACATGGCCGTCGGTTTCGTCGTTGAACAGGCCGTCCGGCAACCAGATGATCTTATCCACAGCCAGGTTGTCGCTGAGCACCGCTTCGATCGCCGCACGATCCAGGTGTGGGTTGCGATTGCGGTTCAGCAGGCATTCTTCGGTGGTGATCAGCGTGCCTTCACCGTCGACATGGATCGAACCACCTTCCAGCACGAAACCTTCGGTGCGGTAACGCGGCGCGCGCTCGATCTCGAGGATCTTGCCGCCCACCTGCGCATCGCGATTCCACGGCGAGTACAACCCGCCATCGAAACCGCCCCACGAGTTGAAGTCCCAGTTCACGCCACGGACTTCGCCACTGTTATTGATGACGAACGTCGGGCCGGTGTCGCGAACCCAGGCGTCGTCGCTGGACATCTCGACCACACGAACATTTGGCGCATCGAGGCGGGCCCGGGCGTTTTCGTATTGGCCGGCGGAGACCGCCACGGTCACCGGTTCGAAACGGGCGATGGCTTTGGCCACGGCCACGTGAGCGGCCTGCGCGGGCTTGCCACCCAGGCGCCAGTTGTCCGGACGCTGCGGCCAAATCATCCAGGCTTGGGTTTGTGGCGCCCACTCGGCGGGCATGTAGAAGCCGTCGGCGCGCGGGGTGCTGTTTAAAGTGGTCATGCGATCAGGACTCCAGGGAACCGTCGAGGGTTTTGAGCGCATTGTATAGGTTCGGGCGACGATCGCGGAACGAGCCCCATGCGCTGCGAATGTGCTCGAGTTCATCGAGATCGAAGCTGTGAACCAGCACGCCTTCCTCGGTCTTGTCGAGCTCCTGGACCTTCTCGCCAAACTGGTTGGCGATGAACGACGAGCCGTAGAACGTGATGTCGTAGCCGTCCTGTTCTTCATTGCCGATGCGGTTGCTGGCGATCAGCGGCATCAGGTTGGCGCCGGCATGGCCTTGTTGCACGCGCTGCCAGTGGTCGCGGGAAGAAATGGTCTTGTCGTGCGGCTCGCTGCCGATGGCGGTCGGATAGAACAGGATTTCCGCGCCCAGCAACGCCATGCTGCGGGCGCACTCCGGGAACCACTGATCCCAGCAGATGCCCACACCGATTTTCGCGTAACGGGTGTTCCAGACTTTGAAGCCGGTATCGCCCGGGTTGAAGTAATACTTTTCGTGGTAACCCGGGCCATCCGGGATGTGGCTTTTACGATAAATCCCGAGGTTGCTGCCATCGGCATCGATGATCGCGATGCTGTTGAAACGGGCGCGGCCGGCCAGTTCGTAGAAGCTGATCGGCAGCACCACTTGCAGTTCCTTGGCGACTTTCTGGAAGTGCTTGATGGCGACGTTATCTTCAACCGTCGTGGCCAGTTGCAGGTAATCCGGGTTCGGCTTCTGGCAGAAGTACGGCGCCTCGAACAGTTCCTGGATCAGGATGATCTGCGCGCCTTTGGCCGCAGCCTCACGGACCAGTTTCTCAGCGGTCTCGATGTTGGCTTCAAGGTCCCAGGAACAGGCCATCTGGGTGGCGGCGACGGTAACGATACGACTCATGAATCATCTCCGGGCAAGTGCTTAACGTTGGCAGTGACGACTTTATAGCCGATAAATANTGAATCATCTCCGGGCAAGTGCTTAACGTTGGCAGTGACGACTTTATAGCCGATAAATATCGGCTTTAAAAGCAATCAGTCTTCCATCCGTCTATTTTTACGCACTTAAACCCGATAACAATCGATGTTTTGTCGGCATTTCTGATGCCGCCTTCGCGGGCAAGCCCGCTCCCACAGGTTTCTTGTCGTACGCGAACCCTGAGTATGACGCGGACCTGTGGGAGCGTGGCTTGCCCGCGAAGGCGATCTCAAGCCTTACAACCCTTCATCCAACACCTTCGAAAGCATGTCGACAAAGAAATCCACACTCCGGCGCGAGGTCACCATCGGCGGTTTGATCTTGAGCACGTTCAGATAATCCCCCGTCGGCTGCATGAAAATCCCCAACTCCCGCAACCGGTCACACAGTGCCGTGGTTTCTTCGGTCGCCGGTTCCAGGGTCTCGCGGTTGCGGATCAGCTCGACACCCAGATAGAAGCCGGAACCATGCACCGCGCCTACCAGCGGATGAATATCGATCAGCGCCTCAAGTCGCTCCTTGAAATACCCGCCCACCACCTGAGCGTTTTCCCAGAGCTTTTCTTCCTCCATCACATCCAGCACCGCCATGCCGATCTGGCAACTGACTGGGCTGCCACCGGCCGACGAGAAGAAGTAACCCTCGGCCTCCAGCGCCTCGGCGATGTCCCGCCGGGTAATCACCGCGCCCAGCGGCTGGCCGTTCCCCATGCCCTTGGCCATGGTGATGATATCCGGCACCACGCCTTGCTCTTCAAAGCCCCAGAAGAAATGCCCCATGCGGCCGTAGCCCACCTGCACTTCATCGGCGATGCACACGCCGCCTTGGGCACGCACCAACGCGTACACCTGTTTCAGATAACCCGGTGGCAGCGAGATCCCGCCGGCATTGCCGTACACCGGTTCGCAGATGAAACCGGCCAACGGGCGTTTCTGCTCAGCGATTTTTGCCAGGTTGTGTTCGACGCTGCGCACGTAGTCCGGCGCGCTGCCCGGACCACGGAATTCGCCGCGATAGGTATTCGGCGCGCTCACCGGATGCACCCAATCGGGACGGCTGCTCAAGGCTTTCGGGTTGTCGGCAATCGACGTCGAGACCGCGTCCGCGCCCACGGTCCAACCGTGGTAGGCCTCCAGCACGCTGAGCATGTCGCGCCCGCCGCTGTAGGCCCAGGCCAGGCGTATCGCCAGGTCATTGGCCTCGGTGCCGCTGTTGACCAGAAACACCCGGTCCATGCCCTCCGGCGCCAACGCCAGCAACCGTTCGGAAAACTCGGCAATCGCCGCATAGTGGAAACGCGAGTTGGTGTTGAGCAATGACCATTGCCGCGCCGCCTCCGCCGCCATGCGCGGGTGGCCATGGCCCAACACCGCGACGTTGTTGAGCATGTCCAGGTAAGAGCGGCCCTGCATGTCGATCAGATGGTTGCGCCAGCCACGTTCGATGCGCGGCGGGTCAACGTAATAGTGCTTCTGCGAGCGGGCGAAACTGGCGTCACGTCGAGCCAGCAANGTCTGCGAATCGAGCTCGGCTTCAGCATCGCAAGCCAGCCCCAGCAGCGCCGCCGGTGACGGGCACAACGCTTGCCAGGCCGGTGCGCGGGACGGCGTGCAAAACAACGGCGCATCGAACGAAGCGCCTCGGCACAACTGCACAATCAACGGCCCGCTGACCGCGCCCAACACCTGACCTTTGACCAACGCCGCACCGGTGTGCAGCGACGGCGTCACGCCCCACAACCGCACGCTCAGTTGCGGGCCGTCCAGTTGCAGCACACCCGCCGCCGGTTGATGCACCACGCCGGCAAATGGCGATTCGACCGCCGTGCCGTGCGGCACGCGCAACTCCACGTGCAACGGGCAAGTGTCGGGCTCTGCGGCGCTGTCCGGTTGGGTGCGGGACAAACGATATTGACCATAGCGACTGGCTGCCAATCCGTGAGTCGCAGCAGCTTCAGTCAACAAACGCTGATCAATCCCCTCCTGTTCCCAGTTGCCCGCCTCAAAATGCGGGCTCAGCACGCCCAGATCGATCAAGGCAAATTCACGCCCCACCAGGCTCGGCAGCAACGGTGCGAAACCTTCGCTGCCAATGTTTGGCAGCGTCTGGCCGACCGACGTCAGAATCGCCGCTTCCATTAATTCCAGCGGCAGCGACGTGGCCACGCGGAAGATTTCCCACTCGTGGGTCAGGTTGTCGCGGCTGTAATCATTGCCCGGATCAATGCTGACTTGCTGTTCGCCACTGAGCACCAGCACCGCCGCGCGCGCGACGATCAGCGGCCACAGCGCCAGCAGTTCTTCATGAGTGAGCGGATTGACGGCGTGATACGCCCGGACCGCCGGCAAAATGTAGAAAGGATCGCCACCGGCGTGATGCAGCAACGCCGCGCAGGTGACCGACAGATCGGTAATGCGCCAGGTACGGATCAGGTCGCCGAAATCAATCACGCCCTGCAACTGCCACTGGCGTTGCGAGTCCCGCTGCCAGACCACGTTGTCGTCGGTGATGTCCATGTGAATCGCCTGCACCGGCAGCTTGTCCACCAGCGGCAGCAAATGATGCTCGGCCCGTTCCGCCGCGTCGGCGATCAACCGGCGTTGGGCGTCATCCTTGATTACCGGCAGCAAATGGCCGATCAGCGCGCTGGCGTGGCGGGCGTCCCACTGCAGCGTGCGCTCAAGGCCCGGATGCTCGAAAGCGGCCAGTGCCAGGTCCATTTCGCCGCAGAGCCGACCGAAACCGGCCACCACCGGGCCGGGCAAATGATTAAGGTGCGTCAGCGACTGGCCTTCGATGTAATCGAGCAGGCGCACATGCACGGCCTGACCACCAACTTCCAGGGTAAGCAGATCAGCTCCGTTTTTGGCAGGGATCACTCGCGGCACATGCACGCCGGAGTGTTCACCCAACTGCTTGAGTCCGGCATGTTGGGCTTGCAGCTCCAGCGCCGAATAATCGCCACGGCAGATTTTCAGGACGAAACGCCCTTGATCGCTGTCGACCCGAAAGTTGAGGTCCTGCTGGCTGCCCAAGGTGTGCAACCTTCCACTCAGCCCGTAATGTCCCTCCAGTAGCTCGAGCGCTTGCTCCGCAGACACTTGCGGGCTGGGCAAACTGGCGCGGTGAATCAACGTGGCGAGCGGCATACAACGACCCCTGAAATTTTATTAGGCGCTTATATCGCCACTGCATCGGTCGATAATCAACCCCCGACGGCGCGGCAAATGCCAAATACGACCAACAACCCTCTTGCACCGCCCTGCTCCTGCCGACAAGCTGTGCTCATTCGCTTTATCGTCTTACAGAAAAAGGCTGGCCAACATGCGTATTCTCATCACCGGCGGTGCCGGGTTTATCGGTTCTGCACTGATTCGCCACCTGATTCAACACACCGAGCACGAAGTGCTCAACCTGGACAAACTCACCTATGCCGGCAACCTGGAGTCGCTGACCAGCATCGCGTCCAACAGCCGCTATGAGTTCGTGCAAGCCGATATCATCGACCAGGCCACCGTCAGCGCCGTGCTGGCACGCTTTGAGCCCCAGGCGATCATGCACCTGGCAGCCGAGTCGCACGTCGACCGTTCCATTGACGGCCCGTCGGACTTTATCCAGACCAACATCGTCGGCACCTACAGCCTGCTGGAAGCCACGCGCGCCTATTGGCAGGCGCTGGCCGAGCCGGAAAAAAGCGCCTTGCGCTTCCATCACATCTCCACGGATGAGGTCTACGGCGACCTGCACGGCGTCGATGATCTGTTCACCGAAACCACTCCTTACGCGCCAAGCTCGCCGTATTCGGCCAGCAAAGCGGCCTCCGACCACCTGGTCCGCGCCTGGCAGCGNACCTATGGCCTGCCGGTGCTGCTGACCAATTGCTCGAACAACTACGGCCCGTTCCACTTCCCCGAGAAGTTGATTCCGCTGGTNATCCTCAACGCCCTGGCAGGCAAGCCGCTGCCCGTTTACGGTAACGGCCTGCAAGTGCGCGACTGGCTGTTTGTCGAGGATCACGCCCGGGCGCTGCTCAAAGTGGTCACTGAAGGCGTGGTCGGCGAAACCTACAACATCGGCGGTCACAACGAGCAGAAGAACATCGACGTGGTGCGTGGCATCTGCGCGTTGCTCGAAGAGCTGGCGCCGAACAAGCCTGAAGGCGTGGCGCACTTCGCCGACCTCATTACCTTTGTCCAGGACCGTCCGGGCCACGACGTGCGCTACGCCATCGACGCGAGCAAGATCGAGCGCGAACTGGGTTGGGTGCCCGAAGAAACCTTCGAAACCGGACTGCGCAAAACCGTTCAGTGGTACCTCGATAACCTGGAGTGGTGCCGTCGTGTTCAGGACGGCAGCTATCAGGGCGAACGCCTGGGCGCCCTCAATACCAAGGAGCTGCTCGCATGATGAAAGGCATCGTTTTGGCCGGAGGCTCGGGAACGCGTCTGCACCCGATCACACTCGGCGTCTCCAAACAGCTGTTGCCGGTGTACGACAAACCGATGATCTACTACCCGATCTCGGTGCTGATGCTGGCCGGCATCAAAGATATTTTGCTGATCTCCACGCCTCAGGATCTGCCGCAGTACCGCAACCTGCTGGGTGACGGCAGTCAGTTCGGGGTCAATTTCAACTACGCCGAACAGCCTTCGCCAGATGGCTTGGCGCAGGCCTTTCTGATTGGTGAAGAATTCATCGGTGACGATTCGGTATGCCTCATCCTGGGCGATAACATCTTCCACGGTCAGCACTTTGGTGACCAGTTGAAGAACGCCGCCATACGCCCTTCCGGCGCCACCGTGTTTGGCTATTGGGTCAAGGATCCGGAGCGCTTCGGCGTGATTGATTTCGACAGCGAAGGCCGTGCCCTGTCGATCGAAGAGAAGCCGAAAAAACCGAAATCCAGCTATGCCGTGACCGGCCTGTATTTCTACGACAACGATGTGATCGAGATCGCCAAAGCGGTGAAGCCGTCACTACGCGGCGAGCTGGAGATCACTGACGTCAACAATGCCTATCTGCAACGCGGCGATCTGCAGGTCGAGCGCTTCGGTCGCGGTTTCGCCTGGCTCGACACCGGCACTCACGACAGCCTGCTCGAAGCCTCGCAATACGTGCAGACCATCGAGCACCGCCAGGGCCTGAAAGTCGCCTGCCTCGAAGAAATCGCCTACGAAAATGGCTGGATCAACCGCGAACAACTGTTGGAGCGCGCCAGCTATTTCGGCAAGACCGGCTATGGCCAGTACCTCTTCAAACTGGCCGGGGAAGAACAATGAATGTAATTGAAACCTCTCTTCCCGGCGTATTGATCATCGAGCCCACGGTCTTCGGTGACGAGCGCGGCTTTTTCTACGAAAGCTTCAATGCCAAATTGTTTGAAGAAGCGACAGGCCTGAACACACCATTCGTTCAGGACAACCACTCCCGCTCGCAGAAAGGGGTGCTGCGCGGCCTGCACTATCAGCTGGAAAATACCCAGGGGAAACTGGTGCGGGTGACCGTCGGTGAAGTGCTCGACGTGGCGGTGGATATCCGTCGCAGTTCGCCGAATTTCGGTCAGTGGGAAGCCTTACGCCTGTCCGCAGAAAACCGTCGCCAACTATGGGTCCCGGAAGGTTTTGCCCATGGGTTTGTGGTGCTCAGCGATTTCGCCGAGTTTCTCTACAAGACTACGGACTATTACGCGCCGTCCGCTGAGCGCTGCATTCGCTGGGACGATCCGACGCTGGCCATCGACTGGCAACTGGATGAAGCGCCCAAGCTTTCGGCCAAGGATCAGAACGGCAAAAGGTTGAAAGAGGCTGATCTGTTTCCATGAGGATTCTAATCAGCGGTCAGCACGGTCAGGTTTCGCGTGAATTGCAACGCCGCTTGGGCGCTGTCGGCGAGTTGGTGGTTTTGGGGCGTGATCAACTCGATCTGGCTCAACCGCTGCAGATTCGTCAGCAAGTGCAACGAGTTCGTCCCGACCTGATCATCAACGCAGCCGCTCATACAGCGGTTGATCAAGCTGAAAACGAGCCGGAACTGGCGTTTGCCATTAACGCGACCGGCCCGGGCGTTTTGGCCGAAGAAGCATTGGCACTGGGCATCCCGCTGATTCACTACTCCACCGATTACGTGTTCGATGGCAGTAAAACCGAGCCTTACGACGAAACCGACGTGCCTAACCCGCTCGGCGTTTACGGCAAGAGCAAACTGGCCGGTGAGCAAGCGATCAACGCAGTTCAAGGCCAGCACCTGATCCTGCGGACCAGTTGGGTCTACTCGAGCCACGGTCGTAATTTCCTGCTGACCATGCAACGCCTGCTGCAAGAAAAACCGGAGATGCGCATTGTCGCTGACCAGATCGGTGCACCCACCTGGGCCGGCACTATCGCTGCCAGCACCCTCGCGCTGATCGAACATTGGCAAGCGGGACAGGCCGGTGTCTGGGGCACTTATCACCTGACCGCTCAGGGGGAGACTTCCTGGTTCGGTTTCGCCCAAGCCATCGGCGAAGCGCTGCGGGATCAGGGCAAGCCTTGCGCAAACCTGCTGCCGATCCCCTCCAGCGACTATCCGACGCCGGCCGCCCGGCCGCTGAACTCGCGCCTGGATTGCAGCCGCCTGCAACGCGAATGGGGCGTCAGCCAGCCTGATTGGCAAACCGCGCTGCGCGAGTGTCTTGCCGAGCAAGCCTAGGCATAATGCGCCTGTACCCACAGGCGCCCGATGCTCATGACTCCGACCCTTCCNCGAAGACCCCGCTGGCGCAGCCTCGCGTTGTTGGCGTTGTGCCTGGCGCCGTTGCTGTGGCCGCTGGAGCATCTGGCCGAGCGTTACTACCGTAGCGAGCTGGCCGGGCAGAACCGTCAGACCCTCGACCTTTACGTCGCCAACCTGCTGGGTACGCTGCACCGTTATGAAGTGTTGCCGCAGATCCTCGGCGACCTGCCGGCCCTGCGCGCAGTGCTCGGTGCGCCTGACGACAGCGTCACCCAAGGCAATGCCAATCGCCTGTTGAAAAACATCAGCGCCCAGACCGGCGCCGAAGTCATGTACCTGATGGACACCACGGGCAANACCCTGGCCGCCTCNAACTGGGATAAACAGGACAGCTTTGTCGGCCGCAACTTCTCGTTTCGTCCCTATTTCAGCGAAGCCATGGCCGGGCACCTGGGGCGGTTTTTCGGCCTGGGCACCACCTCGGCCAAGCGCGGCTACTTCTTCGCTGCCGCCGTNCACGACGGCGANAAAATCATCGGCGTGCTGGTGGTCAAGGTTGACCTGGACCACACCGAAAGCCTGTGGGGCAACACGCCAGAACAACTGCTGNTGACCGACCATAACGGCGTGGTCATCCTCACGTCGCGGCCTGAGTGGCGATTCCGCTCAACCCGGCCGTTGAACGAAGAAGAAAGCAAAGCGATCACCGCGATCCAGCCGTACCCGACCCGCGATCCAAAACCGTTGGAGCTCAACCCCAACGCCTGGCTGACCCAAACCCAGCAGATCGCCGAAACCGGCTGGAACGTCAGCATCCTCGCCCCACGCACCCTGATCGACCGCCCGGTGCGAACCGTCGTCGCCATTGGCGGCGCGACGTTACTGGTGCTAATGCTGTTGCTGGGCTTGATGATGCAGCGCCGTCGGCATTACCTGGAACGCATCGCCTTCGAAGCCAAGGCGCGGCGCGAACTGGAAGGCCGGGTCGCCGAACGGACCAGCGACCTCGAAGGCCTCAACCGTCGACTAAAACAGGAAGTGCTGGAACGCGAACATGCCCAGCAGGAACTGGTGCGCGCCCAGGACGACCTGGTGCAGGCCGGCAAGTTGTCGGCACTGGGGACGATGTCGGCGAGCATCAGCCACGAANTCAATCAGCCCCTCGCGGCGATTCGCAGCTACGCGGAAAACGCCGAGATCCTGCTCGACCATGAACGCACCAACGACGCACGGGGCAACCTCAAACTGATCAGCGAACTGACCGGACGCATGGCGTCGATCATTGCTCATTTGCGTGCCTTCGCCCGGCGCGATCGCCATGCGCCGGAAAGTGTCGCTCTGCAACCAGCGCTGGATGACGCCCTGGCGTTGCTGGCCAAGCGTCGGCGCAGCATGGAAGTCGAACTGATCCGCGATTTGCCGGCGGCCACGTTGTGGGTCGAGGCCGGGGAAACCCGTCTGCGCCAGGTGCTCGGCAACCTGNTGGCCAACGCCCTTGACGCCCTGACCGAAAAAGGCCCGCCGCGCAAACTCTGGTTGAGTGCCCAAACCACCGAACAGGGCGTCAACCTGTACATTCGCGACAATGGCCCGGGCTTTTGCATGGAAGCCCTGGGCCGGGCCAGTGAACCGTTCTACACCACCAAGACCCGCACCCAGGGCCTGGGGTTGGGCCTGGCGATCTGTGACACCTTGATGCGTGCCTTTGGCGGTGAACTGCTGTTCGCCAACCACAAGGAAGGCGGCGCACTGTTAACCTTGAAATTGCGTGCCGGCTCGCCGGGCGTCAGTCTGCAACCGTCCGAGGACCGCAGTGTATGAGTATCGATAACCAGATTCAGGTGGTGCTGATCGACGACGATCCCCACCTGCGTCAGGCCCTGTGCCAGACNCTGGACCTGGCGGGCCTGAAGNTCCTGCCCCTGGCCGAAGCCAAAGGCCTNNCCGCGCGCCTGTCCCGCGACTGGCCGGGCGTGGTGGTCAGCGATATCCGCATGCCGGGCATGGACGGCCTTGAACTGCTGACCGAACTGCATGCCCAGGACCCGGAGTTGCCCGTATTGCTGATCACCGGCCACGGCGATGTGCCGCTGGCCGTGCAAGCGATGCGCGCCGGGGCATATGACTTCCTCGAAAAACCCTTCGCCAGCGACGCGCTGCTCGACAGCGTGCGCCGCGCATTGGCTCTGCGCCGACTGGTGCTGGATAACCGCAGCCTGCGTCTGGCCCTGAGCGATCGCAATGAACTGAGCACCCGACTGGTCGGGCAATCGGCGCCGATGCTGCGCTTGCGTGAGCAGATTGGTGCATTGGCGGCGACCAAGGCTGACGTGCTGATTCTTGGCGAAACCGGTGCCGGCAAAGAAGTAGTGGCCCGCGCGCTGCACGACCTGTCGAGCCGGCGTAGCGGACCGTTTGTGGCGATCAACGCCGGGGCCCTGGCCGAGTCAGTGGTCGAAAGCGAGCTGTTCGGCCATGAGCCCGGCGCTTTTACGGGCGCGCAGAAACGCCGTATCGGCAAGTTCGAATTCGCCAACGGCGGCACACTGTTCCTCGATGAAATCGAAAGCATGAGCCTGGATGTACAGGTCAAATTGCTGCGCTTGCTTCAGGAGCGCGTGGTCGAGCGTTTGGGCGGTAATCAACTGATCCCGCTGGACATCCGCATCATCGCCGCGACCAAGGAAGACCTGCGNCAGGCCGCCGACCAGGGCCGCTTCCGGGCCGACTTGTATTACCGCCTCAACGTCGCGCCGCTGCGCATTCCGCCGCTGCGCGAGCGCGGTGAAGATGCACTGATGTTGTTCCAGCACTTTGCCGACGAAGCCAGCAGCCGCCACGGCCTGCCGCNCCATGAACTGCAACCGGGGCAACGCGCCCTGCTGCTGCGCCACACCTGGCCGGGCAACGTGCGGGAACTGCAAAACGCAGCCGAACGTTTCGCCCTGGGTCTGGAACTGGCCCTGGACAACAACGCACCGGAGGGCGCTGCCGGCATGACGGTCGAAGTGGTCAGCGGCGGCCTGAGCGAGCAAGTGGAAAACTTCGAGAAATCGTTGATTGCCGCCGAACTGGCGCGCCCTCACAGCTCGGTGCGGAGCCTTGCCGAAGCCCTCGGCATTCCGCGCAAGACTCTGCACGACAAACTGCGCAAGCACGGCCTGAACTTCGCCGACGGTGGCGCCAGCAGCCACACCGACGAACTCGATTGAGCTACCGTCCCATCATCATCTTTAAAAAAGAGACCCGTGAATGAGCCGCGACAGTCGTCACCTGGAATCAGTCCTCCACCGCGATATTCCGTTGACCCGGGACATGGGCCTCAAAGTGCTCGACTGGCACGACCAGCAACTGCGCCTGCATATGCCGCTAGAGGCCAACGTCAATCACAAAAGCACCATGTTCGGCGGCAGCCTGTACTGCGGCGCGGTGCTGGCAGGCTGGGGCTGGCTGCATTTGCGCTTGCATGAAGAAGGGATTGAAGGCGGGCACATCGTGATTCACGAAGGGCACATCACTTATCCACTGCCGGTGACCATGGACGCGATCGCGATTTGCCAGGCACCGAGTGCGGTGGTGTGGAAGAAGTTTCTGGCGACGTATGAGCGATACGGGCGGGCGCGGTTGACGTTGCATTCAAGGATCGTCAATGCCGATAGCGATGACGATGCGGTGAGGTTTACCGGGCAGTACGTCCTCCACCGGTAAAGACACAAAACCTGTGGCGAGGGAGCTTGCTCCCGTTGGAGTGCGCAGCACTCCCATTCCTGTCACCACTGTTTGCCTGGTGTAATTGAGTTGCAGGTTTTGGGGCCGCTTCGCAACCCAGCCGAAGCAAGCTCCCTCGCCACAGGTTTGGGTGAACTCAGGATCGGGCCAGTTCCAGTAACTTCTCTCGCCACGCGGCCTTCGCCGGCAACGCCAGGAAAAACTCATTCAACAGCGATTCCCGCGCCGGATAACAAAACGGCGCACCGCTCAAATCCAGCACTTCACCGCCAGCGCCTTCCAGTACACCTTGCGCTGCCGCCGTGTCCCACTGCGAAGTCGGCGCCAACCGTGGATAACAATCCGCCGCACCTTCCGCCAGCAGGCAAAACTTCAACGAACTGCCGATGTTCGCCAGTTGCAACTCACCCAGACTGGCGCTCAACCCGGCCAGCAAACGCTCTTGCTCGGGGCTTGAATGCCGGCGGCTGGCGACGACGGTAAACGCCTCACCCGCAGCAGGAACCTCGCGAACCTGAATCGGCAACGCCTCGGCACCTTTATCACCGCGCCACGCGCCCAGACAGGCACCGCCGACATAAAACCGCCCGTTGGTCGGCATCGACACCACACCGAATACCACTCGGCCTTGCTCGATCAACGCAATATTGACGGTGAACTCTTCGCTGCCGGAAATAAATTCCTTGGTGCCATCCAACGGGTCCACCAACCACCAGCGCTGCCAGCCGGCACGCACGCTCTGATCGATATCAGCATCTTCTTCGGACAGCACCGGAATGCTCGGGTCGAGCGCGGTAAGGCCCGCCAGAATCAGGTGATGAGCCGCCAGGTCAGCGGCGGTGACCGGCGAGTCGTCAGCCTTCGCCGTCACCGCAGTCCCCGTGCGCCAGAACGGCAAAATCGCTTCGCCAGCCTTCAACGCCAGTTCCACCACCGGCGCCATCAACGGATGCGGGAAATTCATGGCACAAACACCCCACGCTGAGTCAACAGATCACGGGCCAGATACAGCGCCGCCAAGGCACGGCCCTCCGTGAATCGCGGGTTCTGCGCCAGGGCCGACAGCTCGCGCAGGTTGATCTTGTCGACNCGCATCGGCTCAGGCTCATCGCCTTCCAGGCGCTCTTCGTACAGTTCAGTGGCCAGCACCACCTGGATCTTCTGGCTCATGTAACCGGGCGACAACGACAACTCGGTCAGATGCTCCAGCTGCCGCGCGCCATACCCGGCCTCTTCCTTGAGCTCGCGCTCGGCCGCCGCCAGCACGTCCTCGCCCGGCTCGATCAAGCCTTTGGGCAACGAAAGTTCATAGGCATCGGTGCCGCCGCAATACTCTTCGACCAGCACGGCATGATCCNCGTCGATCATCGCCACGATCATCACCGCGCCNTACCCGGCACCTTTGCCGACCAGGCGCTCGTAGGTTCGTTCAACGCCATTGGAAAAGCGCAGTTGCACTTCCTCCACGCGGAACAAACGGCTACTGGCGACTATTTCGCGGGCGAGTACGGTGGGTTTCTGGCGCATAAAAGGCTCCTTGGCGTAAGCGGGTTACTATACCCGGCCTATCCTGATTGTTGACCTCGGATATCTTTTTTACCGTTGGAGAAGTTTTTTATGTCCCTGCTGCCCTGGCGCGACATCGACACCGTTCTGCTGGATATGGACGGCACGCTGCTGGACCTGCACTACGACAACCATTTCTGGATGGAGCACCTGCCCCAGCGCTATGCCGAGCTGCACGGCGTGACCCGGGCCATGGCCGAGATGGAGTTGCAGCCACTGTTCGAGCGTAACGCCGGACAGTTGCAATGGTATTGCCTGGATTTCTGGAGCACGGAGCTGAAGATCCCGGTGCGCGAGCTCAAGCTCGAAACCGCCCACCTGATCGCCCTGCGCGCGGATGCGGATACGTTTCTGGCAGCGGTCAAACGGGCCGGCAAACGCGTCATCCTGATCACCAATGCGCATCGTGACTCGCTGTCATTGAAACTGGAACGCATTGAGCTGGCGCCGTATTTCGAGCGGTTGATCAGCTCNCATGACTACGGTTTTCCCAAGGAGAATCCGCAGTTCTGGGAGGCGTTGCAGGCCGANATCCACTTTGACCCGGCCCGCAGCCTGTTTATCGATGACACCTTGCCGATCCTGCGCAGTGCCCGGGATTTTGGCGTGGGGCANCTGNTGGCGGTGAGTGAGCCGGACAGTCGCAAAGGGCCGAAGGACACGGCGGAGTTTGCGGCGGTGGGGGATTATCGGGAGTTGATTGCAGGGCTTTAGACCGAGGCGCCTTCATCGCCAGTTCAGGCCGACTCC
>NZ_NMOJ01000113.1 GCF_002251635.1 Pseudomonas mandelii
ATCCTGTAGGAGCCGGCTTGCTGGCGATGGCCATCACATGGTCTTGAGGGTTACTCAGGAATCCGCAACGACTGCCCCGGATAGATTTTGTCCGGGTGCTTGAGCATCGGTTTGTTGGCCTCAAAGATTTTGTTGTACTTGTTGGCATCGCCATACACGCGCAGGGAAATCGCGCTGAGAGTGTCGCCCTTCACGACGGTGACAAACTTTGCGGCCACTACCACCGGCCCGGTCACAGTAATCTGGTCATCCACACTACCAACACCGGCGATATTGCCTACGGCCAGCAGGATCTTCTCCTTCTCTTCCTGACTGCCGACTTCACCCGTCACGGTGACCTTGTCGCCATCCACCGTGGCCTGCACATTCGGGTTACCCAGTCCGACTTTGCTGATGTGTTCCTTCAACTGCTCGCTGGCATTGGCGTTGCCCGGCGTCAGCAGGTCGATAAGTTTTTCGCCTGCTTCTTTCACGAANCTAAAAATACTCATGGTGCACTCTCCTTGGGTTTTAGGTTCCAGACGCAAAAGCCTAGACCAAGCTTGAAACCCCCGATTCCAACCCGACCAATGACGCTGATCCGGCACAAGCGCTAGAATCCCGACCCTCACCGCACCCTGGAGCGAAGATGGACATCAAACAGTTGAAATTCCTCATCGCCCTCGACGAGACCCGGCACTTTGGCCAGGCGGCCGCGCGTTGCCATATCACCCAGCCGACTCTGTCGATGCGCCTGCGCAACCTCGAAGAAGAACTGGACTTGCAACTGGTCAACCGTGGCCAGCGCTTCGAAGGCTTCACCGCGCCGGGCGAGCGCGTCCTGGCATGGGCACGCACCGTACTGGCGGCCTATGACGGCTTGCAGGCGGAAGCGGCGGCCTGTCGCGGCAACCTCGTGGGTACGTTGCGNCTGGGCGTGGTGCCGCTGTCGAGTTTCGATCCNCTGNCGTTGATGCAACAACTGCACAAAGAACACCCGAACCTGCGCTTTGAGCTCTCGGCATTAAGCTCCGAACAAATCCTCGAACAGCTGGCGAGCAATCGCTTGGACCTCGGCGTGTCGTATCTGGAGCGNCTNGACAACGAGCGTTTCGACTCCCTGGCCTTCAGCGAAACCCGCATGGGCCTGCTCTACGACCAACGGTTTTTCAGCTTCGGCGACAAGCCGTTGAGTTGGGAAGCACTGATTGAATTGCCGTTGGGCATGCTCACCAGCGGCATGCACTTTCGTCAGTCAATCGACCACAANTTCCACAGCCGCGGCCTGACGCCCCAGCCGCTTCTGCAAACCGACGCCGTCCATCAATTGTTACAAGCGGTGCACGGTGGCCTCTGCTGCGCGGTGATGCCGCTGGATGGCGGCCTGGAAAACCTCACCGATCACTTGCGTTTGCAACCCATCGAAAACGCCAAAACCCTTGCCCGGCTTGGGCTGATCATGCGCCGCAGCGCCCCGCGCTCAGCGCTGGCCGAAGCCTGCTTTGCGATCTATCAGAAATCGCTGACAGCTTCTTGATCGACGTCATCTATCGGCAGATCAGTAATAGCGATTAGACGCGACATGTTGACGCGCCTAGGCTTAAACCTGACCAAACCGTCGGTGATGCCCCATGAACGCCAAGCGCCCTGCCTGCCCGGTGCCGGCCACAGAAACGCCCGCGCCCGCCGCCAGCCAGACCTACAGTTACAACGACCTTCAATACACCGAATCGGCCAGCACCGCGCTCGCCGAGGAAGTCGCGCTGGCAATCGCTTATAACGGCATCAGCCAAGCCGTGATGCTGGTGACGCCGACGGATCTGGAAGACTTCATCGTCGGTTTCAGTATCGGTAGTGGCATTATTGCNGACGCGTCCGACATCTATGACCTGCAACTCAGCGGTTCGGGCTCGGCGCAATACGCGCAAGTGACCATCGCCAATCGCGCGTTCTGGAACCTCAAGCAGCAGCGTCGGCAAATGGCCGGCACCAGCGGCTGCGGGCTCTGCGGCGTGGAGGCGGTGGAACAGGCATTGCCGGACCTAAAAGTGTTGCCCGGTGCGCCCCTGCCTCCCGCCGAATGGCTGGACGGTTTGCGCCAGCGCATCGGTGCGTTCCAGCCTCTTGGCCAGTACTCCGGCGCAGTGCATGCGGCGGTATTTATGAACAACCAGGGCGAGTTGCTGATGGGCCGTGAAGACATCGGCCGGCATAACGCCCTCGACAAGTTGATCGGCGCACTGATCCGCCAGAAGATCCCGACTGAAGGCGGCCTGGCGATTGTCACCAGCCGCTGCAGCCTCGAACTGATCCAGAAAGTTTTGCGCGCAGGCATCCAGACCCTGGTCAGCCTGTCGTCGCCTACCGGCCTGGCCGTGCAATGGGCCCGCCGCCACAACCTCAANCTCATCCATCTGCCCCAGAAGAATGCACCGCGGGTCTACAGCCCGGCATTGGAGAAACAAGCGTGAGTCAACACCGTCAAGCCGACCAGAAACCCGTCCCTCGCTACAAGCCCTACAAAGGCCCGGCCGGCGGCTGGGGCGCACTGATCAGCGTGGCGCAGGCCTGGCTGACCAGCGACAACGCGCTGAAAAACCTGCGCATGATGCTCAAAACCAACAAGAACGGCGGATTCGACTGCCCCGGTTGCGCCTGGGGCGATTCCAACGAAGCCGGCATGGTGGCGTTCTGCGAGAACGGCGCCAAAGCGGTGAACTGGGAGGCCACCAAACGCCGTGTGGATGCTGCCTTCTTCGCCAAGCACAGCGTCACTGCGCTGCTGGAGCAGAGCGACTATTGGCTGGAGTACCAGGGCCGTCTGACCGAGCCATTAAGCTATGACGCGGAAACAGATCGCTACAAGCCGATCAGCTGGGAAGCGGCGTTCGCCTTGATCGCCAAACATTTGCAGGGCCTGTCGAGCCCGAATCAGGCCGAGTTCTACACCTCGGGCCGCGCCAGCAACGAAGCGGCGTACCTGTATCAGCTGTTTGTGCGCGCCTACGGCACCAACAACTTCCCGGATTGTTCGAACATGTGTCACGAGGCCAGCGGCGTGGCCCTGGCGCAAAGCGTGGGCGTCGGCAAAGGCACCGTGACCTTCGACGACTTCGAACACGCCGATGCGATTTTTGTCTGGGGCCAGAACCCGGGCACCAACCATCCGCGGATGCTCGAACCTTTGCGCGAAGCCGTGAAACGCGGGGCGCAGGTGGTGTGCATCAACCCACTCAAAGAGCGCGGGCTGGAACGCTTCCAACACCCGCAACACCCGCTGGAAATGCTCACCAACGGCGACAAGCCGACCAACACCGCTTACTTCCGCCCGGCGCTCGGCGGCGACATGGCGGTGTTGCGCGGCATGGCGAAATTCCTGCTGCATTGGGAGCGCGAAGCGCAGCAGACCGGTAACCCTTCCGTGTTCGATCACGACTTCCTCAATGAACACAGCGCCAACGTGTTGGAATACCTCGGCCAGATCGACGACACCTCGTGGGATGAGATCGTCGCGCAGTCCGGCCTGACCCTGGTTGAGCTTGAGCAAGCGGCGCGCATGTACGCCAAAGGCAAGAACGTGATCATGTGCTGGGCGATGGGCATCACCCAGCACCGCCACTCGGTGCCGACCATCCAGGAAATCGCCAACCTGATGCTGCTGCGCGGCAACATCGGCCGCCCAGGCGCAGGCCTGTGCCCGGTGCGCGGCCACAGTAACGTGCAAGGCGACCGGACGATGGGCATCAACGAACGTCCGCCGGTGGCGTTCCTCGATTCCCTGGAGCGGCGCTTCCAGTTCAAGGTGCCGCGTGAAAACGGTCATAATGTGGTCGAGGCGATCCACGCGATGGCCGAAGGTCGCGCCAAAGTCTTTATCGGTCTGGGTGGCAACTTCGCCCAGGCGACGCCGGACAGCCCGCGCACCTTCGAAGCGCTGCGCAGCTGCGACCTGACCGTGCAGATCAGCACCAAGCTCAACCGCAGCCACCTGATGCACGGCAAAGACGCGCTGATCCTGCCGTGCCTGGGCCGTACCGACATCGACATCCAGACCGAAGGCGCGCAAGCGGTGACCGTCGAAGATTCGTTCAGCATGGTCCACGCCTCCAACGGCCAGTTGCAGGCACTGTCGAACCAGATGCGCTCGGAGCCGTGGATCATCGCCGGCATCGCTGCCGCGACCCTGGGCAGCAAACCGGTGGACTGGAACTGGCTGGTGGCCGATTACAGCCGCATTCGCGATCTGATCGCCGATACCATTCCGGGCTTTCGCGACTTCAACGAGAAGATCAAGAATCCGGGCGGTTTCTACCTCGGCAACAGCGCCGGGGCACGCAAGTGGAACACCCCGTCAGGGCGCGCCAATTTCCGCCCGAACGTCCTGCCCAAAGACCTGGTGCACGAACGCACCCACGCCACGGGCCGGGTGCCGGACCTGATCATGCAATCGATGCGCTCCCACGATCAGTACAACACCACCATTTATGGGCTGGATGACCGTTATCGTGGCGTGAAGGGTCAGCGGGATGTGTTGTTCGTCAATGAAGCGGACATCATCCGCCTGGGGTTCAAGCCTGGGCAGAAGGCTGACATCGTTTCGATCTGGGACGATGGGCGTGAGCGTCGGGTGAAGGGCTTTACGCTGCTGGCGTTTGATATTCCTGCGGGGCAGGCGGCGGCTTACTACCCGGAAGTGAACCCGCTGGTGCCACTGGAAAGCACCGGGGATGGCAGCCATACNCCGACGTCGAAGTTTGTGGCGATCCGTCTGGAAATGGCGAGTGATACCGGGTTGATTTTGGCCAAGTCGGCTTAACGCGACAGCAGGTCCGGACTTTTCGCGGGCAAGCCTCGCTCCCACAGGTTCTGTGTCGTATGCATTTTTTGTACATGACACGGATCCTGTAGGAGCGAGGCTTGCCCGCGAAGGCGCCCGCAAGGGCAACACATGATCGCCTCCCGCAACTTTCCAATCGCCCACAAAAAAGGCCGTTTTTTCACAAAAACGGCCTATCCGAAGTAGCTAAAGACCGGCGAAAAACCCTTAAGTTCCGCCCAAAAAACAGTAACTTATAGAAATGTGCTCAAGTCGTGTTACTCGTCGGATTTCGATTGTCACGACCAGGACACAGCCTCAGGATCGCGCCGTCATCCCCTTGAGGTCTCTCTATGAAGTTCTCCTCGATTCTCTTGTTGTCCCTTGGCCTGGTCAGTGGCGCAGCCATGGCCGGTGGCACCACCGAAGCAGGNGTGGGCGGCGCATTGGGCGGGGTTCTTGGCTCGGTCGTCGGTCAGTCGCTGGGCGGCAATACAGGTTCCACCATTGGCGCGGCCCTGGGCGGCGCGGGTGGTAGCGCAGTCGGCGCNGACAAACGCAGCCGTGGCGAAGCCGCTATCGGTGGCGCCTTGGGCGCGGCCGGTGGCAACGTGGTGGGCCGCAGCATGGGCGGCAGCACGGGCAGCCTGATCGGCGCAGCCGCCGGCGGTGGTGCGGGCGGCGCGCTGGGTAACTATATGGGCAACAAGAGCGATGAAGACGATGATCGTCGCTCGTATCGCGGCGGCCGTGATGACCGTCGTTACTACCGTGACGGCCACCCGGGCCGAGGTCATGCCTATGGTCATCGCAAACATAACAAGCACTATCGTCATCATTGAGGCCTGAACGGCTTCGCTGATCGATAGATAAAAAATCGCAGCCCAAGGGCTGCGATTTTTTTTGTCCGTCAAACCACCAGACGCTCCAATGCACCACGCAATCCGGCTGGAATCGCCACCGGTTGATTCGACGTCCGATCCACAAACACATGCACAAAGCGCCCTGCCGCGCAGGCTTCCTCTTCGCCTGCCTTGAACACCGCCAACTCATACTGCACCGAGCTGTTACCCAGCTTGCCCACCCGCAGGCCAATCTCTATGCGGTCCGGAAAGGCGATGGAGGCGAAGTAATCGCAAGACGAACTCACCACAAAACCCACCACCTCGCCGTCATGGATATCCAGGCCGCCGACTTCGATCAAGTAGGTGTTCACCGCCGTGTCGAAGAAGCTGTAGTAGGTGACATTGTTGACGTGACCGTAGGCGTCGTTGTCGTGCCAACGGGTGGTGATGGGCTGGAAGTGCGGGTAGTCGGTGCGTTGGTTCATGCGCAGCTCTCGTCTTGAAGTGGATGAAGTCTACCGATCCGCAAACCCTTTACCCACCGCCTCTAACTATCGAGAGCAGGCTCGCTTGTATGTTTAGACTTGAAGGGGTGGGCCACCGAGATCCGGGTAGTCGGTGCGTTGGTTCATGCGCAGCTCTCGTCTTGAAGTGGATGAAGTCTACCGATCCGCAAACCCTTTACCCACCGCCTCTAACTCACCAATCAGGCGCGCCGGTTTCCAGTGATCGCCTTGACGGGTCTCCAGCGCCATCAACCGCTGATGAATATCCGCCAGCCCTTGCTGATCCGCCCACGCCATTGGCCCGCCCTTGTCCGCCGGGAAACCGTACCCGTTGAGGTACACCAGATCGATGTCGTGCGCCGACCCCGCAATACCTTCCTGAAGGATCTTCGCGCCTTCATTGACCAGCGCCAGCAGACAGCGCTCGAGAATCTCCTCAGGGCTTATCTCGCGACGCTGGAAGCCAAGCCCTTCGCTAACATTTAGCACCAGCGCATCGACTTCAGGATCGTGTTCAGCCTGTCGACTGCCCGGTTCATAGTGGTAATAGCCATTGCCGCTCTTCTGACCAAAACGCCCCAATTCGCACAAGCGGTTATCCACCTGAACCTCAGGCGCATCCTGCCCTTCGCCAGCCAATTCCCGAGCGCGCCATCCCAGATCGACGCCAACCACGTCGTACATGCGAAACGGCCCCATGGCAAAACCGAAACCTTGCAGCGCCGCATCCACCTGATAGGGATAAGCGCCCTCAAGCAGCATCTTGCGTGCTTCGAGCACGTAGGTATTGAGCATGCGGTTGCCGATGAAACCGTTGCAGTTGCCCGCTACCACGCTGACCTTGCCCATGCGCTTGCCCAGCTCCAGCGCCGCATCGAGTACGGCGGGCGAAGTCTGCGCACCGCGAACGATTTCCAGCAATTTCATGATGTGCGCCGGGCTGAAGAAGTGCAGCCCCAAGACCTGTGCCGGACGGCGAGTCGCCGCGGCGATGGCGTCGATATCCAGCGCCGACGTGTTGCTGGCCAGAATGCCTTCGGGTTTGAGCAGCCCGTCCAGTTCGCGGAAGATCTTTTGCTTGAGCTCAAGGTTTTCGTAAACCGCTTCGATCACCAGATCAACCTCGCGGATCGACGCATAATCGGCCGCCGCCGTGACCCGTGCGATGCGCGCATCCGCCTCGGCCTGATCGATGCGACCCTGGCGCACATTGTGCGCGCAGGTGTCCGCCACGGTGGCCAGCGCCTGTTCCAGCATCTGCGGATTGTTATCGACCCACTGCACCGGAACGCCGGCGTTGGCCAGGCACATGACAATGCCACGACCCATGGTGCCTGCACCGATCACGGCGGCGCGCTGAATGTTGAACGGTGTCTGGCTCATGTTTGCTCTCTTGTTGGCGATCCATAGACAGACCTCACCATAGTCAGCCGCTGGGTATTTTTGAAATTTATTCCTGTGATGAGCAACATTCAGCGGATGGATGAGCCCGCAGGATTAATGCAAATCCCTGTGGGAGCGAGCTTGCTCGCGATGGGGCCATCACATTCAGCATTGATGTTGACTGTAGCGCCGCCATCGCGAGCAAGCTCGCTCCCACAGTGGGGCTCGCGGCCCTTCGATTAAAGTTTCGCCAGGCTAAATACAAAAAAGTAACAATCTGCTGACTGGCTACACCACTACAACTATTCAGGCCCGGAGGCATCGCGTGAGTATCGGAAAAATCCCGTTCAATCGACCTTATATGACAGGTAAGGAGTTTTATTTCATTGAACAGGCGAAGCTCGGCAATGTGCTCGCTGGAGATGGTCCGTTCACCAAGAAATGTCACCGCTGGCTCGAAGAAACAACCGGGTCTGTCAAAGCGCTTTTGACCCACTCATGTACTGCTGCTCTTGAAATGACCGCGTTGCTGCTGGACATCCAGCCCGGTGACGAAGTCATCATGCCTTCCTACACTTTCGTCTCCACCGCCAATGCCTTTGTTTTGCGAGGTGCGGTGCCTGTATTCGTCGACATCAGAGAAGACACTCTGAACCTCGACGAACGCCTGATTGAGGCAGCCATTACGCCCCGCACGAAGGCCATTGTTCCTGTTCATTATGCAGGTGTGTCCTGTGAGATGGACACGATCATGCACATCGCTCGTAAACATGGACTCAAAGTCGTTGAGGATGCCGCTCAAGGTGTGATGTCTGCTTATAAAGGACATGCTCTTGGAAGTATCGGTGATCTTGGTGCTTTTAGTTTTCACGAAACGAAGAATGTGATTTCGGGTGAGGGCGGTGCTCTTTTGGTAAATGAGCCGCAGCTGTCGTTACGCGCAGAAATCATTCGAGAGAAAGGCACTGATCGCAGTCGTTTCTTTCGTGGTCAGGTAGATAAATATACTTGGCAAGAAGTAGGCTCTTCCTTTTTGCCTGGAGAGTTGATCGCCGCGTTTCTTTGGGCGCAACTTGAAGAAGCTACCAGCATCACCAATCGACGTTTGGCGACCTGGGACTATTACCATGCTGCCCTTGCACCACTTGAACAGAAGGGATTATTGCGTCGTCCAATCGTCCCGGATGAATGTCAGCACAATGCGCACATGTATTACGTGTTGCTGTNACCAAGCTTTGACCGTCAACACGTATTGACCAGGTTGAAACAAAACGCCGTAGATGCGGTATTTCACTACGTTCCGTTACATTCCTCTCCAGCAGGACAGCGCTATGGACGAGCACACGGACCACTGACGGTGACCAACCAACAGTCGGAACGTTTGATAAGACTGCCAATGTGGGTAGGGCTCACCGAACAGCAGCAAAACAAAATTGCCGACTTGTTATTGAATGCGACCAGCAACTAATCAACAAAAATATATCATGGGAGAGGCCGCCTTATAGCGGTGCACCTCGACATTCAAAAAGTGTCGCATTCTCGTTATAAAGCAGCAGGCGCATTGCCCGCTCACAACTGTACCGCTTCACCCACAAGGCCGTAACTATGTACAAAATGACAGAACGAACCGCCTCCATAGTTATCGGACTATTTTTTTTTACATTGCTGTCCGGGATTGTCATACCCGTCTACTCTGACGAAATTGTGTCAAAGTGGAGTGTGTCGAGGTTTTTTCTTGAAGACCAACATTTGGTGTCTTTCTTTCCACAATGCTCGACAATGTCCGACCGGGCTGTCTCCTGGGTCTTTTATCCCGCCGCTGCATTGATTTCGACGATATATAGCAACCTGAGCCCTCTTGGGACGAGATTAAGCGGGATTGTTTTAACACTGGTTTGGTTTGGCCTGCTTACATTCTGGTGCTTTAAGCAAACAAATGAAAAATCCGGCATGACACGTCTTGCCGGCCTTATTGCATTTTCATCACTAGGCGTATTGCCATATCTATTGGTCCTGTCTCGCTCCGAACAGTTTATGACATTGCCTATTCTGGTTTTTTGTTTAACCGCGTTTTATTTTAAAGCCGAAAAAACCGTGTTTAAACAATGCCTGGGGGCATTGCTGCTGACATTTATACTTTCCTGTTTTTTTTATGTCCATCCAAAAAGCCTGTTCTTCCTCCCTTTTTTATTGGTCGCCCTGTGGTTGACCACCGAGACTTATCACACGCTAATCCGTTGCGCATTGCTCGTCTATGCGCTGGTGCTGTTTGCTCAAGTACTCCACGAATCGAACGCTATTGCCGCTTGTACAGATGCACCTGCAATGCAAGCGTTACTGGCGGCCAACACACTGTTGCCAGGAATGTTATTCTCTGCACCGCTTGATTTTATCAACGCAGCGTCAAACAACCTTCTGAATTTCCCGGACAAACTACTTTTACATTTGACCTTCAATCCGGTTTCGCAATCGGGTTGGCTGCCGCCGATTGAAAGCAGTGACAGCTTTTTCCTGTACTTGAACTTCGTTATCAAATATCTGCTTTACGCCTTTATCATCGGCACGCACCTTGCTGGCTTATTGATCTTTATGATCAACATCGTAAGAAGAAAGTTATCCGCACCCGTCTTTCTGGCCGCATTGCTGGCATCCGCCGACATATTCAATGCGCTTTTCTTCAATATTCAGAATTTCTACGCAGCTACCCAATTTTTACCCATCGCCATCATCCTGGCCGCTTTGTTATTGCATAACATCACCATCCCAAAATGGCGTGGATACTCGGCTGTTGGTTACTCAGCCATCTTGATCATTTCCATCCTTTCGATGATGACGCTCTTATTAGCAGTATTTCCCGCCACGCTAAAAAACTCTGCGTCTGCGGCAGCAACGCTGCCTGGCCAACCCTTGTCCATTCCGGTTTTCAATACCCAATCCCACTTGAAATCCATTGAGAAGCTTGGTGCATCCTGTGGTCTGCCTCCGGACAACACACGAAATATGGTTGTCGATCACATGACGTATTTCGCTTATATGAAAGCGAAAAACCCCATACATGTTCTTTATGTATCCGAATATGGCTTCGGCGGCGACCTGTCAAATGGTCGACTATTGCCCTTCTTGAAAAAACTGAAAAGTCCTGGTGTCATTTCACGCTGCGAATGGATGCCATTGCAGTTTCGTAATGTACAAAAGAGTGATGACATGGGTTATTGCTGTGTGAACCTGGACGATTTATAAATCATGCATTTTATTCATTTAAGAGGCGTCTGAACGAAATGAAAAAAATCGCTATCGTGCAATCCAATTACATACCCTGGAAGGGTTATTTCGACATGATTGCCGCTGTCGATGAATTCATTCTCTATGACGACATGCAATACACCCGGCGTGACTGGCGCAACCGAAACCAGATCAAGACACCTCAGGGTCTGCAATGGCTAACCGTGCCCGTTAAAGTCAAAGGCAAATACCACCAGACAATTTTCGAAACCGAAATCGAGGGTTCCGAGTGGGCGTCGGTTCACTGGAAATCCTTGCAGCAAAATTATCGCCGTTCGCCGCACTTCGAAGAGATTTCAGCCTGGCTTGAACCTCTCTTTACAGGTCCCTACACGCGGCTGTCTGACCTCAATAGAGCCTTTCTCGAGCGCATCTGTACCTATCTGGGGATTACGACGGTCATCAGCAATTCTTCGGACTATACGTTGAGCGACGGCAAGACCGAACGCCTGGCGGACCTCTGTGTGCAGGCTGGCGCCACCGAGTACATTTCCGGCCCGGCAGCACGGGATTACGTTGAGGCCGATGTGTTCTTCGACCGAGGTATTCAGCTAAGCTGGTTTGACTATTCCGGCTACCCTGAGTATCCGCAGCTCTGGGGAGATTTTTCTCACTACGTAACCATTCTTGATTTGTTATTCAATTGTGGGAAAGAAACGCCTAACTTCATGAAATTCATACGCCAATGAAACTATCAATTGTAGCGACGCTTTATCAATCAGCTGCTTACCTGGCTGAGTTTCACCAGCGAGCAAGCGCTGCCGCACAAAAGCTGGTTGGTGATGATTATGAAATCGTCCTTGTAAACGATGGCTCACCCGACAACAGTCTGGAAACCGCAGTGCGTTTGACCGAGCAGGACGGCCACATCGTGGTTGTCGACCTGTCGCGCAATTTCGGCCATCACAAGGCGATGATGACCGGCCTGGCACACGCCACCGGTGAGCGCATATTTCTGATCGATAGTGATCTGGAAGAAGAACCGGAATGGCTGCTCACGTTCGCGCAACAAATGGCAGAAGACCAAAATGACGTGGTCTATGGCGTGCAGGAACGACGCAAAGGCAATTTTCTGGAGCGTATCAGTGGGCGCTGGTTCTATGGCTTGTTCAGGCTACTCACGGGCCTCAACCTTCCAGAGAACATCGTGACTGCACGATTGATGACCCGTCGTTATGTGGATGCACTGCTCAGCCATCAAGAACGTGAAGTGTTTATGGCAGGCCTGTGGCACATCACAGGTTTCGTTCAAAACCCTCGCCTCATAAAAAAACACAGCACTAGCGAAACAACGTATACGTTTCGCCGGAAAATGTCGCTGCTGGTCAATTCCGTCACCTCATTCAGCAATGCACCACTGATTGGTATTTTTTATATTGGCCTGGCCATTTCACTGTTGTCATGCGTTTACATCACTTATCTACTGATCATCAAACTCACGCAGGCCACACCCGTCGATGGCTGGACCTCGGTGATGGCCTCTATTTGGCTGTTGGGCGGGATGATCATTTCTTTTATAGGTGTTGTCGGCATTTATTTGTCAAAGATATTCTCCGAGACCAAACAGCGTCCCTATACCATTGTGAGGCAAGTTCATGGAAAGCGATAAAACCGAACTTTTGTCTGAAGTTGCCGAGTACTACTCCTCGAAACTTGCCGAGCACGGCGAGACGCCTCAAGGGGTGGACTGGAATGGTAAAGAAGGGCAGTACCTGCGGTTTAAGCAACTCAACAACATCATTGACAGCGAAAAGCCCTTTTCCATCAATGATGTCGGCAGTGGCTACGGTGCGTTCTACGACTTTTTGCAGGAGCGACACAGCGCATTTTCCTACGACGGCATCGATGTGTCTGAAGACATGGTCAATGCCGCAAGGCTGCGTTACAACGGTCAATCCCACGTACAGTTCCATGTCGGCAGCGAACCCATGCGAACCGCTGACTACGGAATTGCGAGTGGCATTTTCAACGTCCGCCTGGGCAGAACAGATTTAGAGTGGTCCACTTACCTTGAAGGTGTACTCGATACGCTCGACAAGACCAGCCGATTGGGATTCGCCTTCAATTGCCTGACGTCCTACTCCGATGCCGACAAGATGCGTGAATATCTTTACTACGCTGACCCTTGCAAACTGTTCGATCTTTGTAAACGTCGTTATTCGCGCAATGTGGCGCTTCTTCATGATTATGATCTCTATGAGTTCACCATCCTGGTGAGGAAACAACCATGAAGAAACCGTTGATTATCTTTGGAGCGGGCGATATTGCACAACTTGCCCATTATTATTTTTCCTCGGATTCAGACTATGAAGTTGTCGCGTTTACTGTCAACGCGGCGTACGTCACCGACCCGACATTTTGCGGGCTTCCTGTATGCGCATTTGAGGAGCTCTCTACGCAGTATCCGCCAGATCGATTCGAATTGTTCGTCGCATTGAGCTACTCGAAACTCAATGCTGTGCGCAAAGAAAAGTACCTTGCCGGCAAGGCAATGGGCTACCGGTTTGCAAACTTTATCAGCTCTCACGCAACGGTTTTGAATGAAGGACGTATCGGAGAGAACTGCTTCATTTTCGAAGACAACACCATCCAGCCCTTTGTCACCATCGGCAACAACGTGACGCTGTGGAGCGGTAATCATATTGGCCATCACTCCACGATCAGGGATCACGCCTTCATTGCTTCCCACGTGGTGGTTTCTGGAGGCGTCGACATCGGTGAGCAGTGCTTTATCGGTGTTAACGCAACGCTGCGCGATCACATCAAAGTCGGTGAACGGTGCGTCATCGGTGCAGGTGCCTTGCTCTTGAGTGATGCCGAACCCGAGGGCTTGTACGTCGGTTCAGCGACTGAGCGCTCCAAAGTGCCAAGCACCAAGTTGAGGAAGATATGACCCCTCACTGGAAAAAACTGGGACTGCTCTACCGCCCCCCCATTACCGGACGGCATCCAAAGCTTTTGACTCACGTTGCCAATCCCTTACCCGTTTTGCTTGAAGGCGACGTTTATCGGATTTATTACAGCGGAAGAGACGCCAACAACCGGTCCTCAGTGGGCGCGGTTGATGTCAACATCATCACTCGCCAAGTGATCTGTGAACATGACGAACCGATGTTTGTGCATGGCAACGAAGGAAGCTTTTTTGCAGATGGCGTCAGCATCGGCAATTGTTATGAGGCCGACGGCATTCGGTACATGCTATTTATGGGTTGGCAAAACCCAGCAGCCGGCCATTGGCGTGGTGATATCGGTCGACTGATCGTCAATGCGGATCTCACGTTGAAACTTGAGAGTCAGGTGCCTTTCATGGGTGCTGATGCTACCGATCCCATTAGTCTTTCCTACCCTTGGGTGATGCGCCGTGACAGCGATGGTTACGATATGTGGTACGGCTCAACCGCAAATTGGGATGCCGGCAATGTAGAGATGCTGCATACCTTGAACTACGCATCCTCTACCGACGGGCATCATTGGAATCGGCGAGGATTGGCGGTTCCCTACGTTATTGGGCAAGCACAAGCGTTCTCGAGACCAACAGTCATAGGCTCGACAGAAACCGGGTTTGAAATGTGGTTTTCTTATCGAAGTGGTGCGGGGGAATCCTACAGGATCGGGTATGCGCGCAGTAATGATGGTCAAGCCTGGCAGTTGGATTTGAGCGCTTGCGGCATTGATGTCTCGGCTGATGATTGGGACTCGGAGATGATCGAATACCCCTACGTGTTTATCCATAAAGACCAACGTTACATGCTCTACAACGGTAATGGTTATGGCAAATCCGGTTTTGGTCTGGCGGTTTGGGTAGATGCGTAAATCACTGGGCAAGCTCCCCAAGAAAAAGACAATTATCGAGTTAGTGCGTTACGGCGTAATCGGTCTGATAACTAACTTTCTAGGCTATTTGATCTATTTGTTGATTACCTATTATGGCGGCACACCGAAAATCACGATGAGCGTACTCTACGCGGTGGGTACCGCCATCAGTTTTATCAGTAACCGAAAATGGACCTTTTCCCATGATGGCAATCTGATGAGTGCTGGGGCGCGTTATATTTTTGCGCATAGCCTTGGGTATGCCTTGAATTTGTCCCTTCTAATCATCATGGTGGACCATCTCGGCTACCCGCATCAGTGGGTCCAGGTATTTTCCATATTTGCCGTTGCCGGTTTTCGAGCTTGCTCGCGATGGGGCCATCACATTCAGCATTGATGTTGACTGTAGCGCCGCCATCGCGAGCAAGCTCGCTCCCACAGTGGGGCACAATTCAGCCTGCGAGATGTTGTTCAGCCCACTCCCGCACGTCGGCATACGGATAATTCTCCAGCGCCGCAAATCCCGAAATCGAACGCGCCTTGAGCTTGGTAAACAGCGGCACGCTGATCCCGCACAAAAACCGGGTGACGCGTTCAGCCGACGGCACATTGCCGGTGTGCTGCTCATGCCTGTGGATAAAATCACCGCACAGCGCTTCAAAGTTTTTATCCACAAGCGCCGGCAATTCCGGCGGCGATGGCAGCCGCGCCACTTGCCCATGACACACCGAACAATGCCCGCACTGACGAGGCGCGTTTTCATCGCCGAAGTACTCGGCCAGGCGATAGCCCAGGCAATGGTCGGTGGCGAACAGATCCAGCATCGCGTGAATCCGAGCAATCTCGGTACGTTCATGCTGGGTGAAATAGGCGTGCAGTTCGGCGCTCAGTGCCTGACTGTCGACATTCGCTTGCAGCAGGCTGTAGACCTCGGTCATNTGCTTGCTTTCCAGCTCGATCAAGCCCTGTTCCTGGAAGTAATCCAGCGCCTTGACCACCCGGTTGCGCTCGGCTTGGTGCTGTTCATAGAGCGCATCGAAATTCACTGTGGCCCAGGTTCGGGCGCGGCTGGAGGTCTGGATAATGGCCGCGACAAAGTCTTTGCGCTCGCCCTCGAAGCGGGCCAGCAAAGCTTCCGGTTCTTGCAAATACTTGAAGCGGTATTCGGCGTAATAGGCGTAACGCGGGGCAATCAAACCACGCAGTTCGAGTTGCACCAACAAGGTCTTGAGCGGCAGCTGGCGAATGTTGCTCTGGTCCGACAAGGGTCCCAACAGAAACTCCCACTGCCCCTCCGGCGCAGCAGCTTGCATCTCATCGAGTACACAGCGAATGCCGTCCAGTTCTGGCGTGTCGCCGTAAACAAAGTTTTCCAGCACATTGAGGCTGTCGCGGTTGGCCAACACCAGGCAGTCGGACGGCTGCCCATCACGCCCTGCGCGGCCGATCTCCTGGCTGTAGTTCTCGATGGACTTGGGCAGGTCGAAATGCACCACGTTGCGGATGTCACTCTTGTCGATGCCCATGCCAAACGCGATGGTGGCAACGATGCAATTGGAGCGCCCGCCCATAAAGCGTTGCTGGATACCCTCACGTTTATCGTGGGCCAAGCCGGCGTGATAGGCCTCGGCCTGGATGCCATTGCGGTTCAGGTGCTCGGCAATCTGCTCGGCGGTTTTTTGCAGGGTGACGTAAACGATGCTCGGCTGACCGGGACGTTCGCTCATCCATTCGACGAGTCGTCGGCGTTTGTCCTGACCACGTACCGGCTCGACCAGCAGATTAAGGTTCGGCCTGTAGAAACCGGTGGTCACCACGTCTTCGGGGGCGATGGCGAATTTGGCCTCCATGTCCGCGATCACTTTGGGCGTCGCAGTGGCGGTCAGCAGCAGGGCCTGCGGGATATTGAACTGGCGCTGGTAGTCCGGCAGCTTCAAATAGTCCGGGCGAAAATTGTGGCCCCACTCCGAGATGCAGTGGGCCTCGTCCACCACCAACAACGAGATCGGCACCTGCTGCAGGAAATTGCGGAAGCGTTCGTTCTTCAGGCGCTCCACGGAGATCATCAAAATCTTCAGCTCGCCGGACCTGGCCCGGGCCATCACATCACTTGCGTCGTCCCGACTCTGGGCCGAATCGATGCTGCCCGCTGCAATGCCATGGCGTTGAAGGAACGCCAACTGATCCTGCATCAATGCCAGCAGTGGCGAGACCACCAGCGTCAGATGCGGCAGTAAAAGGGCCGGCAATTGATAACAAAGGGACTTGCCCGAGCCGGTGGGGAAAATCGCCGCCGCCGAGCGCCCGGCCAACACCGCGCTGACCGCCGCCTCCTGGCCAGGCCGAAACTGTGGATAACCGAAAACCTGTTCCAGGGTGTTGTGCATAAGCTGTCACTCCGTTGACCGCTGCGAAGCCCAAAGCCTAGCCGGCAAACGCAGCGAGTCGAGAAAAGGTCGGGGACCAAAACGATACGGGATGATACAGCGGATGCAACATGGACAAGGTCAGACTTGAGGATTCGGGCGGTGGGGAGATTGCTTTCGCGAGCAAGCCCGCTCCCACAGGGAAATGCATTTCAATGTGGGAGCGAGCTTGCTCGCGAAGAGGCCAGTCAAGTCAGCGCAACAACCGGAATTGACTCAGGGCACCAACACCGCCACCCGCAGTTGCTCATTCAGCGCCTGCTCATGAAACACCTGGCTTCTACTCGCCCAAACCGCATGGGCCGGGCTGATTTCCCCCGTGAAAGCCGCCGCCAACTGACGCAAGTCGGCGACGCTTCGCACGCGGGGGCAGAAGGGTTCGTCGTCGCAGTTCTGACTGGCGCCGCGGTAAGTGGCCAGTAACCGATCCCACAACCCGTCACGCACCTGCCTGACCGACTTGAGCTTCACATCCTGCACGCCCAGTCGCTGTTTCAGACTGTGTTCGTCGAGCATTTCACTGGCCAGCAGTGCCTTGCCGAACATCAACACCTCGGCGCGGGACGCGGTGTCCACGTTCGCCTGGCTGGTCAGGGCATCCGGCCAACCGGTGCGATCCATATTGGCGAGGACCATCGGGTTGCTAGCGTCAGCTGCGCTCGCCAACCGACAAACACCCGCCCACAGCAACAAAACCGAGGCCATACGTAGCCATTGCATACTTAATTCCCTTTAAGCGTTGAAAGGACGTTTTTCGAAACGTCCTACAGATTCTGGCGCGCACCTTACAGAGGATTGATGCGCTTCGCCTGACAAACACGTAGGAAATTCGACCTCTAGGGGAATTGCTGAAAAAAGCCTCGGGGAACACGTAGGCAAAAGGCCACAACGCAGGTAAATCCCCTACAAACCCCGTCCATTTGCGCGGTATTGCGACGCCTGGATGCGCGCCTCTATAGTTTGCCGCGCCGCTGAATACAGGACAGACCTCATGCAAGACCGCTATCGCCCGCTCAAAACCAGCTACAGCGAAACGCCCGTGTTGGTCATCGATACGGAGGCCGACCCTCACGACATCCTCGACGCTGCCCGACAACGCATCCGCGCCGCCAGCGATCTGCTCGAAACGCTGTATTGCCTGTGCTTCAAACAGGCCAATGCGGACGACATCCCCAACATCATCAACGGGTTGTACCTGCTGACCCAGGACGGCAATGAACTGCTCGACATCGCCCGACAGCGCCTGCCAAAAACCACCACCGATTGACGCATTCACCACAATCCACTGTGGGAGCCTGCTCGCTAGTCTGCAAGCTCTTAAACCCATCAAGAGCACTACAATGACTACATTAACTATTTTCCTCTGCGGCACCGGTTCGACCAAATTCGACAACCAGAACCCGACTTACTGGAACGGCGAACTGGTCTCGACACTGGCTTCCCATCACGGCGGCCGCGAATTTGCCGAATGGATCGTGATTGACGGCCCCGGCACCAGCAACCTGCAAGCCGACGAGCTGTTCACCAAATCCGGGGACTACGGCCTGAGCGGCACGCTGTTCGGCAAGGGCTGGGAAGAAAACGTCAAACACGCCATCAACATCATCAAAGGCAAATGCGACTGGGAACGTGAAAAACTGACGGAGGCTGAATACAACCGTCTCAAGGCTGCCGGAATCCCTATTGAAGATGTGATCGTCGAAGGTTCCTGGTTGTGGCGCAAGTACAACTACGGCGACCGCAGCGTGACCCAACAGAAGTTACAGGAACAAATCATAAAAACATTCCGCAAGGACGGCGTTATTCCAACCAACGTCAACTTGGTAGGCTGGAGCCGCGGCGGCATTAGTTGCCATATGCTGGCCAATGCCATGTTCAAGGACAGTACACTGAAGAACATCCCGGTGAACATCTTTGCGATAGATCCGGTGCCGGGCATCGGTAATTTTCAGGAAGAAAAAGTCAAACTGAATGCCAACGTAAAAGAATACGTTGGCTTCTACGCCCGGGACGAACGCTCCAAAGGCTTCAGCTGCGTCATCCCGCAAACGGCCACCGGCACCCGCACTCACATCTACCCGATGCCCGGCCGCCACGGCACGCTGGTCGGCAACGCCGCCGCCGATGGTGTCAGCGGCCCTAAAGCGCTGGCCGAACCCGGCCTGATCGTCCGCCACTTTGCCGAAGTGTGCTTGAAACGCTGGGGTGTGCCGCTGAACAAAACCACCAACCTGACCCCGACCGACCTGCAAAACCACCACAACGCGATGGCCAGCGCCGCCGCGAAATACAAAGCGATGGAAAAGTGCTCGTACACCTTCTTCACCGAACTGGACCAGGGCGAGCGCTACGTTTCGCTAGGCAGCAACGGGGTCAAGTTCTCGGCGGTGAGAGGCACGATTTACGCGCCGGCGACTGGGTTGACCACTGGCCTGCAGGATGTGGCGGCTTATCAGCATATGGGTTAAGTGATGGGTGTGGGAGCAGGTTCAGGTCAACCTTGATGATTCACGCCGAGCGCGATGAACGATGACGCGGTGCACCTGGT
>NZ_NMOJ01000114.1 GCF_002251635.1 Pseudomonas mandelii
AGCAAACGAGAGAATTGGCGGCCGGGGATAAATCCGTAGGCAACGCCCTATCAAAGCTTCGTCCGGGTCCTACAAGCGAAGACTCTTTGTCGCCTATCGCTACTCGGCGGCTCACACCTATAGTCGTGATTGTCGCAGCGAATCCGCGACTCGGGCTTGGTCACCTGATTAGAGAACTCATTTCGCTTCCGTTGTATGCTGCGGCACCTCAAGTGCTGCACGCTATATGGTGGCTGTGTTCGGGACGCCTACGGGCGTACCGGCTAAGTGAGTTCTCACCGGTTTGACCAACCCGAACACAGTCCGCCTCCATCGCTTGGTCACGCTGGTGGCGGTTTCCCCGATGTACTTGAGAATTCTCACTATGAAAAAATGGAATCCGCTTTCAAACAATCGTTACCTCCCACTGCAAACCAACCTCACCGATTCCCCGCCCCTGATCATCGACACAGAGGCCAACCCCCAGGACATCCTCGAAGCCGCCCTCCAGCGCATCCGAGCCTCCAGCGACCTCCTCAAAACCCTGCACTGCGTTTGCTTCAAACACGGCGACGTCGAAGACATTCCGCACATCACCCACGCGCTCTACCTCTTGGCCCAGGACGGCTGCGACCTACTGCAAGTCGCCCAACAACGCATGATCGGCTGGAAAGCACCCGCCTGACGTCGAGTAAGAAGATCGTTCCCACGCTCCGCGTGGGAATGCCTCTACGGACGCTCCTCGTTCGGCTCTTGGAACGTCGAGCGTCAAATACCGGAGATAACCATGAGCAAATTTTTCAATGAGCTAATGGAAAGCGTGCGACAGATGAACGAAATCATAAGCGGTGAGCGAGAGCCTTCCCGCGAATTTCATATCGATGCGTCATCTCGCTGGTTTCGAGAGCCTTCCCGCGAATTTCATATCGATGCGTCGCCAGTGAAAGAAAACCGGGGTCGATCAGATGCTTGGGTGGAAGCGAGCAACAGATCCTCCCTTCCCCCCACGCCTGACGCCCAATAAGATCCGCGCAAGCCCAACCGGACCCCTGAACCATGATCCTCGCCCCTAACTTCCCCGACGACCACACCATGCACCTGCTCATGCAGTTGCTGCACGAAGAACTCGGCCTGCCCGAACGCAAAACCATCAGCCTCACTACCTCGATCAACTTCGACCTGGGCTGCAATGGCGCTGATGCGCGGCATTTGATGGAGGCGCTGGAAGAACAGTTCGGGATCGACTTCGTGGACTACGACGCCTATCGCTACTTTCATCCGGAAGGATTTGATGTGCATCTCAAGCGGAGGGCAAAGGGGCGCGGCGACAAAGTCCCACTGACCATCGGCATGCTTTACCACGCGGTCAAGGTGCAACGCTGGGATACACAGGAATTGGAAAGCCAACAAAGCAGCCGCAGCATCTGAACCGGCCTGTATAACTGCAATTATTCTGGGTCGGAGCATTCGTTTTACACCTGAAAACCTGAACCGAACGCCCACAAAAAAGCCGCCCTCAAAGGGCGGCTTTTACATTCGCTAAATCCAAGCCTTACAGCTTAGGACCCGCAGCCTTGATCGCGTCGCTCACTTCAAACTTCTTGAAGTTCTCGGTGAACAGACCCGCCAGGGCTTTCGCCGCTTCGTCGTAGGCCGCTTTGTCGGCCCAGGTGTTGCGTGGGTTCAACAGGCCAGTCTCAACGCCCGGCACCGTCAATGGCACGTCGAGGTTGATGGTGTCGAGGTGTTCGGTTTCAGCACCGATCAACGCGCCGCTCTGGATCGCTGCGATAACGCCGCGAGTGGTCGGGATGTTGAAGCGCTTGCCGACGCCGTAGCCACCGCCGGTCCAGCCGGTGTTGACCAGGTAGACCTTGGAGCCGAAGCCGCGGATGCGCTTGATCAGCAGCTCAGCGTATTCGCCAGCTGGGCGTGGGAAGAACGGCGCGCCGAAGCAGGTGGAGAAGGTCGACTTGATGCCGCTGCCGGAACCCATTTCAGTCGAGCCCACCAGTGCGGTGTAGCCGGACAGGAAGTGGTAAGCCGCTTGTTCTTCGCTGAGGATCGACACTGGGGGCAGTACGCCAGTCAGGTCGCAGGTCAGGAAGATGACTGCGTTTGGCTCCCCGCCAAGGTTCTTCTCGGAACGCTTGGCAACGTGTTCCAGCGGGTAGGCGGCGCGGCTGTTCTGGGTCAGGCTGACATCGGTGTAGTCAGCGTGCTTGGCATCGTCGATCACCACGTTTTCCAGCACGGCGCCGTGCTTGATGGCTTTCCAGATGACGGGCTCGTTNTTCTCGGACANGTCGATGCACTTGGCATAGCAACCGCCTTCGATGTTGAAGACTACGCCTTCGCCCCAGCCATGTTCGTCGTCACCGATCAGGTAACGGCTTTCGTCGGCCGACAGGGTCGTTTTACCGGTGCCCGACAGACCGAAGAACAGGGTCACGTCGCCTGCTTCGCCGATGTTGGCGGCGCAGTGCATTGGCAGCACGTCGGCGGCCGGCAGCAGGAAGTTCTGCACCGAGAACATGGCTTTTTTCATTTCACCGGCGTAACGCATGCCGGCGATCAGCACTTTCTTCTGGGCGAAGTTGAGGATGACGCAACCGTCGGAGTTGGTGCCGTCACGCTCTGGCACGCACTCGAAGTTGGCCACGTTAAGCACTTGCCACTCGTCACGACCCGCCGGGTTGTACTGGGCTGGGTTGATGAACAGGCAACGACCGAACAGGTTCTGCCAGGCAGTCTGGGTGGTCATTTTCACGGCCAGGTAGTGGTCTTCTGCCGCACCTACGTGAACGTGGGAAACGAAATGCTCTTGCGCGTTGTTGAAAGCCTCGACGCGAGCCCACAGGGCATCGAACTTGTCGGCCGGGAACTTGCGGTTGATCGGGCCCCAGGCGATTGCGTCCTGGGTGGAAGGCTCTTCCACGATGAAACGGTCGACCGGAGAACGGCCGGTACGGTGACCGGTNTCTACGACCAGCGCGCCAGTATCGGCAAGCACGCCTTCACCGCGCTGCAGGGCTTCTTTAACCAGATCGTCAACACTCAGATCGGTGTATACGGCGTTATTGGCTTGCGTCATGAGGTTCCCCGTCGGCCTATGGCCGAGTGCTCCAAACGTTTTGTAGTAGAAAGTTGCGCACTACTACCGCGAAAAAAGTGGGCCGGATTATGCCAGAAAAGCCCAAAAAAAGTAGGGCCCTCCCGTCAGAACTGCGNTATTCCGGCGCTAAGCAGTGAATTTACCTGCGCTGAACCGTTTTAGTGACGGGTATCTGACGGCGTCTCGACACCCGCACCAGCGAACAATTGGGNGACATCGGCGGCATCGAACAGGTAGCGCTGGTTGCAGAACTGGCAGTCGATCTCGATATTGCCGCCGTGCTCGATGACCAGCGCCTGCGCATCTTCCATACCCAAACTGACCAGAGCATTGGCCGAACGTTCTCGCGAGCAGCTGCAACGGAAACGCAATCTCTGCACATCGAACAGGCGCACCTGCTCTTCGTGGTAGAGGCGATGAAGCACGGTTTCGTTGTCCAGGCTCACCAATTCGTCAGCGGTCAGGGTCCCGCCCAGCGCGGTGATGTGCTGCCAGCTGGCGTCGCGCTCTTCCTGGTCTTTCAAGCGGTCGGCAGGCAGTTGTTGCAACAACAGGCCTCGGGCGCGACGGCCATCGGCGTACAACCAGAAACGGGTGCCGATCTGTTGCGACATGACGAAGTAATTAGTGAAGCACTCCGACAGGGTTTCGCCATCCAGATCAACAATGCCTTGGTAACGCTGACCTTGAGTCGGGTCGATGGTCAGTGCCAGAACGCCGTTGGGCATCAGGTCGGCGAGTGTCGCGTCNGGNGCGATCAGGTCGGCGTCGTAACGGGCCAGGCCACGGATTTCACGCTCGCTGGAACATTCGATCATCAGCAGCGGAATCGGACCGTCGGAACGGGCCTGAAGAATCAGCAAGCCATCGAACTTCAAGGTACCGACCAGCAACGACGCAGCCGCCATCAGCTCGCCGAGCAGTTGCGCGACCGGCTCCGGATAGGGGTGCTTGGCAAGGACTTCGGCATAGCTGCGCTCCAGCGAGACCAGTTCGCCGCGGGCGTCGTTCTCGTCGAAGATGAAGCGTTGGGTGAAGTCGGTATCCGTTAGATCGGTCATAGGTCTGGGTTCTGAAGTAATGACAAAATGGTTACAAATCGTGGAAATTGCGCCTTTGCAGCACCGTTTTGGTGCGCGATGTTCAGCCATGGGAGGCATTTTATGAACAATCCGGGTTTGTTCCAAGCAAGGTGGACCTGCGCCGGCTGGCAATTCGTGCCTATGGCACTGCTGGCCTTCTGGTTATGGCCTACGGGTCAGATGCTGTGTTTGATTTTCGACGAGTGGTTAATTCATCTGCTGAATGCGCCGCTGGGCAGTTACCCGATATGGCTACGCATCTGGGCGATTGCAAGTCTGCGCCCGTTCGATGTGGGGAGTTTCGCGGATGAGTGTGGTGCTTAGCGCTTGATTTTGTGGTGCTGCCGGCGAGTGCTGCGCACTCGATCGCAAGCAGGCCCACTCCCACAAAGGTCTGCGCTATACCTGTGGGAGCGTGGCGTGCCCGCGAAGACTTCAGCCCAGACGACACAGAAGCGTCTACCTCAATCGTCGTTACTGCTCCCCCGAAACTTGAACAAATCCCGCCGCTGTTTCTTGCTCGGCTTGCCGTCGGTGCTCACGCCCAACGCGCCAGCCTTGCGCATGGCCGCAGCCGCTTCGCGTTTGGCGATGCTGGCATCGGTTTCCGCGTACAGCGTCTGAGCCTCTGGCGCGCCACGGCGCACAATCGAAAGCGCCTGAACCACTACCGTGCGCTCCTCGAACCCCACACGAATCTGAAACTCGTCCCCCACCCTCGGCTCCTTGCCCGGCTTGCAGCGCTCCCCCCGGCAATGCACCTTGCCGCTTTCAATCGCTGCCTTGGCCAAGGCACGTGTTTTATAAAAACGCGCGGCCCACAACCACTTATCGAGACGGACCTTGTCGTCCTCTTCGTTTTTTTGTGCCACTTGAATTCCTCTTTCAGCCCATAGTCGGAACTGTACTACCGTTTCTGTCGGGCGCAAGAACTCGGCCGTCCAGATAGACTGTGAACTTGGCCGGCGTATCGGCATGGAGTGATCGAGTGACTATATTTCCGTCTGCATTGACCTCGCCGCTGGGCGGCTGCCAGGGCTGTCAGCAAAGCGAGCCGCTGGGCTTCGATTTTTCTTTTGCCTACCAACCGATCGTCGATCTGCGCGACCGGTCGATTTTTGCTCATGAAGCATTGGTACGCGGCAGTGCCGGGGAAGGCGCGCTGTCGGTGCTCGACCAGGTCAACGAGGAGAATCGCTACCGCTTCGACCAGCTCTGCCGGACCCGCGCCATTGAAGGGGCGGCCAATCTAAACATGCAGACACACTTGTCCATCAACTTCATGCCCAACGCCGTGTACCGCCCGGAGCTGTGCATCCGCACCACTCTGGAGGCCGCGAANNNGCATAATTTCCCAGTGAATCAGCTGATTTTCGAAACGCTGGAAAGCGAGCATGTAGATAACTATCGCCATTTGACCAATATTCTGCGTGAATACCGCGAATTCGGCTTCAAGACCGCCATCGACGATTTCGGCGCGGGCTATTCGGGGCTGAACCTGCTGGCTGATTTCCAACCTGACTTGATCAAACTCGACATGGCGCTGATTCGCGATGTCGACCAGGACCGTGTTCGTCAGGCTATCGTTCGAGCGGTTGTCACAATGTGTGCGGAGTTGAACGTTACAGTCATTGCCGAAGGCATCGAAAGCGCTGGAGAGCGTGACTTCCTGTCCGACTGCGGAATATTTCTGATGCAGGGTTATTGGTTCGCCAAGCCTGCATTCAAAGCCCTGGCCGAGGTTTCACCNAAGGCCTGGACGCGTTAATCGCCGGTTTTTTTCCTATTGAAGACATTTGACCATTTGACCGTTATCGGTCTGCGCGAGTGGGTGGCGCTCCCGGACCTGGGAGTCGCGGGCCTGCGCGCAAAAATCGACACCGGCGCCAGCACCTCAAGCCTGCATGCCACCGACATCGAGCCGTTCGAGCGCGACGGTGAAAGCTGGGTGCGCTTCACCGCACACCTGGGCACGGTGGTGCAGTTGCGNCACCGCCGTTGCGAGGCGCCGCTGGTGACGATGAAAACCATCAAGAGCTCCAACGGCCACGCGCAGGTGCGCTATGTGATCAGCACCACACTGGCTCTGGGTGATCGGGTATGGCGGGTGGAATTCACCCTTGCCTGCCGCAAGTCCATGCGTTATCGCCTGCTCCTCGGCTCCAAAGCCCTGATTGACGGCCATCTGGTGGTCAATCCCGGCGTCAAGTACGTTCAAGACAAGCCGGTGTTCCCGGTCTCTACTTCTTCCCCAGGTGCTGCATGAAGATTGCTGTGCTGTCGCGAAACCCGCGTCTGTATTCCACCCGCCGCCTGGTCGAGGCCGGCACCGAACGTGGCCATGAAATGGTGGTGATCGACACGTTACGTGCCTATATGAACATTGCCAGCCACAAGCCGCAGATCCACTACCGGGGCAAGCCGCTGGAAGGCTTCGATGCGGTGATCCCACGGATCGGCGCCTCGGTGACGTTCTATGGCTGCGCGGTGTTGCGCCAGTTCGAAATGATGGGGGTCTCGCCCCTCAATGAATCGGTGGCCATCGCCCGCTCGCGGGACAAGCTGCGCTCGNTGCAATTGCTCTCGCGCCGCGGCATCGGTTTGCCGGTGACCGGGTTTGCGCACTCACCGGATGATATTCCCGACCTGATCGACATGGTCAACGGCGCACCGCTGGTGATCAAAGTGCTGGAAGGTACGCAAGGCATCGGTGTGGTGTTGTGTGAAACCGCGACGGCGGCAGAGTCGGTGATTGAGGCCTTCATGGGCCTNAAACAGAACATCATGGTGCAGGAATACATCAAGGAAGCCGGCGGTGCGGATATCCGTTGCTTCGTGGTGGGCGACAAGGTGATTGCGGCGATGAAACGCCAGGCCAAGCCAGGGGAATTCCGTTCCAACCTGCACCGTGGCGGCAGTGCCAGCCTGATCAAGATCACCCCGGAAGAACGTATGACTGCGCTGCGGGCAGCGAAGGTCATGGGGCTGANGGTGGCGGGNGTGGATATCCTGCGTTCCAACCACGGGCCATTGGTGATGGAAGTGAATTCATCGCCGGGCCTGGAAGGGATCGAGACCACCACCGGGAAGGATGTGGCGGGGATCATCATTCAGCATCTGGAGAAGAGTGGTGGGCCGAATATGACCAGGACCAAGGGCAAGGGCTGACTCCTGAAGCATGTGGCGGCTGGAAGGCCGCCTTCGNGAAAAAACCAGCCTCTAAACAGCATCCCGCGGCAGCATCAACCCAAGCGGCAATCGCACCCGCGCTTCAAGCCCGCCACCCGACCGGTTGCGCAACTCGACATTCCCGCCATGCATCGAAGCGATCCGCTTCACGATGGCCAGTCCCAACCCTGTCCCCTTCCCGCCCCGGGCACGATCACCCCGGGTGAACGGGTTGAAAATCGCCTCCAGCTCCGACGGATCAATCCCCGCCCCACGGTCCATGACGCTCAATACCACATACGGGGCGCTGGTATCGCCGGAGACATAAGCCGCCACCTCAACCCCGCTGCCAGCATGGTGCAAAGCGTTGCCGATCAAATTGTTCAGCAACCGCTTCATCGACACCCGACGCAGGGGAAACGCCTGGATCGGTTCCAGGCGCAGACGTACTTTTTCTTCGTTCTGGTTGTAAGGCGCAGCGACTTCACGAACCAGGTCACTCAGGTCCACCTCTTCGACCACCTCATCACGGCCATCACGGATAAACGCGAGGAACTGGTCAAGAATCGCGTCCATGTCCTCGATATCGCGCACCATCGCGTCGGTGAGGTCGTTGTGGTCGCCCATCAATTCCAGGGACAAGCGCAAACGGGTCAGCGGTGTACGCAGGTCGTGTGACACCCCGGCCAGCATCAGCTCGCGCTCGCGACCGGCCTGCTCNACATCTTCCGCCATCTGGTTGAAGGCGCCGTACACCTCGGTCATCTCACTGGGCGTGTCGCTGATCGGCAGGCGCACGCTACGCCCTTGTCCCAGTTGGCGTGCGGCATAGACCAGACGCTTTAACGGTTGATTGAGCTGGCTGACGAAGATCCACGCCGAGGCGGTGGACAGCAGACCGATAGCGAGGAACCAGCCGAGCACGTTCCAGATTTTCTGGCCGCGCAACGGATGCGGATACAGCGGCACTTTCAGCCAGCCATCGCCCAGGCTAGGTGCCCGAACCCACAGGGCCGGCGGTGAGTGCATGCGTAATCGCACTTCGGTGTCGGCACCCAACTCCGCCTGCATCTGCCGCTGATAGATCTCGCTGTAAGGCCAATGTTGTTCGCCTTCCGGCACACCCGCGCCCACGACCCGGATCAGGGTGGCGGCGTCAGCGATTTTCTCACGGTTCTTTTCATCAGCGGCCCAATAAGCGCGCAGCGTCAGGGCGACGCCGTGACTGTATTGTCGATCGACCAGCACGTCTTCGTTCATCAACAGATAAACCAGCGTCAGCGCCTTGGAAAACAGAACGACGATCAGCACCAGCCACAGGGTGCGGGAGAAGAAACTCTGGGGGAACCAAACGGGGGTTTTCATGAATAACCGCTACACACTTGCAGGAGCGAGCGATGCTCGCATATTGCGGATCGCGAGTCTGCGGACAATTGTCCGCAAGACCCGCTCCTACAAATCGCCGATCACTTGGTGGCGGCGCCATCCGGTACGAACACGTAGCCCACGCCCCAGACCGTCTGGATGTAACGCGGTTTGGATGGATCAGGCTCGATCATCCGGCGCAGACGGGAGATCTGCACGTCGATGGAGCGCTCCAGGGCGTCCCATTCCCGGCCACGGGCCAGGTTCATCAGCTTGTCGCGCGTCAGCGGCTGGCGAGCATTCATGACCAAGGCCTTGAGCACCGCGAATTCACCGGTGGTCAGCATGTGCACTTCGTCACCGCGCTTGAGTTCGCGGGTGGCCAGGGACAGCTCGTAGTCGCCNAAAGTGACGCTTTCGTCTTCGCTGCCCGGCGCACCCGGCACAGGTGTCGACTGACGGCGCAGGACCGCTTTGACCCGGGCCATCAGCTCATCNGGGTTGAACGGCTTGGCCAGGTAGTCATCAGCACCCAGTTCAAGGCCCTTGATGCGGCTCAGCTCATCGCCCTTGGCGGTAAGCATGATGATTGGGATCTGATTGTTCGCCGTGCGCAGCCGGCGGCAGGCGGTCAGACCGTCTTCGCCGGGCAGCATCAGGTCGAGGACGACCAGGTTGAACACTTCACGCGCCAGCAGGCGATCCATTTGTTCGGTGTTCGGCACGGCGCGGGCGCGGTAGCCCTTGGAGTTGAAAAAGCGCTCCAGCAGGCTGCTCAGCCCCGGATCGTCGTCAACGATGAGAATTTTTTCGCCTTCAGCAGTTTGTGCAGTGCTGCTCATTAGATGCTCCTCTTATCTCGGCGCGCATTATGGCGTAGCTGCCGTTATACGCACCGTGTGCATTGTTAGCAGATTTTTCCTTCACTGCCAGAAATCCAGCCTTCGCGCTAATGCCTGCGATGCCCCTGAATGATAGAACGCTGGTTATAATGCGCGGCCTTTTGTGTCAGGCAACGTCTGATCATGGCTGCAAGTGGCCGCTTTTTATTTTCATGGCGCCGGCAGTCATTGTTCGATTTCACGGGTCAACGGGATACCTGTTGATCCAGGTAGCGGCGCACGCCAGGCCGCTCAACCAGACTCGCCGAGCCTTTATCCCTGCGCCTGCGAGCCTGCTTTCAGAATTTCAGGTGGTTTTATGGACAGCATCAACAGCCGCATTGCCGAGGAACTCGGTGTACGCCCACAACAGGTCGAAGCGGCCGTCGCTCTACTGGATGAAGGCTCCACGGTGCCTTTCATCGCCCGCTACCGTAAAGAAGTGACCGGCAGCCTCGACGACATCCAATTGCGTCACCTGGAAGAGCGCCTGCGTTACCTGCGAGAACTCGACGAACGGCGCATCAGCATCCTTGCCAGCATTCAAGAGCAAGGCAAGCTGACCCCGCAACTCGAACGCGACATCAAACTCGCCGACACCAAGACCCGCCTCGAAGACTTGTACTTGCCGTACAAACAGAAACGCCGCACCAAGGGCCAGATCGCCCTGGAAGCCGGCCTGGGCGACCTGGCTGACGGCCTGTTCAACGACCCGTCGCTGACCCCGGAAACCGAAGCCGCACGCTTTATCGACGCCGAAAAAGGTGTCGCCGACGTCAAGGCTGCCCTCGAAGGCGCCAAATATATCCTCATGGAGCGTTTCGCCGAAAACGCCAGCCTGCTGGAAAAACTGCGCTCCTACCTCAAGCAGGAAGCCATCCTCAGCGCCCGCGTCATCGCCGGCAAAGAGGAAGAAGGCGCCAAGTTCCGCGATTACTTCGAACACGATGAACCGCTGAAAAGTATGCCGTCCCACCGTGCACTCGCCATTTTCCGTGGTCGCAACGAAGGCATTCTCAGCTCCGCGCTGAAAGTCGGCGACGAGCTGCCGGGCACCATGCACCCGTGCGAAGGCATGATCGGTCAACAATTCGGCATCCAGAATCAGAACCGTCCTGCGGACAAGTGGCTCGGTGAAGTCGTGCGCTGGACCTGGAAGGTCAAGCTCTACACCCACCTGGAAACCGACCTGCTCGGCGAGCTGCGCGACGGCGCCGAAAACGAGGCGATCAACGTCTTCGCCCACAACCTGCATGACCTGTTGCTGGCCGCGCCAGCCGGCCCGCGCGCCACACTGGGCCTCGACCCGGGCCTGCGCACCGGTTGCAAGGTTGCCGTGGTCGACGCCACGGGCAAGCTGCTGGACCACGCCACCGTGTACCCGCATGTGCCGCACAACAAGTGGGACCAGACCCTGGCGATCCTGGCCGCGCTGTGCGCCAAGCACGCCGTGGACCTGATCGCCATCGGCAACGGCACCGCCAGCCGTGAAACCGACAAGCTGGCCGCCGAACTGATCAAAAAATACCCAGCCATGAAGATGACCAAAGTCATGGTCTCCGAGGCCGGCGCTTCGGTGTACTCGGCCTCGGAGCTGGCCTCCAAGGAATTCCCGGACCTCGACGTATCGATCCGTGGCGCGGTTTCCATTGCTCGCCGCCTGCAAGACCCGCTGGCCGAGTTGGTGAANATCGANCCTAAATCCATTGGTGTCGGCCAATACCAGCACGACGTGTCGCAGCTGAAACTGGCACGCGGCCTGGATGCGGTGGTGGAAGACTGCGTAAACGCCGTGGGCGTGGACGTGAACACTGCCTCCGTGGCGCTGCTGGCGCGCATCTCCGGCCTCAACACCACCCTGGCGCAGAACATCGTCACCCACCGCGACGAGAATGGCGCGTTCAAAACCCGTGCGGCACTGAAAAAAGTCGCACGCCTGGGCGAGAAAACCTTCGAACAGGCCGCCGGTTTCCTGCGCGTCATGAACGGCGACAACCCGCTGGATTCGTCGGCGGTTCACCCGGAAGCCTATCCGCTGGTGCAGCGCATTGCCGCCGAGACCGACCGCGACATCCGCTCGCTGATCGGCGACGCGAGTTTCCTCAAGCGTCTCGACCCGAAGAAGTACACCGACGAAACCTTCGGTCTGCCAACCATCACCGACATTCTGCAAGAGCTGGAAAAACCAGGCCGCGACCCGCGTCCCGGGTTCAAGACGGCCGAGTTCCAGGACGGCGTCGAAGACCTCAAGGACTTGCAACTGGGCATGATCCTCGAAGGTGTGGTGACCAACGTGACCAACTTCGGTGCCTTTGTGGACATCGGCGTTCATCAGGACGGTTTGGTGCATATCTCTGCGCTTTCGGAGAAGTTCATCAAGGACCCTCGCGAAGCGGTGAAAGCCGGTGACGTGGTGAAGGTCAAGGTCATGGAAGTCGATATCCCGCGCAAACGCGTCGGCCTGTCGATGCGCATGAGCGACACCCCCGGCGAGAAAATCGACGGCGCCCGTGGTGTACGCCCAGGCTCGGCGCCGCGCCCGTCGCAGAACAACGCGCCGCGCAAGGAAACCGCCACGGCCGCGCCGAGCAACAACGCCATGGCGTCACTGTTCGCCAATGCCAAGCAGTTGAAGAAACGTTGATGGAGATCCCCGCCGGGCTGACCGAAAGCGCTTTTTTCAAGCTGCTTGGGTGTCGCTTGCACAGTCTGGAAACCGGGGTGGCGCAAGTCGCCCTGGAGCTTGCGCCAGAGCTGCGCAATCGCGGCGGCAAGCTGCATGGCGGGGCCTTGTTCAGCCTGGTGGACATTGCCATGGGGCTGGCCTGTTCCAGCACCCACGGCTTTGACCAGCAGAGCGCGACCATCGAGTGCAAGATCAACTACATTCGCGCCGTTTCCGACGGTGAAGTGATGTGCACGGCGCGGGTGATTCACCCGGGCCGCCGCACGCTGGTGGTCGAAGCCGACGTGATGCAAGGCGACAAACTCGTCGCAAAAGCACAAGGCACCTTCGCTGTCCTGTAGCTAGATGTCATCGATTTGAGTTAATTTCAGCGCTAGAAAACCTGTGGGAGCGAGCTTGCTCGCGATGAGGGCGTGTCAGTCAACATCTATGTCGTCTGATACACCGCCATCGCGAGCAAGCTCGCTCCCACAGGGATTGTGGCGACTTGGCTGACTGACATTAGTCTGAGCTGCTCAAAAACCAGGCGAAAACGCCAGTTTTAACTTCACCCTTGTAGACCGTCCTGCCCACCCCCATATTGGGGCGACTGACGCGTGAAGGAATCCAACTTGAGCGAACTTCTCAACCGCCGCCTGGCCTTGCTCGGCAAGCGCGNNNACCTCTCTCTGCTCGAACAGTGCCTTCACGGCATCGAACGTGAATGCCTGCGCGTGACCGGCGAAGGTCGCCTGGCGCAAACGCCGCACCCGGAAGAATTGGGTTCCGCGCTGACCAACGAATTGATCACCACCGACTACTCGGAATCGCTGCTGGAGTTCATCACTCCCGCCCTGCCCAACCCGGCCGATACCCTGGCGAGCCTGGACAAGATCCACCGTTTTGCCTACAGCAAGCTCGGCAACGAGTTTCTGTGGAGNCCTTCGATGCCGTGCCCGTTGCCGGCCGAGGAAGATATTCCGATTGCCTACTACGGCACCTCGAATATCGGACAACTCAAGTACGTGTACCGCAAGGGCCTGGCCCTGCGTTACGGCAAGACCATGCAGTGCATCGCCGGCATTCACTACAACTTTTCCCTGCCGGAACAGTTGTGGCCGTTGCTCAAGGAGACTGAAGGTTTCGTCGGCACCGACCGCGACTACCAGTCCACCGCGTATATCGCGCTGATCCGCAACTTCCGCCGCTACAGCTGGCTGCTCATGTACCTGTTCGGCGCCTCCCCTGCGCTGGACGCCGGTTTCCTGCGCGGTCGTTCGCACCAGTTGGAACAACTGGACCCGGACACGCTGTACCTGCCCTACGCCACCAGCCTGCGCATGAGCGACCTGGGTTACCAGAGCAACGCCCAGGCGGGCCTGACGCCGTGCTACAACGATCTGAGCAGCTACACCGACAGCCTGCGTGAAGCGGTGGCAACGCCCTACGCACCTTACGTCGAAGTCGGCACCCATAAGGACGGTGAGTGGGTTCAGCTCAACACCAACATCCTGCAGATCGAAAACGAGTACTACTCCAACATTCGCCCCAAGCGCGTGACCTACACTGGCGAACGGCCGATCCAGGCGCTGATGGCCCGTGGCATTCAGTACATCGAAGTGCGTTGCCTGGACATCAACCCGTTCCTGCCGATGGGTATCGACCTGCCGGAATCGCGCTTCCTCGACGCGTTCCTGCTGTACTGCGCGTTGAACGACAGCCCACTGCTGACCAATACTTCGTGCGGCAACGCGACCTCGAACTTCCTCAGCGTGGTCAAGGAAGGTCGTCGTCCGGGCCTGCAACTGCAGCGTGACGGTCAACCGGTCGACCTGAAGGAGTGGGCTGCCGAATTGTTGGAAAAAATAGCTCCGCTCGCAGCGCTGCTTGATCAAAGCCATGGCGGCGATGCCCACAGCAAAGCATTGGATGTGCAACTGGCCAAGGTCAAGGACTCNTCTCTGACGCCATCGGCCCAGGTGCTGGCGGCGATGGCCGAGCGCAAAGAGAGTTTTGCGCAGTTCTCCCTGCGTCAGAGCCAGGTGCATGCGGAGTTTTTCCGTAGTGAGCCGTTGAATAGCGAAGATCAGGCGAAGTTTGAAGAACGCGCGCGCTCCTCGCTGGCNCAACAGGCGGAACTGGAGCAGAACGAAGTGGGCGACTTTGATGTGTTTGTCGGGTCGTACCAGGCGAGCATTCTGTCGATCAGCAACTAATCTGCCAATGCTCCCTCAAGTCACTGCAAATCATTGTGGCGAGGGAGCTTGCTCCCGCTCGGCTGCGAA
>NZ_NMOJ01000115.1 GCF_002251635.1 Pseudomonas mandelii
GCAGNCCTTCGGCCTCCAGCGGGAGCAAGCTCCCTCGCCACAAAAGCGATCCGCGACTATGCTCGCTTAGAATTTTCCGCTCATAAGCTCATTCGAAAAAGTTATTTATTTTCGNATTCTTAGATCATTTAGTCTCCTCACTCGCCGACCCTCGGCCGCCTGATTAGGAGCTTCTCAATGAAACTGAATTTCCCTCTTCGCCTCCTGGCGGCCGCGTCTCTGGCTGCGGCGAGTTTCTTTGCCCAGGCGGCTGACGTGACCGTCGCCTACCAGACCACCGTTGACCCGGCGAAAGTCGCCCAGGCCGACGGCGCTTACGAAAAAGCCACCNACGCCAAGATCGACTGGCGCAAATTCGACAATGGCGCCGACATCATCGCCGCCATCGCCTCCGGCGACGTGCAGATCGGCTACCTCGGTTCCAGCCCGCTGACCGCTGCCGTCACCCGCAAAGTCCCGGTAGAAACCTTCCTCATCGCCACCCAGATCGGCGCCGCTGAAGCCCTGGTCGCCCGCGACGGTTCCGGGATCAAAACCCCGCAGGACCTGATCGGCAAAAAAATCGCCGTGCCGTTCGTATCCACCGGCCACTACAGCCTGTTGGCCGCGCTGAAGCACTGGAACATCGACCCGTCGAAAGTCACCGTGCTCAACCTCGCTCCGCCAGCCATCATTGCCGCCTGGAAGCGCGGTGATATCGACGCGACCTACGTTTGGGACCCCGCCCTGGGCGTGGCCAAGGAAAACGGCAAGGTGCTGATCACCTCCGGCGAATTGGCCAAGTTCGGCGCGCCGACCTTCGATGCGTGGATCGTGCGTAAAGACTTCGCCGAGAAACACCCGGAAATCGTCACGGCGTTCGCCAAAGTGACCCTGGACGCCTACGCCGATTACCGAAAAGACCCGAAAGCCTGGCTCGCCGACACAGGCAACGTCGACAAACTGGTGAAGCTCTCCGGCGCCAAGGCCAGCGATATCCCGNTGCTGCTGCAAGGCAACGTCTACCCGCTGGCCGCTGACCAGGTGACGCTGCTGGGCGCACCGACCACCAAAGCGGTGACCGATACCGCCGCGTTCCTCAAGGAACAAGGCAAGGTCGACGCCGTGCTGCCGGACTACGCGCCTTACATCAGCGCCAAGTTCATCACTCACTGATTCGGGAGTTCATTGCGATGGCCTTGCTACAACTGGAGCGCATCAGCGCACAGTACCCAGGCGCCACAGAACCGGTACTGTCTGACATCTCACTCGACCTTGGGCCTCAGCAATTGCTGGTGGCTCTCGGGCCGTCCGGTAGTGGCAAGACCTCGCTATTGAACCTGATTGCCGGTTTCGTCGAACCTTCTGCCGGGCGCATCACCCTCGATGGCGTGCCAGTCAAAGGCCCCAGTGCCGAACGTGGCGTGGTGTTCCAGGACGACGCCCTGCTGCCGTGGCAGGACGTGCTGGCCAACGTTGGNTTCGGCCTGGAGCTGGCCGGCATTGCGCGGGAAAAACGTGAACTGCGCGCTCGGGAAATGCTCGCACTGGTGGATCTTTCAGGCTTCGAAAGTCGCCGCATCTGGCAGCTCTCGGGCGGCCAGAAACAGCGTGTCGGCCTGGCCCGCGCGCTGGCCGCCGACCCACGCGTTTTGCTGATGGATGAACCCTTCGGCGCGCTGGATGCCTTCACGCGCGAACAGATGCAGGAGTTGCTGCTGCAAGTCTGGCGGCGCACGGCCAAACCGGTATTCCTGATTACTCACGACATCGAAGAAGCGGTCTTTCTCGCCACCGATTTGATTCTGCTGGCGCCGAACCCGGGGCAAATCGTCGAGCGCCTGANCCTGGATTTCGGCCAACGCTACGCCGCCGGTGAATCGGCCCGGGCGATCAAGTCCGACCCGCGCTTCATCGAAACTCGCGAACACGTACTCGCCAAAGTGTTCTCCCAACGCAGCACCGCCCAGCGGCAGGAGCGCGCATGAGCAGCTATCAAATTCCCGCCGTTGCGGTGAAACCAGGTTCGACGGTCATTCCTGTACGCCGCAGTTTGAGTACGCGCTGGATCAGCGTGCTGACGCTGGTNACCTTGCTGGCGATCTGGTGGGCCGTGACCGCTACCGGTTTGATCGAACCCTTGTTCCTGCCACCACCGTCTGCCGTGCTGCAAAAAGGCTGGCTGTTGGTGACCACGGGCTACATGGACTCCACATTGTGGCAGCACTTGGGCGCGAGCTTGAGCCGTATCGGTCTGGGCCTGGGCTTTGCGGTGCTGACCGCCGTGCCGGTCGGCATTGCCATCGGCTCCAACCGAATTGCCCGCGGCATTCTCGACCCGTTGATCGAGTTCTACCGGCCGATTCCGCCGTTGGCCTACTTGCCGTTGATTGTGATCTGGTGCGGCATCGGCGAACTGTCCAAGGTGCTGCTGATTTACCTGGCGATCTTCGCGCCCATCGCCATCGCCACCGCGACCGGCGTGCGCACGGTCGACCCGGCCAAGCTGCGTGCCGCGCAGTCGTTGGGCGCGACCCGTGCCCAGTTGATTCGCCATGTGATCCTGCCGAGCGCCCTGCCCGACATCCTCACCGGTGTGCGCATCGGCCTGGGTGTGGGCTGGTCGACGCTGGTCGCCGCCGAGCTGATCGCCGCCACCAGCGGCCTGGGCTTTATGGTGCAGTCGGCGGCACAGTTTCTGGTCACTGACGTGGTGGTGCTGGGGATTCTGGTGATCGCCTTGATCGCCTTCGCCATGGAAATGGGCCTGCGNGCCCTGCAACGCAAACTGGTGCCGTGGCACGGCCAGGCCCACTAAATAACCCTGTGGGAGCGAGCTTGCTTCCACAAAGAGCTCAGCGCTCTGGATTGAAGAGAATCACCATGANCCACTAAATAACCCTGTGGGAGCGAGCTTGCTTCCACAAAGAGCTCAGCGCTCTGGATTGAAGAGAATCACCATGAGTAACCTGACCATCGTCCCCCTCAGCTCTGCCCTCGGCGCGCAAATCAGCGGCATCGACGTCAGCCAACCGCTGCATCAGGAACAACGCGATGCCATCGAGCAAGCGCTGCTCAAGCATCAAGTGCTGTTCTTCCGCGACCAGCCGATCACGCCACANCANCAGGCGCGCTTCGCGGCCAATTTTGGTGACCTGCATATTCACCCGATCTACCCCAACGTGCCGGAACAGCCCGAAGTGCTGATCCTCGACACCGCGGTGACCGATGTGCGTGATAACGCCGTGTGGCATACCGACGTGACCTTCCTGCCCACCCCTGCCCTCGGTGCGGTGCTCAGCGCCAAGCTGCTGCCGGCGTTTGGCGGCGACACGTTGTGGGCCAGTGGCATTGCGGCGTACGAAGCGTTGTCCGCGCCGATGAAAAGTTTGCTCGAAGGCCTGACGGCCACTCACGATTTCACCCGCTCGTTCCCCCTGGAACGTTATGGCAACACGCCTGAAGCACTGGCCCAGTGGGAAGAAGCACGCAGAAAGAATCCGCCGCTGTCGCACCCGGTGATCCGCACACACCCGGTGAGCGGGCGCCGCTCGTTGTTCCTCAATGAAGGCTTCACGTCGAAGATCAACGAGCTGTCGGACACCGAGAGCGAAGCGATTTTGAAGTTTCTGTTTGCTCACGCAACGCGGCCCGAATTTACGATTCGCTGGCGTTGGCAGAAGGATGACGTGGCCTTCTGGGATAACCGCGTGACACAGCATTACGCCGTGGATGATTACCGGCCGGCGCGGCGGGTGATGCAGCGGGCGACGGTGTTGGGGGATGTGCCGTTTTTTCGGTGAGCCCTGAGTTCTTTACTGCCTGTTCTGGCCCCATCGCGAGCAAGCTCGCTCCCACAGTGGATCTGTGTNNAACNCATAACCCTGTGGGAGCGAGCTTGCTCGCGATGGCGATCCAACAGGCGCCAGAAGATGTAGCGCCGGAACACTTACTCAGCCGTCGAAGGCTTCTTCCAAAGATTGATCCCGCCTTCCTGGGCAAACCGATCAATCTCCGCCAGTTCTTCGGCACTGAAGCTCAAGTTCTTCAACGCCCCGACGTTCTCGATGATTTGCTCTGGCCGGCTCGCACCGATCAGCGCACTGGTCACCCGTGGGTCACGCAGGGTCCAGGCCAACGCCAGTTGCGCCAGGCTCTGACCGCGACGCTTGGCGATTTCNTTCAACGCGCGCACGTGGGCGATGTTGGCTTCGGACAAGTGCTTGGCCTGCAACGAGCCGCCACCCGGGCGATTGACCCGCGCATCCGCCGGTACGCCGTTGAGGTACTTGTCGGTCAGCAAACCCTGGGCCAGCGGCGTGAACGCGATCACTCCGGCGCCAAGTTCTTCGGTGGTGTCCAGCAGGTCTTTTTCCACCCAGCGGTTGAGCAGGTTGTACGCCGGCTGGTGGATCAGCAACGGTACTTTCCACTCCTTGAGCAGCGCCGCGATTTCGCGGGTTTTCACGCCGGAATAAGACGAGATACCGATGTACAACGCCTTGCCTTGTTGCACGGCCGTGGCCAGGGCGCTGGCGGTTTCTTCCAGCGGGGTGTCGGCGTCGAAACGGTGCGAGTAAAAAATATCCACGTAGTCAACGCCCAGGCGCTGCAGGCTCTGATCCAGGCTCGCCAGCACGTATTTGCGCGAGCCGCCGCCCTGGCCGTAGGGGCCGGGCCACATGTCCCAACCAGCTTTGCTGGAGATGATCAGTTCGTCGCGGTAATGCTTGAAGTCTTCGCGCAGCAAACGGCCGAAGTTGATCTCGGCGCTGCCATAAGGCGGGCCGTAGTTGTTGGCCAGGTCGAAGTGGTTGATACCCAGGTCGAACGCGGTGCGCAGCAAGGCGCGCTGGGTGTCGATCGGGGTGCTGTCGCCAAAGTTGTGCCACAGCCCCAGGGACAGTGCAGGCAGCACCAATCCACTGCGGCCTACGCGGCGATAAGGGATAGCGTCATAGCGGTTTTCGGCAGCGGTGTAAGTCATCGAATCCTCTCTTGTCTGTCTTGAACTTGATATCGACTGCTTCGCAAGTTGCCCAGCATACGCCCAGACAAACGCCGATAAACCTCCGACTCGAGAAAATGCTGAAACGTTTCACAAGTTTCATCTTGATGATCGTTCCCACGCTCTGCGTGGGAACGATCAAGAGCAGCGAAGCGAGGTCAAACAGCCCCCGCAAACACCTCCCCTAACCAATCCACAAACACCCGAACCCGTGGCGACATGTGTCGGTTGTGGGGGTACAACACCGACACCGGCATCGGCGGGGGGGGCGTGTCGATGAGGACTTCTCGCACCAGGCCTTGGGCAATCTGCGCTTCCATTCGGTAATGCGGACACTGGATCAGGCCGAGCCCGGCAATCGCCGACGCCGCGTAGATTTCCGCGCCGAACACTGAGACCGCGCCTTCGATAGCGACTTCTTTCAGCTCACCATCGACCATGAATTCGAAGGGGAAAACTTGGCGGTGGTGCGCGAGACGTAGTTCACTGCGCGATGGTGTCTCAGGTCTTCCAGGCTTTGCGGTTCGCCGTATTTGCGCAGGTAGGCGGGGCTGGCGCAGGTGATCTGGCGCAGGTTGGCGATGCGTTTTCCGATCAGCGCCGAATCACTTAAGGTGCCGGCGCGCAGCACGCAGTCAACGCCTTCGGCAATCAAGTCGACAAAGCGGTCGGCCTCGCTGATGGACAATTCGATGTCCGGGTAACGCTCCATGAATTGTGGCAATGCCGGGATCACAAAATGCCTGGCCAGGGTGCCGTGCAGGTCAACGCGCAAGCGGCCTTTGGGTGCGCAGCCGCGAAACGCCAGTTCGGCCTCTTCCAGTTCCGCCAACAGTTGCACACAACGCAGGTAGTAGGCCTCGCCATCCAGTGTCGGGCGCACCTTACGCGTGCTGCGTTCGAGCAAACGCGTACCGAGCCACGCTTCGAATTGATTCAACGTATGGGTCAATGTCGCCCGCGGCAGGTTCAGGTCTTCGGCGGCCAGCGTGAAGCTGCTGCGCTCGTAGATCCGCACGAAGACCTTCATCGCTTTGACTTGATCCACGACATGGCTCCTGAAGCTTGATTGTTGGCGATTATTGAACAGTCAAGGCAACTCTCGTGCATTTATCGGCCTGAGTAAACATGTGAATCTGGCTCCACACCCAACAAACACCTTCAAAGGAATCACCGCCATGACTACTCAAACTTCAAAAGTTGCCATCGTGACCGGCGCCTCCCGCGGCATCGGCGCGGTGATCGCCAAACAACTGGCCAGCGAAGGTTTTGCCGTCGCCATCAATTACGCCAGCAGCGCCACCGAAGCCTCAAAACTGGTTGTTGAATTGCGCCAGGCCGGCCATCAAGCCATAGCGATCAAGGCCGACGTGGCCAATGCCGACGACATGCGCCGGATGTTCGACGAAACCGAAGCGCAGTTGGGCAAGGTCGATGTGCTGATCAATAACGCCGGCATTCTCAAAGTGATGCCGCTGGCGCAACACACGGATGAACTGTTCGACCAGACCTTCAACATCCATGCGCGCGGCACCTTCAACACCATGCGCGAAGCGGCCACGCGTTTGAATAACGGCGGGCGGATCGTCAACTTCTCCAGCAGCACCGTCGGCCTCAACCTGCCAGGCTACGCGGTGTACATCGCCAGCAAAGCGGCCGTGGAATCCCTGACCCAGGTATTCGCCAAAGAAATGCGCGGGCGCAACATCACCGTCAACGCAGTCGCCCCCGGACCGGTGGCGACCGAATTGTTTTTGCACGGCAAGAGCGAAGAGCAGATCCAGAACTTCGCCAAGATGCCGCCGCTGGAGCGTCTCGGTCAGCCGGAGGACATTGCTCGCGTGGTGTCGTTTCTGGTTGGGCCGGATTCGGCGTGGGTCAATGGGCAGATTCTGCGGGCTAATGGTGGATTGGTTTAAGCTGGTTTGCAGGCTTGCCCGCGAANNTGGGCAGATTCTGCGGGCTAATGGTGGATTGGTTTAAGCTGGTTTGCAGGCTTGCCCGCGAAGGCGGTCTTGAGGGCAGCACACATCTAAAGGACGGAATGCATCATGCACACCACGATCATCATCACCTTCGGCCTGATCCTGCTGGCGCTGATGCTGTTCATCGGCGACAAAATCGGCTTCAGCCGCGAGACCCTGGCCTACAGTTTTGTGGTCCTGTGGCTGGCCCTGACGCTGATCAACGGCGCGGTCGGCATGGTCAATGCCGGCCAGCCGTTGAGCACGGAACTGGTCGTTGGCAGCGCCGTGTTCGGTGTACCGGTGGCGGCGCTGGTGCTGTTCATGGTCCTGAGCACTGAACCATGAGCACCACCGCCCTGGCGATCAACGCACCAGATGCAAGAACTGCAAATGCCGTTCGTACTGATCGAGGATGTCGTTGATGATCTGCTCCTTGGTGTAGCCCACCAGATCGTAGTCCTGGCTGCCCTCNCTCAAATGCACTTCGGCCCGGTAATAGCGACGGTTGTTGATCTCTTTCGACCCCATGCCACCCCGGGCAAACGACGGCGTGAAGTAGCCGCGCATCTGCACCTGGTAGACGAACGGGTGCTCCTCGCCATGGCCGATTTCCAGGCTGACACTGTCATTGGACGGGTCAGGCTGAGTGACCACGTTCAAGCCTTTCTCGACAAATACCGCCGTCACTTCCTCGATCGCCGGGCGCACCGTTGTATCAAGGAAGCGGTACACCTCATCGCGAGACGGGAAATGCACAGCCTGAGTCAAACGTTGACGCCAGCCACCACGCCTTGACCCGGACACCGGCGCCAGGGAGTGCAGTTGCGCGATCTGCTTCTGCGATTCGAGATGGAAAGCCTTGTGCAGCCCCCACATCATCAACAGCAGGATCAGCGAGAACGGCAACGAGGTCAGTACCACTGCGGATTTCAGCGAGTCGATACTGCCAGAGAACAGCAGCGCACTGGTCACCAGCGCCGTCATCGCGCCCCAGAACACCCGCAGCCATTTCGGCCCGTCTTCATCCGGGTTGCCGCCCTTGGCGGAGAGCGTCGACAGCACCACGGTGCCGGAGTCGGCCGAGGTGACGAAGAACACGAAGCTGATAAACACCGTGACGGCGATCACGGTCTTGCTCCACGGATAGGTTTCCAGCAGCAAGTAGAGGCTCATCGACGGGTCGTCGATGGCCGACTGGCCGAGGGCGGTCAACCCGTGGTTGAGTACCTGGTCGATGGCGCTGTTGCCGAAGATCGACATCCACGCCAGGGTAAAGCCCAGCGGAATCAGCAGCACGCCGAAGACGAATTCGCGGATGGTCCGGCCACGGGAAATCCGGGCGATGAACAGGCCCACGAACGGCGACCACGCGATCCACCAAGCCCAATAGAACACCGTCCAACCGCCCAGCCAGTCACTGGGTTTGTCGTAGGCGTACACATCGAAGCTCTTGGTCGGCAACGCGCCGAGGTAGTCACCGATGTTCTGGATCAGCGTGTTGAGCAAGTGCTGGGTGGGCCCGGCGAACAACACAAACAGCAGCAGCGCACAGGCCAGCAGCATGTTGATGTCGGACATCACCCGCACACCCTTGTCGACACCGGCCACGGCCACGAGGATCGCCGCGCCCATCATCAGGGTGATCAGGCCGACCTGAATCCACTGGGTGTGGGCAACGCCGAACAGGTAGTCGAGCCCTGAGTTGAGGTGCAGCACACCAAAGCCCATGTCGGCACCCAGGCCGAACACCGTGGCGATGATGCCGAAGCCGTCCACGGCGTAACCGATCGGGCCGTTGATGCGCTTGCCAATCAGCGGATAGAGCGCCGAACGNAGCGCCAGCGGCAGGTTATGCCGGTAGGCGAAATACGCCAGGGCCATGCCGACAAAGGCGAACACGCCCCAACCATGCAGGCCCCAGTGCAGAAACAGGATCTGCATGGCCTGACGCGCCGCATCCGCCGTGCCGGCCTCGCCTTGCGGTGGTTGGGCCAAGTGAGTGAGCGGTTCGGACACGCAAAAGAAGAACAGCGTGATGCTGATCCCGGCGGCAAACAGCATGCCGGCCCAGGACAGGTAACTGAATTCGGGCTCGTCGTGGTCGGCACCGAGTTTTATCTTGCCGTAGCCTGATAGCGCGGTGACCACCACGAAGACCAGATACAGGGTCATCGCCAGCATGTAGTACCAGCCGACCGTATTGGCCGCCCAGTTTTGCGCCGCCAGCAGCCAGGCGCCGGCCTGTTCAGGCATGGCAATGACGACGATGCCGAACAGCAGAATGAAGGTCGCCGCGAAATAAAACACCGGCGGATTCATGCGGACCTGGCCGCTTGGAGGGACGGACGATGCACTCATGAAAGGCGCACCTCGAGGGGGTGAAACAGGGCAATCAGTAACGGACTCGGCAAGGCAAGCCTCCTGTTGTGAACGGGCAGCAAACCGGCGGTTTAACTTGAATGAGCGTTCAAGTTAAACATGAATAGGGTGCTAAGGACTAATCGCAGGGCTCGGCGGTTCCCTGTGGCGAGGGAGCTTGCTCAAGGATGAGTATGACGGGGGATTTGGAGGATTCGTTCAGCGGGAAATTAGCTAGATGCGAGTATTACGGTTCGGCTTTAAACCCATCGCGAGCAAGCCCGCTCCCACAGGTTTTGTGTTGAACGGACAAAACCTGTGGGAGCGTGGCTTGCCCGCGATGGCGTCAGCAAGACCACTAGAAATTCAGGGATTTACTTCTGCGTCCCATCATCATGCTGCAAGTTCGCCTGCGTCAGGTTGCACCCCGGTGGCACGCTACGGGTCAGCCAGACGTTGCCGCCAATGGTCGAGCCCTTGCCGATGGTGATGCGCCCCAGGATCGTCGCCCCGGCATAGATCACCACATCGTCCTCAACAATCGGATGGCGTGGATGGCCCTTCTGCAATTGCCCATCCTCATCCGCCGGGAAGCGTTTGGCGCCCAACGTCACGGCCTGGTAGATACGCACGCGCTCGCCGATGATCGCGGTCTCGCCGATCACCACACCGGTCCCGTGATCGATGAAGAAGCTACGACCGATCTGTGCGCCCGGATGGATGTCGATACCGGTGGCCGAGTGGGCGATTTCTGCGCTGATCCGTGCCAGCAGCGGCANGCCGGCGCGATACAAATGGTGCGCCAGGCGATGGTGAATCACCGCCAGAATCCCCGGATAGCACAGCAGCACTTCATCCACACTGCGCGCGGCCGGGTCGCCGTGATAGGCCGCCAGCACATCGGTGTCCAGCAAGCTACGCAGCCCCGGCAACGCGAGGGCAAAGTCTTGAATGATCGCAATGGTCTTGGCCTCGACTTCAGTGTCGGCCTCGGCGCTGTGGCGCGCGGCGTAACGCAGTTCGAGTCGCGCCTGGGCCAGCAACGCATTCAACGCGACGTCCAGCGTGTGGCCGACGTAGAAGTCTTCACTCTCCTCACGCAAATCCACCGGCCCCAGACGCATCGGAAACAAGGCACCGCACAGCGCTTCAAGAATTTCTGCCATGGCGGCCCGGGAAGGTAACTCGCGACCGCCCTGCTCGCCGCTGGCGCGGCCGTTTTGTGCGCGCCACTGGTCACGCGCAGTACGCAGCTGGCTGACGATGGTCTGCAATTGCCAATGGCTGGAACGCTCGCTCACGGTAAAAACTCCTCACGGGCGGCCGGACTGTCTGGCCGCGTTGTCGGCGATTACTTTACGGCAAGGGCTGGAAGCCGAATTAAGAACCAATTGTGCTGTGTTCCGCACGTTTGGATATAAGCGATTGGCGGTTGCCCATGCATATAGGCGTGCCTATAGTCCTGACATCTCCCTTGGCCAGTACGGACCCATGATCAAACAACAGCTTGCCCGCTTTAACCGCCTCGACCTCCTCGGCCACCCTACCGCACTTGAAAAACTCGAACGGCTGTCGACCTGGCTNGGCAGGGATATCTACGTCAAACGCGATGACACCACGCCGCTGGCCATGGGCGGCAACAAGCTGCGCAAACTTGAATACCTGGCGGCCGATGCCCTCGCCCAGGGCGCCGACACATTGATTACCGCTGGCGCGCTTCAGTCCAACCACGTGCGCCAGACTGCCGCCATTGCAGCCAGGCTTGGCCTGGGCTGCGTCGCGCTACTGGAAAACCCGTTGGGCACCGACGACGCCAACTACCTGGGCAACGGCAATCGGCTGCTGCTCGACCTGTTCGATGCCAAGGTCGAACTGGTGGAAAACCTCGACAACGCCGACGAACAACTGCAGGCCTTGGCCGACCGCCTGCGCAGCAACGGCAAGAAGCCGTACCTGGTGCCGATCGGCGGCTCCAATGCCCTGGGTGCCTTGGGTTATGTGCGCGCCGGGCTGGAGCTGGCCGAACAGATCAAGGACACCGGTCTGCAATTCGCCGCCGTGGTCCTGGCCTCGGGCAGTGCCGGGACCCACAGTGGTCTGGCGCTGGCACTGAGTGAAGTACTGCCGGATTTGCCAGTGATTGGTGTCACGGTTTCCCGTAGCGATGAAGATCAGCGCCCGAAAGTCCAGGGCCTGGCCGAGCGCACTGCCGAGTTGCTGGGCGTGAGCCTGCCGGCGAGTTTCAAGGTCGAGTTGTGGGACGAATATTTTGGCCCGCGCTATGGCGAACCGAATGCCGGAACGCTGGCGGCGGTTAAGCTGGTGGCAAGTCAGGAAGGGTTGTTGCTGGATCCGGTTTACACCGGCAAGGCGATGGCCGGATTGCTCGATGGCATCGGTCGTCAGCGCTTCAACGACGGCCCGATCATCTTCCTGCACACGGGCGGGGCGCCGGCGTTGTTTGCCTATAAAGACTTCCTGTAGTGATCGTTCCCACGCTCTGCGTGGGAATGCAGCCCGGGACGCTCTGCGTCCCATTGGAACGCGGAGTCCCCCACGGTCAGCCCGGGACGCTCTGCGTCCCATTGGAACGCGGAGCGTCCCTTGAGGCATTCCCACGCAGAGCGTGGGAACAATCTCGCTGACATATTCGAATAAAGAATAACAAACTCAATATTTATTATTTTCCTATCTAAAAGCGCCATCATATAGTCACGCCGCAGGCGAATTTGCAGCGAGACGCATACGCTGCTTTAGGGCAGGATATTGCAGTCGTCCAAATCCCGATTTTGCCAACATTCCTAAAAGCGTCTTCATAAGAAAACACAGGGGCTTGTCATGAATTTTTCCGCACTACGTCGAAATCTGCTGGTCGGTTCGCTGGGCCTGGCGCTGAGCGCCGGTCTGCTGGGGCAAGCGGTTGCCGGTGAGCAGCTGCAAAAAATCAAGGACGCAGGCGTGATCAACGTCGGCCTGGAAGGCACCTACCCACCGTTCAGCTTCGTCGACGCCGACGGCAAACTGGCCGGTTTCGAAGTCGAGTTCTCCGAAGCCCTGGCCAAAGAACTGGGCGTGAAGGTCAAACTGCAACCGACCAAATGGGACGGCATCCTCGCGGCGCTGGAATCCAAGCGCCTGGACGCCGTGGTCAACCAGGTGACCATCTCCGAAGAGCGCAAGAAAAAGTATGACTTCTCCAAGCCNTACACCGTTTCCGGGATTCAGGCGCTGGTGCTGACCAAGAAGGCCGCGGAGCTGAACATCAAGACTGCCGCCGATCTGGCCGGCAAAAAAGTCGGCGTAGGCCTGGGCACCAACTACGAGCAATGGCTCAAAGACAANCAACCCAAAGCCATCATCAAGACTTACAACGATGACCCAACCAAGTTCCAGGACCTGCGCATCGGCCGCATCGACGCCATCCTGATCGACCGCCTGGCAGCCCTGGAATACGCCAAAAAAGCCCCGGACACTGCCGCTGCTGGCGATGCCTTCTCCCGTCAGGAAGCCGGTATTGCCCTGCGCAAAGGCGAGCCTGAANTGCTGGCGGCGGTGAACAAAGCTCTCGACAAGCTGCGCGCCGACGGCACCTTGAAGAAGCTGTCCGAGAAATACTTCAACGCTGACGTCACTCAATAATGGAAGCAGGTTTCCAACTCGCGCTGGACTCCGCGCCCTTCCTGCTCAAGGGCGCGTATTACACGGTGATTCTTAGCCTCGGCGGAATGTTTTTCGGCTTGCTGCTGGGCTTCGGCCTGGCCTTGATGCGCTTGTCGCGCTTCAAGCTATTGAGCTGGACTGCCCGTGTCTACGTGTCGTTCTTTCGCGGCACGCCNTTGCTGGTGCAACTGTTCGTGATCTATTACGGCTTGCCGCAATTGGGCATGGAACTCGATCCGCTGCCGGCAGCCCTGATCGGCTTCTCGCTGAACATGGCCGCTTACGCCTGTGAAATCCTGCGTTCCGCGATCAGCTCCATCGAGCGCGGCCAGTGGGAAGCGGCTGCCAGTATCGGCATGACCCGCGCGCAGACCCTGCGCCGGGCCATCCTGCCGCAGGCCATGCGCACGGCCTTGCCGCCGCTGGGCAACAGCTTTATTTCGCTGGTCAAGGATACGGCGCTGGCCGCCACCATCCAGGTGCCCGAGCTGTTCCGCCAGGCGCAGCTGATCACAGCACGCACCTTCGAAGTGTTCACCATGTACCTTGCCGCCGCGCTGATCTACTGGATTCTGGCCACGGTGCTCTCGCACCTGCAGAACAAGTTGGAAGAGCGGGTCAATCGGCATGACCAGGAGTCCTGACCCAATGATTGTCGTGGAAAAACTGACAAAGCAGTTCAAGGGTCAAGTGGTGCTCAACGGCATCGATCTGGAAGTGAAGGAAGGTGAGGTGGTGGCGATCATCGGGCCTAGCGGCTCGGGTAAAACCACGTTCCTGCGTTGCCTGAATTTTCTGGAAGAACCTACCAGCGGCCGGATCAAGGTCGGTGACATCGAGATCGATGGCAGCCGCCCGTTGAATCAGCAGCAGAGCCTGGTGCGGCGCTTGCGTCAGCACGTCGGCTTCGTGTTCCAGAACTTCAACCTGTTCCCCCATCGCACCGCCCTGGAAAACGTCATCGAAGGCCCGATCATCGTGAAGAAGATCCCGCACGCCGACGCCGTTGCCCTGGGTAAAAAGCTGTTGGCCAGGGTTGGCCTGGCGGGCAAGGAAGACGCTTACCCGCGACGCCTTTCCGGTGGTCAGCAACAGCGTGTGGCGATTGCCCGTGCGCTGGCGATGGAGCCGGAAGTGATCCTGTTCGATGAACCCACCTCAGCGCTCGACCCGGAGCTGGTCGGCGAAGTGCTGGCGACCATCCGCAGCCTGGCCGAAGAAAACCGCACCATGGTGATCGTCACCCACGAAATGGGCTTTGCCCGGGACGTGGCCAACCGTGTGGTGTTTTTCGACAAGGGTGTGATCGTCGAGCAAGGCGAAGCCAAAGCGTTGTTTGCCAACCCGAAAGAAGAACGGACTAAGCAGTTCCTCAGCAAGTTCCTGAATAACGCCCACCATTAACATCGCTTCACTGCTTGTTAACTTCCATGGATGGAAGTGACAACTCCCCCACCCCCACATCGTTCAACACTCTCTTTTCGTTCACTCGAACAATAGATCAGTTTTTACAACTGCATGCGGTACATATATATGTCCTGCAACAGATTCAACGCGCCTAAAATCCGCCAAATCCAGTGCCCTCGATGAGCACACGTTCGCCGCCACCCACCCTTGAAAATCGACAAATACGCGGCGAAATTCGACGGAGCAGTGCGGCTTATTAACTTCAATGCGTAGGATTTTTCTGAATAACGCTGAATGCACTACTTAACTAGCCAGTTCTATTGACACCCATTCAAGCTCACTCTTATCTAGTCTCCAGCAGGCGTCAGCCATCGTTCAAAATCATTATTTAAACTTGCAAATAGTGAACAACTTTGTTGCTCGGTAATACACGCCTTTTGATTTTTCAGAAACGGACTTCGCTGCAAGGCTTCAAGGAGAAACCCATGACAAGCACCTCGAATAAATCCGGACTTGCGGCCCCTACCCTGGCGCAATCCCACAAGACCGGCATCAATGTCACTTCGGCGGCCCACCTGCTGATCGATGTGGCGCCCTACCCCGGCATGGACGAAGGCGACCTGATCGAACTGTTCTGGGACAACTGCTACGTCGCTTCCCGCGTCCTCATGGCCGACGATGTCGGCGAAGTCGTCAGCCTGCGTGTACCGCAAAGCTTCATTGCCAATGGCTCCTCCTGCATTCACTACCGCATCATGCAGGTCGGACAAGGGCCGGCGCTGTCGCTCGCCACACGGGTACAGATCAAGCTCGATTGCCCGGGCGGTCAGCCACTCACGCTGTGCGGTCATGAAAACGAGCACCTGGCGCCAGTGGGCATCCCCGAAACCATTCGCCGTCAGGGGGTCAATCCGAACCAGATCAAACGCGGCGTACCGTTGACCATCGAGCCTTACCTGAACATGGCCGTCGACGATGAAATCACCCTGCGCTGGGGGGATGTGCGCATGGACCTGCCGCCGCTCAAGGCTGATGGAGTGGGTAAGCCGATTCAAGTCTGGGTGCCGCCGGCGATCATCCTCGAAGCGGGCGAAGACCTTCGGCTGGAAGTGACTTACTGCATCCTCGATCGCGTGGGCAACAACTCCGGCTGGGCACCGCCGCGCAGGTTGAAGATCGGTTGCGCCAATCCCTACCTGAAGGCCCGGCCCAAAGAGATGCTCATGGCCGCCGAACCGCGCAAGAAGTGAAAACACCGCCGTCCCACTGTGGGAGCGGGCTTGCTCGCGAAGAGGTCATGTCAGTCGCCATCAATGTTGNCTACGAGGCAAGTGTTGCTGCATAAACATGTGTTGCGCTACGAACAGACACCCTTCTATGCATATTCCTAAAAGTTAGTTTATTAATTATTTATACGCGTTTAGGGTATATAAACCGGACCACCGGACATTCTTGTTTTTATTTCGCCGCAACCATCGCGGCGACCCATGAGATGTGAGGTAGGTATGGTCCGGAACACAATCACCCCAGTGCAGATCGCCAGGGCATTGCGTGCAGCCAAGGAGCGGCACTGATGTCCAGTCTGGCAGATGCAATCGTTCAGAGTGATCTGGACATCGCCCCCCTGTTGTTGCCCGCGCAGGTCTTGCGCAACGACGCACAAGCCATCAAGGCCGCCCATGAGCTGGCGCAAGTCGCCCGCCTGCAAGCGGCCAAACGTGACCGGCAGCGCAAGTTGCCATGGTCGGAAATCGAACAGTTCACCCGCAGCGGATTGGGCAGCATTGCCATCCCGCGCGAGTACGGTGGCCCACAAGTTTCGTTTTTCACCCTGGCCGAAGTTTTCGCGATCATTTCCGCGGCAGACCCGGCACTGGGACAGATCCCGCAGAACCAGTTCGGCATCCTGAACCTGGTACTCGGCAGCGCCACCGAGGCGCAGAAAAAACAGCTGTTCAAAAGCGTGCTCGAAGGCTGGCGCATCGGCAATGCCGGGCCCGAACGCGGTACCAAAAATACCCTGGAACTCAAAGCGCGGATCACCGCTGACGGGGATGGTTTTGTCATCAGCGGGCAGAAGTTTTACTCCACCGGCGCACTGTTCGCCCATTGGGTGGCGGTCAAGGCGCTGAACGACGACGGCAAGCAAGTGCTCGCCTTCGTCCGTCGCGGCACACCGGGCCTGCGCATCGTGGATGACTGGTCAGGCTTCGGCCAGCGCACCACCGCCAGCGGCACCATTTTGCTCAACAACGTGCGGGTCGACGCCGAGCTGGTGGTGGATAACTGGAAGATCAACGACAGCCCGAACATCCAGGGTGCCGTGTCGCAATTGATTCAAGCCGCCATCGACGCCGGCATCGCCCGGGGCGCCCTCGACGACACCATCGCCTTCGTGCGTGAACGTTCGCGCCCGTGGATCGACGCCAAGGTCGAGCGCGCCAGCGATGACCTGTATGTGATTGCCGATATCGGCAAGCTGAAAATCGAACTGCACGCCGCCGAAGCACTGCTGCGCAAGGCCGGCAAGGTGCTGGACGAGGTCAGCGCGGCGCCAATCACCGCGCAATCCGCCGCCAGGGCATCGATTGCCGTGGCCGAGGCGAAAGTGCTGACCACCGAAGTGTCGCTGCTGGTCAGCGAAAAGCTCTTCGAGCTGGCCGGCAGCCGCGCCACCCTCGCCGAATTCAACCTCGACCGCCACTGGCGCAACGCCCGCGTGCATACCCTGCACGACCCGGTGCGTTGGAAGTATCACGCCNTCGGCAGCTATCACCTGAACGGCACGCTGCCGGCGCGCCACTCCTGGATTTAACGACCAGATCTCTGGAGAAACACATGACTCTTTCTCACCACGTCGCGGTCATCACCAGCGATGAGCAAGCCCTGATCGTCGCCACCGATCTGGCCGAAGATTTCAAACGCGACAGCGCCCTGCGCGACCGCGAACGTCGCCTGCCGCACCCGGAGCTGGAAGTGTTTTCCCGCTCGGGTCTTTGGGGCATCAGCGTGCCCAAGGAGTACGGCGGCGCGGGCGTTTCCAACGTGACCCTGGCCAAAGTGATCGCACTGATTGCCCAGGCTGACGGCTCGCTCGGACAGATCCCGCAGAACCATTTCTACGCCCTTGAAGTGCTGCGCGTCAACGGCAGCCCCGCGCAGCAGCAACGCCTGTACGCCGAAGTGCTCGCCGGCCAGCGTTTCGGCAACGCCCTGGCGGAGCTGGGCACAAAGACCGCCCATGACCGCGTCACCAGCCTGACCCGCGACGGTGACGGATATCGCATCAACGGTCGCAAGTTCTACGCGACCGGCGCAATCTACGCCCAACGCATCCCGACGTCGGTGGTGGATGAGCACGGCGTGCAGCAACTGGCGTTTGTGCGCCGCGACAGCGAAGGCCTGACGGTGATTGACGACTGGAGTGGCTTCGGCCAGCGCACCACCGGCAGCGGCTCCGTCGTGTTCGATAACGTGTGGGTCGCCGCCCAGGACGTGATCCCGTTCCAGAGCGCTTTCGAGCGCCCGACCACCGTCGGCCCACTGGCACAGATTCTTCACGCCGCCATCGACACCGGCATCGCGCGCGCCGCCTTCGAAGATGCGCTGCACTTTGTGCGCACCAAGACCCGCCCGTGGATCGACGCCGGCAACGACAAGGCCACCGAAGACCCGCTCACCCTGAAGAGCTTCGGCCACCTGAGCATTCGCCTGCACGCCACCGAAGCTTTGCTGGAACGCTCCGGCGAATTCCTCGACAAAGCTCAGGCCGACACCAACGCCGAGACCGTCGCCGCCGCGTCGATTGCCGTTGCCGAAGCCCGCGCCATCAGCACCGAAATCTCCCTCGCTGCCGGCAGCACCCTGTTCGAACTGGCCGGCAGCCAGGCGACGCTGANCGAACACGGCCTCGACCGCCACTGGCGCAACGCCCGGGTGCACACCCTGCACGACCCGGTGCGCTGGAAGTACCACGCGGTGGGCAACTACTACCTCAACGATGAAAACCCGCCACTGCGGGGGACCATCTGATGGNCNAGNCGAAAAANAAAATCCTGCTCAATGCCTTCAACATGAACTGCATCGGGCATATCAACCACGGCCTGTGGACGCATCCACGGGACACCTCGACGCAGTATAAAACCGTCGAGTACTGGACCGAACTGGCGCAGACCCTGGAGCGTGGGTTGTTCGACGGCCTGTTCATCGCCGACATCGTCGGCGTGTACGACGTTTACCAGAACTCTATCGACGTGCCGCTCAAGGAGTCGATCCAACTGCCGGTCAACGACCCGCTGCTGCTGGTCTCGGCCATGGCGGCGGTGACTAAAAACCTCGGCTTCGGCCTCACCGCCAACCTCACCTACGAGCCGCCGTACCTGTTCGCCCGGCGCATGTCCACGCTCGATCACCTGAGCCGTGGCCGGGTCGGCTGGAACATCGTCACCGGTTACCTCGACAGCGCTGCCAAGGCCATGGGCCTCACGGAACAGGTCGAGCATGACCGGCGCTACGACCAGGCCGACGAATACCTGGAGGTGCTGTACAAACTCTGGGAAGGCAGCTGGGAAGACGACGCGGTCATCAATGATCCGCAGCAAAGGGTCTACGCGCAGCCGGGCAAGGTGCACAAGGTCGAGCACCATGGCGAGTTCTATCAGGTGGAGGGTTATCACCTGTGCGAGCCGTCGCCACAGCGCACGCCGGTGCTGTTCCAGGCCGGCAGTTCGGACCGTGGCCTGCTGTTCGCCGGGCGACATGCCGAGTGCGTGTTCATCAGCGGGCAGAACAAGGCGGCGACCAAGGTCCAGGTGGACAAGGTACGCGCCAGCGCCGTCGAAGCCGGACGCAACCCGGATGACATCAAGGTGTTCATGGGCCTCAACGTGATTGTTGGCGCCACGCAAGAGCTGGCCTGGGCCAAGCACGCCGAGTACCTGAGCTACGCCAGCCCTGAAGCCGGCGTGGCGCATTTTTCGGCGTCGACGGCGATTGATTTTTCCCAATACGCGATCGATGAACCGATCCAGTACGTGAAAAGCAACGCGATTCAGTCGGCCACCAAGAACCTGCAAAACAACGACTGGACCCGGCGCAAATTGCTCGAGCAACACGCCCTCGGCGGCCGCTACATCACCTTGGTCGGCTCGCCCGAGCAAGTGGCGGACGAACTCGAATCGTGGATCGCCGAAACCGGGCTCGATGGCTTCAACCTGACACGGATTGTCACGCCGGAAAGCTATGTGGATTTCATTGAGCTGGTGATTCCGGAGTTGCAGCGGCGTGGGTCGTACAAGACCGCTTATGACGACGGCAGCCTGCGGGAAAAGCTGTTTCACGGCGAGGCGCATTTGCCTGAGCAACATACGGGCTCGGCGTTTCGCCGCTAAAAGCATCGCCAGCAAGCCGGCTCCTACAAGGACAACGCATTCCCCTGTAGGAGCCGGCNGCATTCCCCTGTAGGAGCCGGCTTGCTGGCGATGAGGCCCTGACAAACACTCCAAATTTATGCCCTGACTGGAAAAAACCTCATGAAAAAGAACTCCCTCTCCCACCCAGTCAAAGCACTGGCCCTGGCCCTCGGTTTATTCAGCTCGGCGGTGTTTGCTGCCGATGCACCGCTGAAAGTCGGCACCACCGCCGCGTTCGCGATCCCGCTGGAAGCCGCCGTGGCAGAAGCCGGCAAACAAGGCCTGCAAGTCGACTTGGTGGAGTTCAGCGACTGGATCGCCCCCAACGTCAGCCTCGCGGCCGGCGATATCGACGTGAACTACTTCCAACACATCCCGTTCCTGGAAAACGCCAAGGCCGCCGCCGGCTTCAAGCTGGAGCCGTATGCGCCGGGCATCATCAACAACGTCGGGCTGTATTCGAAGAAGTACAAAAGCTTTAACGACCTGCCCCAAGGGGCCAGCGTGGCGATTGCCAACGACCCGATCAACAGTGGTCGCGGCCTGCAACTGCTGGCCAAGGCCGGCTTGATCACGCTGAAGCCGGGGGTGGGCTACAAGGCCACCGAAGAAGACATCATCGCCAATCCGAAGAAGATCAAAATCCTGCAGGTAGAAGCTGTGCAACTGGTGCGCGCCTATGACGACGCCGACCTGGTGCAGGGTTATCCGGCGTATATCCGCCTGTCCAAGACCTTCGATGCCGAGTCGGCGCTGCTGTTCGACGGCCTCGACCACCCGGAATACGTGATCCAGTTTGTCGTCCAGCCCAAGAGCAAAACCGATCCGCGTGTGATCAAGTTCGTCGACATCTACCAGCACTCGCCGGTGGTGCGCGCAGCCCTGGATAAGGCCCACGGCAAGCTCTATCAAGCCGGTTGGGAAAGCTGAGGATGACGGCTGCGATCCAACGGCGACTGGATATTCCAGAGCCACATAAAGCCGAACAGACCGAACTGCACCCGGACCTGAACCGCGCTCACGTACGCTTCATCGGTCTGGGCAAAACCTACACCGGCCAGCAGGGNNCCGTGCATGCCTTGCAAGGCATCGATCTGGCGATCCAGCGCGGTGAAGTGTTCGGCATCATCGGCCGCAGCGGCGCCGGCAAGTCCTCGCTGATCCGCACCATCAATCGCCTGGAGCAACCCAGCAGCGGCCGGGTGCTGATTGATCAGGTGGACATCGGTGAGTACGACGAAGACCGCCTGGTGGCGTTGCGTCGGCGTATCGGCATGATCTTCCAGCACTTCAACCTGATGTCGGCCAAGACCGTGTGGCAGAACGTCGAGTTGCCGCTGAAAGTCGCCGGCGTGCCCAAGGAAAAACGCGAACAGAAAGTCCGCGAACTGCTGGAACTGGTCGGCCTGCAAGGCAAGCACAACGCCTATCCGGCGCAGCTGTCCGGCGGACAGAAACAGCGCGTCGGCATCGCCCGCGCCCTGGTGCACGACCCGGAAATCCTGCTGTGCGACGAAGCCACCTCGGCGCTCGACCCGGAAACCACGCAATCGATCCTCGGCCTGCTGCGTGAAATCAACCGGCGCCTGGGGCTGACCATTGTGTTGATCACCCATGAAATGGCGGTGATTCGCGAAATCTGCGACCGCGTGGTGGTGCTGGAACACGGCCGCATCGTGGAGCAAGGCCCGGTGTGGCAAGTGTTCGGCAACCCGCAGCACGAGGTCAGCAAGACCTTGCTCGCACCGCTGCAACATGCGCTGCCGGAAGAACTGCAAAGCCGCTTGCGCCCGCAACCTCAGTCCTCAGACGCAGCGGTTGTGTTGCGTGTGCAATTCACCGGTAGCGCCACGGACGAACCAGATCTGGCGGCCTTGTTCAGCGCCCTCGGTGGCCGCGTGAGGTTGCTGCAAGGTGGTGTGGAACGGATTCAGGGCCACGCGCTGGGGCAATTGCTGCTGGCAGTGACCGGTTCGTCGCTCGGCGCTGAAGAATTGCGTCAGCGCGCCGGCCACTGGGCGCAACAGGTGGAGGTGCTGGGCTATGTGGTTTGATCGTTTATTGCAGGGCGCCGTCGATACCTTGTTGATGGTCGGCGTGTCGTCACTGATTGCGTTGCTGGTGGGCATTCCGCTGGCGGTGTTTCTGGTNACCAGCANCAAGGGCGACATCTATGAGGCACCGGCGCTGAATCGCGCACTGGGTGCCTTCGTGAACCTGTTCCGCTCGATTCCGTTCCTGATTCTGATGGTGGCGCTGATTCCGTTTACCCGGTTGATCGTCGGCACCACTTACGGTGTCTGGGCCGCCGTAGTGCCGCTGACGATTGCGGCCACGCCGTTCTTTGCGCGTATTGCAGAAGTCAGTTTGCGCGAGGTCGACCACGGTTTGATCGAAGCGGCGCAAGCGATGGGCTGCCGGCGCTGGCACATTGTCTGGCATGTGCTGTTGCCCGAGGCGCTGCCGGGGATTGTCGGTGGTTTCACCATCACACTGGTGACCATGATCAACTCGTCGGCCATGGCCGGCGCGATTGGTGCGGGCGGGTTGGGGGACATTGCGTACCGGTATGGGTATCAGCGGTTTGATAGCCAGATCATGCTGACGGTGATTGTGCTGCTGGTGGTGTTGGTCGCGATTATCCAGCTCGGCGGGGACCGCTTGGCGCGAGGCCTTAACAAACGCTAAGCCAATTGCGAACACTTACTGTGGGTGAAGGAGCTTTTGTGGCGAGGGGGCTTGCCCCCTCGCCACAAAAGCGTCGGCTACCGTGGGTAATGAGCCACTTCATCTGACACACGAACACTTACTGTGGGTGAAGGAGCTTTTGTGGCGAGGGGGCTTGCCCCCTCGCCACAAAAGCGTCGGCTACCGTGGGTAATGAGCCACTTCAGAGGGGAACATTTCCCACAGGAAAATCAGTGTGCCTACAGGCCTGCTCCCTTTCATTTGCAGGACATTTCCTAGATCATTCCGCTCGCTTGCGCCGGTGGATTCTCGTGGCTAGTCTCCGTCCGTCACTGCTCATCAGTGATCGGGTTTAGTCGCCCGGACCGGACGCATAGCGCCACCCATTCTCAGGCATTTCCTTTGCCTGAAATTTAATGGTGGCTGTGCGTAGGGCACCTTCGGGTGCGCCGGTTCCCGGTGTCCGGTCGACTAACCTGCGTGCAGCCGCCACCCCTAATTCGTTTAGTCGCGAGATCGGTTGGCTCCAACTAATCACCGGAGTTTTACCCATGAAAAGATCTGTCCCCGATCCACCGCCCGAGACAACCACCGAAAGCAAACCCTCCGATCCACTCAGAGATCGCTCCGCGCTTTACCGCGCCATCGATTTCTACCTCACCGGCAACCAGCCCTCTCCACCGGATGAATTGCGGTTCTACAACGTCAGCGAAGATGTCAGTTTCGAAGATGCGCAGCTCCACCTCGCTGACCTGCTTCGTTGTGCTTCTGTTTCGGCGTATCAATGTGGTGAACACCTGAAAGGCGCGGACCGAGCCATGGTGTTTTCCGTTTGGCATTTGCTGGAGATTGCCAAAGCCATGGTTGATCGCTCCATTGATTGTTTGGGGATGAAGCAAGGCTGAGACGTCGGTCGGTAGTTACATCGCTATCGCGGGCAAGCCCGCTCCCACAGGTGTGCGCGATCGACTGGNGTGCGCGATCGACTGTGGGAGCGGGCTTGCCCGCGATTGGCTGCGCAGCAGCCACCCGGCTCATGGCGTATATTCGGCAAACCTCAATTGCCTGCGCAGCCGACCATGAAACAAACCCCCGACGACCTCCAGAAGATCACCGCCACCACCCTGGGCCATTACAACTCGGTGGCCGAAGATTTTCGCGAGGGGACTCGCGATCATGATGTCAGCCAGAACATCGACGCCCTGCTGCGGCATATTCAGGGCGAGGCGCCGTTCGACATTCTCGATTTTGGCTGTGGGCCGGGGCGTGATTTGCAGACGTTCACACGTATGGGCCACACGGCTGTCGGGCTCGACGGGTCGGAAAAGTTTGCGCAGATGGCCCGCGAAGACAGTGGTTGTGAGGTGTTGCANCAGGACTTTCTGAAGCTGGATCTGCCGGCCGAACGCTTTGACGGGGTTTTTGCCAATGCGGTGCTGTTTCATATCCCGCGCCAGGAATTGCCCCGGGTGTTGAAGGAATTGCGCGGGGCGTTGAAGCCGGGTGGCGTGTTGTTCAGTTCCAATCCTCGCGGCGAGAATCAGGAAGGGTGGAATGGGCCGCGGTATGGGGCGTATCACGATCTTGAGGCTTGGCAGCAATTGCTGACGGAGGCGGGGTTTGTGGAGTTGGAGCATTACTATCGGCCGGCGGGGCTGCCGCGAGAGCAGCAGCCTTGGTTGGCGAGTGTCTGGCGCAAAGTGTGAAGCCTTCAGACTTGTGGTGCCTGGGCTGACGTCTTCGCGGGCAAGCCGNAAATTGTGATCGACGCAAATCCTGTGGGAGCGTGGCTTGCCCCCGATGAGCGCGTAGCGCTCGATTTTAAGTCTCTTTCTGCGGCTCGCGGATTTTGTACCAGGCAACGTAAAGCGCCGGCAAAAACAGCAACGTCAGCAACGTCGCAATAATGATNCCGCCAATCATCGCGTACGCCATCGGCCCCCAGAACACTTCCCGGGCAATCGGGATCATCCCCAGGCTGGCCGCCGCAGCGGTCAATAGAATCGGCCGGCGCCGATGCTCCGTGGCCTGCGCCACGGCATCCCAAGGTGAAACGCCCTCGTTCTCCAAGGCATCGATCTGCGTCACCAGAATCACCGAGTTGCGGATGATGATGCCGATCAGCGCGAGGATGCCGAGGATCGCCACAAACCCCATAGGCGTGCCCGTGGGGATCAGTGCCAGCACCACACCAATCAGGCCGAGCGGCGCGACACTCGCCACCAGGAACATCTTCTGCACGCTGTGCAACTGGATCATCAGGAAGGTGGCCATCAAAAACAGCATCAACGGCACCACTTTGGCAATCGGGCCCTGGGCCTTGCCGCTTTCTTCCACAGTGCCGCCGGTGGCGACCTTGTAACCCACCGGCAAACCGGCGCTGAATTTATCGATGGCGGGTTTGAGCTGTTTCACCAAGTCAGTCGGCTGAATCTCGTCGCGCACTGCCGCCTTGATGGTGATGGTTGGTTTACGGTCACGGCGCCAGACCAGCGGTTGCTCGAGTTCATAGCGCACCGTGGCGAAAGCCAGCAGCGGAATCGACGTGCCGCTCGGGGTGACGATCTGCAAGTTCTGCAGGGTTTCCGGCGTGCCGCGCTCCGCGTCCACCGCACGTCCCACGACGTTGATCAGGTAGATATCGTCATCGACCTGAGTGACCTGCGAACCGACCACGATGCTGTTCATCAGNTGCGCCACGTCTTCCGACGACAGCCCCAGTTGCCGCGCCTTGTCCTGGGCGATGTCCACGCGCAGCACTTTGCCCGGTTCGTTCCAGTCGTAAATGATCTCGCCGATGTGCGAGTTCTTGTCCAGCTCGGTGGCCAGGGCGATGGCGTGCTTGCGCACCTGATCGATGTCCTTGCCGCTGACCCGGTACTGAATCGGGCGACCCACCGGCGGCCCCATTTCCAGCGCCTGGACGTAGCTGCCGATGCCGACGAAATCTTTGCGCAGCCGCTCGCGCAAGCGTTGGCTGAGGGCGTTACGCGACTCCAGGCCTTTGCTGACGATCACCAGTTGCGCGTAGTACGGGTTCTGCAATTGCTGGTCGAGGGGCAGGTAGAAACGAATCGCGCCCTGGCCGATATAGGTGCTCCAGCGGGCAATGTCCGGGTCATCCTTGATGATGGCTTCCAGGCGGTCGACCGCTTTGCGTGTTTCGTTGATCGAGGCGTTTTGCGGCAGGTTGAGGTCGACGAGGATTTCCGGGCGGTCCGACGACGGGAAAAACTGGTTCTGCACAAACTGCATGGAAAACACCGAGGCCACGAACAGCGCAATGGTGATACCGATCGCCCACCAGCGATTACGCATGGCCCAAAACATCCCGTAATTGAATGCCCGGCCGATGCGGCCCGGCTCGGCGTCATGGGGTTTCACGTTGGTGCTGAGAATGTGCACCCCAATCACCGGTGCAAACAGCACCGCCACCACCCACGACACCAGCATCGCCACGGCAATCACCGCAAACAGGGTGAAGGTGTACTCGCCCGCCGAACTGGCATTGAGGCCGATCGGCACGAAACCGGCCACGGTGACCAAGGTGCCGGTGAGCATCGGGAAGGCCGTCGAGGTGTAGGCGTACGTCGCCGCCTGCTCCTTGGTTTCACCTTTCTCCAGGCGCGTGATCATCATCTCCACGGTGATCATCGCATCGTCCACCAGCAGGCCAAGGGCGATGATCAACGCGCCCAGCGACACCCGCTGCATGGTGATGCCGCTGTACTCCATAAACACGAACACCAGCGCCAGCACCAACGGGATCGAGCACGCCACCACCAACCCGGCACGCATACCGAGGCTGACGAAACTGACGATCAGGACGATCACCACCGCTTCGAACAAGGCACTGGTGAAGCCGCCGACGGCTTTTTCCACCACTTCGGCCTGGTCGGACACCGTGTGCACACCGACGCCCACCGGCAAGTCGGCGGTCAGGTCGGTCATGCGCTGGTGCAACGCCTTGCCGAACGCCTGGATGTTGCCGCCCTTCTTCATGGCGATGGCGAGGCCAATGGCCGGGTGGCCGTTGAAACGGAACTCCGGGGTCGCCGGGTCAACGTAGCCACGGCTGATGTCGGCAATGTCCGCCAAACGATAGAAGCGGTCATTGAGCCGCAGGTTGACGTTGGCCAAATCTTTCTCGGAAGCGAACTGCCCCGAGGTGCGCACCGAGATGCGCTCCGGACCGGCCTCGATCACACCGGCCGGGGTCACCGCGTTCTGGGTTTGCAGGCTTTGCACCACCTGGCGCTGATCGATGCCCAGCGCCGCCAGTTTGCGGGTGGAGAAGTTCAGGTACAGGACTTCATCTTGCTCACCGACCATCTCGACCTTGCCCAGCCCCGGCACCGAACGGATCTCGGCACGCACCTGTTCCACGTAATCGCGCAACTGGCGCATCGACAGGCCGTCGGCGGTAAAGGCGTAGACCGAACCGTACACATCACCGAATTCGTCGTTGAACCCCGGCCCTTGCAGGCCCTGGGGGAAGTCGCCACGAATATCGTCGATCTTCTTGCGCACCTGGTACCAGATATCCGGGATGGCCTTGGCGCTGGTGGTGTCCTTGAGGAACACGAATACCGTGGATTCGCCCGGCCGCGTGTAGCTTTTCACGTAGTCGAGGGAGTCGAGCTCTTCGAGTTTTTTCTCGATGCGGTCGGTGACCTGCTTGAGGGTTTCTTCCTGGGTCGCGCCGGGCCAGCGGGTCTGGATCACCATGGTCTTGATGGTGAACGACGGGTCTTCCTCACGGCCAAGGTTCATGTACGAGAACACGCCCATCAGCAGCGCGACGAACATCAGGTACCAGACGAAGGACTGATGCTTGAGGGCCCAGTCGGATAAGTTGAAGCTCCCTTTCATCGCGGGCTGTCCTCGTCGATTTTGACTTTTTGCCCGGGTTTCAGGCTGTTCACACCCGCGCTGACCACCCGTTCACCGGACTTCACGCCACTGGCCAGGATCATCGTTGAATCCGTGCGGCTGACCAGGCTGACGTCCCGTGGGGAAACAGTCTGGGTCTGCGCATCGATCACCCAGATGCGCGATTTGCCATCGATCTCCTGCAGCGCGCTCAGCGGCAATTCGATACGCGGCTTGATCGCGGAGCTGAGGGTGACACTGATCGCAGTGCCCAGGCGAAAACCGGGCGGTGTGTCTGTCAGGGTCAGGCGGGCTCGCCGGGTGCGCGTGGCGCTTTGGGCCTGGGGCTCGATCTCGCGCACGATGGCGGTGGTGTTGACGCTTGGGTCNAGTTGCGCCGCGACCTGAAACACGACATCGGTCGGCAGTTGGTCGACCAGGGTGTCCGGCAGGTCGATCACNGCTTCCTTGATATCCGGGCGGGCCAGGGTCACCACTTGCTGACCGGCGCTGACCACTTGGCCGGCCTCGGCATTCCACAAGGTGACCACGGCTTTGTGGTCGGAACGCAGTTCGACGTAGTTGAGCTGGTCCTTGGCCTGATCGACCGCCGCCTTCGCTTGATCGAGGGAGGCCTGGGTGGTCTTGAGGTCAGTCTGTGCGGAGTCGAGTTGCGCCTGGGCACCCACGCCACGATCGAACAACGCCTGCTGACGCCGGGCGTTGGCCTGGGCGTTGATGAATTGCGCCTGGATGCTGGCCAGATCGCCTTGGGCGGCGCGCAACTGGTTCTGCTGGTCGGTGGGGTCCAGGGTGGCGAGCAGCGCGCCCTTTTCCACTTCGGCACCGACATCGACGTTACGGCTGGCGATGCGCCCCGGCACGCGGAACCCGACATTGCTTTCATAGCGGGCCTGGATGCTGCCGGCGAAGCGGCCGAGATTTTCCTCGTCCAGCGACTGGACCTTGACCGACAGCACCGGGCGTATCGGCTCCGGTGGCGGTTCTTCTTCCGAGCAGGCCGCCAGCATCACCGCCGTGCACACCAGTAACAGACGCTTCATGGCTGGGCTTCCACAGCGAGATCCTTGTAGGTGTTTTCGGCGATTTCAACTTTCACGCCGGGGTGCAGCAACTGACCGCCCGCGATGACGACTTTTTCGCCGCCCTGCAGGCCGGCGCTGATGATCACTTTGCCGGTCAGGTAACGACCGACCGTGACGGTGTGCAGTTGCGCCTTCCCTTCACCGTCCACCAGCCATACCGCCGGATCGCTGAGGTTTTTGGTCAGCGCCGACCACGGCAGTTCCACGGCGGACTTGCCCGGCGTCTTGGCCGTGGCGCTCACCACCGAGCCCAGTTGCATGCCCTCGGGCAGGCTGGCCAGGGTGACTTTGACTTGCACGGTGCCGGTCTGTGCGGACACCGCCGGTGTGATCTCCCGCACGGTGCCGGTGGTTTTGATCGCCGGGTTGTCGAGCAGGCTGACCACGATGGTTTTATCCTCCGGCGCCTCGGCCAGCAGCGATTCGTAGACGTTGAACACCGCATCACGTTCACCATCGCGCGCCAGGCTGAAAATCGGCACCGTCGCCTGCACCACTTGGCCGACCTCGGCCTGACGCGCCGTAATCACACCCGGTGCCTCGGCAATCAGCGCGGTGTAGCCGAGCTGTTCACGGGCGTTGGCGAATTGCGCCTGGGCAGCGGTCAACGCGCTCTGACTGCTGCGCAAGGCGGCTTGCGCGGAATCGTATTCGCTTTGGCTGGTGTAGCCCTTGGGCAGGAGTTTTTGCTGGCGGACGAACGCGGCGGCGGTCTGTTTGACCCGGGCCTGTTCGGCGGTGACTTGGGCCTGGGCCGAATCGACGTTGGTCTGCAGGTCCTTGGGATCGAGCTTGGCCAGCACTTGTCTGGCCGACACCCGGTCACCGACATCGACCATGCGCTGAATGATCTTGCCGCCCACGCGGAACGACAATTCGGTCTGGACCCTGGCCTGAACATCGCCAGTGAGCGTCACCGACGCGGCGTAATCCAAGGGTTTGACCTCCTGGACGAAAACCCGTGGACGGTCCTTCTCGACCGGTTTTTTATCGCCGCACGCGGTCAGCAGCGCAAGGAGGCTCAGACCAACCACTATGTTCAATCCGGGACCAGCCATGCAGACTCCTTTGCGTTGTACGGACGTGCCAATGGCGATACGACTGTGAGCTTAGAACAGGGTTCCACGGGTGCACAGGTTTGCCATACATACCGTGGGAGCGAGCTTGCTCGCGATGGCGGAGTTTCANCTTCCCGGCAGGCACCGACTTTAAAGGTATAAAAAGAAGAATTTAAATACCGTTAAAGCATATTGATATCACGCAAAAAACTATCCTGCGGATTTGCCGTGGCGAAGGAACACGACTATTTTCCTTGCAGCTGTAGGAGGGATCTTTTTTTCAAAAAGACCCTCCAAGGACGCACAGCTTTTGGCCAGACTCCCTGGCCGAACCCTCACAAGGAAGAGAAAAATGGCTGACTTGAAAGTGCCAAAGCGGTTGGATCCGCAGGAAATCGTGAAGTTATTGGTGGCGTTGCGCCGGGCGCTGGAGGCCAGGGCGGCCTAACGCTCGTGAGGCGAGCAGATTCCCCTGTGGAGAGGGGGCTTGCCCCCTCGCCACAAAAGCTCCCTCGCCACAGGTTGCCTAACGCTCGTGAGGCGAGCAGATTCCCCTGTGGAGAGGGGGCTTGCCCCCTCGCCACAAAAGCTCCCTCGCCACAGGTTTCTCGCACGCAAAAAAACGCCGACGCTATTGCTAGCCGTCGGCGTTCGAAACCTTGAAGGGGTTTACCTCGCGAATCAGAACGCCGGCAGTACCGCGCCGCTGTACTTCTTGNCGATGAATGCTTTGACTTCCGGGCTGGTCAGCGCCTTGGCCAGTTTCTGGATAGCGTCGCTGTCCTTGTTGTCTGGACGTGCGACCAGGAAGTTCACGTAAGGCGACTTGGCATCTTCGATGATCAGCGCGTCTTTCGCCGGGTTCAGGCCAGCTTCCAGGGCGTAGTTGGTGTTGATCACGTCCAGGTCAACCTGGTCCAGCACGCGTGGCAGCAGGGCCGATTCCAGCTCNTTGAACTTGAAGTTGTGCGGGTTCTTGGCGATGTCTTTCGGAGTGGACAGGGCGTTTTTCGGGTCTTTCAACTCGATCAGTCCAGCCTTCTGCAGCAGGAGCAGGGCACGGCCACTGTTGCTGCCTTCGTTTGGCAGAGCGATGGTCGCGCCGTTTGGCAGCTCGGAAATATTCTTGATCTTCTTCGAGTAACCGCCGATGGGTTCAACGTGCACGCCGATCACAGTGACCAGGTTGGTGCCCTTGCCCTTGTTGAAGTTTTCCAGGTACGGCAGGGTCTGGAAGTAGTTGGCGTCCAGGCGCTTCTCGGCAACCTGTGTATTGGGTTGTACATAGTCAGTGAAAACCTTGATCTCCAGGTCCACGCCTTCTTTGGCCAGGGTCGGCTTGACCAGCTCAAGGATCTCGGCGTGCGGGATCGGGGTGGCGGCAACGACCAGTTTCTCGTTGGCCTGGGCGAAGCTTGCAGTCAGGGCAGCCGCCAGTGCGGTAAACAACAGAACCTTTTTCATGCAGTGTCCTTATCGAAATTCCGGGGCGTCTCTGACGACCGTTTTTTGTNNGTGTGCCAGCGAAGTGCTATCGCGGCGTGGGATGGACAATACCGGGATTTTTTATTCCCGAACAATATCTTTTATTCACTTTCATATTCCATTTTGTTCATAAAGATCACTACAGCGTCTGGGTCAGGCTTTCCAGCAAACGCTTGAGTGCCGAACGCTCTTCAGCCGTGCCATTTTTGCTCACTTGCGCGATTTGCCACTCGATCTGCACCAACGACACAGGTACTTCAGGCAGATTCAAATGCTCCGGCAAAATCTCGTCACCGGTGCTGACCAGCAGCGCGAAGTGAATAACNTTTTCCAGCTCGCGGGTGTTGCCCGGCCAACTGTGGTGTTCCAGCACGCGTTGGGCGGCGTCGCTGATCAGCGGCACCGGCAGGTCAAGGCGCTGGCTGTAGATGCCGAGGAAGTATTCGGCCAACGAAAGGATATCGCCGACCCGCTCGCGCAATGCCGGCAGTTCGAGCTGGCCTTCGCTGAGGTAGTGATAAAGCCGCTCATGGAATTTCCCGGCCGCCACCGCCTGGGCCAGATCGATACTGGTGGCCGCCACCAGACGCACGTCCACCGGGCTCGGTTGCTGAGCGCCAACGCGGGTGACTTCGTGGTTTTCCAGGGCGGCGAGCAATTTGATCTGGATCGGCAGCGGCAAGTCGCCGATCTCGTCCAGATACAAGGTGCCGCCGTTGGCCGAACCAAACCACCCCGCCCGACTGCTGGCCGCGCCGCTGTGGCTGCCGGCGGCATAGCCGAACAGTTCGGCGTCGGCATAGGTAGGGCTGATCGCGCCGCAATTGACCGANACNAACAACCCGCCGCGATCACTCGCACGATGGATGTGCCGCGCGAGCAATTCCTTGCCGCTGCCGGTTTCACCACGGATCAACACCGAGATCGAGCGCGGCGCCAGTTGTTCCAGCTCCTGGCGCAACTGCCGGGACCGTGGATCGACAAACACCAGCGCCTTGGCGCGAATGCTCAGCGGGCTCTTTTCGGCGTCGGGGAAGGTCAGCAGTGGCTGGCCGAAGGCTTCAAAACTCATGGCAGACTCCCGCCCAAAACCGCCGGGAGACGGGTAGGCGTGCTAAAAAATAAAAAGGTTCAAGCGCGTCGCAGGGCGTGGTGTTCCATTCGGTTTTGCAGGCGATAGAGATAGGCAAAGCCCTGCTCCCAGCGCTGATGCCCGGACTTCACGTTGATGTGTCCGGCACCCGCCAGAATCCCCGCCTCCGCGCCCCAGTTGCGGGCCAGTTCAAGGGCTCGCGGCGCACTCACGGCGCTGTCGTTGTCGGAGCTGACGACCTGGCTCGGGAAGGGCAAAAGAGTTGTGGGAATCGGNGCGAAGTTGCGCAAGGCCGGTGAACAGGCCGGACGTTCGACATCCGCCGGGGCCACCAGCAAGGCGCCACGCACCTGACGCAAAAAATGCACCGGCGCAGTGGCCGCCCAATGGGCGACGGTGATGCACCCCAGACTGTGCGCAATCAAGATCACCGGCGTGCTGTCGGCAGCAATCGCTTCGGCCAGCGCCGCGACCCAGTCTTCACGACGCGGCGTCAGCCAGTCGGCCTGCTCCACCCGCGCGCTATTCGGCAGACTGTTTTGCCAATGACTTTGCCAATGATCTTCTGGCGATCCTTGCCAGCCCGGCACGATCAGGTAGCGAATTGATTCGTTGCGCATGGGGGAACTCTCCTGCTGCGTGTCTGTTCCCGGTCGAGTATAGGGAGGAGAGTTATATTCGTTAAGGAATAAGAAGCTATTTATTAAGACCCATAAGGAATATGAAGCCGTTTTGAATGGATAAAAAAAGGGACCGCACCCTGCCAAGGAGACGGCCCCGGAAACTCAAAATCTGCTATCGCTAATCAACATCACTGGATGCGATGATTGACTGAAACGCTTATCCAATAAAGGAATATTTAATTACTTTACTAGATCCAAAATGCATATGTAGATCAGCGATACAACAACTACCAAGCCATCCTGCCTGGGTCATAACATACCGCCCCTTTGGGTCAGATTGATGACGGGCGCCTTTGCCGTTTTGAGTTTCCGAGAATATCGATCAAGCCTGAGCGGCACGCACCTCCTGCGCCTCTGCTGTTTCCTTGCGCACAAACCGGTTCGCCCGCCCAAACGTCCCGAAATCATTGAACCGCACACCCATCTCGCGCATCACTTTNTGCGCCACTGGCGCCGTCATCTGGCGGATGTAGAACGGTTCCTTCACCACAAAATGATGGATGCCATGGGTGCTGCCGAAGTTGAAGCAGAACGCCTGCATCGGCCACATCCACCAAGGGTTCAGCACCTGGGTTTGCTGAATCACGTTGCCCAGCTCCACATCNCCGTAGTAGTGCATGTTGGAGCTGACAAAATGCAGGCAAAAGGTGCGCAACACGTTCGGGCCGATGATCACCACCGCCGCGATATCGATCACCTGCATCACCGACAACGTGGTCGTCGACCATTCGATCGGCGTACCCAGCAGATCGGCAATGCCATTCGCCCCATGAAAACCGAGGAACACGTACCAGGCACCCCAATGCACCAGCGCCAGCGGCGCGTAGACCTTCAGCGTGCGTTTGATGATGCTGAATTTATGCGCCCAGGTCTTGGCTCGCAGCATGCGAATGAATGCCGACATCACGTTGTCGCCGACCATCAACAACCGCGCGAATCCCCAAGGTTCGCCGTTGGTGATCGCGCGCTCTTCCATGTCGGCTTCCGTACCGGACACCTTGTGATGATTGAGGTGCAGATGACGGCGAATCCATGGATTGATCGTGCTCGGGCGCGCCAGCCACACCAGACCCATCATCAGGTTGTGCGGCACCCGTTGTTTGCGGAAGTACATGCTATGAATCAGGTCGTGCTCCAGCTCGTGGGTCAACGAGGCGAAGAACGCGTTGAGCAACAGGCACGCCCACCAGGCCATGTGCCCGGTCAGGTAGAGCGCCGCTGAACCGATCATTCCAGCCAGGGCGAAGGCCAGAATGCCCGCGCCCAAGGCGTCCTGATGGTTAAGAATCGGGTAGCGTTTGCGCAGTTCGACCCCTCTGGCCAACACCACTTCGCGAATATGGGCTGATCGTTGGGCTGCATTCAGTCGCTGGGGACTTGCAGAAGTACCGTCCATGCTTCCATCCTCTGGTTATTGATGTTCGCATCCTGCCTTGTGAAGCCTCACAACGCGGTAGCCGTGAACGCCAACCTGTTGACCGGAAGCGCCAATCAGCATGACCGAACCCACTTCGCTCGCCAGCTGGACCCGCGCCCTGCGCAAACAGCTCGATGCCCTAGGCCTCGACAGCACCGCCCTGTGCCAACAGGCGGGGCTCGATCCGCAATTGATGGACGACCCGAACGCCCGTTACCCGTTGTCGGGCACCACGCGCCTGTGGGAAATCGCGGTGCAGGTCAGCGGCGACCCGGCGATTGGCTTGCGCGTCTCACGCTTTGTCAGCCCGACCACGTTCCATGCGCTCGGTTATGCGCTGGTGGCCAGCGGCAGCTTGCGCGAGGTGTTCGAGCGGATCGTGCGTTATCACCAGGTGGTCAGCGATGCGCTGGAACTGGAGCTGACCCGCGCTGAAGATCGCTACCGCTTCTGCCTGAAAATCCCTGCCGGCAACCCGGCCCCCGCGTTCGAAGCCATCGATGCCTTCACGGCGATTTACGTGCGCACCTGCCGCAATCGCCTGGGCCGCGAATATGCCCCGCTGGCGGTGTACCTGCGCCGCCCGGAACCGGCCGACCCGCATCAATGGCACAAAGTCTTTCGTTCGCCAGTGCACTTCGCCGCCGACGAGGACCGACTGGAATTTGCCCTCGTGGACTTCGACAGTCACCTGGACGATGCCAACCCGGAACTGGCCGAACACAACGAAGCGGTGCTCAAGCGCACGTTGGCGCAACTCAAGCCGCTGACGTGGGAACGCAAGGTCCGCGATGCCATTGAAGAACAATTGCCCGAAGGCGAACCGAGCGCCGAACACATCGCCAAGGCCCTGCACCTGAGCTTGCGCAGTCTGCAACGGCATCTGGCAGACGAAGGCTGTCGGTTTGATGCGCTGCTCAATGAGTGCCGCGAGAACCTGGCGCTGCTGCACCTGCGGGACCCGCAGTGTTCGTTGGCCGAGATCAGCCATTTGCTGGGCTTTGCCGATACCAGCAGNTTCAGCCGCGCGTTCAAACGCTGGACCGGGATGACACCGGGGCAGTTTCGGGATGGGTTGCGGTGATAGATCCGAAAGGTGGGTTGCCTGTTCCGGCCTCATCGCGAGCAAGCTCGCTCCCACAGGGATTTGTGCCAGGCGCGGACTTATTGGTAAACACGAACCCCCTGTGGGAGCGAGCTTGCTCGCGATGGCGTTTTTCCAGACACCGCAGAAATACTTAACGCCCCCGATCCCGCCGCAACAACTTGCGCACCCGCGTCACCAGTTCACTCACGGCAAACGGCTTGAGCAAGTAATCATCCTCATGCAGCTCCAACCCACGCAGGCGATCTTCGATGCCATCCTTGGTGGTCAGCAACAGCACCGGCGTTTCGCCGAGCTTGCGGATCTGTTGCAGCAACTGCCAGCCGTTGAGCCCCGGCAGCATCACGTCGAGGATGATCAGTTCGTATTCGCCGGACTCGATAAAGCGACGCCCGTCCATACCGTTGAGCGCCACATCGACCGTATAACTCGCCTCGTTCAGGCCGTTGGCCAGGCGTTTGGCGATCTCCGGTTCGTCTTCTACTAACAGCACACGCATGGCACACCTCGATTATCGTCATCACAGGCTAGGCGCCTTCGCAGCGGTTGCCCATCAAATATTTTTTTCACCNTGTCGCCAGAACCCGCAACCGCTCGGCATCGACAATCTCGATCTCGCCATACTTCAAATTCAGAACCCCCTGCCCCTGCAAGTCCTTGAGGATCTGGTTGGTGGTCTGGCGCGACAGCGACAACATCGATGCCAATTGTTCCTGGGGCAGTTGCAGCACCCGGCGCGGCGGATCGTATTCGCCGTAGCCCTCGGCGATCATCAGCAAGCGGTGAGCCAAGCGTGCCGGGGCCGGCATCAGGCTCAGCTGTTCGAGGTTGATGAAGGTCAGGCGCAGTTTGTGGCTCATCAGCAATGCCAGCTGCCGCCAATACACCGGTTGTTCGTCGAGCAACGCCAGCAGCGCGGTCTGTGGGATGTGCAACAGCGTGCACTGGCCCACACCGAAAGCATCGTGGGTGCGCGGCTGGCCGTCGAACAGGCAGATTTCGCCGAACCAGTAAGGCAGCTCGACCTGGCTCAGCAACGCTTCCTTGCCCTGTTCGCTGACCGCGCCGATGCGCACCGAGCCTTCGAGCACCGCATACAACCCGCACGGCGGGTCACCGCGCTTGAACAACAATTGCCCCGTCGACAACCGTCGCAGCCGGGCCGCTGCCAGCAGACTATCCTGTAGTGGAACAGGTAAATGACTGAACCACTGCCCCGACTCCAGGCGCGAACGCCAAACCTGCATGTCCATTTAAACTCCTGGAGATTGTCGCCTGCCTGACAGAGCGAAACGTGAACCCGAGGCATGATCAATCACCCTACAGGAGGAATAACAATGAAAAGCCTCGTTGACCATCTCAGTCAATACGCCGCCTACCATCGCGACCCCCGCAATATCGCCAGCCACTTCATCGGGATTCCACTGATTGTGGTGGCCGTGGCGGTGTTGCTGTCACGGCCGCAATGGGTTGGAGGCTGGGTTTCACCGGCGGTGCTGGTGGCACTGGCCTCGGCATGGTTTTACCTGCGCCTGGAGGTGCGGCTCGGGGTGTTGATGACGGTGTTGCTGGGGCTGTGCGTTTGGGCGGGCCAGGTGTTGGCGCAGCAAAGTACGCTGGTATGGTTGGCGAGCGGGATCGGGATGTTTGTGGTGGGCTGGGCGATTCAGTTTGTCGGTCATCACTATGAAGGGCGCAAACCGGCGTTTGTCGATGATGTGACGGGATTGATTGTCGGGCCGTTGTTTGTGGTGGTTGAACTGGCGCTTTTGCTGGGGATGCGGCGGGATTTGAAAGAGCAGATCGAGGCGCGGGTGGGTGGGGTGCGGGTTAATCCGAAGCGTGCTGCTGCGTAGGACGCCATCGCGGGCAAGCCCGCTCCCACAGAATCGAGATTGAACACAAAATCTGTCGCCAACCCGGAAACCTGTGGGAGCGGGCTTGCCCGCGATGCATTTAGAGGCTGGCGAGTTTCTGCCAGACCTTCGGTTTGAAGAACAATGTCTCGCCCTTCGCCAGGCCGATCAGGCTGTCGTGATCCTTCACCACTTCAGCTTCGATCAACTCGCTCTGGCCTTCGACCTTCAACGTCACCCGAGTCGTCGCGCCCAACGGACGGATATCCCGCACTTCCGCCGCGTGATGGTCTTCCAGCTCATGGCGCGACAGCGACACTTCGTGCGGGCGGAACAGCACGTGCTTGTCCTCACCCAGGTGCAGGCGGTTGGAGTCGCCGAGGAAGTGGTACACAAAATCGCTGGCCGGGTTTTCGTAGACGTCGCCCGGTGAACCGATCTGCTCGATCACGCCCTTGTTCATCACCACGATACGGTCGGCGACTTCCATCGCCTCTTCCTGGTCGTGCGTCACAAATACCGACGTCAGGTTGATGTCTTCGTGCAGGCGCGCCAGCCAGCGGCGCAGTTCTTTACGGACCTTGGCGTCTAGGGCGCCGAACGGTTCGTCGAGCAGCAAGACTTTCGGCTCGACCGCCAGCGCACGGGCCAGGGCGATACGCTGGCGCTGGCCACCGGAGAGTTGCTCCGGATAGCGATCAGACAACCAATCGAGCTGCACCATGTTCAGCAGTTCGTGAACCTTGACCGCGATCTGGCTTTCGCTCGGGCGCTGGTTTTTCGGCTTCATGCGCAGGCCGAAGGCGACGTTGTCGAACACTGTCATGTGGCGGAACAACGCGTAGTGCTGGAACACAAAACCGACGTTGCGATCCCGCACGTCGTGGCCGGACACGTCTTCACCGTGGAACACAATGCTGCCGTCATCCGGGGTTTCCAGCCCGGCAATGATGCGCAGCAAGGTAGTNTTACCGCAACCCGACGGGCCGAGCAGGGCCACGAGCTCGCCGCTTTGAATGTCCAGGCTGATGTTGTCCAGCGCCTTGAACGCATTGAAATTCTTGCTGACGTTACGCACTTCAATCGACATGACTTATTCCTCACCGGCGCTTTTGCGCAGGCGGTTGATACGGTTCTCGCTCCACTGCTTGAGCAGCAGGATGAAGAGCGCCAGGATCAGCAACAGGCTCGCGACGGCAAACGCGGCGACATGGTTGTATTCGTTGTAGAGGATCTCGACGTGCAGCGGCAGGGTGTTGGTCACGCCGCGAATGTGGCCGGACACCACCGACACCGCGCCGAACTCACCCATGGCCCGCGCAGTACACAGCACCACGCCGTAGATCAGGCCCCATTTGATGTTCGGTACGGTCACATGCCAGAACATCTGCCAGCCATTCGCACCGAGCAGGCGCGCGGCCTCTTCTTCCTGTGTGCCCTGCTCCTGCATCAGCGGGATCAGTTCACGGGCCACGAACGGCACCGTCACGAAAATGGTCGCCAACACGATGCCCGGCAAGGCGAAGACGATCTGGATGTCGTGATCCTGCAACCACGGCCCGAACAGGCCCTGGGCGCCAAACATCAGCACGTAGACCAGGCCCGCGATCACCGGCGACACCGAGAACGGCAGGTCGATCAGCGTGACCAGGATGCTCTTGCCACGGAACGAGTACTTGCTCACGCACCAGGCGGCGCTGACCCCGAATACCACGTTGAGCGGCACCGAAATTACCACGGCGATCACCGTGAGCTTCAGCGCCGACAGCGCGTCGGGTTCGAGGATTGCGGTGAAGAANGCACCGATTCCGAGTTTCAGGCCCTGAGACACCACGATCACCAGCGGCAGCAACAGGAACAGGGCGAACACCAGCCAGCCAAGGCCGATCAGGATTCGCCGCGATGAAGCACTGCCACGGCGGGCGGCGTTCGAGGACGCGGCGGAAATAGACGATTGGGACATGTTCCGCGCCTCCTTATGGACGTTCGATGCGCCGCTGCAACAAGTTGATCAGCAGCAGCAGGACAAAGGAAACCACCAGCATCAGCACGCCAATGGAGGTGGCGCCGCGGTAGTCGTATTGGTCGAGCTTGACCATGATCAGCAGCGGCAGGATCTCGGTTTTCATCGGCATGTTGCCGGCGATGAAGATCACCGAACCGTACTCGCCGACCCCGCGGGCAAAGGCCAACGCGAAACCGGTCAGCCAGGCTGGCAGCAGCGCTGGCACCAGAATATGGCGGAAAACCTGTAGCGGTTTTGCACCCAGGCACGCCGCCGCTTCTTCCACTTCACGCGGGATATCAGCCAATACTGGCTGTACGGTACGTACTACGAATGGAAGCGTCACAAAAGTGAGGGCAAGGGTGATGCCGAGGGGGGTATACGCGATCTTGAAACCCAGGTCCGCTGCAAACTGACCCACCCAACCATTGGGCGTGTACAGCGCGGTCAGCGCGATACCGGCCACGGCGGTGGGCAGGGCAAACGGCAGGTCGATCATCGCATCGATGATCTTGCGGCCGGGGAAGGTGTAACGCACCAGCACCCAGGCCAGCAGCGTACCGATTACGCCGTTGATCAGCGCGGCGTACAACGCGGTGCTGAAGCTCAGTTTCAACGCCGCCAGCACGCGTGGTGCGGAAATAATGGCCCAGAACTGATCCCAGGTGAGTTGAGCGGCGTGCACAAACATCGCCGCAAGGGGGATGAGTACGATCAGGCTGAGGTACACCACGGTGTAGCCCAGCGTCAGCCCGAAGCCGGGTATGACGGGGGAGATACGACGCGACATAAAAGTCCTTGGTTGAGAACGCGCAAAGCCCCGAATGTAAATCCGGGGCTCGTTGATGGCTATTTAAAATTACTGCGCCTGATAGATCTGGTCGAACACGCCACCGTCATTGAAGAATTTCGGTTGGGCAGTTTTCCAGCCGCCGAAGTCTTTGTCGATAGTCACCAGGTCCAGTTTCGGGAACTGCTGGGCGTATTTGGCGGCGACTTTCTCNTCACGTGGACGATAGAAGTTTTTCGCCGCAATTTCCTGGCCAGCCGGGCTGTACAGGTGCTTGAGATACGCCTCGGCGATCTCGGTGTTACCCTTTTTCTCGGCGTTTTTGTCGACCACTGCCACCGGTGGCTCAGCAAGAATCGACAACGAAGGCACGACGATGTCGAACTTGTCAGCGCCACCGTCTTCTTTCAGGGCCAGGAATGCCTCATTTTCCCAGGCCAGCAACACGTCGCCCTGACCGTTGTTGACGAAGGTAATGGTCGAGCCACGAGCGCCGGTGTCGAGGATCGGCACATGCTTGAACAGCGCTTGAACGTATTCCTGGGCCTTGGCTTCGCTGCCGCCGGCTTTGAGGCCATAGGCCCAGGCGGCGAGGAAGTTCCAGCGGGCACCGCCGGAGGTTTTCGGGTTCGGGGTAATGACCGAAACGTCTTTCTTGATCAGGTCACCCCAGTCCTTGATGCCTTTAGGGTTGCCCTTGCGCACCAGGAACACGATGGTCGAGGTGTACGGGGTGCTGGCGTCCGGCAGGCGAGTTTGCCAGTTTTCCGGCAGGGTCTTGCCCAGCTTTGCGATTTCGTCGATGTCGCCGGCCAGGGCCAGGGTCACGACGTCGGCGCGCAGGCCGTCGATCACCGCACGGCCTTGTTTGCCGGAGCCACCGTGGGACTGCTGGATTTTCACGTTATCGCCAGCGTGGTCCTTCTTCCAGAAGTTGACGAACTCGGCGTTGTAATCCTGATACAGCTCGCGAGTCGGGTCATACGACACGTTGAGCAACTCGTAATCCTTGGCAACCGCGGAACCAGCAAAAAGTGCACTGGCCAGGGCGGCCAAAGCGAAATGACGAATCGACGACATGGTGAAAGCTCCTGGAATTCTTGGTGTGTTGGCTTTTTTTATGGTGTGCTGGACGCGGGTTGTCGGTTTGTTTAGCTCGGTTTGGTACCCGGGTTCTGCAAACGGAATTTTTCTTTGCGTTCGATCTGTACCACTTGGGCGTTATGCACAGTGATTTCCACCGCGCCAAACCGCAGGTCGCGCAAGGCGCTCTGGATCTCNCGCAAGATGGTGGCTTCGTCTTGACCGTCAACGCTACGTAGGGATGCGCTCATGGTGCTGCTCCTTCAACTGAGAGGTTGCCTGGCAGTGGCGGCACTGCTTGCGGCGTGAGAGCAATAGTAGAGAAGCGCGGATATTCTTAAAAATACTATTTAAGAATGTTTATATAACCAGAAAGAATTTTCTGGCAGGACGTGGGGTTGCGAGGTTTTTTACGCGTGCGACACTGCCAAATAAAATTATTTGACGGGGCGCGGGCTTAGCGGATTTCCGGCGTGTGCTTCCAATCCAATTGCTCGGCCGGGACCGGTCGCCCAAACCAGTAGCCCTGCCCCAGATCGCAGTCGTGTTCGAGCAGGAAACGCGCCTGCTCGACCTGCTCGATTCCTTCGGCGTGCACCTGCATCCCCATGCTGCGCGCCAACGCGATAATCACCCGCACGATCGCCGCGTCGTCCTCATCCCACGGCACACCGGCGACAAAACCCTGGTCGATCTTGAGCTTCTGCACCGGCAAGCGCTTGAGGCGCAGCAGCGATGAATAGCCCGTGCCGAAGTCATCAATGGCCAGGCGCAAGCCCAGTTCACGCAGGCGATGCAGTTGCTCAAGGGCCACTTCGGGGTCTTCCATTACCGCGCTCTCGGTGACTTCCAGCTCCAGAAACGCTGGATCGAGCCCGGTTTCGTGAAGCACTTTCGCCACTTGCTGAAAGAGCTCACGGCGAGCGAACAGTCGAGACGAGACGTTCACTGCGATAAACGACAACGCCATACCGGCCTGCTGCCACGAGCACATTTGCTGACAAGCCTGGCGCATCACCCACGCATCTATTTCCGCGATCAATCCGGTGCGTTCGGCGATGGGGATGAATTCTGCCGGTGGCACCAGCCCACGTTGCGGATGCTCCCAGCGCACCAGCGCCTCGGCGCCCACCAGGCGACGGGTCCTGAGGTCGTGAACCGGCTGGTAATAAACGCGCAGTTCCTGCTTTTCCAGCGCTCGGCGCAGTTCAACGGCGATTTCCACGCGATTCTGCGCGTGGGCGGTCAGCTCTTCGGTGTACAACGCATACCCTTCGCGGCCGGCGCTCTTGGCCTTGAACAGCGCCGAGTCGGCATTGCGCAGCAACTGTTGGGCGCTCAAGGCATCGCCGGGGAACAGGCTGATACCGATGCTGGTATTGATGAACAGTTGATGCCCGCCGATCAGGAACGGCTCTTTGAGACCCTCAATGATCCGCTGCGCCAGCGCCGCCGCCTGCATCAACTGCGGACAGCTTTCGGCGAGCACCGCGAACTCATCGCCGCCCAGACGCGCCAACGTGAGCTCCGGGCCGAGCATGGCCTGCATACGCTTGGCCACGGCTTTGAGCAGTGCGTCACCGATCGTGTGCCCGAGGCTGTCGTTGATCATCTTGAAATGATCCAGATCGATCATCAGTAGCGCACAGCCACGCTTGTGCAGTTGCGCCGAGGTCAGTGCCTGCTCGGTCCGGTCGGTGAACAGCAAGCGGTTAGGCAAGTCCGTCAACGGGTCGTGATGAGCCAGGTGCTTGAGTTCGTGTTCGGAGTTCTTGATGGCGCTGATATCGGAAAACACCGCGACGTGATGGCTGAGCTGGCCCCGATCGTCGTGAATGACGCGGATCGTCTGCCATTGCGGGTAGATCTCGCCGCTTTTCCGGCGATTCCAGATTTCCCCGCTCCACTCACCGAGGCTCTTGAGTGTCGCGAACATCGTCTGGTAAAAATCCGCGGCGTGATGGCCCGACTTGAACAGGCTCGGTCGCTGCCCCAACACTTCCGCCTGCGAGTAACCGGTGATTTCCATGAACGCCCGGTTAACGTGGACGATCAACCCGTTGCTGTCGGTGACCAGCACACCTTCACGCGTGCAATCGAACACCGCCGCCGCCTGACGCAAACGCTCGCGGTCGTCATGCCGCTCACGCAATGTGTTGCCAATTCCCAGGCAACGGAGCAATCGCGCTCGGGCGATGAAAATCAACCCGGCGCTCAGCAGGATCCAGGCATAACCGTTGATCAGTTGCCACCGCACCAGCTCGTCGGAGCTATCGAAGAAACTGTTCAATAAATAGCCGCTGAGCTGCAGCCAGACGATGGAAAGCAACAGATAAAGCAGCGCTGCACGCAACGCGTCGCGATAGGTGGCAGACATTAGCCGTCCTTGTCCCTGCGAAAAGGATGGGATTATAGGTTAAAGAAACATCCAGCCACTCTTATCTGAAAGGGTGACTGGTTTTATCTGTGGGCTTAGTGATAATGCAACGGCTGTTTTTTTCTTTATCGAGGGCCCTATAGCCTATGTGGTACGAAGGTTTTCTCGGCTTGTCACCCTGGTCACTGGTGGCAGTCACCCTGCTGATGACCCACGTGACGATCATCGGCGTCACGGTCTATCTGCACCGTTATTCAGCCCATCGCTCGCTTGAGCTCAATGCTGGCCTGAAACATTTCTTCCGCTTCTGGCTGTGGTTGACCACGGCGCAGAACACCCGCGAGTGGACTGCTATCCACCGCAAACACCACGCCAAATGTGAAACCGTCGACGACCCGCACAGCCCGGTCATCAAAGGCCTGTCCACCGTGCTGCGCAAGGGGGCCGAGCTGTACCGCGCCGAGGCGGAAAACCCNGAGACCCTGCGCATCTACGGCAAGAACTGCCCTGAAGACTGGATCGAGCGCAACCTCTACAGCCGTTTCCCGCTGTTGGGTGTGGCGATCATGGGCGTGATCGACCTGCTGCTGTTCGGCACCATCGGCATCACCATCTGGGCGATCCAGATGATGTGGATTCCGTTCTGGGCCGCCGGCGTCATCAACGGCCTGGGGCATGCCATCGGCTACCGCAACTTCGAATGCCGCGACGCGGCGACCAACCTGGTGCCATGGGGCATCATCGTCGGTGGCGAAGAACTGCACAACAANCACCATACCTACCCGAACTCGGCCAAGCTGTCGGTCAAGAAGTGGGAGTTCGACCTGGGTTGGGCCTGGATCAAAGTCTTCAGCTTCCTGCGCCTGGCCAAGGTGCAGCGCGTCGCGCCAATCGCGCACCGCGTGGAGGGCAAAGGCAACCTGGACATGGACACCGCCATGGCGATCCTCAACAACCGCTTCCAGATCATGGCCCAATACCGCAAGTTGGTGATCGCGCCACTGGTCAAGCAAGAGCTGGAAAAGGTCGATCACTCGGTCCGTCACCAGTTCCACCGGGCCAAGCGTCTGCTTTCGCGGGAAACCAGCCTGCTGGACGATAAACACCACCTGCGCATCCAGACCATGCTCGAGCACAGCCAGGCGCTGAAGGTAATTTACGAGAAACGCCTGGCCTTGCAGCAGATCTGGGTCAAGACCAGCTCAAATGGCCACGACATGCTGGCTGCCATCAAGGATTGGGTGCACGAAGCGGAAGCCAGCGGGATTCAATCCCTGCGCGACTTCGCCGACCAGCTGAAAACCTACTCCCTGCGCCCGGCCGCTGTCTGACTTGGCGCCACAAGCTTGCCTCTGGAAAGAGGCGTGCCTGTCTCGGCTGCGCAGCAACCAGACCTGACGACGCGTTTTAACTGAATAAACGCGTCGCCTATACCGCCCGGCGGGAGCCAGCTCCCTCGCCACCAAGGGCGGGAACCAAACGCCAAATCCCCTATCTCAAAGACACTTCGCCGCCCGGCGGGCTTTGCTGTAGCCGCTTTCGAAACTCGAGCGGCGTACGCCCTTTGAGATTTGTCCCGATGGTCCCCAAAAACCCACAAGACTCATCCCTTCCTCAGCTGCCCGACGCTGCCCAAACGCTGATGGCACTCATGCATGCCCAAGGCGAAGTGGCGCGCCTGAGCGAACGCGAACAGTTGTTCAGCTCCCTGCTGGTGAGCGTTAATGCGGTGCTTTGGGCATTCAATTGGGAAACCCGCCAGGTGCTCTATGTCAGCCCGGCCTATGAACGGATTTTTGGCCGTTCGGCAGGCCTGTTGCTGTCCGACTACAACGAATGGCGCGACAGCATTTTCCCCGATGACCTGGATTACGCCGAGCGCAGCCTGGCCGAAGTCCTGGTCAAAGGTGCCGTTGAAGACCGCGAATACCGCATCATCGCCGCCGGTGGCCAGGTGCGCTGGCTCAGCGACAAATGCTTCATCAACCGCCAGGCCGAGCCGGGCCAACCAGTGATCATCGTCGGCATTGCCGAAGACATCACCGAAAAGAAACGAATGGAGGCCGAGCTGCAGCGCCTGGCGACCACCGACGTGCTGACGCAAAGCAGCAATCGCCGACACTTCTTCGAATGCGCCCAGCGCGAGTTTGCCCAGGCGCGCAAGCAAGGTGCACCAATGGCGTTCCTGTTACTGGACATCGATCATTTCAAAGTGGTCAACGACACCTACGGTCATCAAGCGGGCGACAACGTACTGCAACGAATCGCCGAAAGCGGTCGTGCCGCATTACGCCGGGGAGATGTATTCGGGCGGATCGGGGGTGAGGAATTCGCAGCGGTGTTCCCCGGTTGCGCACCGGACATGGCCATGCAAGTTGCCGAGCGCCTGCAACGGCAGATTCAGCAATTGAGCTTCAGTCATGACGACCAGACGTTCGGCATCACCGTCAGCCAGGGCTTGACCAGCCTGACTGCTGAGGACGATTCCCTCGACAGCATGTTCGCCCGCGCGGATGCCGCGATGTATGAAGCCAAGCGCCAGGGCAAAAACCGCATCATTTCCGTGTAATAAATCCAACACAAAACCTGTGGGAGCGGGCTTGCCCGCTCCCACAGGTTTTGTGTGAAGTTTACTTTTTGCGCAAACGCATCAATTCCGGCAAGCCGATCTTGAGCAACCGCGCCGTCCGGCTTTTGGCCAATTCCTCAATGCCCTCATGCTCGGTCAGGCGCGCCAGTTGCGCGGCCATGTTCATCACCAGCGCTTCGCGAGAGTAAACCCCGCCACCGAGCTGGTAGGCCGCTGCGATCAACTCTCGCAACTCCAGCGGCAGCCGCCAGCGAGTCCGCAGCGCCGAACCGTAGGCTGCGCCGAACTCGGCCAAGGCATTACCCACCTCCTCCCGTTCATCCAGCTCGCCACCGGCCTGTTTCCATTCCTGCAAACACAGCAGCAACGCAAGGTCGCCGAGGCAATGCAGCATGCCCGCGCAATAACAGCGCTCCTGATTCAGATCCAGCAACCGCGCCAGCGTGCGCGCGTATTCGGCGGTGTGCAGCGACAAGTCCCAGAAGCGCTCGGCATAGTCCGCCAGGAACGGATCGCTGAGCCGGGCACTGCGCTTGAGCGCCAACCCCAGGATCAGGTTCATGCTTTGCGCGGAGCCCAGCCGGTGCAGCGCCTGGGCCAGTGTCTGGACCGAATCGCCAACATGCAGTGCTGCGCTGTTAGACGCCGCGATCAGCACGGCGGTGATGTGCGGGTCGGTGCGGATTTCCTCTTCCAGCCGCACCAGGTCAAGTCCGCGGGTATTCAGGCTGGCGTTGACCGCCACCTGCACATCGGCCATCAGCGGCGCACCCTCCGCCAGTTCACGACGGCGCTCCAGGTACACCGACAAGGTCATGCCGGCCGCCAGCGTCGGCATTGCACAGTAAACCTCTTCACCGGCGTTCAGCAGCAGATCCTGCAGACGCTGGGTCAGGCTTTCCATGTTCAGGGGTTTGGTCAGGTATGCCGTGGGCGCCAAGGGCAAGGCCTCGCGCACGCTGGCACTGTCATTGCGGCTGCTCATCAGAATGAAAGGCAGCGGCGGATTGCGTTTGCGCTGACGGACGTGGCGCAAGACATTCAGGCCATCGATGCCAGGCAATGCCCAGTCAACGATCACCAGGTCGTAAGGGTGTTCCGCCAACAGTTCCAGCGCCTGCTGGCCATCGGCACACAAATCCAGCCGTGCGTCGCACCGCACATTCAACAACACTTGCTTGAGCAGGTCCCGAGACCAAGGGTCAGCCTCGGCAATCAGCACACGGGGTACAGCGGGTAAATCCACAGCAGTCATCTACACACTCCCTTTGCGATGCTTGTACCTTAGTCAATGCGGGTCATTTGGAATGGTGCGACTTGTCTTCGGGGACAAAAAAACCCGCCGAAGCGGGTTTTTTGTCTATCAGCTCACACATTCATCTGAGCATCTTAGATCAGAGTTCCGAGAAGCACTCTTCGATGATTGCCAGACCTTGGTCCAATTGCTCATCCGGCGAGGTCAGCGGTACCAGTACGCGCAACACGTTGCCGTAGGTACCGCAGGACAGCAGGATCAGGCCCTTGTCGCGCGCCTTGGCGACCACGGAGGCAACAGCAGCCGCGTTCGGCTTGTGGCTGTCNCCGTCGACGAACAGCTCGACCGCGATCATCGCGCCCAGGGCACGGACTTCGCCGATCACCGGGTATTTGGCCTGGATGGCTTTGAGGCCGGTCACCAAGCGCTCGCCGACAGCCTTGCAGCGGTCCAGCAGGTGCTCTTCTTCGAACACTTCCATCACCGCCAAAGCAGCAGCGCAAGCGATCGGGCTACCGGCATAAGTGCCGCCCAGGCCACCTGGGGCGATGGCGTCCATGTATTCAGCCTTGCCGCACACACCGGCCAGCGGGAAGCCACCGGCGATGGATTTGGCGAAGGTGGTCAGGTCGGCAGCAACGCCCATCTGTTCCATGGCAAAGAAAGTACCGGTACGGCCGGCACCGGTTTGCACTTCGTCGGCGATCAGCAGGATGCCGTGCTTGTCGCACAGCTCACGCAGACGCTTCATGAACGACTTAGGCGCGACGTAGAAACCGCCTTCGCCCTGCACCGGCTCGATGATGATGGCCGCGATATCACGCGGCTCGGCATCGTTTTTGAAGATGCGTTCGATGCTGGCGATGGAATCATCGTCGCTCACACCGTGCAGTTCGTTCGGGAACAGCGCACGGAACACACCGCCGGGCATCAAGCCCATACCGGCCGAGTAAGGCACGACTTTACCGGTCAGGCCCAGGGTCATCATGGTGCGGCCGTGGTAGGCGCCGGTGAAGGCGATCACGCCGGCACGGCCCGTCGCGGCACGGGCGATTTTCACGGCGTTTTCAACGGCTTCGGAACCGGTGGTCACCAGCAGGGTTTTCTTGGCGAAATCACCTGGCACCTTGGCGTTGATTTTTTCGCACAGTTCTACGTAAGGTTCGTAGGCCAGTACCTGGAAGCAGGTGTGAGTCAGTTTGTTCAACTGCGCGGTCACGGCGGCGATGATTTTCGGGTGCACGTGGCCAGTGTTCAGCACGGCGATACCGCCGGCGAAGTCGATGAACTCGCGACCTTCAACGTCGGTCACGGTTGCGTTCTTTGCCGACTCGGCGAAGATCGGGTGAATCTGGCCAACACCGCGTGGTACAGCGGCTTCGCGGCGTTTCATCAGGGAGGCGTTGGTCTTGCTCATAAAGTCCTCATTCGCCACTCATCGGGTGGCGGGGTCCAAGGAATACGTGGCGGGGAGGCAACTACGGCAGCATGCGATGATCGACTGCCACAGCTTTCCCGGCCACAGAGAAAATTCCGTTTGAAGCGCAGAAAGGGACAGCGCTCTCGTGCCCTTCCCGCTTATTGCATTCCCGCCTGCCGAGCTTAGATGCCCAGGCAGAGGTATTTGATTTCCAGGTAATCCTCGATCCCGTACTTGGAGCCTTCACGGCCCAGGCCCGAAGCCTTGATGCCGCCGAACGGCGCCACTTCGTTGGAGATCAACCCGGTGTTGACGCCGACCATGCCGTATTCCAGGGCTTCAGCCACACGGAACACACGGCCCAGGTCGCGGGCATAGAAGTAGGAGGCCAGGCCGAACTCGGTGTCGTTGGACATCGCGATCACTTCGGCTTCGTCTTTGAAGCGGAACAGCGGCGCCAGCGGGCCGAAGGTTTCTTCCTTGGCCACAGCCGCGTCTTTCGGCACATTCACCAGAATAGTCGGTTCGAAGAAGTTGCCTTCCATCACCTTGCCACCGGCCAGCAGCTTGGCGCCTTTGCTCAGGGCATCAGCAATGTGCTCCTGAACCTTGGCCACGGCTTTTTCATCGATCAACGGGCCGGTGGTGGTGCCTTCTTCCAGACCGTTGCCGATCTTGAGTTTGGCCACGGCCACCTTGAGTTTTTCCGCGAACGCGTCGTACACCGAATCCTGGATGTACAGGCGGTTGGCGCAGACGCACGTCTGGCCGTTGTTGCGGTACTTGGAAATGATCGCGCCTTCGACGGCCTTATCCAGGTCCGCGTCGTCGAACACGATGAACGGCGCGTTACCGCCCAGTTCCAGGGAGACTTTCTTGATGTCCTTGGCGCACTCGGCCATCAGCTGGCGACCGATTTCGGTGGAGCCAGTGAAGGACAATTTACGCACGATCGGGTTGCTGGTCAGCTCGCTGCCGATATCACCGGCGCTGCCGGAGACCACGCTGAACACGCCTTTAGGGATGCCGGCACGCTGGGCCAGTTCAGCCAGGGCGAACGCCGAAAACGGGGTTTGCGAGGCCGGCTTGAGCACCATGGTGCAACCGGCGGCCAGGGCCGGGCCGGCTTTACGGGTGATCATCGCGGCCGGGAAGTTCCACGGCGTGATGGCGGCGGTAACGCCGATCGGCTGCTTGATTACGATCAGGCGCTTGTCCGGCTGATGGCCGGGAATGACATCACCGTAGACGCGCTTGGCTTCTTCGGCGAACCACTCGATAAACGAGGCCGCGTAGACGATTTCGCCTTTGGCTTCGGCCAGTGGCTTGCCCTGTTCCAGGGTCATCAGGCGAGCCAGGTCGTCCTGGTTTTCGATGATCAGTTCGAACCAGCGACGCAGCTTGTTGGCGCGGTCTTTGGCGGTGAGTGCACGCCAGGCCGGCAGGGCCTTGTCGGCGGCTTCGATNGCNCGGCGGGTTTCGGCAGCGCCCATTTTCGGCACAGTGCCCAGAATTTCGCCCGTTGCCGGGTTGTTGACCTTGATCGTNTGACCGTTGTCCGCATCGACCCAAGCGCCATCGATAAAGGCTTGTTGGCGGAACAACTGGGTATCTTTGAGCTGCATGTCGGCTTTCCTTAACAGCACCGCGCGCACGCGGAGCGAATTAGAGTTGTAGAAAGGCGCCTTGTAGGCTGCCGTCAGGGAAATCATTCACCGGGCTGAAGCACATAAATAGCGCACTGTTCGAAACTCGTGCGGTTCAGCACCCAGACAAGAGCGTTTGAAATCTCGAACGAATCCTAGGATCAATGCNGGNACAGGACAATAGGGCGTTCGAAAAAAAGAACGAAAACGGCGCATTTGCCTATTTTTTCTGATCAACGTAGCAAACGGTTGTTACGGTTGCTAAAACCGCAGTCGATTCAGCAGCATGGACGCCCGCAGTGCATATGAGTATCATGGCGCCCGCANGCATCCGTAGCTCAGCTGGATAGAGTACTGCCCTCCGAAGGCAGGGGTCGTGGGTTCGAATCCCGCCGGGTGCACCAGATACGCNAAACGAGAAAGCCTCAGACCGCAGGGTCTGGGGCTTTTTTGTGGGTGCTGGTTCGCTCTGACCAAGGCGTACTGAGTACAGATTCAGTTGTTCGGTTTAACCGAACTACTGCACCGGTCAACAACCGCCTAAGCGGTTGTTTCTTACAGCTAGCTTCAATAGCCTTAGCTTTCGCTCTGACCAAGGCGTACTGAGTACAGATTCAGTTGTTCGGTTTAACCGAACTACTGCACCGGTCAACAACCGCCTAAGCGGTTGTTTCATTCAGTCGTCCAATCAAATTCGTCGTATTCATCATTCTCTTCATCCTCAACCTCTTCCTCATCAAGGAAGTCTTCCTCCAGCGCTTCCTCTGCCTGCTTCGCCAGCAGAAACTCCTTACGACTCTCAGTCACAGCACGCCGCAATTCCTCGCCCTTTTCCGGGCAGTTGAGCATTTGGGCGATGCGGTCGATTTTTTTTGCCACGGCATCCTCCAACGCATCGGCTATAGGCCGATAGTGCGCGCTTTCGGGGCTCGTTGCCAAATGGCCGACCGCCCTGCTGCTCAGTTTTTCTGCAATTCCTTGAGTTTCACGATGAGATTTTCCTTGGGAAAGCGTTTGTGCAAGGTCGCCATCAGCTCATCAGCTGCTTTGGTTTGACCGGCATTTTGCAGGCGGATCACTTCACGTAACTGGTCGTCGATAAACTTCGCCGGGGCCGCCGCTGGACGTTTACTCACCTTTGCCTCTTCTGCCATGTCAGCGCTGATCGATTCGCTCTGTGCCGGCGCGGAAAATTCAGCCATTGGCGCCACAGGTGCTGGCGCGGACATCGCGCCAGCCGGGGCAGCCATTGAGCGGGCAACCGATGCAGGTGCTTCTGCAGCTTCTTTCTTGGCGGCAAAAGACGAGGTTTTGGGCGCTGGAGTGGAATCAAACGTTGGCACTTGCTCGGGCGTACGTTGCACCAGCGCCATCATGAGAGCGACGCCGACGAGGCTGGCGAATGCGACCTGCCAGCGGGGTTTCTGGCAAGCCTGGACCCAGCGTTGCCACAGGTTCGGTTTGTGTGCAGGTGTTTCACGGTGTGCAGCAGCCAGGATGAATGCATCCAGATGAGCCGGTGGCTCGCCAGCCGCATGTTCACGGTAATGCTGAAGCACTTGGTCTTCCGGTGTTTTGCGGGCGTCAGTCATGTCAGTACCTCCTCGGCCAGCAGCCGACGCAGTTTTTGCTGGGCGTAGCGCAAGCGACTCTTGACGGTTTCCAGGGGGGTTTCGGTGAGGGCTGCGATCTGCGGCAGGTCGAGATCGCCGTGGGCGCGCAGCAGGAACACTTCGCGCTGGTCGGCGGGCAGGTCTTGCAACGCGGTTTCGAGGCGTTGGCTGTCGCGGCTCAGGCTCAGCAGTTGCTCGGGATCGGTCGCTTCATCAATCACGGCGTGGGTTTGTTCGTCGTAGCTGTCGTGCAAAGGGTTGTGAATGCCATGTTTGCGCCAGTGATCGATCAATCGGTTGCGGGCAATCTGATAGAGCCAGGTACGAAAATTCGCCCGGCCTTGTGGCTGACTGGTGCTGCGGATCAGGCTCAGCCAGGTGTCCTGGTAAACCTCTTCGGCCAGTTCGGGCTTGCCGCTCAATCCGAAGAGGAATCGGTAAAGGCCCTGGCGATGACGGGCGTACAAGATCTCGAACGCTGGCCCGTCGCCTGCGCGATACCGGGCCAATAGCGATTCGTCGCTCGGTTCAGGCGCGGACATGTCAGTTATAAGCTCCTTTAGGCGACTCAGTGTTGGAGGCAGTGGTGGATCGCAGGCTCTGTGCCAATTCCACCAGTTGCACGAACTCTGCGCGCAGACCGAATGGGTCGTCACCCCGTGCACCGCGCGCCAAGGCTTCGGTGTCCTTCAGGCTGAAATCACCGGTGTAACGCCCGTCCTTGAGCTGCTGGGAAAACGCCGCCACGGCCGCTGCAAATCGCAGGTCGTCACTGGCCTTGCCTTCAGAACCACCTGCGATCGGGCGCTCGATCAAACGACTTTTCCCACCTTCCGGCAGCTGATAACGCACACGCAGCATCGCCAATTCCCCGACTGTACCGGAAGCCACCGACTCAGCCTTGCCGTACCGCAGCGGCTCCAACCAGCCCTTCTCGCCCTTGGGCACGATTTCGTACAACGCCGTCACCGTATGTCCTGCACCGATTTCTCCGGCGTCGACTTTGTCATTGCTGAAGTCCTCACGCTTCAGCGCCCGATTCTCATACCCCAGCAGCCGATATTCGCTGACCTGCGCCGGGTTGAACTCCACCTGTAGCTTCACNTTNCGCGCCACCACCGCCAGGGTCGAGACGAGTTGGTCCACCAGCACCTTGCGCGCTTCGCGCAGGTTGTCGATGTAGGCATAGTTGCCATCGCCTGCGTCAGCCAATTGCTCCATCAGGTGCTCGTTGTAGTTATCCACACCAAAGCCCAGGGTGGTCAGGGAGACACCACTTTTGCGCTGGTCGACGGCCATTTGCTTAAGGCTGTCGAAGTCGCTGATGCCCACATTGAAGTCACCGTCGGTGGCCAGCAGGATGCGGTTGATGCCCTTGTCGATAAACNCCTGNCGCGCCATCTGATAGGCCAGTTCGATGCCCGAGGCGCCTGCCGTCGAGCCACCGGCGGTCAATTGATCAATCGCGGTCCGAATCTTCGCTTTTTCCCGTCCGGACGTCGGCTCAAGAACCACACGCGAATCGCCGGCGTAGACCACCAAAGACACCCGGTCCTGTTCGCGCAGTTGATCGACCAGCAANTTCAGCGTGCTTTTCACCAGTGGCAAGCCTTCGCGGCGGTCCATGGAGCCGGAGACATCCACCAGAAACACCAGGTTGGCCGGCGCCAGATCCGCCACCGCGCGATCAGACGCCTTGATGCCGATGCGCAGCAGACGGGTATGCGGATTCCACGGCGATGGCGCCAGTTCAGTGGTCACGCCGAACGGCGAGCCGTCTGTGGGCAGCGCGTAGTCGTAGGGGAAGTAATTGACCATTTCTTCCAGGCGCACCGCGCCTTCGGGGGGGCAGGCGTCCCTGATTCAGCAAGCGCCGGACATTGGCGTAAGCGCCGGTATCGACGTCGGCGCTGAAGGTCGAAACCGGCGCCTCGGCCACGCTGTGAATCGGGTTATCCGCCAGGGCCTGATGTTGCTCGCGCTGCTCATCCCGATAACCCGGCGCAGCCATCTCAGGCGCAAAGCCCGCCATGGGGGCCGGACGTGCGCTGCGTTTGGCCATCGAGGCATCCGCCGCAACAGACTCGCTGCGCACCAGCGCCTCGGTCTTCATTGCACCTTGAGCCGGTGGTGGCACCGCTGCGGACTCAGGTTTAGAGGAAACGCCGCAACCGGCAACGGCCAGCAGCAACCCGACGGTGAAACCCTGGGCGGCCGGGCGGAGGAAATGCAGAGGGAGGGACATGGGGGCTGACCTCAGGAGGAAATTGATCCATTCATCCTCTGAGACGAGCCCCCGTTCAGGTTCGGGTTAACCCGGCCAAGAAATAAATCTCAGCGGTGATAACGCCGCACCACGCTGCTGTTTTTCAGCACATGACCTTTGATTTTCTCCAGCAGCTGCGCACGCGTCAGGCCGGCGGGCAAAGCGTCTGGAGCGAGGTCCAGGGCGTACAGTTGAATAATGTAGTGATGCGCACTATCGCCAACGGGCGGGCAAGGACCGACGTAACCGGTGGTGCCTTTGCTGTTGGTGCCGCCGACGCCTTCAAGGGCGGATTTTGCGCCGACACCCGCCGCAATCTGGTGCGTCGTGGCTTTGATGCCGTAATGCACCCAGTGATCGACGCCCTGGCCTTTCTGGCCGTCGGGATCGTGCATGACGATGGCGTAGCTCAAAGTGCCCGCCGGGCCAGCGTTCCAGTTCAGCGCCGGTGACGCATTGTGTCCGCCGCAACCCGGGGCATCGCTGGCGGCGGCCGAGGTGAACAGTCGGTCATCCGTAACACCCGGGATATTCAGGGTAAAGCGCTCCTGGGCCTGCGCCGGAAATTGCACGCAAAAGGCGACTGCAACGGCCGCCAGCCAAGGGTTCAGAGAGGTCAATCGGGTCATTCCAAAGCACCTTGTGCGGATGGGGCCTTCGTCGGCCTGCGAACTATAGCCGTACCGTTGGTGCGGTGGCAGTGGGAATTGGCTGAACCTCGGGTTACGCGCCAAACTCTTAAGTGAAACGCCCGCCTGGAGAGTGATCATGGCCCTGCACCGCGTCGCCCGTTTTACCGATGTGCCCGAAAACCGAGGCCTGGAAGTACGGATCGCGGACACCAAGATTGTTTTGCTACGGGTCGGCGATCAATTGCGCGCCTATCAGGGTGAATGCCCCCACGCCGGGGCGCCGCTGGCCGAGGGTGCGCTGTGTCATGGGCGCCTGATCTGCCCGTGGCACAAGGCCGCGTATCGGATCGAAGACGGCGGGCTGTGTGATCCGCCGTCTCTGGACAGCCTCAAACGCTATCCCCTGGAAATGCGTGATGACCAGGTCTGGGTCGACGATCAGCCACTGTCGGATCCCCACACCCCTCCGGCCGATGACGAGCGTACATTTGTGATCATCGGCGCTGGTGCCGCCGGCACCGCCGGAGCAGCGGCATTGCGCGAGAAAGGCTTTGGTGGCCGCGTCCTGTTGATCGACCGTGAAGCCGATGCCGGTTACGACCGGACGGTGCTGAGCAAATTCGTGATTGCCGGGGATATGCCGCCGGAAGAAGTCCCGCCGCTACGAGAGGAAAGCTTTTACCGCGAGCAGCGGATCGAACGAATAACCGGCGAAGTGGCGAACCTGGATGCCGCCAACAAAACGCTGCACCTGGCCGATGGTCAGTCACTGACCTACGAGGCCGCGCTACTCGCGACCGGCGGCACACCCAACCCCCTCAAGCTCCCCGGCGCCGACTTGCCACAAGTCTTTTTGCTGCGCTCCAAGGATCAGGCGACGCGGATTCTGAACGCTGCAAAACCCGGCCAACGAGCGGTGATCATCGGCGACAGCTTCATTGCTCTGGAGTCTGCGTCGGCCCTGCGCCAATACGGTCTGGAGGTCACCGTGCTGGCACGCCACGCGGTGCCATTTGCCAAGCAGTTCGGCGAAGCGGTCGGCAAGGCGATTCGCGCCCTGCATGAAGCCAATGGTGTGGTGTTTCATACCGATAGCGAAGCCGCGCAGATTGAAGGCACTGACAAGGTTGAGGCGGTGAAACTGGAAAACGGTCAACGTTTGCCGGCGGACCTGGTGCTGGTCGGCATCGGTGTCAGCCCGGCGACGGAACCGTTTGCCGACCTGCCCAAGGAAAAGGACCGTTCACTGCTGGCAGACGGCGGCATGCGCGTGGCCGAAGGGCTCTGGGCGGCGGGTGATATCGCGACCTTCCCGCTCAACGGCCAGCCCCAGCGCATCGAACACTGGCGCCTGGCACAACAACAAGCGCGAATCGCTGCGGCGAACATGCTGGGCGGCGACGAACATTACCTCGACGTGCCGTATTTCTGGACGTGGCACTTCGGCAAAAATTACGACTACCTCGGCCACGCCGAAAGCTGGGACGAAGTCGAGTTCAAGGGCAACCCTGACCATCCGCCCTTTATCGGTTTGTTCAGCAAGAACGGCGTGGTCGCGGCGGCGGTTGCTTGCGACAAAGAGCGGGCGATGGCGATGCTCGCTGAACGAATGAAACAACCGCTGCCAGTGGATGAGGCATGGCTGTTGATTCGGGACGTGGATTAGGTTTTAAACGCCAGACAGCAAAACGCCCGGCCTCTGCGAATGGCAGAGGCCGGGCGTTCCATTGACGCGAGCGGTTTTACTGAATCGGTGCAACGCCGCCGAGCTTGCTCATCACGAAGCCGACAAATTGCTCAACGGTCATTTTCTGGCCGTTGAATTCCACCTGATTGTTGGCGTAGTGCAATTGGGTGACGATGTCGTTGCCTTCCAGTTTGGCCAATTGCGTACCGACCGCCATGCTGCTGAACATGTCCGCAGTCGCCGTCGCTTGATCGGCAACGAGCTTGGCATCGGTCTGACCCTCAATTTCCGATTGCACGGTGAGCAGGTCAACCAGCATTGGCTTGGACACTTTCAGATTGAAATCCAGCAGTGCAATCAGCTGTTGGGTCAGTTGGTCTGGCGGCAGGTCCATGGACTTCGGTTTGGTCAGGTCGAGCACCAGGTTGGCGCGGCTTTCACCGTTGGTGGATTTGAACGACAGATTCTCCAGGGCCACCTGCGGGCCAGCGGCGAGCAGTTTTTCCAGGCCGGTTTTGACCTGTGCCTCTTCTTCCGGGGTCAAGACCAGTTCCGGGGCCGGCTCACCGGCGGCAGCGGCTTCAGCGGCGGCTTTCTCGTAAGGCTGCAGTTTGGTCTGGTAGATCTGCATCAGGGCCATGGTCGCCGGCATGTCGAGGTTTTTCAGGCTCATGGCCATCTGCGCCGAGCCGACAGCCTTGCCATTCAACGACACTTCGCCAACCTTGTAATCCGCACGCCCCGAACCACTGGTGCCCGTTTCCTCGGTCAGGTTCTTCATTTCAAATTTCTTGAAACCCAGAATCGATTGCTTGGCGCCGAAGGTGGTTTTGCTGTCGGTCAGCTCCAGGGTGTTGTCGCCGATGTAATAGCCGTAGGGGCTTTTGGTCAGGTTGCTGGCCAGGGTCAGGCCGTTCAGTTCAACCTTCACCGGCGTCTGGTCTTCAGCCACCGAGGTCAACGTCATGCTGTCCATGTAGCCGTTGGCCTTGACCTTCTGCGCCTGGGCGCTGGCGGCGACGTCGAGGTTCAGACCGGAGAATTTCAGGTTGGACTTGTCATCCAGCGCGACGTCCAGCGGCAGCAATTCAAGGGTGCCGTTGGTGGAATTGTCGTAACCGATATTGACCAGGCCTTTGAGCGGCGATTGGTCCTTGGCAGCGGCGAACCATTTTTCCGTCGTCGGGTTTTTTTCCAGCGCGTAGTGACTGGTGGCCATGACCGGCANCCATTTCAGCGACATCAGGCGCGAGAACGGCAGCGGGCCGTGTTCGAGGCGGTCGACGAACAGTAACTCGACCGGCGCTTCGCCAAACATTTCGCCTTCGCCCTTGAGGCGGTAGTGCGCGGTGCTGCTGAACACATGGCGCTCCAAAGAGACCAGTTCCAGCGATGCCGTGCCATTGGAACCGACCAGCGCGGCTTTCAGCTCTTTGTTAGCGTCGGCGATCGAGGTGTTTAGCACGCCTTCGATTTTGGTGCCGGTGTACCAGGCTCCACCAGCGCTGATTGCACCGATGGCAACGACGATTCCAAGAAGCACGCCTGCTGATTTATTCATGAATTACCCGATCAATGTCCGTTGTTGAAAATGTGGTCGTCTTCCCTGAACCCATGACGGGTTGCGGTCACGACTGCGCTGAAAGTGCGAGGGAGATTAGCATCAGGCGCACCGGGCGGCCCAATGTTTAAAGGTTAAAGAGTGTCTATGGACCGCGCGCAAGGGTCGAGAGTTTCTGCGGACATGAAATCGCCATCGCGAGCAAGCTCGCTCCCACAGGGATTGCGCCGAATCCTGTGGGAGCGAGCTTGCTCGCGATGGCGTCAGTAAAGTCGACATCACTTCAGGAGTATTGGACTTCCATCTCATCCAGCTGATGATCAAAGCTTTTGAGCCGCGCCGTCCACGTATACACCAGCACTTCAAAATCGCGATTGATGACCGCCCCGCCCGTCACGTCCGCACGCGGATCGCAAAAATCCAGCTGATAACGTTCGCGAGCCATGGCGGCAGCGACATCGGAGAGTTCTCTGGCGTTGCTGAGCCAGTGCCGGCCGTCTTCTGAAACCTGTTTATCCAGGGCCAGGCATTGCTTTTTAAGGGTCTCGAGACTTTTTTCCAGCGGTGTACCGGTGAGTTCGCCCATGACTTCCTGGAACGTGCGCCCCGGCTGCCAGTAACTGCCCCAGAAATAGCGGTCGAACACCGTTTCGACCCGACGCAACGCCACCTTGGTGTCCCAGATCAGCACCAGGGTCTTGCCTTGTTCGAGTTGTCTTTTCTTGATGCGCTGGCCCTGGACTGAAGCCCAGGCCACCACGACGATTGCCATCACGGCAATCAGCGCGGCTGCGCTGTCGAGGAACACCAAAGCCTTGTCGATCTGGTGGGCCAGCATGATGCCGTAGAAATAGGTGGCCGACAGCAAAACCAATGCCGCAATAGCGCACCAGAAGCCGGGAGCATAAGGGTTTTTCATTATTAGATCCCCATGACCAACGCGAGCCTTGATTGATGAGTTCGACGTGCGACCTCATCAAGTCAAAGCATAGCAACGGCCTCAGGGTTTGCCGGGCTGTGACGCTTGCGTTCGTCCGCTTTCCCAACCACCGCCCAACGCCAGGAATAGATCGATCTGGCTCATGGCAACCTGGGTGTTCGCCGCCGCCAGCTGCGCGCGTACATCCGTGTAGGTGCGGGTGGCTTGCAGGTCGGCCAGGAAGGACGCGCGGCCGGCCTGGAAGAAGCGGTGCGTCTGCTCCGATGCCTCTTTGGCGGACTCACCGGCATCGGCCAGCGCATCGCGGCGTTGCAACTGCGCGGTGTATTGCGCAAGGCCGGTCTGGGTTTCGCGGATGGCGTTGAGCACCACCCCGTCGAAGTGCGCCAGGGCGCCCTGGGTCGCGGCTTCAGCTTCGCGGATTCGCGCCCGGGAACCGTTGGACGGCACGGTCCAGGTCAGCAACGGACCAAAGCCCCAACGGTTGGTCGCCGGTTTGCCGAGGTTTTCCAGGATACCGACGGTGCCGACGGTCGCCCCAATGCTGATGTCCGGGTACAACGCGCCGGTGGCCACGCCGATACGCGCAGTGGCGGCGGCGAGTTGGCGTTCGGCCTGGCGCACGTCCGGNCGGCGCTTGAGCAAGGTGGCGCCGTCACCGACGGGTAATAATTGAGTGATTTTCGGCAGTTCATTGCAGGCGGCGGTCCCGGCCGGCAACTGATCGACCGGTTTGGCNAGCAGCATCGACAAGCGGAACAAGCCCGCCTGGCGCGACGCTTCATAGCGCGGCATATCGGCGCGCAAGGATTTGTATTGGGTCTGCGAGCGGGTGACCTGGGTTTCATCGCCGCGCCCGGCATCGCGCAGACGCTGGATCAGGGTCGTGCCTTGGGCTTGCAGGTCGAGGGAATGCTGGGCGATTTCCTGCTCTTCATTGGCCGCACACACTTGGGTGTAGGCCCGAACCACATCGGCCACCAAGGTGATGCGTGCGGTGTCGGCGGCAGCCTGGGTGGCGTCGGCATTGGCCTTGGCCGCTTCGATGCCGCGCTGCAAGGTGCCAAACAGGTCGAACTGATACGAGGTCGTAATGCCGATGTCGCCAACGTTGGCCACGGGCACTTTATCCGCCAGCAAGAAGGCTTCGCCGGATTCCTGCAAACGCTGGGCGCCCATCTTCACACCGCCGCTCCAGCCGCCCGCCGCCTGCGCTTCGTCAACCTGAGCGCGGGCCCGGGACAGGCTCGCCGCCGCCACGCGTAAATCGGTATTGGTGACCATGGCCTGCTGCACCAATTGGTCCAGGCGCGGATCCTGATACAAGCGCCACCAATCGGCGGGCACCGGGGCCGAAACGACGTTTTTACCGTTCACCGCCAAGTCGCCCTGCAAGTCTTCACGGTGGATGGCCGCCTCGTCCGGCAGATGATAATCCGGCCCGACCACCTGACAGGCCGACAGCAACACGCCTAATCCGACGACGGCCAAAGCCGAGGCCCAGCTCATTTCGCAGGCTCCTGCGGCTGGTCGTCCATGATCGATACCGTCGCAGTCCGCCCGGCGATCATGCGAAAGTCCGCCGGTACATCATCAAAGGCGATCCGCACCGGAATCCGCTGGGCCAGGCGCACCCAACTGAACGCCGGGTTGACGTTGGGCAGCAGGTTGGAGCCGCTGGTGCGGTCACGGTCTTCAATACCGGCAACGATGCTTTCCACATGACCGCGCAAACGCGCGCGGTCGCCGATCACCCGAATGTCGACCGCCTGGCCGACATGAATGCCATCGAGTTTGGTTTCTTCGAAATAGCCGTCGATGTGGAAGGAATTGCTGTCCACCACCGAGAGCACCGGGCGCCCGGCCGTGACGAACTCCTGCGCACGCGGCGCACGGTCGTTGACGTAGCCGTCGACGGGGCTGCGGATGGTCGAGCGGTCGAGGTTGAGCTGGGCGCTGTCCACCGCCACTTGGGCTTCCATCAACGCCACTTCGGCGCGAGCGACCCGCGACTGGCTTTCTTCCAGCTGCTCGCCCGGCACCAGATTGCCCAAGCCACGGTTACGCTTGGCCTCGCGTTGCGCCTGGGCCAGGGTTTCCTGACGGTCGGCGACCGCCGCTTTCGCCTGACGCAAGGCCAGTTTGAATCGGTCCTGGTCGATGCTGAACAGCACCTGGCCACGTTTGACCAACTGATTGTCACGCACCTGCACTTGCTGGATCAGCCCGGAGACGTCCGGCGCGATCTGCACTATGTCGGCACGGATGTGCCCGTCCCGGGTCCAGGGCGCGAACATGTAATACATCACCATGCGCCAGACCACGACGACGGCGAANGTCACGATCAACAGCGTGAGGACGACACGGCCGATGGTCAAAAAAGGTTTTTTCATGTCATCAGGTATCGACTGAGTGAGTCCACCGCGCCCAGCAACAGCGCGTAGAGCCCCACATTGAACAATGCCCGGTGCCAGACCAGGCGATAGAAGTGAATGCGCGTCANCAACCCGTGCACCACCAGAAACAACACATACGTAATGCCCATCAGCACCAACAGCGTGGGCAGNAACACCCCGCTGATATCCAGATCACCGATCATAAAGGCGCTCCATCGATGCCATGGGGCAGCGGTTCTTCGAGCTCGCCCGAGGCGACGAATTCCACCCCTGGCAGCAGCGACAGGCGCAGACCGCTCAAGGCATGCAGCAGGTGCAGACGCGCGCCTTCATCGCACTCCGTGTTAAGGGCGCGGCGGGTGCGGTCGAGGGTCATCAGCAACGGACTCGGTGCGGGCAATCGCTCACCGGCCTTGAGGCAGGCTTTGAAATACTCGCCAACCTCGGCCACCACTTGATGCAGCAGCACTTGCGGGGCGCCGAGCACGCGCGGCGTGTACGCCAGCAAGTCGAGCAGGTTCAGCGCTACGCGCACTTCCCGCAGCGCGATGCCGGTGTCTTGCCCGGTCATGGCCAGGCGCGGCAGATGCTGCATCAGGCGATCGAGCATCTGCACGCCCAGGTGCCGGTGTTCGGCCAGCGTGGCCGGCTCGGTCAGGCTGACAATGTCGCGCCAGCTGAAACGGGTCAGGCGCTTGGCCGCCAGTTCGGCGCCGAACGGCCGTGCGATCAGCGTCCACACAAAGGCAAACAACAGGCCCACCGGCCCCGCCAGGTTGACGTTGGCGAAGTTCAGGAAGTCCGCGTCGTAGGCGCCCTGAATGCTGATGAACGATGAGGTGTTGACCAACGTCAGCAGCATGCCCAAGTAAAACCGCGGCTGCACCGTGAGCGTGCCGATGCAGATAAACGGCACCGCAAACGCCAGCACCAGCATCGGGAAATCGTGCAGGTTGGGCAGCACCAGAAACAGATACAGGCTGGCGAACAGCACCGACATCGCGGTCCAGAAAAAGAACCGATAGATCTGCGGCGCCGGGTCGTCCATTGAGGCGAANAAACTGCACGCCACCGCCGCCAGAATCACCGCGGAACCGCCATCGGTCCAGCCAAGCAAAATCCACAGCACCGACGCGACAATAATCGCGGTCACCGTGGACGCTGCCGAATAAAGCATCAGCCCCCGGTCGAGAAACGGCGACAGGCGACCCAGGCGCCAATGCCGATACACCGCGCGCCAGCCTTCCTGGCTTTCGCACTGAATGGCGTCTTGCAGGCTGCGGCAGTCTTGCCACAGATCGATCCATTCACCGAGGCGATACAGGGCGTTGGAAAACAGCAGCTGCTTGCGGTCATTCAGTGCTTCGGCGGACGGTTGCAGGGTGTCGAGTTGATCTTTCAGTGCCTGCCAGCGGCCGAGGTCGGCATCCTTGTGATTCAGCCATTCGGTGGTCCCAGTCAGTAGCGGAGCGAACTTATCCACAAGCTCGGGCGTTCTGCGTTCAAGGGCGTAGAGCGCGTCGTCGAGGGCATCGATCACCGGCAGCAGGTGAATCATGCGCCCGCGCAGTTCCTTGGTATTACGCACCGTCTGCGGCCGCGCGCCCTCGTGGGGCAACTGGCCGATCATCAATTCCAGGGTGTTGAAGGTGGCGACCATCGCCGAGCGCAGGGCGCTGACCTCCTCAGGTTGCACGTTGCGGCTGAGGAAACGCAGACTGTAAGTCGAAGCATCGGCGAACCATTTGTTCACCGAATCGTTGAACACCGGCGCCAGCCGCCGAGGCCAGAACATGGCACCGACCACGGCCGCCACCGCGATGCCGAGGAAGATCTCTTCAGTTCGCGCTTCCGCCACATCCCACACCGCCAGCGGGTTATCCACCACCGGCAAGGCAATCAGCGGCAAGGTGTAACCGGCGAGCATCAGCGCGTAACTGTTGGCCGTGCGCAGATGCAAAGACAGGAACAGCAATGTCCCGGTCCACAGCGCGATCACGACCACCAGCACATACGGGCTCTGGACAAACATCGGCACGAAAAAAACCGCGGCCGCCGCACCAAGAAAGGTGCCGACTGCGCGGTACAACGCTTTGGAGCTGGTGGGGCCGACAAACGGGCTGGAGACGATATACACGGTGGCCATCGCCCAATACGGACGCGGCATTTGCATGAGCATGGCGATGTACAGGGCGATCATCGACGCCGCGAACGTGCGCACCCCGTAGAACCAGTCCCGCGCCGGAGGAACGCCGGTGAAAAATCCGCTCAAGGGTTGGCCACCGACGGCGGGTTGGCCGCTTCAAAGGCTCTCAGCACCCGCAGCGTCGCTTCCAGATCACTGCGGTCGATCCCTTCGAGCACTTCATTGCGCAACCGCACCAGCTCGATCTCGACCGCCTGCACCAGTTCCCGACCGGTTTCGGTGAGGCTCAGGCATTTGGCTCGGCGGTCATGGACGTCTTCGGTGCGACAGACGTAGCCGGCATGACACAACTGATCGAGCAGACGCACCAGCGACGGACTCTCCATTCCAGCCGCTTGCGCCACCGTCACCTGCCGCACACCCTCGCCCAAGCGGCCGATCATCAAGAGCGGCACGGCGCAGGCTTCGGAAATACCGTAGCTCACCAGCGTGGTCTGGCAGATTTTGCGCCAGTTACGGGCGGCGACCACCATGGAGCTGCTGATGTTCATCTGGAGAGCGTCGAGGGTTTTCGGCACGAGGGGCAATGCACACTGTTAGTTTGCTAACTATCAATATGGCATTGGAGGGGAAAGTTGGTCAAGTTTTGAAACAAATTGGCCTCCGTCCGTCGCCAGTCGGCTGCCTGAATCAACATCGGTACTGAAGATGTATATACTTCGTCAGTATCCACATCGAGGAAATGGAAATGTCCAAACAAGCTGTTTTTACGATGAAACTTGAACCAGAGACAGGCCTGTCTTGCGCCTCACGCACTATAGTTCCTGCGTTTTTCGCGAGTTCAGAGATGCTGAACAGGTACTCGCGAGTCAATTCCCCATCAAAACTATCGCTTGGTTTATCAGCTCGAGCCGGACGCAGTCTGGATACTCGCGCTTGTCCATACCTCCCGACAGTGGCCCCAGAAAGGTAATTCTCACACCCCCCGCCCCTTCCTCATCAGCACATCCAGTTGATCCACCACCTCCGCCCAATCTGCATCGTCCAGAATCTCGTCCCGCAAAAAGTCCGCCTGACTCTTGGTCCAGAAAAACGCGTCTGCCAGATGCAGTTCCGGTTTGAGCGGTGAATGGGTGGCGATGAATTGGTCGATGCTGACCGGGTCGCTGTCCAGGCCGAGTTGTTTGAACAGGGAAGGGAGGCTGTGGGTTGGGGATTCCATGGTGGGCTCCTATTGATGGCAGATGATTGGGTGACTGCTTTGCAGTCAATCGCGGGCAAGCCACGCTCCCACAGGAACTGCGTGAACCCTGTGGGAGCGTGGCTTGCCCGCGATGACGGTATCACTGACTCCACAAAACTCACTAGCTCAACTCTCGCACCTCGGCGTGCGGCACCATTTTCAAAAACTGCGGCATGTCCATGTGCAGCAGATTGGTGTGGTTGCCGGCTTCCAGGTAGATGTCTTTCTGTCGTGTCAGTAGCGGATCGATGACCACGTCCAGGCCATAGGCTTCGCCCAGGGCCGGCACAGCGCCGCGTTCGCAATCGTCGAACAGGTGCGGCAGGTTGCTTTCCCGGGAGACCTGCCATTCGCCACTGCTGCGCACTTTGCTCAGGTCCAGGTGACGGCTGGCGGGCAGCACGGCCATCAGGTAATGACCGTGGTGGTCGTCGAGGATCACCGACTTGGCCATCCGTTCGGCAGGAATGCCCGCCAGTCGCGCGGTTTCAAGGCTGCTGGCCGAGTGCGGGTGGGAAACGATGTCATATTCGCAGTGCGCCTTCTCCAGGCTGTTCTGCAGGGTTCTTGCCATACGCATGATGCACCTCGGTGTCCGCAACAACGTTGGGCGGACGATGGTTAACACTTTTCTTCGTACTGAAAGTCTAGGCCTGCTGTCGCATTCCGGAGAGAAATCCGCCCGCCGGGGCAAGGCCAACAACTGGTCAAAATTCGTACAACCCACAGCTCAGCTAGACTGTATAAAGAACCATCAATGACTCTCCCGGAGGGTCGCGTGAACATTCGTTGCTGTGCAGTTGCGCTGCTGTTGGCCTTAAGCGGATCGGTCTTCGCGGCGGACACCGTTGTCTTGCTGGCCCCCAACCCCATGGGGATCTGGCTGATCACGTTCGGCATCGCATTCCTGATCGCCGAGGCGGCGCTGCCCAATTACGGCGTGATCGGGCTGGGCGGCATTGTGATGTTCGTCATCGGCGCGGTGATCCTGACCAACACCGAAGTGCCGGTGCCGTTGATGATCGGCCTGGGACTGATCAGTGCGCTTTTGTTGATCTTCCTGCTGCTCCACGCCCTGAAAACCCGACCACGCCACAACGTCAGCGGCGATGCCGGGCTGGTCGGCAGCGTGACGCCGGTGATTTCGTTGCAAGCCGACAACGCCTGTAACGGCTGGGTGCACCTGCAAGGCGAACAGTGGCAAGTGCTCAGCAGCACGCCGCTGCAACCGGGGCAAAAGGTCCGGGTGGTGGCACGCAAGGGATTACTGCTGAAAGTGGCCGCGGCTGATGCGGCGTCGAAGGGAGAATAGACATGGGCCTGCAACTGGGATTTGCCGCGCTGCTGTTACTGCTGATCGCGCTGGCGGGGTCGACCTTCCGCATCCTGCGCGAATACGAGCGCGGGGTGGTGTTCCAGCTCGGGCGCTTCTGGCAAGTCAAAGGCCCTGGCCTGATCCTGCTGATTCCGGTGGTCCAGCAAATGGTTCGCGTCGATCTGCGCACCGTGGTGCTCGACGTGCCGCCACAAGACGTGATCACCCGCGACAACGTTTCGGTCAAGGTCAACGCCGTGCTGTATTTCCGCGTGCTCGATCCGCAGAAAGCCATCATCCAGGTCGAAGATTTCCTCATGGCCACCAGCCAATTGGCCCAGACCACATTGCGCGCGGTGCTGGGTAAACATGAACTCGATGAGCTGCTGGCCGAACGGGAACGGCTGAACATTGATATCCAGCAAGTGCTCGACGCCCAGACCGATGCCTGGGGCATCAAGGTGGCAAACGTCGAGATCAAGCACGTGGACCTCAACGAATCGATGGTCCGCGCCATCGCCAAACAGGCCGAAGCCGAGCGGGAACGCCGGGCCAAGGTGATTCACGCCGAAGGTGAATTGCAGGCCTCGGAAAAACTCATGCAGGCCGCCGAGATGCTGGGGCGTCAGCCGGGGGCGATGCAGTTGCGGTATATGCAGACGTTGAGTTCGATTGCCGGTGACAAGACAGCAACGATCGTCTTCCCGCTGCCGATCGAATTGCTCAAAGGGATGGCGGATTTGTCGTCCAAATCCTGACCTTCCGCGAAAACACCAATGTCTGGTAACTCCGTCGGACATTTCCTTCAAGTTGTAGTNCTGCATTGGATCTCCGTCGTACACATATTTTGTGTTCACTGAAGATCAACTGTGGGAGCGAGCTTGCTCGCGATGGCGTCAGTACTGTCAATGCATGACTTGGCAACTAGCGCCTCATAAGGCCCTCGCGCCCAAAGCTCCACCCGCTCACGCATCACCGCCGAAGCCTCACGACGCTTCTCATCACCGTCCCCCACAAACACCGCTGAAGGCTGTTTGGCATGCAGCCCCACCGCCGCGAACACTCGTTCACGCTGCAAGTCATCCAACCCGAAAAACTCGGCCAACCGCCCAGCCATGGCCCCCGGCAACTCGCTGTAGTTCACTGCCAATCCACCAAACGCCCGACATTGCGCTAACCCCGATGCCAGCAACCGCCCCAGCCGCCGCGCAATAAAATCCTCGCGACTGTCGAACGGCCATTCGTCATCCAACCCACTCGCCCCGATCATCCCCGGCACCATGTGCATGCCCGGGCGGCGCAGATGGGAAACAGCGATTTCCAGCGGATCGCGGTACACAAACAACCAAGGCGTATCGGGAAAACATTCGCTCAACAGGGGCAATTCGGTGATGTTCCAGGCATCGAGTTTGATCACCAGCCGCTGCTCAATACCGCGCCGCCGCTGACCATAGGCGGACAACAACCCTGCGATAGCGGCACGCCGTTCGACGGCTGGTAAACCACTTCGCAACAAGGCATCCAGCGGCGGCGGTTCGCTAATGACGATGTGGTTATCGAGTTGCGCGAGCATCTGACCGATCAGGGTCGAGCCGCAGCGCGAAGCGTGAAAGATAAAAGCGCTCGGCGCCAGGCCGGGACTGCACGCCTGCCAGTCGCCGAGAACAGCCAATGGCGTTTGCCGACGAAACGCCTGATTGAACGGTAACCGCAGCGCCGCTTCCACGGCATCGCGAAAAAACGGCTGATGCAACGGCGTGTCCCCGAACCAGCACCAATCGACCTGCCATTCGCCAGCCGGCTGCCAGATCCGAATCGGCAACCAGCCTTCGAGATTCAGGCGCTCCATTGTTCATTCCATCGGCGGCGGCCGCTGCGCATCGCGGCACGTAGTTCTTCCCGAGAAAATTCCAGGCCTCGCTCCGCCGCCAGCTCCAAGGTGCGGGTGATAAACAGCTCGGTGTCCGGCAAGCCCTGCAAGGTCTTCGACAGCTGCAAATCACTGGCCACCAGACGCTGAAATTGCAGCAAGGCGCCGTCACCCGAATCCGGCAGCGGCGTGGTCGATACACCGTCGGCAATCGCCTGCTCCAGCCAGTCGCCCGGCCGGCAATCGAGCACCAGATGAACCCGTGCCCGAGTATCACGATTGTCCACACGATGCGGCCGCGACAAATCGAGAAACCAACACTCTCCCGCAAGCATCGGAATGCGCTGACCGTCCAGCATGAAGTCCACTTTCGGCGGGCTGAGCAACGGCATGTGCAGGCGTAAATCGGCGTCTGGTCCGCCAAGATCATAGTCGCGGTGTTCGTGAATCTGCCCGCCCGGCCCCAGTCGCAACAGGCGTGCGGACACAATCTCCAGCGGCAGATCGCGCAAGCCTTGCTGCCAACGAACATCCCGCAGCCACGGCGCACGCAACAGCGGTTCGCCACGCCCCGGCGACAGTTCCGTCAACGCATCCGCCGCCGACACCAGCGCCACACCACTCCAGTCCCCGGCGTAGTAATCGCTGTTGAAATGCGCGCACCACGCGTCTTCACCAATCGCCGCCAACGCCTGCAACAACAGCGGCAAATCCACTGCCACCGGCAAGCGCGAGAAGGCCGGTCGACTCATCTTTTCGGCAGCACTGCACACTCGCCGAGCCAGGTCAGCAAGCGGTCGAGGCAGGCCTCGACCGACTGAACGCCGGTGTCGAGCACCAGGGAGGCGGATGGCGGCGGTTCATAGGGCGCGGACACACCGGTAAACCCCGCCAAATCACCGCGTCGCGCCCGCGCATAATGACCTTTGGGATCGCGCTGCTCGCACACCGCCAACGAAGCGCTGCACCAGACTTCGCGGTAATCCTCACCCAGACGCCGAGCGAACACTTCACGCAACTCAACCAACGGCGCGATCATCGCGAGGATGACGATTTGCCCGTTCTCCACCAGTAGCGCCGCCACTTCACTGGCGCGACGGATGTTTTCCAGGCGGTCGCTGTCGGTGAAACCGAGATCGCGATTGAGCCCGACCCGAAGCCCATCGCCATCGAGCACCACACTTTGCACGCCGAGTTCGAACAACTCGGCGTGCAGCGCCTGGGCCAGCGTCGATTTACCCGCCGCCGGCAAACCGGTCAGCAGGATCGCGGCGCCGTGATGACCATTGCGGGTCTCCCGTTGTTCGCGATTGATGCTCGCGGTCGGCACCCGCAGATTATTGGACGGGAGCATGGGCCACCGGCACGCTGATGTTGCCCGACGCCCACGCCGCTTCGCGGTTGGCCAAGGCGGTGGCGATGGACTGGACTTCGGTGGATTGCACCTCGTCCGGCATCGGGTCGAGACCGGCGCTGGCGAAGATCTGGCCGTAGGCGTTACGCAGATCGGCGTAGGACAGGTCCCGGCGCAAATCCGCCTGCAACGTGTTCAGCTCACCCTGTATCAGGTCCAGTTCTCCAAGGCCCGCCGCCTGATGACGGTTGCGCAATTGCCCCAGAATCTCCCCGTCGATGCTCGACAATTCCTGGTTGGTCCGGAACTGATTCAGCGCTTCCTGATAGTTGGCGTTCGCCACATAGAGCTGGGCCAGCACCGCGATGGACATGGCCTGGCGCCGCGCCTTGGCGACTTCTTCGCCGGCCTTGGCAACGTCGATGGCAGCGGGTGCGGAAATCACGTTGAACAGGTTCCAGGTGATCTTGGCGCCGTAGTCGGCCCACTTGTCGTTGACCAGGAACGAGTTGCTGTCGTAATGCCCGCCCGCCGAAAACTCCAGCCCCGGCAACAGCCGCAGCATGGCTTTACGGGTTTCGGCAGTGCTGATGCGGGTCTGGTAATCCTGTTCGCGCAACTCTGGACGGCTAGCCAGGGCTTCATGCTCCAGGCTGGCCATGCCGACTTTCAATTGCGGGATAGAGTAATCGTCCGGGGTCGCCAGTTTAAGATCGGTGCCCATCGGCAGGTTGATCAGGGTCGCCAGTTCGGTTTTGGCCAGGGACAGCGCCCGCCGCTGCTCTTGGAGCTGGCGGGTCGCTTCGATCAGCGAACGCTGATAACCCAGCGCCTGGATCGGATCGCCGATGCGTTGTGTGCTCATGCTTTGGCTGTTGCCGCGCGCCGTATCGACTCGCGCCATCAGGCTGTCGATCTGCGTCAGTAAACGTTCGGCCGCCACCGCTCGCCAATAGGCCGAGCGCACGTCCTGGACGATGGTGTTGATCACCTTGCGCCGACGTTCCTGGATGATCAGTCGCTGGTCGCCTTGCTGCTTGGCGCTGATGTAGCTGACGCCGAAGTCGAGCACGTTCCACACCATGGTCAGGTCGGCCACGCGGCGGTCGCGATCCTGGGAGGTCGATGGTTCCAGCGACTGGGTGTCGGTCAGCACACTCTGGCTGCTGGAGGCGCTGACGTTGCTGCGCCCTGCATAACCTGCCGCCAGGGCCATGCGCGGCAGCATGTCGAAACTGGCCAGGTCGAGTTGGCGCTTGGCCAACGCTTCTTCCATGATCTTGAGCCGGCCTTCGAGGTTGTACTTAACCGCGCGGGCCATGGCCTGGTGCAAGGTCAGAGGACCGCTGAGGGGCTCCTGTCCGGTGTACATATTCTGCAGATCGCTCTTGGCGCGCTGTTCGCTGACGCTGCGCTCGATCGGCTCACTGGTGACGGCACATCCGCTTATCGCAAGCGCCAACAGGCTGGCGCTGAACAACATGTGACTTCTATTCATCCTTGACTGCCCCTGGGTGCTGCACTGGTTTTATGGCTTTTTTCAGGCCTGCATTTCGCTGATGCCGACCTGTTTCAACGCCGCGGCCAGGCTGTCGACCTGCCGTTGCTCGGTGTCTTTGAGCTGTTGCAATTGCTCGTTCAGCGTCAGCGCGCCAAACACGCCGCGCAGTCCTTGGGAAACATCCCCGCCCCTGATCGAATGACTGCCGAAAGAATTCAGCTCGCTACGCTCGCTGCCGGTGTCCTGATTGAACAGGCTCGACAGCGTACTGGTGCCGAACACCCCGCCATCGCCGCCACCAAAGCCGAGAAACCCCTGGCCCGAGCCGTCACCACCGCTGTCGCTGCTGCTGAACACCTGAGCGATGAAGCTTGGCGAGATCGCCCCGCGGTTGATGAAAATGTCCCCCAGCGGCCGGATGCCATTGCCGATCACCCGTTGTTCGAACAGCGGCGTGAAGGTCAGCGGCGAACCGAGATCACCCGTGGGCGCAGTGAAGATGATCGGTTGCAAGGGCACGTTTGGCTGATCGGGCAGCGTCACCGGCTCGGTGACCCGGAACTCCGGATCCGCCGGAACCAGCACAACCGAAGTCGACGTCGGTGCGGTGTTGATCGCGAAGTTGTTCGACTGGCTTGTGCCGCTACCCGCATTTCCCGAACCGTCACTGATACCCGCAATGTTCAAACTGATCGCGTTGTTGCCGTTGCTGATATTGCTGGTGGGCGTCAGCGTCGCGGTCCAGGTTGTGCCGCCGTCGCTGCTGGACAGGTTGGACAACGTGCCGTTGGCGACACTGATGTCCGACAGATCGAAACCACTCACCGCCTCGTTGAAGGTAAAGGTCACCAGCGAGGTCTGGCCAACGCCCAGGTTCGGGTTGGCAACGACGATGGTGGCGGTCGGCCGTTCGCCGTCGATGGCGTAATTATTGGAAACCGAAATGCTGCTGCCGATGTTGCCGGCCAGGTCGGCGATNCCGGTGTTGTTCAGAGTGATGAGGTTGGTCGCATCGGTCACGCCGAGGGTCGGTGTGAAGGTGGCGGTCCAGGTGATCCCGCCGTCGCTGCTGCTTACCGCGCTCAACGTGCCGTTGGGGATGCTCAGGTCACTGTTGTCGAAACCGCTGACCGCCTCGCTGAAGGTGATGGTCACTAACGAGGTTTGGCCCAGCGCCAGCGTGGTGTCCGCCACGACAATCGTCGCAGTCGGGCGCACGGTGTCGATGGCGTAGTTGTTGGAATCAGTAGTGCCACTGCCGGTGTTGCCCGANCCGTTTTGCACACCGCTGTTGTCCAGGGTGATCAGGTTGGTGGTGTCGGTGATGTTGCTGGTCGGCGTGAANGTCGCCGTCCAGGTAATGCCGCCGTCGCTGCTGCTGACCGCGCTCAAGGTGCCGTTGGCAATGGTCAGGTCGGCGTTGTTGAAGCCGGTGACCGCTTCGCTGAAGGTGATGGTCACCAGGGATGTCTCGCCGACGTTGAGCGCGTTATCGGCAACCACGATGCTGGCGGTCGGCAAGAGGGTATCGATGGTGTAGTTGCCGGAGTTGGTCGTGCCGGTGCCGGTGTTACCGGCAATGTCGCTGACGCCGCTGTTGTTCAAAATGATCAGGTTGGTGGTGTCCCGGACGCCAACCGTCGGCGTGAAGGTCGCGGTCCAGGTGATGCCGCCGTCGGCGCTGCTGACCGCGCTCAAGTTGCCGTTGGCAACGGCCAGGTCGGCGTTAGTGAACCCAGTGACCGCTTCGGAAAAGGTAATGGTCACCAACGAGGTTTCGCCCGCGCTCAGCGTCGGGTCGGCCAAAATAATGGTCGCGGTCGGGCGCTGGGTATCGATGGCGTAATTGTTGGAATCGGTCGTGCCGCTGCCGGCGTTGCCAGCCTGGTCAGCAATGCCGGTGTTGTCCAGGGTGATCAGGTTGGTGCTGTCGGTGATGTTGCTGGTCGGCGTAAAGGTCGCGGTCCAGGTGATGCCGCCGTCGCTGCTGCTCACCGCGCTCAAGGTGCCGTTGGCAANGGTCAGGTCGGCGTTGGTGAAACCGGTGACCGCCTCAGAGAAAGTAATGGTCACCAGCGAGGTCTGGCCAACGCCGAGGGCCGCATCCGCGACCACGAGGGTGGCGGTCGGGCGCGCCGTATCGATGGCGTAATTGTTGGAGTTGGTGGTGCCGGCGCCCGCATTGCCCGAGGCGTTTTGTACGCCGCTGTTATCCAGCGTGATCAGGTTGGTGGTGTCGGTGATG
>NZ_NMOJ01000116.1 GCF_002251635.1 Pseudomonas mandelii
CATTGGTCGGNGTCAGCGTCGCGGTCCAGGTGATACCGCCGTCGCTGCTGCTCACCGCGCTGAGCGTACCGTTGGCGATGGTCAGGTCGGCGTTGGTGAAACCGCTCACTGCTTCGGAGAAGGTGATGGTCACCAGCGACGTTTCGCCGATTTTCAGCGCATTGTCGGCGACCACAATGGTGGCGGTCGGTAGCACGGTGTCGATGGTGTAGTTGCCGGAATTGGTGGTGCCGCTGCCTGCGTTGCCGGACAGGTCGGCCACGCCGGTGTTGNCCAGGCGCACGACGTTGCTGGTGTCGGTGATGCCGGCGGTCGGCGTGAAGGTCGCGGTCCAGGTGATGCCGCCATCGCTGCTGCTGACTGCACTCAANGTGCCATTGGCAACGCTCAGGTCGCTGTTGTCGAAGCCCGNAATCGCTTCGGAGAAGGTCACGGTGACCAGGGTGGTTTCGCCNGCGCTCAGGGTCGGGTCGGCAATCACGATGGTCGCGGTGGGCCGCTGGCTGTCGATCACATAGTTGTTGGAATCGGTGGTGCCGCTGCCNGCGTTNCCGGCCAGGTCGGCGATCCCGGTGTTGTCCAGCGTGATGAGGTTGGTCGCATCGTTGACGCTCACGGTCGGCGTGAAGGTCGCCGTCCAGGTGATGCCGCCATCGCTGCTGCTNACGGCGCTCAATGTGCCGTTGGCGATGGTCAGGTCGGCGTTGGTAAACCCGCTGACCGCTTCGCTGAAGGTGATGGTNACCAGCGAGGTTTCGCCGATTTTCAGCGCATTGTCCGTTACCACGACGGTGGCCGTCGGGCGCACGGTGTCGATGGCGTAGTTGTTCGAATTGCTGGTGCCGCTGCCGACGTTGCCGCNGCCGTTTTGTACGCCGCGGTTATCCAGGGTGATCAAGTTGGTGCTGTCGGTGATATTGCTGGTCGGAGTGAAGCTGGCCGTCCAGGTGATACCGCCGTCAGCGCTGCTCACTGCCGTCAAGGTGCCATTGGCGACGGTCAGGTCGGCGTTGCTGAAACCGGTGACAGCCTCGGAGAAGGTGATGGTCACCAGCGAGGTCTCGCCTATGGTCAGCGAATTGTCCGCGACCACGATGGTAGCAGTCGGCGCCCTGGTATCGATCATGTAGTTGCCGGAGTTAGATGTGCCAAAACCATCGTTGCCGGACAGGTCGGCCACGCCGGTGTTGGCCAGGGTGATGACGTTGGTCAGGTCATTTACGCCAACGGTGGGCGTGAAGGTCGCGGTCCAGGTGATGCCACCGTCGCTGCTGCTCACGGCGCTCAACGTGCCGTTGGCAATGCTCAGGTCGGCGTTGGTGAAACCGCTCACTGCTTCGGAGAATGTGATGGTCACCAGCGACGTTTCGCCCGCGGTCAGGGTGGTATCGGCCAGCACAATCGTGGCGGTCGGACGCACCGTGTCGATGGCGTAGTTGTTGGAATCGGTGGTGCCGCTGCCGGCGTTACCCGACAGATCCGCGATGCCGGTGTTGTTCAGGGTGATCAGGTTGGTCGTGTCGTTGATGCTGGCGCTCGGGGTGAAGGTCGCGGTCCAGGTGATGCCGCCGTCGCTGCTGCTNACGGCGCTCAANGTGCCGTTGGCGATGGTCAGGTCGGCGTTGGTGAAACCGCTCACCGCCTCNGAGAAGGTGATGGTCACCAGCGAGGTTTCGCCGANNTTCAGGGCGTTGTCGGCCACCACGATGGTCGCGGTTGGACGCTGGGTGTCGATGGCGAAATTGTTGGAATTGGTGGTGCCGCTGCCGGCATTGCCCGAAGCGTTTTGCACGCCGCTGTTGTCCAGCGTGATCAAGTTGGTGGCATCGGTAATGGTGGTGGTCGGCGTGAATGTGGCGGTCCAGGTGATGCCGCCGTCACTGCTGCTCACCGCACTCAACGTGCCGTTGGCAATCGTCAGGTCGGCATTGCTGAAACCGCTCACCGCCTCGGAGAAGGTGATGGTCACCAGCGAGGTTTCGCCGATTCTCAGCGCATTGTCGGCGACCACGATGGTGGCGGTCGGCAATACGGTGTCGATGGTGTAATTCGCCGAACTGGTGGTGCCGCTGCCCGCGTTGCCGGCAATGTCGGCCACTCCGGTGTTGTTCAGGGTGATGAGGTTGCTGGTGTCCCTGACGCCGACCGTCGGCGTGAAGGTCGCGGTCCAGGTGATGCCGCCATCGCTGCTGCTGACTGCACTCAACGTGCCATTGGCAACGCTCAGGTCGCTGTTGTCGAAACCCGTCACCGCTTCGGAGAAGGTGATGGTCACCAGCGAGGTTTCGCCCGCGGTCAGGGTGGTATCGGCCAGCACAATCGTGGCGGTCGGACGCACCGTGTCGATGGCGTAGTTGTTGGAATCGGTGGTGCCGCTGCCGGCGTTGCCCGCCNGGTCGGTGACGCCGGTGTTGTCCAGGGTGATCAGGTTGGTGNTGTCGGTAATGTTGCTGGTCGGCGTAAAGGTCGCGGTCCAGGTGACGCCGCCGTCGNNGNTGCTCACCGCGCTCAGGGTGCCGTTGGCGATGGTCAGGTCGGCGTTGGTGAAACCAGTGACCGCCTCGGAGAAGGTGATGGTCACCTGTGAGGTCTCGCCAATCGCCAATGCGCTGTCGGAGACCACGATGGTGGCCGTGGGNCGCAGGGTGTCGATCACGTAATTGTTCGAGTTGGTCGTGCCGGTGCCGGCGTTGCCGGACAGGTCGCTGACCCCGGTGTTGTCCAGGGTGATCAGGTTGGTTGTGTCGTTGATGCTGGCGGTCGGCGTGAACGTCGCGGTCCAGGTGATGCCGCCGTCGCTGCTGCTCACGGCGGTCAACGTACCGTTGGCAAGGGTCAGGTCGGCGTTGGTGAAACCGGTCACTGCCTCGGAGAAAGTGATGGTCACTAACGACGTTTCACCGATTTTCAGCGCATTGTCGGCCACCACGATGGTGGCAGTCGGACGCAGCGTGTCGATCACGTAATTGTTGGAGTTGGTCGTGCCGGTGCCGGCGTTACCCGCAATATCGCTGACGCCGCTGTTGTTCAGGGTGATCAGGTTGGTGGTGTCCCGGACGCCGACCGTCGGCGTGAAGGTCGCGGTCCAGGTGACGCCGCCGTCGGCAGTGCTCACAGCGGTCAAGGTGCCGTTAGCGATGGTCAGGTCGGCGTTGGTAAGGCCGGTGACTGCTTCGCTGAAGGTGATGGTCACCAGCGAGGTTTCGCCGATTTTCAGTGCGGTGTCGGCCACCACGATGGTCGCGGTCGGGCGCACGGTATCGATGGCGTAGTTGTTCGAATCGGTGGTGCCGCTGCCGGCGTTGCCGACCAGGTCGCTGACCCCGGTGTTATCGAGGGTGATCAGGTTGGTCGCGTCAGTGATGCTGGCGGTTGGCGTGAAGGTACCCGTCCAAGTGATGCCGCCATCGCTGCTGCTCACGGCCGACAAGGTGCCGTTGGCAATCGTCAGGTCCGCGTTGGTAAAACCTGTCACGGCCTCGCTGAAGGTGAAGGTCACCAGCGACGTTTCGCCGACCTTGAGCGCGGTGTCGGTGAACACGATGCCGACGGTCGGGCGCGTGGTGTCGACAACATAGTTATTGGAGTTGGTAGTACCGACGCCGGCCGTGCCCAGGCCGTTGTTCACCCCGGTGTTGTCCAGGATGATGAGGTTGGTCGTATCGGAAATGCTCGCGGTCGGCGTGAAGGTGGCCGTCCAGGTGATGCCGCCATCGGCGCTGCTGACGGCGCTCAGGGTGCCATTTGCAATGGTCAGGTCGGAGTTGGTGAAACCGGTCACGGCCTCGGAAAAGGTGATCGTCACCAAGGACGTTTCGCCGATGCTCAGGGTGGTGTCAGCGACCACAATGGTCGCGGTCGGCGGCGGCGCATAAGCAGTGTTGAGTACACCGCCGTCGTTGAAGATGGTCGAAACGGAGGTCGGCGAAGTGCCGGTTGTACCTCCACCCTGCGCGGTACCGCCTGCTCCACTGGCCGCGGCATTACCAGACAGGGCCGCGAAGTTGGCGGCCGTGATCAGCAGCGTGCCTTTGTTCCAGATCGCGCCGACGCCCCGGCCGCCGATGCCGCCATTGCTGGCATTGCTGCCTTGGCCACCGCCACCGCCACCGCCACCACCGGCGCCGATGTTGTTGCTGATGGTCGAAGTGCCGATGATGGTAATGGTGCCGCTGCTGGCGTTGTAGATCCCGCCCGCCGCGTTGCCGCCGGCGCCACCGACTTTGTCCCAACCGGCACCACCGCCCCCGCCGCCAATGGAAATCGTGCCATTGGTGGCCGTCGAGCCGTTACCGCCGTTGCTGTAATAGGACACGCCCAGCCCGCCCGCGCCACCGGTGCTGGTGCCGCCGCGACCGCCCATGTGCGTCGCGTCATAACCGCCGCCGTAGCCGCCGGCATTGGCGCTGCCCGCCTGGCCGCCCAACGTGCCGGTACCCGGCCCGGCCGAGCCACCATGCCCACCGTTCTGGCCGCCCAAACCGCCGCCACCACCACCGCCACCGCCGTAAAAAGCACCCGTGACACCGCCGCCGCCACCGCCGCCGGAAGCGGCATTGGAGGTCACGCTGACGTTGTTCAGGGTCAGGATGCCGGCGTTGAAAATCCCCCCGGCCATTGCCCCTGCGGCACCGTAGCCACCGTTGCCGCCCGTTCCCGCCACCAGGCCACGGGTAATCACCAGGCCATCAAGGGTCACGGTTCTGCCCGCGGCAATTTCAATCACCCGGGTCCGGTACTGACCGTCGAGAATCACGTCAGCCGCGCCGTCATTGTTCAAGTCGCCATCGACGGTGATGTTCTGGCTGATCAGCAGTTCGGACGTCAATTGCACTGTCATGCCGCTGCTGAACGTGACGATATCGCCGTTCTGCGCCGAGGCGATGGCGGCACGCAATGAGCCGACACCCGTGTTGCCGTTGTTGGTGGCGGTCCAGGTCGCCAGGCCCCATTGATACTCGCTCATGGCCGTGGTCGACAGCATGTTGGCGCTTTCGATGTTGCCGGTGACAATTTCCAGATCCCAGTCGCCACCGACCCCGGTACGGTTGCTGGACGCGGCCACATCACGGCCGGTCAATTGCGCCAGCGAGTCGACAAAACTCAAGCCGCGCTCACCTTCGGCGGTGTAGCAGCCGTAGATCATGATGTCGCCGCCGGCATTCATGTCTTTGCCGATGTCCGCCAGCACTGCACTGCGGGCCGCGACGTTGTCGGCCGACAGATAGCTGTCGCCCAGCCACAGATCGCCCGCGTTGCCGTGGGCAATGATCTGCACCGAACTGATGCCCTGATGGGTGTCCAGATAATCGGCAATCTGTTGCAAGCCGTCCCGGCTCGCGTCCAGCTGAACCACTTGAGTGCCAGGTGCCACGCCCTTGAGCAGGCTGTCGGCGTCCTTGACCCGGGAATCGACGAACACCACGCTCTGCCCCGGTACGGCAACGGGTGCCGTGGCGGGCGCGGCATCGGCCTGGCCGTGGGTGTCTTTGCTGGCGACCGGCTGATCGTTCGCCGGCGCTTTGGCTGCGTCGGCCGTGGGATGGCTTTCAGGCTGGGCGGCGTCCGCCACGGTGGCCGCAACCGCGCCGTCGAACAGCATTCGCGGCTCCAGGGACATGATCATGGGTGAGGCCAGCGCCCGTGCGCCTTCGGTAACTCGCGACTTGCCTTTGCTCCACCACATGCTGCTCACCCGGACTCGAACTTTCGTGACGCGTAAATGAAAATGCCGCGATCAACTGATCGCGGCATCGGCCTTCATGCGAATGACATTGGCGGCGCTGGCTGAGCCATCGAGCCAGAAGGACAACTCTGCGTATTGCTTGAACAAGTCCGGCGGCAAAATCGTGCGCCGCGATTGCAGTTCGACCCTCGGCTTGACCTTGTGCAGGCCCGAGACGCCGAGGGCCTGATCGAACTCCGGCGCGTCGTAGGCGAGGTGGTCAAAGTCATGCTTGAACCANGGCTCGCCGATAAATTCGTAGACCAGCCGCATCACCCGCTCAGGCGCCTGGGACAGTAGGTCGTAGTCGACGATCAGCAGCGACTCGGCGTGTTCGCCGTAATAGGCTTCCTTGAGCGCAGCCCAGGCAAACCCCACCAGGCGATTGCGCTGGGCCAGGGTTTCGCAACGGCTGTAGACGGTGTTGCGCTCGATCGCGTCGCCGAACAGCTTGGTGTTTTCAAAGGAGTTGGCGCGGTACAAACGCTCGATGCTGTCCATGACCCAGGCGACATTGCGCACACAGGCAATGACCTTGGCTTGCGGGAACAGGTCGCGGATCGCCGGCAGGCGCGAACTCCATAGCCGGTTGGTGTCGAACACCACCGGTTTGTCGGCTTTGTCGGCGTAGAAGGAGTCGAACAGACCGCGCAATAAACGCCGGCGCAGATCGGTATCGATCACCGCGCCAAACTCACTGCCGGCGCTGCATTGCCCCAGCACGCCGTTGAACAGGGTGCCTACAGGGCTGCTCATGCCGGCGTGAAAACGCGGGTTCTGCAACAGGATCGCAGAGAGCAAAGTGGAACCGGAACGCGGCAAGCCGGAGATAAAGTGGTACTGCTGCATCCCTTCACCCAGTCATAAGTCCTTTATGTATGACGGAGCGTAGACTATGAATGGCCGTAGCAGTAGTAGTGTTTTGATATCAAATCGAAGCTAAATCATCGGGAAACGGTGATTTTTGTTCCTGATTCAATGCAAGACGAACACGCGCGCATTGGCGCCACCTGCCTGTGTTTCGCCAACGCTCTGCCAACCGGCGGGTAACGGCGCAAACTCGTCCGGCACACCGACAGTGCCGATCAACCAAACCCGCCCCGTGCCTTTGGGCAAATTGCCAAGGCTGTCGAGGTAAATGTCCGGGGTCACCAATGTACCGAAGCCATAAGCATTCGGCCGGCTCGACGCACCGCCCGATAACGGTGGCGTGTACAGCAACGGCTTGGCGTCGGTGCGGTTGTAATAGACATAGCTGAGGTACCAAAGCATGTCGCTGGTGACGATCCGGTCACCGGCAACGAAGTGCTGGTTGACGTAATTGACCATGACGTTGAACTGATCGTTGCTATCGACCGTGGCGTTGTTATTCAGGCCCACCAGTTCGACACCGACAAACAACACCAGCACCGTCAGGGCCAGCACCCGGAACCCTGAGTACAGGCGATCGATGGCCAGTGCGGCAATCATCGGCAGGCCGAGGGCGTAGGCGGTGAGGTAGCGCTCGATGAACACCGGCGAGATCCACGACACCGAAAACACCAGCAAAAACGGCAAAACGGTATAGATCACCACCAATGCACTGCCCCGAATCACGCTGCGATCCCGCGCCAACGCCACCCACACCAAGGCCAGCAACGCCACGGGTAACGTGATAAAAATCAGGGTCGGCAGGTTCTCGCCATCGTCCTGGATCAGGAACGACCAGATCATCGACGGCAACGAAGCGAACGTGACTGGTGCCTCCCACCCCACATCGCCATTGGCCTTGAGCTGATCCACGTGCTGGACCAGATCAATCAGGCTCGGCACCCAAGGCAAGTACAACAACACAATCGCCACGTTCGCCAGCCACCAGCCGGGGCGTTGAATATGCCGCAAGCGATAACCAGGCTGCAGGCGGATCACCCCCAGATACAGCCAGTGGCAGAGTACGCACAGGGCGGTGAAATAGTGGGTGTAGAACGCCGCGCTCATGAGCAGCACATACGCCACCAGATAACGCGTGCGCCGGGGGTATCGGATCCAGTAGACCAAGGCAATCGTCGCGCCAATCAGCCACAGGCCCAGCAGCGAGTACATCCGCACTTCCTGGCTGTATCGCACCGCTGTGGGCAGCAGCGCCAGCAGCAAACCGGCCAGCAGTGCGGCACGCCGGGTGGCAAGCAAATCCATCAGCCAGACGCCGAGCCACACCGTGGCAATCCCGGGCAATGCACTGAGCGTGCGGATGGAAAAAATACCGTCGCCGAACAGCTCGACCCAGCCGTGCAGCAACATGAAATACAGCGGCGGGTGCACATCGTGGGCGGCGTGCAGCCAGATTTCGCCGAGAGAATATTGGCTCAGCAGCAGGCTGGAGCCTTCGTCACCCCAGATGGCGGCCGCCGTCAGGTCGTAGAAACGCACCAGCGCGGCCAAGGCCAGGATCGGCAACAGCCAATGTTCGCGCACCCACCGAAGCAAGCGCTTGACGCTCGCCCAGGCACCGGGTGGAGCTTGCGGACCCTGGGTGCCGTCAAGTGGCAATTCTCTGAACGCCTCCATTGCCTCCCCTCAGGACTGCCAGTGAAAAAGCGTGAAGCGTGTCATCACTGTAGGACAGCGCCAGCGCCGCCGTCGATGCTGGCTTTACGACCAACGACATCTGGTAGCCATGGGGATCAACTACGCTCTGGCTTGGCGTGACCCAGCCACGGAGATGAATGGAGTCGGCTGATCAGCGCGATCCGCCCGGATAACCGGGCCTAACGTGACGCTTCAGACACTAACCTGAGGGATAAGGAACTATGGAAGTATTCATGGGCACTATTCAGCCTTTCGCCTTTAACTTTGCCCCCAACGGCTGGGCCCTGTGCAACGGCCAGACGCTGGCGGTCCAGCAATACAACGCGCTATTCGCCCTGCTCGGCGTCAACTTCGGCGGCAATGGCAGCACCAACTTCATGCTGCCCAACCTGCAAGGCCGAATGCCGATAGCACAAGGCAACGGGCTGAACCTGACCCCGCGCGTCATCGGCGAGTTCTCCGGGACCGAGAACGTCACCGCGACCATCACCAACCTGCCGAATCACACCCACGCCTTGTCCGGGCTGACGGCCACCACGACCCTGCAACTGGCCAGCCCGGCGAGCAACCCGGTCACCACGCCCACCGCGACCAACTCGTACATCGGTGCTTCGGGCGGCGGCCCGGGCTCGGCGAGCATCTTCTCCGATGCGCAAGGCGCTGCGGCGGTACCGCTGAAGGGCGTGGCCACTGCCGTGACGGGGGAAATCTCGTCTGCCGGTAACGGCCTGCCAATGGAAACGATGAACCCGTACCTGGTGCTCAACTTCAGCATCGCCTTGAACGGGTTATTCCCTTCTCGTAACTGAGGTCTGGCCGGGGGTTCAAATCCCCCGGCCGTTTTTTTGGGAGTGACGCCATGTTGCAACTGGTTCAAAGCCAACACTTTCAGACCCTGCTGGGCAAGACAGGCACGCTGCGGCTGCCGGATGGCAGTGAGTTGCCGATCCATATCGACACGCTTGAAGAAACACCCCGTTCGCAAATGCCCAAGAGCGAGCGCATGCCGTTCAGTGTCGGGGTCAACAGTCTGGAACCCACAGCGTTTGTGGATGGGTTGTGCACGCTGGAGTTGCCGGAGCTGGGTCAGGTGGAAGGCATTTTTGTCTCCCGAGTGCCGGCCATGGGGCGTGACCCGGGCAAGGGATATTTCTACATTGCCTTCAACTGAACACATCACCGCCCTCCTGAAGGAGCGAGCTTGCTCGCGATAGCGATGGATCATTCAACATCTATGGCGACTGACACGCCGCCATCGCGAGCAAGCTCGCTCTCACAGGGGACAGCGGTGTTATCAAAATTGTGGATACCACACCAACCGCTCCGCCGCCGGGTTGCGCTCTTCAACCTGGAAACCCAGCGCCAGGTAATGCTGGCGCGCATGGGGGTTGCTCGCCCAGACCACCGTGGCCACCGGGCAGCGGATCTGTTGGGCGGCTTGTTGCACGCCCTGGAGCACCTTTCGCCCATAGCCCTGGCCGCGAGCCCGTGGAATGAATGCCAGGTACAACACGCGAATTTCATTGGGGCCAAAATCGGTGGTCAGCGCACCGATGGCGGTATCGAGCTTTTCAATCACGTAATGCATCGCGTTGGGGAAACGCTCTCCCAAACCTTGTTCCTGCACCTGAAATTGCTGGGCGACCACCTGCTCCACCACTTCCCGCTCACCGTCGATCCACTGCAGATCCGGCCGCGCCGCCTGGTAAAGACTTTGCAGAAAAGGTCCATCGCTGCTCCGCGAGGGCCGCACCACCAAACCATCGGCCGCCACTGAATCGGTAGTTGCCATCAACTGCCCTCCTTAGAAACCGCTTTCCCTGACACCCAGCGCGGCCATGCGTCGCCAGGCCACGCCCAACAATGATTCGCCGCGGCCCTGCAACACCACCACGCCGCGCAAGGGCTGCATCGGCGTCGGTGCGGCTTCGAGGGTGCTCAACCGCGCCCCGTATTGCCCCTGCACCGGTTCAGCCCGTTGATGCGCATCCCGGCGCACGGCGATCGGCCCGTGGTGATCGGACGTCAGCGCTTCCTGATCGACATAGGCCGCGCCATTGGTGTCGATTTCGGTCAATTGCACGGCGATCGCCGGGTGCATCGGATCATCGGCGATGAACCGGCCGGTGGCCCCCGGCGCCACGCGCCACAGTTCGGCTTCGGCCAGATAGCCACGCAACCGTGCGCCGTCTTCAACGACACGCGCCAGAGGATCCTTGGTCGACAGCCAGCGACCGACCATCAGTTGCGGCAACAGATCGCGCACGGTGCCGGCGTGGGGCGCGCGCAGTAGCAGACGTTCACGCTGGGCGGCCAGCCCGCGATAGTCGGCCACCGCCTCAGCCAGGCGTTGCTCGACAATCCCGGCGTCGGCGGCGGTTTCGCTGCGACTGGCCTGACGGCGCATCTGCAACTGCTGGATCTGGATTTCACGCCGGACGATGGTCTGGCGCGAGTCCAGGTCCGGCGATTCCAGTTCGATCAGCACCTCTCCCTGCGCAACCACCTGACCGTCATGCACATTCACCGTTTTGACTCGCGCCGCGACGGGCGCGTGCAACGCACTGGCGCGTCCCGCTTCCAGCATCGTCGGCAACTCCACCGCACTGCGCCACGGCAAAACCAGCACCAACACCAGTCCGAGCAAGGCCAGACCACTGAGCAACACACGGGGTGCATACGCCTGCTCGCGCCGGCTCCACCATTGTCGCCACTCCTTGAAAATCGGCAGGAAGATGAACCACACCAGCTCAACCAGCATCAGGAAGATCCCGAGCAGCTTGAAGAACAGGTGATACACCGCCAGGGCGATCCCGAAAAACAATGCCGCACGCCATAACCACGCGCCATATCCCCAGATCAGCAATCGGCGCTGCATGTTCGGCGACCACGGTTCCGGCGCCGCAGCCCCATAGCCGAACAAAAACTCGCGCAACCGCCACCGGCACAAGGCAAAGGCTCGCCCTTGAAGGTTGTCCACTTCCCACAAATCACTGATCAAAAAGTAACCATCAAAGCGCATAAAGGGGTTGAGGTTGATCACCAGCGTGGTGATCCAGGTGGCACTGGCGAGCATGAACGCCGCGGTGCGTCCGGGACCGTCCGGCAGCAGTGACCAGACCAGCAGCGCGATGCACGCCAGCAGCAACTCGGCCATCACCCCACCGGCGCCGATCATTAAACGTGCGCGGCGATCATTGACCCGCCAGGCATCACTCACGTCGGTGTAGAACATCGGCAGCAACACCATGAACGCCACACCCATGCTCTGCACCCGGCAGCCAGCGCGCTTGGCCATAAAGGCATGGCCGAACTCNTGACAGAGCTTGGCAAAGAACAACGCCACACCGAACGCCAGCGCGCCGCCGAGGCTGAAAAGATGCGGGAAAGTGGCGATAAACCGCTGCCAGTCCCGAGACACCAGAAATACCCCAAGCCCCAACGTCGCGGGCAATCCATAGCGCAGCGCGCGTGGGCCGAAGCGTTCCAGCCACGGCCAGGCACGATTGAGAAACGCGTCCGGGCGCCACAGGGGAATGCGGAAAAACAGGTATTGGTGCAGCAGAATCTGCCACAGCGTCTGACGCTGGGCGGCCGCCTTCAGGCTGTAGCTGGCGCGCTGTTGCGGATCAAGCGCGCTGATCAGGTCATGGCCACGCAAAAAGCCCAGCAACTGCTCAAGCTCCGCGCCATCGAGTGGCAACCCGGGCTCGCGGTTGGCGGCGCGCAATACCTGCTCGGGATCCCCCAACGACCAATGACGCAGCAACCGCATCGCGGCGGCACCGAGTTTGAAATAGCGCCCGCGCACCGGGTCGGCGAGGGTCCAGCGTGGCGAGCCATCGAGGGCCGGGGTCGCCACGGACAGTTGCAAGTCGGCCCGCAGGCTCGGCAGGCTCATCTAAAGCCCCACACTCTGGCGCAACCCGGCCAGAGGTCGACGCAGCAAGTACAACGCCAACGGTGCACGGTCGCCGAAAACCTTCGCGGTGCCGCGCAGACCGATGCGCGGCGGTGTGCCCTCGAAATTCGCATCCAGGCGATAAGCCAGTTGTCCGGCAGCGGTGGGTTGCGCCTCATAGGCCGAGCGCTCGAGTTTCGCCAAGTGCCGCTGCAACGGATCACTGTCGAGAAACAGCGCGACTTGCGCGCCGGGTTCGAGGGATATCGCGTCACCCACCGCCAGTTCGATGCGCAACTCGGCCTGGGTCGGGTCAGCGATTTCCATCAGCCGCTCGCCGGTCTGCACCGGTTTGCCGGTCCAGCGCTCCGCGTCGGCGAACACCGCGATACCGCCGCGCTCGGCGCGGACTTCACTGCGTTTGAGCAGTTCGCGGGCGTAGTCGCGTTCGGCGCGTTTTTGCTCGACCCGGGCCGCCAGCAGGTCGATCTTCGAGCTGGACTCGGCGTCGGCGAACGAGCGTTGGGAATTGGCCTTCAGTTCAGCTTCGGCCACCCCCAGGGCGCGCGCCGCCACATCCGCCTGGGCGGTGAGCGTGGTGCTTTCGAAACGCAGCAGCAGGTCGCCAGTTTTCACCGCCTGATTGGGCTTGACCAGAAACTCGGCGATCACCCCATCCAGTGGCGCCGCCACCACTTGCCCGGCCAACGGCACCACTTCGGCAGGCGCCAGCACCGATTGGCGCACGGGGATCAGCAACCCTAGCAACAGCACGGCGACCAGTGCCACCCGACGTTTTCGGGTCCAGCGCAGCCGCCACGGTTTGCGCGGTTGCAGCGCCAACCAGGCATGGCTGTACGTGTCGCCCAGTTGCGACAGCAGCACTTGCTCGGAAGGGTTCCACGGCAGGTCCCGCGCCAGCCACAGCCCACCAAATACTTCGCCCTGGTGATCGATCAGCGGCAGCCAAAACACCTGAGCCGCCGAAAGACTTTGCCAATCGGCCTGAATCGATTCGCTGAGGACGTTCGCCGGGATCACCCTTGCCTGCTTCAGCACACCGGCCTTGAACAACTGCGCCACGGCTTGCTCGGCGAACGCCACGAACGGCGCATTCGGGTCCACGGCACTGACACCCGTCACCGCCTGCACCTTGCCGGCAATCAACAGCGCCGCATGACGAAAACCAAACAGCGCCTGCCCGTCATTGACCAGGCTGTAGGCCAATTGCGCAGGCGTGCGCGCAGCGCGGGTCAGGCGTTCGAGATCAAGAAACCTGGCGAAGACCTGTTCTGCACCGCCCGCCACGGGCGCGTTCATTTAAGCTCCGCGAAACGCGCCGTGCCGCTCATGCCGGCCAGCAAACCGTTGGCATTGGGCAGTGTCGCAACCAGCAACAAGGTCTGGCTGCCTTCATCAATTCGAGCGCCGAGGCGTTTGACTGTGGCATCCAGCGCTTGACCGGTTTCATCGGGGACAAAGCTGAAGGTCTGACCGGGCTTGAGCCGGGCCATCCAGCGTGACGGCACCAGCAGATGGATTTCCAGGGTGCGATTGTCGACCACGTCCAGCAACGGCGCACCGGCAGGCACGCTTTCATAGCGCTTGACCTTGCGTTGCACCACTTGGCCGTCAAACGGCGCCAGCACGCTGCAGCGTTTAACCTGCACCTGGTAGACCTGNGACTGCGCCTGCGTCTCGCTGACCTTGGCCTCGGCCCGAGCCACTTCGAAACGCCCGACCGAATTCAACGCCGCCAGCTGTTTGTTGTGGGACAGCTCTTCACCCGCACCACGGTTGGCAGCCTGCGCCGCATTGAGCTGGGCCTGGTAAGCCGAACAATCGAAACGCGCCAGGGTGTCACCTTTCTTGAACGACTCGCCCTCGCTGAACGGCANCTCGACAATGCGCCCGGACAACTCACTGGCGAGCACCGCCTGATCCCGGGCACGCAACACGCCCCGGGCCTCACTGCTGGCTGTCGCATTGCTGCCAGCGGGGCTGTTTTCCAACAACGGATCGTCTGGCGCGGGCGTTTGCGCGTGTACTGCGCAGGTCACAACGGTCAATCCAATAACCCAAACACAAAAACGCCGCATAACCGTATCTCCCTGACGGATGAGCGGAGTCTATGACAGGGTGGGTAGGCGTCAAGTGGATAGCCGACACTTGTTGGAAAAGCGAAGTATCGGGAAAGGTCTCGTTGGCTAGAAGGGTATCAACCTATCGAAAATATAACCTTGATGGAATATTCCACAGGGTGCATATTCCGCCCCATGAAAATCGATACGGAGAGCAGCGATCGACACTTCAAACCTTTATCGAAATGCAGCACCTCAACACTCTTCCTGTAGCAATTACTAATAACTCAGGCCGATAACGCCTTGACCATCACCAAGGTCGGCGATCAAAACTGACTCGCCGGCGCTGGAAATCCTTCAATCGAGTCAAATGTTGATCAGCCAGTGGGTTGACGTATATGACACACCCGACTTAGGATTCCCCAACTGAACCCCGTACGCAGAGATTAAATTCACTGGCCGTTGGGGTGAAGAAACCGGCTTCGGCCGGTTTTTTCGTTTCAGAGGATTGAGTTTGTGCGAACCGCGTTTTTTGTCGATGGCTACAACGTGTTCTATGGATTACTCGCGGGCACGCCATACAAATGGCTCAATCTGAAAAGTTTGCTGGGCCATGTCGCTTACATCGAGAATCCCCAAAGCTCATTAATCTCGGTTGATTACTTCACCTCATCCGTCAAGCCAGAGCTTGCAACTCGCGGCCGAGCCTCCAAAGAAGCTCAAGACACCTATTTGCGTGCATTAAAAGCAACCAACGTTGCCGTTCACTATGGTCGCCATAAGCTTGAGCCCGCGAAAGCACCTCGCTTCATTGACAGAAAAACTGGCGCCTCTCGCCAAGACAAAGTCGACATCTGGAAGCTTGAAGAGAAAGAGACAGATGTCCACATTGCGATCAGCATGTATCGCACAGCCGCAAGACAGTCCAAGTTCCATGCTAATAAACAAATCGAACAGCTAGTCCTGGTATCCAGTGACACAGACATGACTCCAGCCCTGAAAGCAATTCGAGAAGATTTTCCTGACATGAAAGTCGGGGTCATTCTTCCTCACCGTGCCGAGTTAAACCGCCCATCACCAGGTTCTTTGAAGGATTCGACTCACCACTGAACCTTGTACGCAGCAATTAAATTCGCTGGCCGTTAGGGTGAGAAAACCGGCCTCGGCCGGTTTTTCCGATCTACCCCACGAAATTAACGCTGTACCGTCTCTGCCAACGGATACACCGATTCCCACCCCCCACCCAACGCCTTATACAAACCCACCATCGCCAACGACACCCCGGTCGAGCTCTCCACAAGCTGCTCCTGAGTCGCCAACAGCGCGCCTTGCACCGTGAGGACGTTAACGAAGTCCACCACCCCTTCCACATATTGCTGTTGCGCGGTGCTCAGTGCTATCTGGTTCTGGCGCACCGCTTCGGCGAGGCTGTCGCGGCGCAGTTGCGTGGCGTTGTAGCGAGTCAATTGGTCGTCAATTTCATGCCAGGCGCGCAACACGGTTTGCTGATACGCCAGGGCCGCTTCCTGTTGCTGGGCTTCACGCAGGTTCAACATGCCTTGCAGGCGCCCGCCATCGAACAGCGGCAGGCTGAATTGCGGGCCGATGCCGAACGCACGCGAGCCCCAGGAGCCGAAATCGCTCAGTTGCATGGCTTGCGAACCGATGTTGCCCGACAGGGTAATCCGCGGATAGAAGTCCCCCTTGGCCACGCCGATGCTCGCGGTGGCGGCATGCAGGCGGGCTTCGGCCTGGCGGATATCAGGGCGGCGTTCAGCCAGTTGCGACGGCAGTCCGATGGCGACCTGGCGCGGTGTTGAAGGCACGGGGGTGTCTGTGGATAACTCGGCGTGGAGCGCTTGAGGCGGTTCGCCCATCAACAAGCTCAGGGCGTTGATCAGTTGTGACTGGCGCTGTTCCAGCGCGGGCAAACGCGACTCGATGGCGGCGACTTGGGCAGCCGCTTCGGCGACATCAAGGTCAGTGGCAACGCCGTCGGCCAGACGCAGTTGCGAGAGTTTCAGGCTGTGCCGGGCAACCTCGAGGTTTTGCTCGGTAACGGCCCGCGTGCTCTGTACGCCGCGCAGTTGAATATAGTCCTGAGCGGTTTCGGCGAGCACCGACAGCAGCACCCCACGGCGATCGTTTTCCGCGACTTCCAGGGTCGCGTCGGCGGCTTCGGTTTCGCGGCGCACACGGCCCCAGAAATCCAGTTCCCAGGAGGCGGAGAAGCCTGCATCCCATAGGTTAAACGCCGAATCGCCGTTGTGACCCGATGGATCGTTCAGGCCTTCGCCGCTGTTGCGTTTGCGCCCGTAACTGCCGGTGGCGGCGGTATTTGGGTAACGGTCGGCCGTGATGACCTGACGCGCCGCACGGCTTTGCTGCAAGCGGCTGCTGGCAATTTTCAGATCGAGGTTATCGGTCAAGGCGCGCTGGGTCAGGGCCGAGAGTTTTGGGTCGTTGAAGACGTCCCACCAGCGTTCGTTCATTTCGGTGGATACCGCTTCGCTGGCGGCGGCTTTTGCTGGTTTTGACCATTCAGTGATTTGTTGGGGTTGAGGCTTCTGGAAGTCGGGGCCGATGGTGCAGGCTGACAGGCTCATGACCAGCAAGGCGCATAAGGTGAGTTGAAGCCACTGGCCTCTTCGCNNCATCGCTGAACCACCTCGGACGCAGTCGCCCCACTGGCCGTATCAATCCTCGCCTCCACCGACATCCCCACCCGCAACCGCTCGGCCAATGCCTGCCCCGGATCCAGAACGATCTTCACCGGAATGCGCTGCACCACCTTGGTGAAGTTGCCGGTGGCATTGTCCGGCTTGACCGAAGCAAACGTCACACCGGTCGCCGGCGCGATGCTCTCGACGCGCCCCGTCAGAACCTCGCCTCCGAGGCTGTCGACACGCACTTGCACATCCTGCCCAGGCTTCACATCGGTCAATTGGGTTTCCTGGAAATTGGCGACCACGTAAGCCTGTGCCAGGGGCACCACCGCCAGAATCTTGCTGCCCGGCGTCACATAAGCGCCGACCCGCACCGCCCGTTCGCCCACCATGCCGTCCTGAGGGGCAACGATGCGCGTGTAGGACAGCTGATAGCTGGCCATTTCCAGCGCGGCCTGGGCACGTTTGAGTCCGCCTTCGGCCGCATCACGCTGAGCCGTCAGGATCTCAACCTGCTTGCGTTCCGCCGCCAGCACCGCCGTGACGTTGGCCAACCGCGCGGAGGCCTGATCGATGCGNGTCTTGGCCTGCTGCGCGTTCTGCACCGTGCCCGCCCCCACGCCGGCGAGGTGGTTGTAGCGGTTCAGTTCATGCTCGGCGAAGGCCACTTCGGCGCGGTCNGACACCACCGTGGCCTGGGCCTGAGCGATCACCGACGTCTGGCGTTCAAGGGTCGCCTTAGCGTTTTGCAGTTGCGCCCTGGCCACCAGCGTTTCGGCGTCGGCGGCTTGGGCGGCGGCACGCAGGTCGCGGTCATCGATCAACGCCAACAATTGGCCGGCTTTTACGCGCTGGTTGTCTTCCACCAGCACTTCCTTGATGAAGCCGGCCACACGCGGTGCGACCAGGGTAAAGTCCGCCGAGACAAAGGCATCGTTGGTGTTCTGTTGCGTGCGCTTGCCGAAAACACCTGGCGCCAGCAAGTAAATCAGCACGCCGACCGCCACCACTGCGGCGACGCCGACAGCCACTTTTTGCTTTGTTTGAGTCGTCATAAAAACCTTCTGTTTCAGTGAAGCGTTCATGTCGGTGCGCGCGGTGGATAAATTCGCGTCGGCAGCCAGAAAATCAGCAGGATCAACGTCAGCGCGACGCCGGCCATGCACAGATAAAGATCCGATGAAGTCAGCACCACGGCCTGCTCATGCAGACGATGGGCAAGGCCAGCGCTGTCGCTATTAGCCAGAGGTGAGTTGCCGAGGTTGTCCACCAGCACGGTCGAATGGAAATGCAGCCTTGCCGTGGTCAACGCCTCGATTACTCCGGTGGCGACCACCGCTGACAGACCTTTCACGGTGTTGAACCAAGCCGAGGCGTAGGGGCCCTCCATGGGTTGGATGCTGCCGGTCGAGAGCATCAGCAGCGGCAACACCGCCATCGGCTGACCGAAGATTTGCAGCCATTGCAGTGCGTAGAAATCGTCGCGAATCCACACCGACGTCAGCTGCGAACCACCGATGCACGACAGCGCCAACATGCTCAANCCGATCCCCAGCACCCACCGGCAATCGACCCAACGCAGGTTGCACAGCGCCGCCACCAACGGCAACGCGATCAACTGCGGCANCGCCGCCAGCAGCATGATCGGCGCGGTCTGAACCGGGCGATAATCCTGGACCTGTGCCAGGTAGCTGGACGGAATGATGATCACCGCCAGCAAGACCACCAGCACCCCGGCCAGGGTCAACAAGGCGAACGCCAGGTTGCGGATGCCGAGCATCTGCATCTTGAAAAACGGGATCGGCTGCGACCATTCGTTGATCAAAAACAGCACCAATAGCAGCAACCCACCGCCGAGCAATCCGCAGATCAGGCTCGACTCGAACCAGTCCAGCCGATTGCCCTGCAACAGCCCTATCACCAACATGCAGATGGCCGGGAAACCCAGCAGCAGGCCGCGCCAGTTGAACTGCTTGAAACGTTCCAGGCGCAACGGGTCTTGCGGCAAGCCGTAGGCCACCGCGGCCATGGCAATCAGGCACGGTGCGATGATTTGCCAGAAGGTCCATTGCCAACCGACGTACTCGGTCCACAAACCGGCCAGAGGGGTGCCGAGCCCCGGGCCGAAGGTGGCCGTCAGCGCATACCCCGCCAGACCGTAAAGCTTCACGTTGGCCGGTAAGAAGCGCAGCGCCACGGTCATCAGCATCGGCGGCAACGCGCCGCCGGCCAGGCCTTGCACGGTACGCAGNGCCAGCAGGCTTTCGTAGTTCGGCGCGAACGGGCACAACACGCCCAACAGGGTGAAGGCGCTGATGGCGCAAAGGGTGAAGCGCCGCAGCGAGAAGGTCACCGAGCACCACGGTGCAAAGGCCATGGCGGCGACCGAGGTTGCGGTGTAACTGGCAACCAGCCAAGTGCCTTCGTCGTAGCCGATGGCCAGTGCGCCGCGGATGTCGGCCAGCGCAACCTTGGTCACCATCTCGTTGAGGCCTGACACCAACACCGCCAGCAACACGCCCACCAGACCGATGATGATTCGCGGGCCGAAGACGGGCGGCGTTGCGGCGGTCGGACTGGCCGCGGCGAGAGGTGCCGTGACCGTGAGGGAAGTCATTGACTGCAAGCTCCGGGGTTTGAATACCGAAGCATTTTAAGAAGCGCGAGACCTTACGAAAATTGACTTATTGGCAGGTTATAAGTGCGTTTCATGCAGTAATACAAAACCCTGTGGGAGCGAGCCTGCTCGCGATAGCGGTCTGACAGTCGACCTCTGCGTTGAATGTACTGGCCTCATCGCGAGCAGGCTCGCTCCCACAAAACCCTGTGGGTGAACTTCAAGAGGGTTGTGCGGCCAGCCAGGTCTCGTCACAGCACGCCTTGAGCGTTTCACGCAGCCAGCGATGGGCCGGGTCCTTGTCGAAACGCGGGTGCCAGGCCTGGGTCAGCATCAGGGTGGGCAAGGGAACCGGCAGGGTAAACGAACGCAGTTTCAAGCCCAGGCGTCGCACACTCAACAGCGCTTCCTTGGGTACCGGCAAAATCAGGTCGGAATCCGGCAGCGCAAACATCGCCGCGTGGAAACTCGGTGCAATCACCGCCACCCGCCGCTCCAGTCCAAGAGCATTGAGTGCGGTATCGATCGGCCCGCGAGCGATGCCGCGCCGGGACATGCTGATGTGGGAGAAACCGGCGAAGCGCTCGGCCGTGATCTCTTCGTCGAACAGCGGATGGTCCTCGCGCACCAGGCCGACGAAATGAGTGGAAAAAAGATTCTGCACCTTTACTTCCGGGGTCAACGGCCGGGTGTTGCTGATGCTCAGGTCGATGCGTCCTTCGCGCAGGGCTTCATCATCGCCATCGCCTTCAGGGACGAAGCGCAGTTCGCAATGGGGCGCCTGGCGGTCCAGGGTGTCGAACAGCTTGCCGCCGTAGACGCCGACGAAGAAGTCATTGGCCCGGATGCTGAACCGACGACGCAACGAACCCAACTCCACCGCATCGGCCGAGCGAAACAGCAACGCGGCCTGCTCCACGACGTCGCGCACTTGCTCGCGGAGTTGCAGCGCCTTGGGCGTCGGCACCAGGCCGCGGCCGGCGCGCACCAGGATCGGATCGCCCACGGCCTCGCGAATCCGCGTGAGCGTGCGGCTCATGGCCGCCGGGCTCAGGTTCATGCGCCGCGCGGCACCCACCACACTGCCTTCGTCAAGCAAGGCGTCGAGGGCGACCAAGAGGTTCATGTCTGGGAGTTGCATGCTGAGCACTCGTGTCTTGTGGTTGGTTGACTCAGACGCAATGCTAGCAAACATCCTTCAAATGATGTGTTGGCAGTCCGGCCCCATCGCGGGCAAGCCCGCTCCCACAGTGATCTCCGTTGGATGCAGACTTTGTGTTCGACACATAACCTTGTGGGAGCGGGCTTGCCCGCGATGGGGCCGGTTCAGACACTGCAACACTTACCGCTGCATCCCCCAGCGCTTGACGGTCACCCGCTCCAGCGTGTCAAACACCAGGTTCTCCACCAGCAACCCAATCAAGATCACCACCGCCAACCCGGCAAACACCTTGTCGGTGTACAGCTCATTNCGGTTCTGGAAGATGTACCNGCCNAGCAGTCCCCCTTTTTTTGGGATAAAGACGGGGGCCGCTTCGCGCCCCAGCGGGAGCAAGCTCCCTCGCCACAGGTCTAGCTTCCTACCGCTCGTGCAGTGCTTCGGCGCGGGCCCGGATAATCGGCTTCAGCAAATAGCTCAGCACGGTCTTCTTGCCAGTAATGATATCCACCGAAGCCACCATCCCCGGAATGATCAACAGCGGCTTTTCATCCGTCCCCAGGTGACTGCGATCCGTGCGCAGCTTGATCATGTAGTAAGTGGTTTTTTTGTCTTCATCGGTGATGGTATCGGCACCAATGCGTTCCAGCTTGGCCTTCAGGCCGCCNTAGATGGTGTAGTCATACGCCGTGAACTTCACCGTCGCTTCCTGGCCCGGATGCAGGAACGCGATGTCTTGCGGGCGAATCTTCGCTTCCACCAGCAAGGTGTCATCCAGCGGCACGATTTCCACCAGGTCGCTGCCCGGCTGGATCACGCCGCCAATGGTGTTCACCAGCAACTTGTTAACGATGCCGCGCACCGGCGAGGTCACCAGCGTCCGGCTGACCCGGTCTTCCAGCGCCTTGCCGGTAGCCTGGGCCTTGTTCAGTTCGGTGCGGGCTTCGTTGAGCTGGGTCAGCGCTTCACTGCGGAACTTGCCACGGGTTTCGTCGATCTTGCGCTGCACTTCCTTGATCGCCGATTCGGCGCGGGGAATCGCCAACGTCGTGGCGTCGAGCTGCCCACGGGTTTCGACCTCGGCCCGCTTGAGCCGCAACACCTCGACCGGCGACACCGCNCCCTGCGCCACCAGGGGCTCGGACATGTTGATTTCCTGGCGTTGCAGGGACAACTNATTGCGGTACTGCGACTGTTTGGAGGTGAATTCGCGCAGCTCTTGCTGACGCTGGATCAACTGCTCCTGCAAACCACCGATTTCATCGTGCAGTTGCTGACGACGGCTGATGTACAGCGACTCTTCGCTGGCAGCCTGACCGGGAACAGCCTTGAGCACATCAGCGGGGAAGTTCAGCGGACGGTCATCGACTTCGGCGCTCAAACGCTCCACGCGCAGCAGCATCGACAGTCGATCGGCTTCGGTCTCGCCCACGTTGGAGGCAAACCGCGTGTCGTCCAGGCGAATCAGCGGCGCGCCGGCATCGACAATCTGCCCTTCGGTGACGAACAGCTCGGAGACGATACCGCCCTCAAGGTTCTGGATTTTCTGGATTTTCGACGACGGAATCGCCTTGCCGTCGCCCTTGGTGACTTCGTCGATCACCGCGTAATTGGCCCAGAGCATCAGGAACACGAAGAAGCCGATGATCGCCCAGATCGTCAGCCGCACCACGCGCGGGGCGTCTTCGATGAGGGCTTTATTGACCTCGGGAAGTGGCTGGCCATGCAGCGACTCGGAGCCTTTGAAGTAACGGCGGATCGAATCCTTGAAACCCGACTTAAGCAACACTGATCTGCCCCTTCTTCAACGCTTCCATCACGGCGGCTTTCGGGCCATCGGCGAGTATTTGTCCACGGTCGATGACAATCAGGCGATCCACCAGCGACAACAGCGATGCCCGGTGCGTCACCAGCACCACGGTCTTGTTTTGCACCACCGCCGCGAGGCGTTGCTTNANGCGTTCTTCGCCGGTGTTGTCCATGGCGCTGGTCGGTTCGTCGAGCAGCAGAATCGGCGGGTTCAGCAACAACGCACGGGCCAGGGCCACGTTCTGGCGCTGACCGCCGGACAGGTTCTGCCCACGCTCGCCGACTTGCAGCTCATAGCCCTGGGGGTGCAGACGCGCGAATTCGTGCACGCCGGCCAGCTCCGCGGCTTGCAGGACCATTTCATCTTCTACATAACGCGCACCGGACACCAGGTTGTCACGCAGGGTGCCGGCCAGCAATTGGATATCTTGGGCGACGTAGCCGATGTTGTGGCGCAGTTCGCTCACATCGATCTGACGGATGTCGACACCGTCCACCAACAGCGCGCCGTCGTCCGGCTGATAGAGGCCCACCAGCAGCTTGGCCAGGGAGCTTTTACCTGAACCACTGCGGCCGATGATGCCGATTTTCTCGCCCGGCTTGATCACCAGGTTGATGTTTTTCAGCGCAGCGTTCTGTTGGTTCGGGTAGGTAAAGTTCAAGCCCCGACACTCGATGGCNCCTTGCAGTANGCGACGGCTCATCGGGCGCTCTTCGAAATTGCGCTCTTGGGGCAGCTCCATCATCTGGTCCACCGAGGTCATGGTGACCTTGGCTTGCTGGTAACGGGTCAGCAGGCCGGAGAGCGAGGCCAGAGGGCTCAAGGCGCGGCCGCTGAGCATGTAGCAGGCAATCAGGCCGCCCATGCTGAGGTTGCCGTCGATGATCTGGTACACGCCGAACACAATCATGATCACGCCAGCCAATTGCTGGATCAGCAAGGTGATGTTCATCGCCAGGCCGGAGAGCATTTTCACCCGCAGCTCGAGGCGGCTGAGCGTGCCGATGGTCTGTTCCCAGCCGTACTGGCGCTCGCTTTCGGCGTTGTTGACCTTGACCGCGTCCAGCCCGGCGAGGGTTTCGATCAGGCTCGACTGGCGCTCGGCGGCCAGGGCCATGGTTCGTTCCATGGTCGCCACCAACGGTTTTTGCAGGGCGTAGCCAATGCCCAGGGCAAGCGGGAACGCCAGCACCGGAATCCACACCAGGTGGCCGCCGAGGATAGCGATCACCAGGAAAATCAGCAGCGTGAACGGCAGGTCGATCAGGCTGGTGAGGGTCAGCGACGCGAGGAAATCGCGCAGGCTCTGAAACTCATGGATGTTCTGCGCAAAGCTGCCGACCCGCGCCGGGCGGTACTTCATGGACATGCCGACGATGCGCTCGAACAGCGTGGCCGAGATGATCAGGTCGGTCTTTTTACCGGCCAGGTCCAGGCACAGGCTGCGCAGGCTTTTGAGGATCAGGTCGAACAGGTAAGCGCCGCAGATGCCCACGGCCAGCACCCACAGGGTGGCAGTGGCCTGGTTCGGCACAACGCGGTCATACACATTCATCACAAACAGCGGCGCGGCCATGGCGATGATGTTGATCAGGAAGCTCGCAGCGATGGCGTCGGTGTAGAGCCAGCGCGAGCGCATGAGGGTGTCACGGAACCACGAACGCGCCCGGGGAATCAGGGAGCCGTGGTTGACGTCGAATTTGTGCTGAGGCTGGGCGAAGAACACTTTGCCAATGTAGTCGTCGGCCAGCAGTTCGCGACTGACAAGGCTTTCGCCACCATCGCTTTCGCTGATCAGCAGGCGGGCCTGGTCTTCACCGTGCCAGCCGAGCAGGACGGCGCTGCGACCGTCCTTGAGCAGCAACAGCGCCGGCATCGCAATCGCAGGGATCTGCTCCAGCTTGCGCACCAGCACCCGCCCTTGCAGACCGGCGCGAGCGGCGGCGCGGGGCAACAACTCAACGCTCAGACGCTGCTTGGGCAACGGCAGGCCGGTAGTCAGCATCGCGGCGCTGGCCGGTTTCTGATGCAGGGTGCAAAGGGCTAGCAGACCATCCAGTAACGGATCGTCGTGCAGCGCGCGTGGATCATGAATGAGTTGAACTCGACTGACTTCTGATTCCACGCTCGGCACTCTTGGCTAACAGTAAAAAGGGAAGACTCAATTCATCCCAGGCAGTTGGACTTTAGGCTTCACGTCGTTTTGCACGACGGAGGCCATCGGTGCGACCACTCCCTGGCTTTTGAGCAATTCGCCCATGGTCGCCTTGATTCGATATTGAGTAAATAACTGAATGTTCTTGATCTCTTCCAAGCGACGGGAAGCGGTGAACAATTCGTTCTCACTGTCGAGCAGGTCGAGCAAGGTGCGCTCGCCAAGGCTGAACTGCTTCTGGTACGCGGTGCGCACGCTGGTGCTGTGATCGACATATTGCTGGGCGATCGGCACTTGGGCATTGGCGTTGTTCAAGGCGTTCCAGGCCAGGCCCAGTTCTTCATTGAGTTGGCGCAAGGCGTTGTTGCGGATATCCAGTGCCTGGTTGGACAGGTAGGACTTGGATTCCAGATCTGCCTTGTTGCTGCCGCCGGCATACAGATTGAAGCGCATGCGCAACATCGCCTGCCATTCGTTGCTGTGACCGTTCTGACCGTCGAGATCGTTGTCGGCGGAGCGACCCAGCTCAGCATCGAAGCGCGGGTAGAAGGACGATTTCGCGGCGTCATACTGGCTCTCGGCGGCGGAGATGTCCGACTCGGCCGAACGCAGGATCGGGCTGTTNTCCAGCATCTGCGCCCGGGCTTCATTGAGGTTGGCCGGCAACAGCGCGAGGAAATCGGCAGGCCGCTCCAGTTGATCGGGCATCTGGCCCACGGCACTGAGGAAGTTGGTCTCGGNGTCGGCCAGGTTGGTCTGCTCGGTGATCAGGTTGTTGCGGGCCTGGGCCAGGCGCGCTTCGGCCTGGTCCTGGTCGGCGCCGTTGCCAACGCCGCGCTGGGTGCGCAATTTGATCTGGTCGTAGATGCGTTCGTGGTTGCGCAGGTTTTCTNCAGCCAGGCGCACGAACTCGCGGCGGGTCAGTACATCCAGATAAACCTGAGCCACGGTCAGCGCGGTACGTTCGGACGTGCCCAACAACGAATAAGCGCGGGAATTAACGGTGGCTTGTTGACGCCCCACTTCACTGGACGTCGCAAAACCGTCAAAGACCATTTGCGACAGACGCAAACTTGACTCACTACGGTTCAGGGTTTCCCAGTGGTTGTCGTTACCGGCAGCGCGGGTGGTGACACTGTCAGTGCCTTCACGACCATAACCGCCCAGCAGATCGACCCGTGGAAGGTATCCACCTTTTGCTGCCTTTAACTGATAATCCGCGGCCAATCGACTATTAACACCTGCCTGGATTTCCGGATGGACATCCAACGCTTGTTGCATGGCCTCCGGAAGTGACTGCGCCTGAACAAAACTGGCGGCAAGGGCGAAGGGTAAAGCCTTGAACAGGTGCAAACGCATGGTTGGAATTTCCCGGGATTACTTGTCTTGAATCACTGCAGAACGTGCCGCTGCATCGGATGATGACTATCGGAATGACCGTATGTCGGAAAGGTTGAATTTGGAACTGAGTCACACTCTGTGGAGCAGGTAGTTACCTAAATATCAATGTGACATTACGGGGGCGAGTGTTTAGGATGACAACACTAAGGTCAATAGTTTGGCATATAGTTTATAGCGAAATAATATAGCCAATTTGTTGACGATTTACCGCGTCAAAGTTGTGCCTCGAATATTTTGAAAGTACGTCCAGACTGATTTGGCGAACACGCCATCAGGTTCATGGAAGTCAACTGAACGTGACACCCGGAGAGTCTTCAATGAGCAGTGTTGTTGCCATCGTCAAAAGCATTGTCGGTCAGGTTTTCGCGGTGTCCCCAGAGGGCATTCGCCGCGTACTCGTTGAAGGCGACCGGTTGTTTGTCGGCGATCAGGTAGACACTGGCGCGGCGGGCGCCGTTACGCTTGAACTGGCTGACGGCCGGACCCTGGATCTGGGCCGCGACACTCAGTGGAGCGCCAGCGACCCGGATTCGAGCACCGACCTGTCAGAAGCCACTGCACAAGCCGCGCCATCGGTTGAAGAACTGCAACAAGCCATCGTTGCCGGTGCCGACCCGACCACTGAACTCGAAGCCACCGCAGCTGGCCCGACGGCTGCGGGCACGGGCGGTGCGGCAGGTGGCGGTCACAGCTTCGTGATGCTGGATGCAACCGCTGGCCGGGTCGACCCGACCATTGGTTTCCCGACGGCGGGGCTCAGCACTGCGGCACAGGCTGCACAACTCACCACCGGTGGCCAGACGGCTGACACCAGCGCCAACGTGCAGCGCGAGTCGACCTTGAGCCTGAGTGCCACGCCGAGCATCACCGAAGCAGGCGGCGTACTGGTTTACACCGCCACCGTGACCCAGGCGCCATCCAGCGACCTGAGCATCACCCTGTCCAATGGCGCGGTGATCACGATCAACGCCGGCCAGCTGACCGGCACCGTCAACGTACCGCTGGCACCGAACGACACTGTTTATAACGACTCGACCCAGATCAACGTGACCGTCACCGGCACCACGGGTGGCAACGGCATCACCGTCACTCCGCCGACGACCCCGGCCGTGACCCAGGTCACCGACACCGTCGACACCACCACGGTCACCTTGACCGCTGGCGCCAGCGTCACCGAAGGCGGCCAGATTACTTACACCGCCACCCTGACCAACCCGGCGCAGACACCGGTCACTATCACCCTGTCCAACGGTTCGACCATCACCATCGATGCGGGTAAAACCACTGGCAGCGTCGACGTATCGACTCCGGCCAACGATGTCTATAACAACGGCAGCACGGTCACTACCACCATTACCGGTGCCACCGGCGGCAATTTCGAGAACCTGGTGCCAGACCCGGCCCCGGCCGTCACCACGATTACTGATTCGATCGACACCACCACCGTCACGCTGACGGCGGGCAANACCGTGACCGAAGGCGGTCAGATCACCTACACCGCCACGCTGACCAACCCGGCGCAGACNCCGGTNACTGTCACCCTGTCCAACGGCTCGACCATCACCATCGAAGCCGGCAAAACCACGGGCTCCGTGAACGTCGACACCGCGGCCAACGACGTCTACAACAACGGTTCGACCGTCAGCACCACGATCACCGGTGCGACCGGCGGCAACTTCGAGAACCTGGTGCCGAGCACGACGCCTGCGGTCACCACGATTACTGACTCGGTCGACAACACCGACCTGAGCCTGACGGCGGGCAATACCGTGACCGAAGGCGGTCAGATCACCTACACCGCTACGTTGACCAACCCGGCGCAGACCCCAGTGACTGTCACCTTGAGCAATGGCTCGGTGATTACCATCAAGGCTGGCGAGTCGGTTGGCACNGTNGTGGTCGATACNGCGGACAATGACGTTTACAACAACGGCAGCACCGTCAGCACCACCATCACCGGGACCACCGGCGGCAATTTTGAGCAACTGACTCCGAGCACCGAGCCAGCGGTCACCACCGTTACCGACTCCGTCGACAACACCGACCTGAGCCTCAGCGCCACCGGGACCGTGGTCGAAGGCGGCCAGATCACTTACACCGCTACCCTGACCAACCCGGCCGGCACGCCGATGACCGTGACCTTGAGCAATGGCTCGGTCATTACCATCGAAGCGGGCAAGACCACCGGCAGCGTGACTGTCGATACAGCGGACAATGACGTTTACAACAACGGCAGCCCTACCGTCCTAGCCTACCACCTACTCCACCGGACCACCGGACGGTCAATTTACGAACAACTCGACTCCGACGCACCGAGCCGGCGCTGACCACCATTACCGACTCGAAGGACGACACCGGCCTGAGCCTGTCGGCGTCCACCGAAGTGGCCGAAGGTGGTCAGATTCTGTACACCGCGACCCTGACCAATCCGGCTGGCACGCCAGTCACCGTCACCCTTTCGAACCATCGAAGCGGGCAAGACCACCGGCAGCGTGACTGTCGATACAGCGGACAATGACGTTTACAACAACGGCAGCACCGTCAGCACCACCATCACCGGGACCACCGGCGGCAATTTCGAGCAGCTGACTCCGAGCACCGAGCCGGCGCTGACCACCATTACCGACTCGAAGGACGACACCGGCCTGAGCCTGTCGGCGTCCACCGAAGTGGCCGAAGGTGGTCAGATTCTGTACACCGCGACCCTGACCAATCCGGCTGGCACGCCAGTCACCGTCACCCTTTCGAACGGCGCGGTGATCACCATCGCGGCCGGCGCGACCAGCGGCTCCGTCTCCGTCAAAGCGCCTGCCGATGACGTCTACAAAGACGCCGGCAAAGTCGAAGCGACCATCCAGGACGCCAGCGGCGGCAACTTCGAGAACCTGGTACCGAGCACTGTTGCGGCAGTGACTGACGTGACCGACACCCTCGATACCTCGACCGTCAGCTTGACCGCGACGTCCACTGTGGCTGAAGGCGGCACTGTGGTTTACACCGCGTCCGTCACTGCGCCAGTGACCGGCTCGCCAGTTGTGGTGACCTTGTCCAACGGCCAGACCATCACCATTCCGGTTGGCGCAAGTTCGGGTAGCGTGAATTTTGTTGCACCAAACGATGCCNTGGCCGGTGGCGGCTCCCTGAGCGTGAAGATTGATGATGCCAAGGGCGGCAATTACGAAAAGCTGGACGTCGATGGCAAGTCGGCCAATACCTCGGTTACCGACTCGGCTGACACCACCACGCTTAGCCTGACAGCAACCGATTCGGTCGCTGAAGGCGGCTCGATCGTCTACACCGCGAACCTGACCAATGCCGCCGGCACGCCAGTCACCGTNACCCTTTCGAACGGCGCGGTGATCACCATCGCGGCCGGCGCGACGGTCGGCTCCGTGACCGTCAAGGCGCCAGCCGATGACGTCTACAAAGATGCCGGTAAAGTTGAAGCGACCATCAAGGACGCTTCTGGCGGAAATTTCGAAAACCTGGTTTCCAGCCCGGCGGCTGCGGTCACCAATGTGACTGACACCGTCGATACATCGACCGTCAGCCTGACCGCGACTTCCTCTGTCGCCGAAGGCGGCACCGTGGTTTACACCGCATCCGTGACCGCGCCAGTTACGGGTTCGCCAGTCGTCGTAACCCTTTCGAATGNCCAGACCATCACCATCCCGGTCGGCTCGAGCAGCGCCAGTGTGAACTTCACCGCGCCGAACGATGCCCTGGCGGGCGGCGGCTCGCTGAGCGTTAAAATCGACGGCACCACCGGCGGCAACTACGAAAACCTGGTGGCGAACCAAACCCCGGCGGTCACTTCGATAACCGATGTCAAAGACACCACCACCCTGAGCCTGAGCGCTTCGGATTCGGTGGCTGAAGGCGGCTCGATCGTCTACACGGCGAACCTGACACACGCGGCCGGCACGCCAGTCACCGTGAACCTGTCGAACGGCGCCGTAATCACCATCGCCGCGGGTGCGACCACCGGTTCCGTCACCGTCAAGGCGCCAGCCGATGACGTTTACAAAGACGCCGGCAAAGTTGAAGCGACGATCAAGGACGCCACTGGCGGCAACTTCGAAAACCTGGTGAAAGACCCGGCTGCGGCCGTGACTGATGTCACCGACACCATCAACACCTCGACCGTCAGCCTGACCGCCACACCTTCCGTGGCCGAAGGCGGCACCGTGGTGTACACCGCGTCCGTCTCTGCACCAGTGACCGGTTCGCCGGTGGTGGTGACCTTGTCCAACGGCCAGACCATCACCATTCCGGTTGGCGCAAGTTCGGGTAGCGTGAATTTTGTTGCACCAAACGATGCCCTCGCGGGCGGCAGCTCCTTGAGCGTCAAAATCGACGACGCCAAGGGCGGCAATTACGAGAAGCTGGATGTCGACGGTAAATCGGCGNACACCTCGGTTACCGACTCGGCTGACACCACCACGCTTAGCCTGACAGCAACCGACTCGGTGGCTGAAGGTGGCTCGATTGTTTACACGGCGAACCTGACACACGCGGCCGGCACGCCAGTCACCGTGAACCTGTCGAACGGCGCCGTAATCACCATCGCCGCCGGTGCCACCAGCGGCTCCGTGACCGTCAAGGCGCCAGCCGATGACGTCTACAAAGACGCTGGCAAAGTCGAAGCAACTATCAAGGACGCCACTGGCGGCAACTTCGAAAACCTGGTCAAGGACCCTTCGGCGGCGGTGACTGATGTCACCGACACCATCAACACCTCGACCGTCAGCTTGACCGCGACTTCGTCCGTGGCCGAAGGCGGCACTGTGGTGTACACCGCGTCCGTCNCTGCGCCAGTGACCGGCTCGCCAGTCGTCGTAACCCTTTCGAACGGCCAGACCATCACCATTCCAGTCGGTTCGAGCAGCGCCAGCGTGAACTTCGTTGCGCCGAACGATGCCCTCGCGGGCGGTGGTTCGCTGAGCGTCAAAATCGACGACGCCAAGGGCGGCAACTACGAGAAACTGGATGTCGATGGCAAGTCGGCCAATACCTCGGTTACCGACTCGGCTGACACCACCACGCTTAGCCTGACAGCAACCGATTCGGTCGCCGAAGGTGGCTCAATTGTTTACACCGCAAACCTGACCCATGCGGCCGGCACGCCGGTCACCGTGAACCTGTCGAACGGCGCCGTGATCACCATCGCGGCCGGCGCGACGGTCGGCTCCGTGACCGTCAAGGCGCCAGCTGACGACGTCTACAAAGACGCCGGCAAGGTCGAAGCAACCATCAAGGACGCCACTGGCGGCAACTTCGAAAACCTGGTCAAAGACCCAGCGGCAGCGGTAACTGATGTCACCGACACCATCAACACCTCGACCGTCAGCCTGACCGCGACTTCCTCTGTCGCCGAAGGCGGCACCGTGGTTTACACCGCGTCCGTCACTGCGCCAGTGACNGGTTCGCCGGTGGTGGTTGAGTTGTCCAACGGCCAGTTCATCACCATCCCGGTCGGCGCCAGTTCGGGTAGCGTGAATTTTGTTGCACCGAACGACGCCTTGGCGGGCGGCGGTTCGCTGAGCGTTAAAATCGACGGCACCACCGGCGGCAACTACGAAAANCTGGACGTCGATGGCAAGTCGGCCAATACCTCGGTTACCGACTCGGCTGACACCACCACGCTTAGCCTGACAGCAACCGACTCGGTCGCTGAAGGCGGCTCGATTGTTTATACCGCGAACCTGACCCATGCGGCCGGCACGCCAGTCACCGTGAACCTGTCGAACGGCGCCGTAATCACCATCGCCGCGGGTGCGACCACCGGTTCCGTCACCGTCAAGGCACCGGCCGATGACGTCTACAAAGACGCTGGCAAAGTCGAAGCAACTATCAAGGACGCCACTGGCGGCAACTTCGAAAACCTGGTCAAGGACCCGGCCGCAGCGGTGACCAGCGTCACCGACACCCTCGACACCTCGACCGTCACGCTGACCGCCACAAGCACCGTGGCTGAAGGCGGCACCGTGGTTTACACCGCCTCGGTCGGCGCACCTGTCACCGGCTCGCCTGTGGTCGTGACGCTGGCCAACGGTCAGAGCATCACCATTGCAGTCGGCGCCAGCAGTGGCACCGTCAACGCCGTGGTCTCGAACGATGTGCTGAGCGGCCACGCGCCGGTGAGTAATTCGATCACCAACGTCAGCGGTGGCAACTACGAAAATCTCGTCGCCGATAAAACCCCGGTCAGCACCAGCGTGACCGACACCGTCGACACCACCACCCTGTCGCTGACTGCCACCGGCAACGTCAACGAGGGCGGCTCGATCGTTTACACCGCGACCCTGACCAACCCGGCCGGCACTCCGGTCACCGTGACCCTGAGCAACGGTGCCGTGATCACCATTGCGGCCGGCAAAACCACTGGCACCGTGACCGTCGACGCGCCGAAAGACGACGTCTACAAAGACGCCGGCAAACTGGAAGTCACCATCAAGGACGCCGCTGGCGGCAATTTTGAGAACCTGGTCACCAGCCCGAATCCGGCCGTGACCAACGTCGCCGACACCACAAACACCACACAATTGACCCTCAGCGCAGACAAGTCTGTGCTCGAAGGTTCGCACATCACCTACACCGCGACCCTGACCAACGCCGCGCAAACCCCGGTGACCGTCAAGCTGAGCAACGGCGAGACCATCACCATCGCAGCCGGCAAGACCAGCGGTTCGGTCACCGTCGCAGCGCCAAGCGACGACGTCTACAAGGATGCCGGCAAGCTAACCGTCAAGATGACGGACGCCAGCGGTGGCAACTTCGAAAAACTCGACATCAGCAAGACGTCCGTGAGCACCACCGTCAAAGACACGGTGGACACGACGTCCCTGTCCCTGTCGGCCAGCCACACCGTGAGCGAAGGTGGCCAGATCACCTACACCGCCACCCTGAGCAACCCGACGGACACGGCGATGACCGTGAAGTTGAGCAACGGCGCAGTCATCAACATCGCCGCCGGCGCCACCACCGGTTCGGTGAACTTCGCTGCACCGGCCAACACGCCGTACATCGACGGCGGCAAAATCCAGACAACGATTGCCAGCCACAACGGCGGCAACTTCGAAAAAGTCGTCACCAACTCTTCCCCGGCGGTCACCACCGTCACCGATTCGACCGACACCACTGGCCTGAGCCTGAGCGCCACCGGTTCGGTCGCCGAGGGTGGTTCGATCGTCTACACCGCGACCCTGACCAATGCCGCTGGCACTGCAATGACCGTGACGTTGAGCAACGGCGCGGTCATCAACATCGCCAAGGGCGCCACCACCGGTTCGGTGAACTTCGCCGCCCCCAAGGATGACGTCTACAAAGACGCCGGCAAAGTCGACGCCAGCATCCAGGACGCCAGCGGCGGCAACTTCGAGAACCTGGTTTCCAGCCCGGCGGCTGCGGTCACCAATGTGACTGACACCGTCGATACATCGACCGTCAGCTTGACGGCCAACAGCAGCGTGGCCGAAGGCGGTACCGTGGTTTACACCGCGTCCGTTACCGCTCCGGTGACCGGCTCGCCGGTGGTTGTGACCTTGTCCAACGGCCAAACCATCACCATTCCGGTTGGCGCCAGCAGCGCCAGCGTGAACTTCATTGCGCCGAACGACGCCTTGGCGGGCGGTGGTTCGCTGAGCGTCAAAATCGATGACGCGAAGGGCGGCAACTACGAGAAGCTGGACGTCGACGGCAAGCCGGCAGACACCTCGATTACTGATTCCGCAGACACCACCACCGTCAGCCTGAGCGCTACCGACTCGGTTGCGGAAGGTGGCTCGATTGTCTACACCGCGACGTTGACCAATGCTGCCGGCACCCCGGTCACTGTGAACCTGTCGAACGGTGCCGTGATTACCATCGCGACCGGTGCGACTGTCGGCTCCGTGACGGTCAAGGCGCCTGCCGATGACGTCTACAAAGACGCCGGAAAAGTCGAAGCGACCATCAAGGATGCCAGCGGCGGCAACTTTGAAAACCTGGTCACCAGCCCGGCAGCAGCAGTTACTGAAGTGACTGACACGATCAATACGTCGACAGTCAGTCTGACGGCAACTTCCTCTGTCGCCGAAGGCGGCAACGTGGTCTACACCGCTTCCGTCACCGCGCCAGTCACCGGTTCGCCCGTCGTCGTAACCTTGTCCAATGGCGAAAAAATCACCATTGCCGTCGGCGAAAGCAACGCCTCGATCACCGTCAAAGCACCGAACGATGCTGTGGTCGGCCACGAGCCGCTGACCAACGCCATCAAGGAAGTCACGGGTGGCAATTACGAGAACCTGGTCGCCGACAAGACCCCGACCTCGACCGCCATCAGTGACACCCTGGACACCACCAAAGTGACCATGACCGCCAGCGACTACGTGGTCGAGGGCGGCACCATCACGTACACCGTCAACCTCAGCAATGCCGCCGGCACGGACATGACGGTCAAACTGAGCAACGGCGAGAGCGTCGTGATCAAGGCCGGCGACAAGTCGGGCTTCATCACCGTCCCGGCGCCGAGCGATGACGTCTACAAGGACGGCAGCAAAATCACCGTCGGCATCGCCAGCACTGACGGCGGCAACTTCGAAAAACTCGACGTCAGCAAGACCACGCACACCACCACCGTCAACGACACCGTGGATACCACCACGCTCAAGCTCAGTGCCGATGTGAGCACCGTCGGCGAAGGTGGTCAGATCACCTACACCGCCACGTTGAGCCATCCTGCCGACACGGCCATGACCGTGACCCTGAACAACGGTCTGGTGATCAACATCAAGGCCGGCGAGTCCAGCGGTTCGGCGCCGTACACCGTGCCGAATGACGTCTACACCGGCGCCACGCCGGTCCGGGCGGCGATTGCAGACAGCACGGGCGGCAACTTCGAAAAACTCGATACCGACCGCTCGGCCGTCGTCACCAAAGTGACCGACAGCGCGGACGCCACGACGTTGAGCTTGAGTGCTACTGATTCGGTGGCTGAAGGTGGCTCGATCGTCTACACCGCGAACCTGACCAATGCCGCCGGCACGCCAGTGACCGTCACCCTGAGCAACGGCGCCGTGATCACCATCGCTGCGGGTGCGACTACCGGTTCCGTGACCGTCAAGGCACCGGCTGACGACGTCTACAAAGACGCCGGCAAGGTCGAAGCGACGATCAAGGACGCCACTGGCGGCAACTTTGAGAACCTGGTGAAAGACCCGGCTGCGGCCGTGACCGATGTCACCGACACCATCAACACCTCGACCGTCAGCCTGACCGCCACACCTTCCGTGGCCGAAGGCGGCACTGTGGTGTACACCGCGTCCGTCTCTGCACCAGTGACCGGTTCGCCAGTCGTCGTGACCCTTTCCAACAACCAGACCATCACCATCCCGGTCGGCTCGAGCAGCGCCAGCGTGAATTACGTTGCGCCGAACGATGCCCTCGCGGGCGGTGGTTCGCTGAGCGTCAAAATCGACGACGCCAAGGGCGGCAACTACGAGAAACTGGATGTCGACGGCAAGTCGGCCGACACCTCGGTCACCGACTCGGCCGACAACACCACGCTTAGCCTGACAGCAACCGATTCGGTCGCTGAAGGCGGCTCGATCGTCTACACCGCGAACCTGACCAATGCCGCCGGCACGCCAGTGACCGTCACCCTGAGCAACGGCGCCGTGATCACCATCGCCGCGGGTGCGACCACCGGTTCCGTCACCGTCAAGGCACCGGCCGATGACGTCTACAAAGACGCCGGCAAAGTTGAAGCGACCATCAAGGACGCGACTGGCGGCAACTTCGAAAACCTGGTCAAGGACCCTTCGGCGGCGGTGACTGATGTCACCGACACCATCAACACCTCGACCGTCAGCTTGACCGCGACTTCGTCCGTGGCCGAAGGCGGCACTGTGGTGTACACCGCGTCCGTCNCTGCGCCAGTGACCGGTTCGCCAGTCGTCGTAACCCTTTCGAATGGCCAGACCATCACCATCCCGGTCGGATCGAGCAGTGCCAGCGTGAACTTCGTTGCACCGAACGATGCCCTGGCGGGCGGCGGCTCCTTGAGCGTCAAAATCGACGACGCCAAGGGCGGCAACTACGAGAAACTGGATGTCGACGGCAAGTCGGCCGACACCTCGGTAACTGATTCTGCGGACGCTACGACTCTGAGCCTCAGCGCGACGGATTCCGTGGCCGAAGGCGGCTCGATCGTCTACACCGCTAACCTGACCCACGCGGCCGGCACGCCGGTCACCGTCACCCTGAGCAACGGCGCCGTAATCACCATCGCCGCCGGTGCCACCAGCGGCTCCGTGACCGTCAAGGCACCGGCCGATGACGTCTACAAAGACGCCGGCAAAATCGAAGCGACCATTAAGGACGCGACTGGCGGCACCTTCGAAAACCTGGTCAAAGACCCGGCGGCTGCGATTACCGATGTGACCGACACCGTCGACACGTCGACGGTCAGCCTGACTGCGACTTCGTCCGTGGCAGAAGGCGGCACCGTGGTGTACACCGCGTCCGTCTCTGCACCAGTGACCGGTTCGCCAGTCGTCGTGACCCTTTCCAACAACCAGACCATCACCATCCCGGTCGGCTCGAGCAGCGCCAGTGTGAACTTCACCGCGCCGAACGATGCCCTGGCCGGTGGCGGCTCCCTGAGCGTGAAGATTGATGATGCCAAGGGCGGCAATTACGAAAAGCTGGACGTCGATGGCAAGTCGGCCAATACCTCGGTTACCGACTCGGCTGACACCACCACGCTTAGCCTGACAGCAACCGATTCGGTCGCTGAAGGCGGCTCAATCGTCTACACGGCGAACCTGACCCATGCGGCCGGCACGCCGGTGACCGTGACATTGAGCAACGGCGCAGTGATCACCATCGCCGCCAACGCCACCAGCGGCTCCGTGACCGTCAAGGCACCGGCCGACGACGTCTATAAAGACGCGGGCACGGTCCAGGCGACCATCAACAATGCCACCGGTGGTAATTTCGAGAACCTGGTCAAAAGCCCGGCGGCGGCCATCACCAGTGTCACCGACACTCTCGACCGGACCGAAGTCAGCATCACCGGCAGCACCTCGGTGACCGAAGGCCAGACCGCCAGTTACACCGTCAGCCTGACGAGCCCGGCGCAGACCGAAGTCACCCTGAAGATCACCTACAGCGGCACCGCTGCCGACGGTTCGGATTTCACCGGTGTGTACACCGTGAAAATTCCGGCGGGCGCCAGCACGGCGAATTTCAACGCTGCGACGCTGGACGACAGAATCACCGAAGGCACTGAAAACTTCGTGGTCAAGATCGACTCGGCCACCGGCGGCAACTTCGAGAACCTGGCGATCAGCG
>NZ_NMOJ01000117.1 GCF_002251635.1 Pseudomonas mandelii
CAATGGCAGCGTCAGCACCAACATCATCGACAACGATGCGCCGCCGGTTATCGACCTGGACGCCAACAACTCCAGCGGCGCCACCGGTGCCAACTACAACGTGACCTTCACCGAAGGCACCACGGGCCAAGGCGTATCGATCGGCGACACCGACCTGAAAATCACCGACCCGGACAGCACGATGCTGACCGGCGCGACCATCGTGCTGACCAACCGTCAGCCGGGCGATGCGCTGAACCTGGGCAACAGCGTCAACGGCATCTCCATCAATGCCAACAGCAAGGAGGGCACCGTCACGCTGACGTTGTCCGGCAACGCGACGCTGGCCGACTACATGCAGCAGATCAAAAACATCAGTTTCACCAACAGCAGTGAAGACCCGAGCACCGTGCCGCGGATCATCACCGTGACGGTGACCGATGGCAGCAACTACTCCAACACCGCGACCACCACCGTCAACGTCGTGGCAGTGAACGATGCGCCGACCGCCGCGCCGGTTAACCTCACCGGCACCGAGGACACCCCGCTGATCCTCGGCTGGTCGACCTTCGGCGTCAGCGATGTCGACAGTCCGGCCGCCAGCCTCGGCGTGAAAATCACCGGCCTGCCGGGCGAAGGCAAATTGCAGTACCTGAACGGTTCGACCTGGACCGACGTGACGACCAACCAGACCCTCTCCAAGGCTGACATCGACGCGGGTAAGGTGCGTTTCTTGCCGGACGCCAACGAATCCGGCGCCAATGGCTACGGCGGCACCGGCGTGGGCAACAATCTGGCGGACTACGCACAGATCAAGTTCCAGCCAACCGACGGTTCGCTGCTGGGCAACACCGGCACGATCAAAATCGACATCACGCCGGTTGCTGACGCTCCGGCCTTGAGCGTTGCGGACAATAGTGTCAAATCCACCGGACTGATCAAGGAAGTCTGGACCGGCCTGTCGGGCCTCGGCACCGACGGCAGCGGCGCGGCGACGAACACGCTGAAGTCGGTGATCGATGCAGCCGGCAAACCGAACAGCAGCACCACCGTGACCAACGTGCAGTCCGACGGCAGCGTGACCTCTGGCACCGCGTCGAAAACGTCCGGCCTGATCTACCTCGAAGCCGGCAAGACTTACAGCTTCAGCGGCACCGGTGATGACAGCCTGCTCGTGACCATCGGCGGTAAGACCGTGGCCAGCGCGCTCTGGGGCGCGGGCGGCAATCTGAGTGGTTCGTTCACCCCGACCGCCAGCGGCTACTACACCCTGGATATCTACCACGCCAACCAGTCCGGCCCTGGCAGCTATGACGTCAACCTGTCGGTCAACGGCGGCGCGGTCCAGGACCTGAGCAGCGCGGGCGTGCCGTTGTACACCGGCGTTGCAGACCTGGCCGCTTCCGGCGTGACGGTTTCCGGCGTGACGGTTTCCGACCTGCACGGCACCAACGGCGAAGGTTACTACGACGGCTACAAGCTCAACGAAGCGGCCGAAGGCACCAGCGTTCACTTGTCTGCGATCAAGACTGCGCTCACGGACACTGACGGCTCCGAAAGCCTGATCGTGAAGATCAGTGGCATCCCGGCGGGCTCCGTGCTCACCGATGGCGCTGGCCACACCTTCACCGCCAGCACCTCGTCGGGTGAAGCCAACGTCACCGGCTGGAACCTCGGTTCCCTGACCGTGACCCCGCCGCCGTACTACAACGGCCAGTTCAACCTGACCGTGACCTCGACCTCCACCGAGGTTCTCGGCGGCTCGGCGGCCAGCACCGCGACGATCCCGGTCACGGTTTACCCGGCGGTCTACAACGCCGTGACTGCCACGGCGGCCGATGACACCATCACCGGCACCGACGGCAACGACATCATCGTCGCCGACATCGGCGGGCTGACCGTGGTGCCGGGCACCAACTACAACATCGCCTTCATGGTCGACAGTTCAGGCAGCATGAGCGCCTCGTCGATCAGCGCCGCCAAGGACTCGCTGACCGCGGTGTTCAACACGCTCAAGCAGAGCATGGGTGGCAACTCGGGCACCGTGAACATTTTCCTCGCGGACTTCGATAACCAGGTGAACAAGTCTGTTTCAGTGAACCTGAACGATCCGAATGCGCTGATCCTGCTCAAAGCGGTGCTGGATTCCATGGCGTCCGGCGGCGGCACCAATTACGAAGACGTGTTCAAAACCACGGCGAACTGGTTCCAGAGTGCCGACGCCATGGCCAACACTGGAGCGAAGAACCTCACTTACTTCATCACCGACGGCAAGCCGACCTACTACCAGAGTGGTGAGTCGACCAACCCGACCCTGTTCGGCGGCGTGAAGCTCGATGACGTCATCACCACCACCAATTACAAATTGGGGCAGACCTTTTCCGGTTATCTGGACAGCACTCACTACCTGACCATCGATAACTCCGGCACCGTCACGCTGCAGACGTACAAGAGCTCGTGGGGCGGTTACTGGAGCAGTTCCGAACTGGGCACCATTCGCGCCGAGGGCAACGGCACTTACGAGCTGTCCTATCGCGACGGCAATGGCAGCAGCACCGGCTCCAGCGCCATCGACAACTCGACCAGCAGTTTCGCGCTGCTGGACAAGGTGTCGACGGTAGAAGCCATCGGCCTGAACAAAGACGTCACCCTCAGCGACCTCAAGCCATACGACTCGGACAAGACGCCGCAAACCAACATCGATCCGAAAGACCTGGCCAACTCGATCATCGGTCACACCGAAGCGACCATGCCGGGCTCCGACACNATCAACGGTGGTGACGGCAATGACATCATCTTCGGCGACCTGGTGAGCTTCAGCGGGATTACCGGCGAGGGTTACAACGCACTGCAGGCNTTCGTCGCCAAAGAAACCGGCGTGGACGTCAGCAAAGTCACCACCAGCAACGTGCACCAGTTCATCACCGAGCACTACAGCGCATTCGATGTGTCCGGTGCCCATGACGGCAACGACACGCTGCTGGGCGGCACCGGNNATGACATCCTGTTCGGCCAGGGCGGCAATGACTACCTGGACGGCGGCAAAGGCAATGACATCCTGCTCGGCGGCTCNGGTAACGACACCTTGATCGGCGGCCCGGGCAACGACATCCTGATTGGCGGTTCGGGGGCCGACACCTTCGTGTGGAAGGCCGGTGACATCGGCAACGATGTGATCAAGGACTTCAAGGCGTCGGAAGGTGACCGGATCGACTTGCGCGATCTGCTGCAAGGCGAAACCGGCAGCACCATCGATAACTTCCTGAAAATCAGCACCGTTGATGGCGTGTCGTCGCTGCAAGTCAGCTCCGGCGGCAAGTTCAACTCAGGCGATGCGGCGGCCGCAACGCCGGATGTGACGATCAAACTGGAAGGCAACAACTGGTCCAGCGCCAACCTGCACTCGTTGATTGCCGGCAGTGACCCGACCATCAAAGTCGATCACAACAACAGCTGATCCCACGAAAAACGGCCGCCCTTATGGGGCGGCCGTCACGTTTGTGCCCATCCCCCCGGTGACGATTTCGTCGCCGCACCGCATACTCGCGTCCAGTTGGCCTATGCTGCTGACAGCATGACGCTGGTTCATTTCTGAGGGATGCTCAATGTTCTACGTGCAACGCGATGCGCAAGGTCAGTTAGTGCGCGTGGAAGCCGCGGCCTACGCCGAGGCCACGGAAACGCTGCCGGCCGACCACCATGAAATCCAGGCCTGGTATGCCAACGAAGTGATGGAAAGCAGCCTCAAGCAGCTCAAGCAGAGCGACCTGGAAATGATCCGGGTTCTCGACGACTTGATCCAGGTGCTGACCAGCAAAGGCGTGATCCGCGTCACCGACCTGCCGGCCGCGGCCCAGGCCAAACTGATGGACCGGACCCAGGCTCGAGAGGCGTTGGGTGGGTTGAGTCAATTGATTGATGATGATGAGACGGGGTTGATCTGAGGCTTCGGCCTTTGATGTTGTCTGTGCTGATGCCATCGCGGGCAAGCCCGCTCCCACAGGGCNNTGGTCAACACAGCTCCACTGTGGGAGCGGGCTTGCCCGCGATGGCGGACTGACTGACGACTCAGCTATAAAGCCTCACTGCCAAGGCTTGGGCTCACCAAACAACTGCCCCTGAACCCCANAAATCCCCATCTCGCGAATCACTTTCAACTCCCCCTCGGTCTCCACACGCTCGGCGATCAACGGCAGGTCGATGCTGTGGGCAGCGCGCTGGATCGCCTCGATAAACAGGCGCTTGTCGCTTTCCTGGTCGATGGCGCGGATGTAGCTGCCGTCGATCTTCAGGTACGCCAGGCCCAGCCGTGCCAGGTTGCCGATCATGCTGAACCGCCCACCAAAACGCTGCAGGCTCAGGGAGAATCCCAGCTCGCGCAGGCGCTGNGTCAGTTCTTCCAGCATCGCTTGCTCGGGCAGTTGCTCCTCGCCGATTTCCAGGGTCAGCCGCGGTCCGAGATCGGAGTGAGCACGCAAAATCTCGAAGACTTTGTTCAGCGCCTGCGGATCGGCCAACGTCGCCGAAGACAGGTTCAGCGCCAGCGATTCCTCATGCTCGGCCATCTGCTCAAGCACCAGCTCCAACATCAGCCGATCCAGGCGCGCGGTCCAGCCGAAGCGCTCGAGCCACGGCAGGAAGCGTCCGGCGGGAATGGTTTGGCCTTCATCGTCGATCAACCGCGACAGCACCTTGTAATGCAGCACCAATTGCGTGTCCTGGCTGGCGACCACCGGCTGGAAATACAACTTGAAACGCTGCTGAGTCAACGCCTGATCCAGCAACTTGTGCCAGGCGTGATGGTCATCCCCGACGCTGGCCGAGGCGCTGTGATCCAGGCACGCCCAGCTCTGTTCACCCTGACCTTCAGCCTGAGCCAACGCCTGGTCGCCCAACCCCAACACGGCCTGCGGTGAGTCGCCATGAATAAACGGCGCGAGACCGATCGACGCGACCGAGGCCACGTCCGTGGCGCCGGTCGCATGCAGGCTCGCCAAAGCGCTGTCGAGGTTCTGCGCCAGTTGCAGCGCTTCTTCGCGCACCAGNCCCGGCGCCAGCACGGCAAACTCACCGCCACGGATCCGCGTGACGAGGTTCTGCGTTTCCGGGTACTTGGCGCACTCGCGGGACAGTTGCTCGCCCACGGCCTGCAACAATTGGTCGGTGCGCTGACCGCCCAGACGCTGGTTGAGACCGGCCAGGTCCTTGACCCGCAATAGCAGCAGATAGCCGGAGTTAGTCTCTTCCGGGTTGCTGACGCGCGCGTTGAGCTGCATCTCGAAATAACGACGGTTGGCGAGGCCGGTGAGGTTGTCCTGATAGGACTCGACCCGCAGTTTTTCACTGCGCTCGGCCTGCTCCTGGAACAGCGCCTTGAGCTTCTCGACCATTTGATTCATGGCCTGCACCACTCGGCGCAGTTCCGGTGTGCGCGGCAGTTCCGGCAGGCTGAGGAATTCGCGNCGAGCGATGGCGTGGGACTGCTTGACCATGTAGTCCAACGGCTTCAACTGCCGACGCAGCAACAGCGCGCCCAATACCGCGCTCACCGCGCCGCAGATCAGCAACCAGCCGAGGCTGCCCAACGCGCTCTGCCACAGTTTGGCCAATGCGAACATCGGATGGCTGACCACCTCGACCCGCGCCGCCTGCTCCCAGCCACGGCTGACCAGCGCATCGCCGCCGGCCGGTTCCAGACCGATCATTTTGACGAACCAGTCCGGCACGTTGTTCACCGCTGGAATGCCGCTGCGCTCGACGATGGTCTGGTCAGTCTTGAGGTCAACCACGCGGATGCTCGCGTAGTANCCGCTGTCGAAGATCGAGCTGACCAGCAATTCCACCATGGCCGGGTCGTCGATGTTCGGCGTCAGGGACAGCGCCAGTGCCGTCGCGGCGTCCTGGGCGTGGGAGCGCAACTGGTTGACGTACTGGGTGCGCGAGCTTTCGAGGCTGACCATGAAGCTGCCGCTGAAGGCGACCACCAGGAACAGACAGATNGCGATCAACAGCTGTTTGAACAAAGACATCTGAGCGCGTGCTCCTAGTTAGTCGTCTCGACCGGGAAACCTTCGGCCTGCATTTTCTTCAACACGTCCTGCCAGCGAGACAGGCGTTTGGTATCTCCGACCTTCTTGTTGCCCTTGGCGCCAGGCAACCACAACCCTTCGGCATTGAAAGAGTAGACCGGCAGCAAGTCGGTTCGTTGGCTGGCCGGTTTAATTGCATCGATCAGGCTGTCGAGTACCAGCGGCATGGCCTCGGGGCTCGAATAGTAAGTCAGCACCATGTGCGCGCGGTTCNGNCGCAACGCCTTGACGTAGGTAATGCGCAGCTTGTCACTGGAAACGCCGAGATGGCGCAGGCTGAAGTACTTGGCGATCGCATAGTCTTCGCAGTCGCCAGCGCCCTTCCACAGGGCTTCGATGGGTGTTTCCCAATAATCGACCTCGTGCCAAAGGTCGATGTCCTCAACGTAACGCACCTGTTTGTTGAAAAACTGATTGACCACATTGAGCTGTTCCAGCTCGCTGGCCTGTTTTTGCGTGGCCAGCAACTGCTGCCAGGCATCGATGCGCGGCTTCCCGTCGCCCAACGGCCCGTACAAGACCTGCGCCTTGCGGCTGATCAGCGAAAAATCCCAATCGGCATGCAACCCGCCCAGCATGACGCCGGCCAGCAGCAACGCGCAGCACAGCCAGCGCAAAGTCCGAGGGATCGCGAAACGTACCGCCAATGCGAGGCATCCAGGTCAGGCAGGTGGAATTCGCTTGATGGTGCAGGTTAGCCCGTTAAAAGACAATGGCACGGTGCAATCACTGGCGACACGCTAGACTTTGAATGGTGAGTGACATGAAAAGTCGTGGGCTGCGATCTTTTGTCCGTTTGACAAGCTGCATGGCAGTCACTAGTGTCCATTTGGATCCAAATATTTCAGCCAAACAGGGTGCGTAGTCGTGACACAGAAGCCCAACCCCCTCAGCAGTATCAAGGTCAACGGGCCGATTCCCGCTCACCTCGCACGTTCGGTGATCGAAGAAACCCTGCGTTCGGCCATTCTCGACGGGCGCATTCCCTGCGGCACCGCGNTGCGCCAGCAAGATTTGGCCAGCCTGTTCGGCGTCAGCCGCATGCCCGTGCGCGAAGCGTTACGCCAGCTTGAAGCCCAGTCGCTGCTCAACGTCATCGCCCATAAAGGTGCGGTGGTTGCACCGCTGGTTCAGGGCGATGCCGTCGAGACTTATGCGTTACGGATTCTGTTGGAGTCCGAAGCCCTGCGACTGTCGATTCCCTTGCTTGATAAACAGGATTTCGAAGACGCTGCCCGCTATATCGATAACCTGGAAACAGAACACGACTACGCCGAGATCGGGCGGCTCAATCGCCTTTTCCACATGTCGCTCTACAGCAAGGCGCCTAACCGTCGGCTCCTGAGACTGATTGAAGATGGCTTGAACGAAGAGGAGCGCTTCCTGCGTTTCAACCTGGAAGCCATGGGCCTGGGCAAGCTGTCCCAGGATGATCACCGGGCGTTGTTATTGGCCGTCGAAGATCGCGACACCGAGCGTTCGGTGAAGCTGCTCGAGCACCACCTCAACCGCGGTGTCGAGGTCATCACGCGCTACCTCAACAGCCCTGAGGCGCAGAGCAAGAAAACGTCCAGGTAAAACCCGGCGCCAAGCCTGGGCGCGCAGTTCGAACTGCGCGCCGCGCTTGCTGTGAATAATCAACTTACACATCCCCGCTTCAGCGACCGCACGTCCCCTCCCCAAGCCTGCCTTCGATTGACCTCCCTCAAGCTCCATCAATACGCCAGCAAAGATGACGGCCGGGCGATAGCGGCGGCCGTGATTTACGCTCACTCTTGGGTTGCCAACGAATAATGAACGGGCGACGCGCCGCCATGGCGGCGCAGTCCTCGCACCAAGAACCTACGGAAGGAGTCTTGTCACGGGAAAGGAAGCACCGGCGTCAATCCCAGCCAACTTCCACCCCCTTGAAGCATTCAACGGAACAACTTTGAAAGTTGCTTTGAGTGAGGCATTCACTCTTTATTTGAATTTTGACGACACTTCGTCGAAAGGAGCAACTACGCCCAAATAAAACTGACACTTATAGTTTTATTGGAACTTGTCGCGCGCGAAAAAGTTAAACTTTTAAATAATATAAAAATAACTTGCTCGACACTTTATTCGTGTATTAGTTTTTCTCCGCCACCAGTAAACACGGCACCAAATCGACTGTATCGCTCTGGATGACATCAATTTAATTGAGGCATTCGCTCGCCAACAAAAAACGTTAAACGACCGTCACTTATTGATCACATCACCCTTAACGGCATTTCAGATCACTTATAGGCTCGCTCATGAAAACGAATAAAGACCGCCTCAACCAGAAGAAAGCAGAACTTAGTGCACACCCGATTTTCTCTGAAATACATTCACTGTCGGTACTTCAACGGTTCATGGAAACCCATGTCTTTGCGGTGTGGGATTTCATGTCGCTGACCAAACGCCTGCAACAGGAACTGACCTGCGTTCAACTGCCCTGGTTGCCGCCGCGAGATCCGCAGGCCGCGCGTCTGATCAATGAGATTGTGCTGGGTGAAGAGTCCGATGATCGTCCGGCCCAGGGTCATTACAGTCATTTCGAGTTGTACCTGGATGCGATGCGCGAAGTCGGCGCCAGCACGGTCGCCGTGGAACGCTTCGTGGCGTTGCAACAAGAAGGTGTGAGTTACGACGTGGCGCTGCAAAGTGTTGATATCGATCCGGCGGCTGCGCAGTTTGTGCGGCACACCTTGCACACCGCGCTGCACGCGCCGGGACATAGCGTTGCCGCAGCGTTTTTGCATGGTCGTGAGAGCGTTATTCCGCAGATGTTCCAGCGGATTCTCGACGACTGGGGTATCGGCATCGAGCAAGCGCCGACCTTCCGTTACTACCTGGAGCGGCATATCGAAGTCGACTCCGAGGACCACGGCCCCGCCGCTGAAAAACTCCTCGCACGGCTGGTCGACGGCGATCCGCAACGCGAAGCAGACGTCTACGCCAGCGCCATTGCCGCCGTGGAAAGCCGCATTGCTTTGTGGGACGGCCTGCGCCTGAGCATGAGCGAACCGGTTGCGGAGGTGAATGCATGAACGCCGCCGACTACCAATCCTTCGCCGACGCCTGGGAAAGTCGCGCGACCATCCGCACCCGCCCCCGGCGTGTGCTGGAGAACGACGACAAGCTGATCTACCCGTTGAGCCGCCAACCGTTGGTGCTGAGCGAAACCTTCCTGCGCGAATGCCCGGAACAACGGGACTTCGCGCTGGTGCAGACACTCTACAAATTCATCAACGACGTGGTGATTTTCGAAACCGAAATCGTCGACAAGACCGCCCGCAGTATCGCCAAGAATCGCTTCGCCGTGGCGTTCCCGTTTGCCTGTCGCTATGACGCCATGACCGTGGTGGTGGACGAGGATTACCACGCGCTGGTGGCCATGGACTTCATGCAGCAGACCGTCGCCATGACCGGCATCACGCCGATCCGGCTGCCGGATGAAATCGAGCTGAGCCGGGCGATTCCGGCGGCCGTGGCCCTCGCACCGGAGCATTTGCGCAGCGCCGTGGAACTGATCTGCGTGGCCATCGCCGAGAACACCGTGACCGGCGATGTCGCGGCGTTCGCCAAGGACGACACGGTCAAGCAGTCGATCAAGGGCCTGATGGCCGATCACTTGCTCGACGAGGGCCGCCACTCCGGATTCTGGTCGCGGATGGTACGCATCTACTGGCATACCGCGAGCGAAGACGACCGCCAGCTCATCGCGCAAATCCTGCCGGTGTTCATCGGCCATTACCTGACCAACGACATCCAGAAGTCCTTCGACTTCCGCTTGATCGAAGCCTTGCAGATCAGCGACGCGGCACGCCAGGCACTCAAGAACGAAATCTCGGGGCTGGCCTTCCCGATCAATCGTCATCACCCGCTGGTCGCCAACATCGTGCGGTTTTTCCGCAGCAGTTCGCTGCTGGATTCGCCGTGCGTGCAAGACGCCCTCAGCGACTACCTGGTGTAACGAGGAGAACATCATGAGACGTCTCGACATTCTGCTCATTGGGCAAAGCCAGGCCTTGACCGACCTGGCGCTGGAACTTGAACAACAGGGTCATTCGCTGGTGCGGCTCAAGACGTTCGAGGAGGCGCCGTCGTTTGATCTGCTGATTGACGATGCCAGCCAGGCGTTTTCAGTCCCGGGTGATGCGCCGCATCTGACACTGCAACTGGGAATTGGCGTGCCAAACATCACCGGTTTACCGCCGATGGACCTGCTGTGCATGCAGGGATCAACGCTGTTCACGCGCGTGTCGATTGCCGATGAGCCTAGCGGAAACGGCCAGGCCTTGCGCCTGCGAGCGGTGGCGGAGCTGGTGGATCACGTCTCACTGCTGGTCAGCCGATTCTCCCGGGACGCCGAGTATTTTCTCTGCACTGAACCGGCAGCGGCAGCCCATTTTGATCAGGTGGACAATCTGCTGTTTTTAGAACGCCTGGCGTTCGTTCATCAACTCAACAACACGGCTCAACCGTGGCTGCAAGATCTCGCCCGGATCCCGATGATCGAGCGTCTGCAACAGCGCTTCATCGAGTCCGCCGAACGACCTGCGCTGAACATCGACGGCACATCGCTGAGTTATCGGCAATTACACGCCCAGAGCCGTGCGATCCAGCAACACTTGCTGCCGTTGCTCGCACAGCATCAAGGCCCCTTGGTGGTCGGGATCTGCTTGCCGAAATGCAGTGCGTTGTATGCAGGGATCGTGGCGATCCTGGGCAGCGACGCGGTGTACTTGCCGCTGGAGCCGAGCCATCCGCTGCAACGCCAGCAGTACATCCTTTCGAATGCCGGTGCGGTGTTGTTGCTGCATGACGGCCAGCATCCACTCGCCGACGAAATGCCGGGGCTGGACATCAGTCGCATCGACTTCACTGACGTCGACCTCGGTCAACCCTTGATGCGCCAGCGACCCGCTCTCGACGCGCCCTGCATGGCGCTCTATACCTCGGGCACCACCGGGCATCCCAAAGGCGTGCTGCTCAGCCAGGCCAACCTCGCGCACTTCACCGCGTGGTATGCCGACTATGTGCAGCTGACCGAACACAGTCGGGCCTTGCAGTTTTCGTCGTTGAGTTTCGACTCGTCACTGATCGATATTTTCCCGACCCTGCTTGAGGGTGCCGAGCTGATCGTGCCGAACGACGACCAGCGCCGCGATCCGTTGCAGCTGGTCGAGCTGATTCGCCATCAACGCCTCAGCCATGCGTTTTTACCGCCGGCGCTGTTGAGCATTCTGCCGCTGGATCAGCTACAGGTCCTGGATCATGTGATGACCGGCGGCGATGTCTGCGAGCCCTACGTCATCGAACAGCTCACCCGTCAGGGCAATCTCTACAACCTCTATGGCCCGACCGAAGCCACGGTGCTGATCACCGCGCGTCAGCTGCGCGCCGGCGACAGCAACCGCACCCTCGGGGCCCCGATTGCCAACAGCCAGGTGCTGATTCTCGACGAGGCTTTTCAGCCGGTGGCCGAGCAGACCGTCGGTGAGTTGTACATTGTCGGGCCGGGGGTGTGCCTGGGTTATCTGAACAACCCGCAGCAGACTGCCGAGCGTTACCTGGACTTGAACTTGCCAGACGGCCAAAGCCTGCGCGCCTACCGTACCGGCGACATGGCGAAATGGACCCGCGACGGTATCGAGCTGTGCGGACGGCGGGACAATCAGGTGAAAATCCGCGGCTTTCGCGTCGAGCCGGAAGAGATCGAACGCTGCCTGCGCGACAGTCAGTTGTACCGTCAGGTCGCGGTGGTTATCGACAGCCAACGGCGGATTCTGGCCTTCCTCGCGCAACCTCAGGAGAACCAGCCGGGCGTCGCGCGCGAAGCCTTGAAGGCTCATGCGATGCAGTTTTTGCCGGACTACATGCACCCCATCGCTTGGACCGAACTGCCGAGCATGCCGTTCGCCAGTAACGGCAAAGTCGACCGCAAAGCGCTGCTGGCGATGCCGGTGAATGTTGCCGAAAACACGACACGGCGCTTGCCCGCCAGCGCCGATGAAGCGCTGTTGCTGGAGATCTGGGCCGGGCTGCTGGAGCTGCCGGCCAGCGATATTCCGACCGACGAAAGTTTCTTCAATCTGGGCGGCCACTCGATCCTGTTGTCACGGATGTTGCTGCGATTGCGTGAAGAATTCGGCCGCAGCATCTCGATCAACCGCTTCATTGAATTGCCGACGATTGCGAAGCTGGCGACGTTGGTGCGCGGCTCTGGCACCGAGGAAGTCCTGAGCGCGCAAGCGCTGGCGGATGCCTTCCGCGAGCTGGATATTCAGCCGCTGCCCATCAGCCGCATGGGCGATGTGCACAAGGTGATCGTCACCGGCGCCAACAGTTTTGTCGGTGTGCACATCGTCGAGGCGTTGCTGGCGTGGGGCGTCAGTGAAGTCGCCTGCCTGGTGCGCGATGGCGGCGGGCAATCGGCGGCTGAACGCTTCGCTCACGCTTTGCGGGAAAACCGTCTGGAGCACCTGGACCTGAGTCGGGTGCAGGTTTACGCGGCAGACATCACTCGCCCGTCGTTGGGGCTCGATGCGCACGTTTACGAGCGCCTCGATCGAGAGTTCGGCGCGCTGGTGCACAACGCCGCCAACGTCAATCACGTGCTCGATTACGAGTCGTTGGCGCGGGACAACGTCGAGCCGATTTTCGAATGCCTTCGGCTGTGCGAGGGGCGCAGCAAGAAGATCTTCAACTTCGTCTCCACGCTCTCGGCGTCCAGCACGATTGCCGACGATGGCCGAGTGCTGGAATTACCCGCCGCGCAGACGCCGCCGATCTACATCAAGAACGGCTACAACCTGTCCAAGTGGGTCGGTGAACGAATCCTCGAACGAGCGCGTGAACGTGGGGTGAGGGTCAATCTTTATCGCCCCGGCAATATCAGCTTCAACAGCCTGACCGGCGTCTGTCAGCCGCACAAAAATCGCTTGATGCTGATGCTCAAAGGCTCGATCCAGCTCGGCCAGGTGCCGGAGTTCGCGCTGAACTTTGATCTGATGCCGGTGGACTTTCTCGCACGCTTTATTGGCTTCCATGCCAGCCGTTATTCACCTGAAAAAGCGGTGTTCAACCTGCACAACCCCGAGCCCTTGAGTTGGGACGATTACGTCGCGTCATTCCGTGAGGCCGGCCGCGAATTCTCCATGGTCAGCGTCGCCGACTGGCAGCAGCAACTGGGTCGGGTCGACAGCGAAAACGCGTTGTTCGGCGTACTCGGTTTCTACCTCAACGGCTTTGAGGAAGACATCGGCGACATCTCGATGATCGGCCACGCCAACGCCCAGGCCGGCGTGCGGCAGATGGGCGCGCACTACCCGGAAAAATCCCCGGCGCTGCTGCGTCGCGGCTGCGACTACCTCAAAGAAATCAATTTCATCTGATTCACTCAAACCCAATGGAGCAAGACCATGAACAATCTGCAACCCGATACCCTGATCAAAAACCCTCAAGGCTGCCACGTCGTATCTTGCGTCGAAGTGCCGGCGGATGCCGCGCAGGTCTGGGCGGTGGTCGGCAACTTTGCCGGCTTCGATCAATTCATTCCGGCGTTGTCGCACATCGAGATGACGGGCGAAGGCGTGTCGTCGCTGCGCAAGAAATTTTTCAAGGACGGCAACCTGGTGGTCGAGCAACTCAACTCGCGGGATGACCAAGCACTGAACATGACGTGGACCACGATTTACAACACGCTGGGTGTGGCCAATTTGTGGGCGGCGATGAGTGTTGAACCGCTGGGCGCGGGCAAGTCGCGGGCGACCTGGACCATCATTGCCGAACCGGCGCAGGGAGGTGCCGAGGCGTTGCCGGGGTTCAAGGAGTTTGTGCAGGGGTTTGCGGATGACGCGATGAATAATGTGTTGAAGCTGTTTGTGTAGGGCTTTGGTTCAGCGGTGACTGATCCACCGCTATCGCGAGCAGGCTCGCCCCCACAGGGTTTAGCGTGAACCTGTGGGAGCGAGCCTGCTCGCGATTGAACGATAACGCGGTAGACCTGACCTGAATCAGATCTTGAAGCTGTCAACCAACTGCTTCAACCGGTTCGCCTGCAACGACAACGCATCGCAATCCTTCAACGTTTCATTGAGGTTCGCCACGCTCTGCTGGTTCAGCAAGTTGATCTGGTTGATGTCGACGTTGAGGGTTTCAACCACCGCCGTCTGCTCCTCGGTGGCGGCAGCAACCGATTGGTTCATGCCATCGATCTCTACGATTCGCTGCGTCACGCTGACCAGGCGCAAGCCCGCCTGGTTCGCCACTTCGACACTCTCTTCGCTGGAGACCTGACTGGCATTCATGGTCGTCACCGCTTCGCGAGAACCGATCTGCAGCGAGGTGATCATTTTGTGGATCTCTTCCGCCGACTCCTGCGTGCGATGCGCCAGGTTGCGCACTTCATCCGCCACNACCGCAAACCCGCGCCCGGCTTCCCCNGCACGCGCCGCTTCGATCGCGGCATTGAGCGCCAACAAGTTGGTTTGCTGGGAGATGCCTTTGATCACATCGAGAATATGACCAATGTTGTCGGTGCTGGCGTTCAGGGTTTCGATCTGAGTGCAGGACAGGCTGATCTTTTGCGACAGTTCCGACATCGCCAGGATGGTTTTCTCTACGACCTTACGACCGTCGTCTGCCTGTTCGCTCGCACCACTGGCATGCTGCGAGGCATCGGCAGCATTGCGGGCGATTTCCTGGGTCGCGGCACCCAATTGGTTGATGGCGGCGGCCACGCTGTTGGTGCGCGCGCTTTGCTCGTCGGAGCCGATGATCGAAGCGTTGGACGATGCCATTACGCGTTGCGACAAATCGTGGACCTGGCGGGTCGCCGAGGACACTTCGGAAATCGATGCGTGAATCCGCTCCACGAACTGGTTGAACGAACCACCCAACTCGCCGAACTCGTCCTTGCTTTCCACGGCCAAACGACGGGTCAGGTCGCCTTCGCCCTGGGCGATGTCCTGCATCGCGGTACCCATGGTGGTCAGCGGACGCAGCAGTACTTGAATCAGCAGGCTCAACAGCACGGCAATCGCTACGACCGCAATCAACATGGCAATCAGCGCCGAGGTACGGAATTGGCTCAGTGGTGCGTAGGCCTTGTCCTTGTCGATCGACAGACCGATGTACCACTCGGCATTCGGCAAACCGCTCACCGGGGTAAACGACAGAATGCGGTCCTGCTTGTTCAGGGTGACGTCCTGATTGCCCTTCTCGATGCGCACGCCAGAGTTTGGATAAATGTCCTTCAGGTTTTTCATCACCTGGTCTTTGTCCGGGCTGACGATCACCTGACCGTCGGCACTGACCAGGAACGCATGGCCGATACCACCGAAGTCTACCGAGTTGATGATCTTCACCAGGGTTTGCAAGCTCAGGTCACCGCCGACCACGCCGAGCAATTCACCGTTCTTTTTCACCGGCATGGCGATCGTCACCACCAACCCACCGACGGCGGCCATGTACGGCGGCGTCAGCATGGTCTTGTCGGCAGCCACGGCTTGCTTGTACCAAGGGCGCTGACGTGGGTCGTAACCGTCGGGCATCTTCGCGTCAGGGCGCTGGGTGAACACGCCATTGGCCTGGCCAACGTAGGTGAACTGGAAGTTCGAGGTGAACGCAGGTTGATCCACCAGGCCGGGAAGGTCCGCATTGGCGCCTTGATGAGCGACGTTCTGGGCGAGGTTTTCCAGTACCAGCACACGGCCGCTCATCCAGTTCTGCACGCTGCTGGCGGTCAGATCGCCGGCTTGCTGGACGGAGGATTCGAGGTTTTGCCGAATGGTGTTTCGCTGCAGATAGTCGTTGTACAAAGTGAACAACGCAAAAGCCAGCACCACGACGCCAGAGGCGGCCAAAAGGATTTTATGGCTGAATTTGAGATTCATTTCATGGGACTTCTTATGCAAAAAGTGGGGATGCGTTCCAGGTGCAACATTCCATGTAACAGCGCAGGCGGCGTTCTTCGGCCGCTCTACTTTGGTGCACGCATGTCTCATCAGTCTGTCGGCACTAGCCGGAGAAATCTTAGGGATTTATATGAAATGGTCGATATTCCCGCCGAACGGCGTGCTAGAGCGGCTGACGGTCAATGTACCTCTTGAATACCTGGGAATGCTGGGGAAGGACGTGACGCAGATGTGGCATGTCACGCAGGGGACAATGGNCNGCANTTTTCGACCGCCCAAA
>NZ_NMOJ01000118.1 GCF_002251635.1 Pseudomonas mandelii
ACAAAACCCCTGTCTGCGTTAGCAAACAGGGGTTTTGGAATTTAATCTTGACGATGACCTACTCTCACATGGGGAAACCCCACACTACCATCGGCGATGCATCGTTTCACTGCTGAGTTCGGGATGGGATCAGGTGGTTCCAATGCTCTATGGTCGTCAAGAAACTCTGTGTCCAGCCCGTTACAGTCGTAACGTGCCAGCAAAATTGGTGACTTCTACTAAAACAAAACCCCTACCTGCATACGCAGATAGGGGTTTCGGAATTTAATCTTGACGATGACCTACTCTCACATGGGGAAACCCCACACTACCATCGGCGATGCATCGTTTCACTGCTGAGTTCGGGATGGGATCAGGTGGTTCCAATGCTCTATGGTCGTCAAGAAATTCGGGTACTGAGTCGTGACCAGATGGCCTCGCTTCAGCAAATTGGGTATGTGACAGCTTTCGGTGTTTTGTGAGATCGAACTTTCGGTTCTATCGTCTTCACACACCGCAATCTGGTCTCTTTCGCCTTTGGGCTCGAAGCAAGCAAATTGCTTGGGTGTTATATGGTCAAGCCTCACGGGCAATTAGTATTGGTTAGCTCAACGCCTCACAGCGCTTACACACCCAACCTATCAACGTCGTAGTCTTCGACGGCCCTTCAGGGGACTCAAGGTCCCAGTGAGATCTCATCTTGAGGCTAGTTTCCCGCTTAGATGCTTTCAGCGGTTATCTATTCCGAACATAGCTACCCGGCAATGCCACTGGCGTGACAACCGGAACACCAGAGGTTCGTCCACTCCGGTCCTCTCGTACTAGGAGCAGCCCCTCTCAAATCTCAAACGTCCACGGCAGATAGGGACCGAACTGTCTCACGACGTTCTAAACCCAGCTCGCGTACCACTTTAAATGGCGAACAGCCATACCCTTGGGACCGGCTTCAGCCCCAGGATGTGATGAGCCGACATCGAGGTGCCAAACACCGCCGTCGATATGAACTCTTGGGCGGTATCAGCCTGTTATCCCCGGAGTACCTTTTATCCGTTGAGCGATGGCCCTTCCATACAGAACCACCGGATCACTAAGACCTACTTTCGTACCTGCTCGACGTGTCTGTCTCGCAGTCAAGCGCGCTTTTGCCTTTATACTCTACGACCGATTTCCGACCGGTCTGAGCGCACCTTCGTACTCCTCCGTTACTCTTTAGGAGGAGACCGCCCCAGTCAAACTACCCACCATACACTGTCCTCGATCCGGATAACGGACCTGAGTTAGAACCTCAAAGTTGCCAGGGTGGTATTTCAAGGTTGGCTCCACGCGAACTGGCGTCCACGCTTCAAAGCCTCCCACCTATCCTACACAAGCAAATTCAAAGTCCAGTGCAAAGCTATAGTAAAGGTTCACGGGGTCTTTCCGTCTAGCCGCGGATACACTGCATCTTCACAGCGATTTCAATTTCACTGAGTCTCGGGTGGAGACAGCGCCGCCATCGTTACGCCATTCGTGCAGGTCGGAACTTACCCGACAAGGAATTTCGCTACCTTAGGACCGTTATAGTTACGGCCGCCGTTTACCGGGGCTTCGATCAAGAGCTTCGCGTTAGCTAACCCCATCAATTAACCTTCCGGCACCGGGCAGGCGTCACACCCTATACGTCCACTTTCGTGTTTGCAGAGTGCTGTGTTTTTAATAAACAGTCGCAGCGGCCTGGTATCTTCGACCGGCATGAGCTTACGGAGCAAGTCCTTCACCCTCACCGGCGCACCTTCTCCCGAAGTTACGGTGCCATTTTGCCTAGTTCCTTCACCCGAGTTCTCTCAAGCGCCTTGGTATTCTCTACCCAACCACCTGTGTCGGTTTGGGGTACGGTTCCTGGTTACCTGAAGCTTAGAAGCTTTTCTTGGAAGCATGGCATCAACCACTTCGTCATCTAAAAGATNACTCGTCATCAGCTCTCGGCCTTAGAATCCCGGATTTACCTAAGATTCCAGCCTACCACCTTAAACTTGGACAACCAACGCCAAGCTGGCCTAGCCTTCTCCGTCCCTCCATCGCAATAACCAGAAGTACAGGAATATTAACCTGTTTTCCATCGACTACGCTTTTCAGCCTCGCCTTAGGGACCGACTAACCCTGCGTCGATTAACGTTGCGCAGGAAACCTTGGTCTTTCGGCGTGGGTGTTTTTCACACCCATTGTCGTTACTCATGTCAGCATTCGCACTTCTGATACCTCCAGCAAGCTTCTCAACTCACCTTCACAGGCTTACAGAACGCTCCTCTACCGCATCACTTACGTGATACCCGTAGCTTCGGTGTATGGTTTGAGCCCCGTTACATCTTCCGCGCAGGCCGACTCGACTAGTGAGCTATTACGCTTTCTTTAAAGGGTGGCTGCTTCTAAGCCAACCTCCTAGCTGTCTAAGCCTTCCCACATCGTTTCCCACTTAACCATAACTTTGGGACCTTAGCTGACGGTCTGGGTTGTTTCCCTTTTCACGACGGACGTTAGCACCCGCCGTGTGTCTCCCATGCTCGGCACTTGTAGGTATTCGGAGTTTGCATCGGTTTGGTAAGTCGGGATGACCCCCTAGCCGAAACAGTGCTCTACCCCCTACAGTGATACATGAGGCGCTACCTAAATAGCTTTCGAGGAGAACCAGCTATCTCCGAGCTTGATTAGCCTTTCACTCCGATCCACAGGTCATCCGCTAACTTTTCAACGGTAGTCGGTTCGGTCCTCCAGTTAGTGTTACCCAACCTTCAACCTGCCCATGGATAGATCGCCCGGTTTCGGGTCTATTCCCAGCGACTAGACGCCCTATTAAGACTCGCTTTCGCTACGCCTCCCCTATTCGGTTAAGCTCGCCACTGAAAATAAGTCGCTGACCCATTATACAAAAGGTACGCAGTCACCCAACAAAGTGGGCTCCCACTGCTTGTACGCATACGGTTTCAGGATCTATTTCACTCCCCTCTCCGGGGTTCTTTTCGCCTTTCCCTCACGGTACTAGTTCACTATCGGTCAGTCAGTAGTATTTAGCCTTGGAGGATGGTCCCCCCATATTCAGACAAAGTTTCTCGTGCTCCGTCCTACTCGATTTCATGACTAAGAGATTTTCGCGTACAGGGCTATCACCCACTATGGCCGCACTTTCCAGAGCGTTCCGCTAATCTCAAAGCCACTTAAGGGCTAGTCCCCGTTCGCTCGCCACTACTAAGGGAATCTCGGTTGATTTCTTTTCCTCAGGGTACTTAGATGTTTCAGTTCCCCTGGTTCGCTCCATACACCTATGTATTCAGTGTAAGGTAACCATCTTATGATGGCTGGGTTCCCCCATTCAGACATCTCCGGATCAAAGTCTGTTTGCCGACTCCCCGAAGCTTTTCGCAGGCTACCACGTCTTTCATCGCCTCTGACTGCCAAGGCATCCACCGTATGCGCTTCTTCACTTGACCATATAACCCCAAGCAATCTGGTTATACTGTGAAGACAACATTCGCCGAAAATTCGATAATACTCAATTACGAGTAACTCACAAATTTTACCTTAGCCTGATCCGTTACCAGTGAAAGTAACGTTCAGTCTATCTTTCTATCACATACCCAAATTTTTAAAGAACGATCTAATCAAAGACTAGAAATCAACATTCACCATCATAACGATGGAATGCTCATTTCTAAGCTTTCAACACTTCAGAAGCAGTAGTGGTGGAGCCAAACGGGATCGAACCGTTGACCTCCTGCGTGCAAGGCAGGCGCTCTCCCAGCTGAGCTATGGCCCCGTATTTCTACAGGCGTTTCCCACACAAAATTGGTGGGTCTGGGCAGATTCGAACTGCCGACCTCACCCTTATCAGGGGTGCGCTCTAACCAACTGAGCTACAGACCCAATTTCGGGCTGCTTCTTATCGTCTTCTTCAATGAATCAAGCAATTCGTGTGGGAACTTATGGAGCAGCTGATGTCGTCGATTAAGGAGGTGATCCAGCCGCAGGTTCCCCTACGGCTACCTTGTTACGACTTCACCCCAGTCATGAATCACACCGTGGTAACCGTCCCCCGAAGGTTAGACTAGCTACTTCTGGTGCAACCCACTCCCATGGTGTGACGGGCGGTGTGTACAAGGCCCGGGAACGTATTCACCGCGACATTCTGATTCGCGATTACTAGCGATTCCGACTTCACGCAGTCGAGTTGCAGACTGCGATCCGGACTACGATCGGTTTTGTGGGATTAGCTCCACCTCGCGGCTTGGCAACCCTCTGTACCGACCATTGTAGCACGTGTGTAGCCCAGGCCGTAAGGGCCATGATGACTTGACGTCATCCCCACCTTCCTCCGGTTTGTCACCGGCAGTCTCCTTAGAGTGCCCACCATTACGTGCTGGTAACTAAGGACAAGGGTTGCGCTCGTTACGGGACTTAACCCAACATCTCACGACACGAGCTGACGACAGCCATGCAGCACCTGTCTCAATGTTCCCGAAGGCACCAATCTATCTCTAGAAAGTTCATTGGATGTCAAGGCCTGGTAAGGTTCTTCGCGTTGCTTCGAATTAAACCACATGCTCCACCGCTTGTGCGGGCCCCCGTCAATTCATTTGAGTTTTAACCTTGCGGCCGTACTCCCCAGGCGGTCAACTTAATGCGTTAGCTGCGCCACTAAGAGCTCAAGGCTCCCAACGGCTAGTTGACATCGTTTACGGCGTGGACTACCAGGGTATCTAATCCTGTTTGCTCCCCACGCTTTCGCACCTCAGTGTCAGTATTAGTCCAGGTGGTCGCCTTCGCCACTGGTGTTCCTTCCTATATCTACGCATTTCACCGCTACACAGGAAATTCCACCACCCTCTACCATACTCTAGTCAGTCAGTTTTGAATGCAGTTCCCAGGTTGAGCCCGGGGATTTCACATCCAACTTAACAAACCACCTACGCGCGCTTTACGCCCAGTAATTCCGATTAACGCTTGCACCCTCTGTATTACCGCGGCTGCTGGCACAGAGTTAGCCGGTGCTTATTCTGTCGGTAACGTCAAAACACTTACGTATTAGGTAAATGCCCTTCCTCCCAACTTAAAGTGCTTTACAATCCGAAGACCTTCTTCACACACGCGGCATGGCTGGATCAGGCTTTCGCCCATTGTCCAATATTCCCCACTGCTGCCTCCCGTAGGAGTCTGGACCGTGTCTCAGTTCCAGTGTGACTGATCATCCTCTCAGACCAGTTACGGATCGTCGCCTTGGTGAGCCATTACCTCACCAACTAGCTAATCCGACCTAGGCTCATCTGATAGCGCAAGGCCCGAAGGTCCCCTGCTTTCTCCCGTAGGACGTATGCGGTATTAGCGTCCGTTTCCGAACGTTATCCCCCACTACCAGGCAGATTCCTAGGCATTACTCACCCGTCCGCCGCTCTCAAGAGAGNANAANTNCTCT
>NZ_NMOJ01000119.1 GCF_002251635.1 Pseudomonas mandelii
CTACCGCTCGACTTGCATGTGTTAGGCCTGCCGCCAGCGTTCAATCTGAGCCATGATCAAACTCTTCAGTTCAAACATCTTTGGGTTTTTAAGAAACCCTAAACTTGGCTCAGCAATCGTTGGTTACATCTTTGATTTCTCGCGGAGTAACTTGTGATGCTGATAATCTTGCTGACTATCAGTCTGACTCCACAAGCACCCACACGAATTGCTTGATTCAGTTGTTAAAGAGCGGTTGGTTAAGATCTTTCGTCTCAACCGAGGCGCGCATTCTACAGCAGCCTCATTTGCTGTCAAGTGATTATTTTCAGAAGTTTTCAAAGNTTCCTTTGCAACTTCAACCACTTGCGCTTCCGATCTCTCGTTAGCGGGAGGCGAATTCTACAGCGTTACTCGCTGCTGTCAACACCTCTTTTTCTCCGCTTTCGACCGAGAAGATCGAACCGTCAATCAAGCCAAACAACCCTGCCTGATCAACTCCTTCTGGGCTTCGATGACCCGAAGCAACTCGCTGCCGAAAACCGCGTAACTCTTTGTTTACCAAGGAGTTTTCCGTTTCGACTGCGCCGGAAGTGGGGCGAATTATAGACTTCCAGAATCTGCCGTCAACCCCTAATTTGGCTTTTCTATCAATAAGTTGCAGAAAGCCGGAAACCAGGCCGATTCTCTCTATATATAGGAGAGCAACCCCCTCCCTTTTATATAGAAGGAATCTTCAGAGCACCCCCGCCTCTCTGAAAGCGGAAACCGTATCTGCGTCCAGACCCAACACTCGCTGCAAAACCTCCAGCGTGTGCTCGCCCAATAACGGAGGCGCATTACGATACTCCACCGGCGTTTCCGACAGGCGAATAGGGCTCGCTACCTGCGGCACCATCCCTGCCAGCACATGGGGTAGCTCGATCGCCAAACCACGCGCCTTGACCTGAGGATCAGCAAACATCTGAGCCAAGTCATTAATAGGTCCGCATGGCACACCCGCCTGCTCCAGTTGCAGTACCCACTCAGCCGTGGTCTTGAAGACGGTCGCCTGACGGATCAGCGGGATCAACACCGCACGATTCGCCACCCGCAGCTTGTTGGTCGCGAAGCGTGGGTCATCCGCCCACTGAGGCTGCCCAGCCACCTCCGCAAACTTGCGGAACTGCCCGTCATTACCCACGGTGAGGATGAAGTCGCCATCTGCCGTAGGAAAATCCTGATAAGGCACGATGTTCGGATGAGCATTACCCAGGCGCTTAGGCGCATTACCCGTAGTCAGATAGTTCATCGCCTGGTTGGCCAGACACGCAACCTGAACATCCAGCAACGCCATATCGATATGCTGACCGCCACCGTCATGATCCCTATGGGCCAACGCGGCAAGGATCGCAACAGTCGAATAGAGTCCGGTCAGGATGTCTGTCAGCGCCACACCGACTTTCACCGGCCCTGCGCCCTCATCCCCCTCAGGTCGACCGGTCAGACTCATCAGCCCACCCAGGCCCTGGATCATGAAGTCATAACCCGCACGCTTGGCGTAAGGCCCGGTTTGGCCAAACCCGGTAATCGAGCAATAAATCAGATTCGGATTGATGGCTTTGAGCGACTCATAGTCCAACCCATANGCCGCCAGGCCACCGACCTTGAAGTTTTCGATCAGGATGTCCGACTTGGCTGCCAGCTCACGCACCAGCTTTTGCCCCTCTGGACGCGTGAAGTCGATGGTCACCGATTGCTTGTTGCGATTGGCCGACAAGTAATAGGCGGCCTCAGTGGTGTTCTCGCCATAGGCGTCCTTAAGGAANGGCGGTCCCCAGGCGCGCGTATCGTCGCCATTGCCCGGGCGCTCGACCTTGATCACTTCGGCGCCAAGGTCCGCAAGGATCTGCCCGGCCCAAGGCCCGGCCAGCACCCGCGATAAATCCAGTACCCGTAGATGCGAAAGCGCGCCCATGGACGTTCTCCTATTAATAGAACGCCTGGATGCCGGTCTGCGCGCGACCGAGGATCAGTGCGTGGACGTCATGCGTACCTTCATAGGTATTCACCACTTCCAGGTTGACCAGATGGCGAGCGACACCGAACTCATCAGAGATGCCGTTGCCACCCAACATATCCCGCGCCATACGCGCGATATCCAGGGACTTGCCGCAGGAGTTGCGCTTCATGATCGAGGTAATCTCAACCGCCGCCGTACCTTCATCCTTCATACGCCCCAGACGCAGGCAGCCTTGCAAGGCCAGAGTGATCTCGGTCTGCATGTCGGCAAGTTTCTTCTGGATCAACTGGGTCGCCGCCAGCGGACGACCAAATTGATGACGATCCAAGGTGTACTGGCGAGCGGTGTGCCAGCAGAACTCGGCNGCACCCAGCGCCCCCCAGGAGATGCCATAGCGCGCGGAGTTGAGGCAAGTAAAAGGGCCTTTCAAACCACGGACGTCAGGAAAAATGTTCTCTTCAGGGACAAACACGTTGTCCATGACGATCTCGCCGGTGATCGATGCACGCAAGCCAACCTTGCCGTGGATCGCCGGAGCACTCAGGCCTTTCCAGCCTTTCTCCAGGACGAAGCCACGGATGTCGCCCGCATCATCCTTACCCCAGACCACGAACACATCAGCGATCGGGCTATTGGTGATCCACATCTTGGCGCCGGTCAGGCTGTAGCCGCCGTCCACCTTGCGTGCACGTGTAATCATCGCGCCTGGGTCGGAACCGTGGTTAGGCTCCGTCAGACCAAAGCAGCCAATCCATTCGCCAGAAGCCAACTTCGGCAGGTACTTCTGCTTTTGCGCCTCGGTACCGAACTCATTGATAGGCACCATGACCAGCGAGGATTGCACACTCATCATCGATCGATAGCCGGAGTCGACACGCTCGACCTCACGAGCGATCAGACCGTAGCTGACATAATTGAGGCCGCTGCCGCCGTACTGCTCAGGGATGGTCGCGCCCAACAGGCCGACTTCGCCCATTTCACGGAAGATCGCTGGATCAGTCTTCTCATGGCGGAAAGCTTCGAGAACGCGCGGTGCGAGCTTGTCCTGNGCGAATTGCTCNGCGGTGTCGCGCANCATGCGCTCCTCTTCGGTGAGCTGTTGATCCAGCAGCAGTGGATCGATCCAGTTGAAGCTAGCTTTACCGCCCATGAGTGTGTCCTCTCGAATCGGGTCAAATAACGTGGACTGATCCTAGGCCTGGCCCGGCATTACGGCAAACGAGGATTTTGCATACTGTTGTGCTAATTTCTCACTCCGTAACGTCGCGAAATAGCCTTTATGCGATGTATTAGTGAGGTTGGAGTACATGCGTCGGAAAATCCCTAGCACCACCGCCCTGATCAGCTTTGAAGCGGCAGCGCGCCACGAGAGCTTTACCAAGGCGGCGCAGGAACTTTCGCTCACTCAAGGCGCTATTTGCAGACAGATCGCCAGCCTTGAGGAGTTCCTCAGCGTAGAACTTTTCCGACGCTCGCGGCGCGGAGTGAAGCTGACGGAAGCCGGACTTTCCTACAGCCGCCGCGTAGCCACCCAGCTTGACGCGGTTGAGCGGGACACCTTGTCCGTGATGGGACAACAGGGCGCCAATGTGATCGAACTGGCCGTGGTTCCAACCTTTGGCACCCAATGGCTGATTCCTCGCCTCAAGGACTTTCAACGTCAGCACCCGGAAGTGACGGTCAACCTCACCAACCGCACGCGCCCCTTCCTGTTTGCCGACACCGATTTCGATGCCGCGATTTACTTTGGTGATGCGGATTGGTCGGGTACCGAATCCCACAGGTTGATGGGCGAAAATCCGATGCCGGTATGCAGCCCTACGCTACTGGGCAAAAAAGCCAATCTGACAGCCGATGAAATCGCCGAAATGCCCCTGCTGCAACAGACCACGCGCCCTTATGCCTGGCGCCAGTGGTTCAACTCTCAGCACCTTAATGTGCCGCGCGACATGACAGGACCGCGCTACGAGCTATTCTCCATGCTTGCCCAAGCGGCGATGCACGACATGGGGATCGCGCTGATTCCGCCATTCCTGATTCAGCGCGAACTGGCGGAGAAGCGCCTCGTGATAGCCAACACCCAGGCGCTGTCGAGCATCAAGGCTTATTACCTGATGATTCCGGAGCGAAAGGTCGAATCGGCGTCTCTAAGGGCATTTCGCGATTGGCTGGTCACCCAGGCCCAAAGCTACAGCCTAGAAGGGTAAAGGCTTACCGCTGTTAGCTGACCCCGTAGTCAGCAAAATCAAAGCCCTACAGATGTACGTTTTTGTCGCATATTGGCAGACTGTACCGACGAGCAGTACAAACGTCCCACAAGTCCCTGCCGACGTGGCTTTGAGCCTCTATTCACCAGCAATGACGCCTCATTCACCGTGCCGATGTGTAAATTCTTGAAATTCGGCCAGAATCCTTACAAGGCACGCCCTGCAAGGGATCTAGGCGGTTGGTTGCGACATTCGGTCACGGGGTGACTTGTAGTTAATTTTCCGTCACCCGTCATAATCCCTTGAAGGCCGTAAAGTTCGCCTGCAAAATGCCGCGCCCCGCCCAGATTTGGCGGGATCGTGCTGATCGGCCGCCCCAGCCGCACCATCCGAAGTGCCTGGGTTTACTCAATAAGATCACGCAGGAGATTTGACGTGCACATTGGTGTTCCTCTCGAAACCCAGACCGGTGAAACGCGGGTGGCTGCCACCCCGGAAACCATCAAGAAGCTGATCGGCCAGGGCCATAAGGTCACTGTTCAAAGCGGAGCAGGCCTCAACGCCAGCATCGTCGACAGTGCCTATGAAACGGCAGGCGCAANCATTGGCAGCGCCAACGATGCGTTTGGTGCCGAGCTGATTCTCAAGGTAGTCGCCCCCAGCGACAGCGAGCTGACGCTGATTAGAAGCGGCACCGTTGTGGTCGGCATGCTCAACCCGTTCAGCAATGAAACCATTGCCAAGCTGGCCGAGTGCGGCATTACCGCGTTCGCGCTGGAAGCGGCTCCGCGCACCTCCCGCGCTCAAAGCCTGGACGTGCTGTCGTCTCAAGCCAACATCGCCGGCTATAAAGCGGTCCTGCTGGCAGCCCACCACTACCCGCGCTTCATGCCGATGCTGATGACCGCAGCAGGCACCGTGAAAGCGGCACGCGTGCTGATNCTCGGGGCNGGTGTTGCGGGCCTTCAGGCCATCGCCACGGCGAAACGTCTGGGCGCAGTGATCGAAGCGTCTGACGTACGCCCCGCAGTAAAAGAGCAAATCGAATCCCTCGGCGCCAAGTTCGTCGACGTACCCTATGAAACCGATGAAGAGCGCGAATGCGCCGTCGGTGTCGGCGGATATGCTCGCCCGATGCCGTCGAGCTGGATGCAACGCCAGGCCCTGGCCGTACACGAACGCGCCAAGCAAGCCGACATCGTCATCACCACCGCATTGATCCCAGGTCGCAAGGCACCCACCCTGCTCAGCGCCGAGACCGTCGCGCAAATGAAGCCAGGCTCGGTGGTCATCGACCTCGCCGCAGCCCAGGGCGGCAACTGCCCGCTCACCGTGGCCGACCAGGTCGTGGTCGAGAACGGCGTGACCATCTGCGGCCCGACCAACCTGGCCGGCGCCGTAGCCGCCGATGCTTCTGCTCTATATGCGCGCAACCTGCTGGACTTCCTGAAGCTGGTCTTCACCAAGGAAGGGCAGTTTGAAATCAACCTCGAAGACGACATCGTCGCCGCGTGCCTGATGTGCCGCGACGGCCAAGTCATCCGCAAAAACGCCTAAGCAGGGATTCAGACGATGGAAGAGCTTATCTCCCCCGGTATCTACAACCTGATCATCTTTGTGCTGGCGATTTATGTCGGCTACCACGTGGTTTGGAACGTGACCCCCGCGCTTCACACGCCGCTGATGGCGGTGACCAACGCGATTTCCGCAATCGTGATCGTCGGCGCCATGCTCGCCGCCGCACTCACCGTGACGCCGCTGGGCAAGACCATGGGCACCCTGGCCGTGGCGCTCGCGGCGGTTAACGTGTTCGGCGGCTTCCTGGTCACCCGCAGGATGCTTGAGATGTTCAAGAAGAAAGCCCCGAAAGTAAAAGAAGAGGCGCCCAAGTAATGAGCATGAATCTAGTCACGACGCTCTACTTGATCGCGTCGATCTGCTTTATCCAGGCCCTTAAAGGCCTGTCACACCCAACTACGTCGCGACGTGGCAACCTGTTTGGCATGCTCGGCATGGCGCTGGCGGTACTCACCACCGTGGGCCTCATCTATAAACTGGGCGCAGAACTCGCCACGGCCGGTATTGGCTACGTCATCGTCGGCCTGCTGGTCGGCGGCACCGCCGGTTCGATCATGGCCAAGCGCGTAGAAATGACCAAGATGCCAGAGCTGGTAGCCTTCATGCACAGCATGATCGGCCTGGCAGCGGTGTTTATCGCCATCGCCGCCGTGGTCGAGCCGCAATCCCTGGGCATCGTCAAACATTTGGGCGACTCGATTCCGGCCGGTAACCGTTTGGAGCTGTTCCTCGGTGCGGCCATCGGTGCTATCACCTTCTCCGGTTCGGTGATCGCGTTCGGCAAACTGTCGGGCAAGTACAAGTTCCGTCTGTTCCAGGGCGCACCGGTACAGTTCGGCGGCCAGCACAAGCTGAACCTGGTGCTTGGCCTGGCTACCCTTGGTCTCGGCCTGGCGTTCATGTTCACCGGCAACCTCAGTGCCTTCGCATTGATGCTGGCCCTGGCGTTCGTGCTCGGCGTGCTGATCATCATCCCGATCGGTGGCGCCGACATGCCGGTTGTCGTCTCGATGCTTAACAGCTACTCCGGCTGGGCAGCAGCAGGCATCGGCTTCTCGCTGAACAACTCGATGCTGATCATCGCCGGCTCCCTGGTGGGCTCCAGCGGCGCGATCCTGTCGTACATCATGTGCAAGGCGATGAACCGCTCCTTCTTTAATGTACTGCTCGGCGGTTTCGGCAACACGGCGGATGCCGGCGCAGTGGCAGGCTCGAAAGAAGCACGCCCGGTGAAATCCGGCTCGGCGGACGACGCGACCTTCCTGCTGACCAACGCCGACACCGTGATCATTGTTCCAGGCTATGGCCTGGCAGTTGCCCGCGCGCAACATGCGCTCAAAGAGCTGACCGAAAAGCTGACTCATCGTGGCGTGACCGTGAAGTACGCGATCCACCCGGTAGCGGGCCGTATGCCTGGGCATATGAACGTGCTGCTGGCCGAGGCGGAAGTGCCTTACGACCAGGTGTTCGAGATGGAAGACATCAACTCCGAGTTCGGCCAGGCCGACGTGGTGCTGGTGCTGGGTGCGAACGACGTGGTCAACCCGGCCGCCAAGAACGATCCAAACTCACCGATCGCCGGCATGCCGATCCTGGAAGCGTTCAAGGCCAAGACCATTATCGTCAACAAACGCTCGATGGCCAGCGGCTATGCGGGCCTGGACAACGAGTTGTTCTACCTGGACAAAACCATGATGGTCTTCGGTGATGCCAAAAAGGTCATCGAAGACATGGTCAAAGCCGTCGAATAACAC